>NZ_QKTN01000009.1:0-92464 GCF_003234515.1 Curtobacterium sp. MCBD17_034 | reverse complement strand
GAGGGGGGACAACCCCACCACGGGGCCGGGAGCGGGCAGGATGGGGCGCGGGCCCGCCGACCGCGAGGCTCGATCCATGACCGAAACAGCTCGTATCGACACCGCGGAGACCGTGCCCATGCCCTCCGACCAGCTCCCGTCGGCCGCGTCGGGCGGCGTGCCCGCGTCCGGCAGCGCGCCCGCGTCCGCTCCCGGCCGCATACCCGGGACCCGACTCGGCGACGTCCCCCCGTCCGGCCCGGACGACGGCGCCGTCCCGCCCGGCGGTGGGGGTGGTGGCGACGGCACCCCGCGCCGCTCCTTCTACCGGGACGCCTGGAGGCACGTCCCCCGCGACTTCGGGTACCTCGCGTTCACGGCGCTGCTCCTCGGCACCGTGTACTCCGTGTTCCCCCTCGTGATCCTGCACGGGACCGCCGGGCAGGTGCTCAACCCGATCTCGCTCGCGCTGTTCCTGGCGTCGCTGTTCGTCGCCCGATGGCTCGGCGCGTTCGAGCAGCTCCGGATGAGCTGGGCCGAGCCCGAGCGCTTCCGCCCCGTCGACTGGACGCCGCGGTGGCGACAGAACTGGTTCCTCCGGATCGTGTCGGCCGTGGCGAACCCGCACTACTGGCTGTACCTGCTGCACGCGGTCGTCGTCTACCCGCTCGTCGCGTGCATCACGATCGGCGCCGGTGCCACCCTCGTCGCCGGCGTCGTGGCCCCGGTCGGCGCCGGGTTCGCCGCCATCACCCACGGGTGGCAGATCAACCAGTACCTCGCCCATCAGGGGATCGGCCAGACCTGGCCCTGGGTGGTCGGCGCGATCGCGTGCGCGGTGTCGGTGACGGCAGCGGTCCTCCTGTTCCCGCTGTGGACCCGCGGCGCGGTGCTCGCGCACTACTGGGTGGACCGAGCACTCCTCGGCGGCTTCCGGTCCGAGGTGCTGCAGCAGCGCGTCGTCGGGCTGCAGGCGTCGCGGGCCGGTGCCGTCACCGCCGAGGGCCAGGCGCTCCGTCAGATCGAGCGTGACCTGCACGACGGACCGCAGCAGCGGCTCGTCCGGCTGCGGATGGACCTCGCGGCGGCCGAGCGCGCGTTCGAGCGTGACCCCGAGCGTGCCCGCGGACTCATGGCCGAGGCGTCCGGGCACGCGAAGGACGCCCTCGACGAGCTCCGTGCGCTGTCCCGGGGGTTCGCGCCGCCGATCCTGCTCGACCGCGGGCTCGTCGCGGCACTCGAGGCGCTCGTGTCCCGGACGCCCCTGCCCGTCGACCTCGACGTGCGGCTGCCGGACGGGTTCGTGCTGCCGACCGAGATCGAGCGCAACCTGTATTTCACGGTGAGCGAGCTCCTGACGAACACCACGAAGCACGCGGAGGCGTCCTCCGCCGAGGTCTCGATCACCCTGACGTCCGACCCCGACGGTCAGCCGGTGCTCGAACTCCGGGTCCGGGACGACGGCCGGGGTGGTGCCGCCGTGCAGGAGGGCCACGGGATCCTCGGGCTCATGGGGCGGATGCGCGCGCTCGACGGCGAGCTGTCGGTGTCGAGCCCGGCGGGTGGCCCGACCGACGCCGTGGCGCGGATCCCGCTCGGCGCGCTGCGGGGTACGCCGACGACGATGCCGGGAGGCCCGTCCTCGTCCACAACAGGTCCGGTCGCGCCCGCCGCGGGACCGACCGCGGCGCCGTGACGGCTAGCATCGAGCGCATGACCGACGGCCCGGATGCACCCCGCATCCGGGCCGTCGTCGTCGACGACGCGGTCCTCCTGCGCGAGGGCCTCACGCGCGTCCTCGACGAGGCCGGGATCGCGGTCGTCGCGCAGTACGGTGACGCGGTGACGTTCCTCGCGAGCCTGCCGGAGGTCCGACCGGACGTCGTCGTGATGGACGTCCGCATGCCGCCGAGCTACACGGACGAGGGTGTGCGCGCCGCCGTCGCGGCCCGTCGTACGGTGCCGGGCATCGGGGTGCTCCTCCTCTCGCAGTACGTCGAGGCGTCGTACGCCGAGGAGCTCCTGGCAGACGGATCGAGCGGGCTCGGCTACCTGCTCAAGGACCGCGTCACGCGCCTCGACGAGATCGACGACGCGATCCGGCGCATCGCGAGCGGCGGCACGGTGCTCGACCCCGAGGTCGTGACGGAGCTCATGGGGCGCCGGCGTGACCCGCTCGCCGCCCTGACACCGCGCGAGCGGGACGTCCTCGCGCTCATGGCCGAGGGGCGCTCGAACGCCGCGATCGCACGCACCCTCGTGATCGGGACCGGCGCCGTCGAGAAGCACGTGTCGAACATCTTCGCCAAGCTCGGACTCGAGGACACCGGTGACGACCACCGTCGTGTCCTCGCCGTCCTCGCGTCCCTGCGATGAGGCACCGATGAGCGCGCCGACCCCGGCCCGGGACGGTGACCGCGCGGCACGTGTCCCGGCGCCCGCGCTCGCCGTCGCCGCCATGGTGTCGGTGCAACTCGGCGCGGCGATCGCGAAGACCCACTTCGACGTGGTCGGGTCCGTCGGTGCGGCCGTGCTCCGTCTGACGATCGGCGCCGTCGTGTTCGCCCTCGTGGTGCGGCCGGCGGTGCGGTCGTGGGACCGGGCGCAGTGGCTCGGCGCCCTCGGGCTCGGTCTCGCCCTCGGCGGCATGAACGTCTGCATCTACGTCGCGTTCGCGCGCATCCCGATCGGCATCGCGGTGACGGTGGAGTTCCTCGGGCCGCTCGCGCTCTCGCTCGTGTACACCCGGCGATGGCGCGACGTGGTCTGGGCCGCGCTCGCACTCGCCGGCGTCGTGCTGCTCGGTGTCGGCGCGTCCGGTCCCGCCGCGGTCGCGGGGTTCGTGTTCGCCGTCGTCGCCGCGGTGTGCTGGTCGGCGTACATCGTGCTCAACCGGCACGTCGGTGCGCGGATCCCCGGGGTGGACGGTCTGAGCGTCTCGCTCGTCGTCGCGATGCTCGTCGCCCTCCCGGTCGGTGCGGGCGCCGCCGTGCACGGTGTCCGAGCGGATCCGGTGCTGCTGCTCGTGTTCGGCGCCGTGGCCGTGCTGTCGAGCGTCCTGCCCTACGCCCTCGAGATGCAGGCGCTCCGGACGTTGCCCCCGCGGGTGTTCGGGGTGCTCCAGAGTCTCGGGCCGGCCATCGCAGCGCTCGCCGGGTTCGCGATCGCGGGCGAGGCCCTGTCGGCGCGGGAGCTCGTCGCGCTGGCCTGCGTGACGCTGGCGAGCATCGGCGTCACCGTGAGCGGCCGACGGGAGCGCGGGAGGAGCTCACCGGTACCCGACGCGCCGCCCGCTTGACGGGCCTCCCGGCTGGCGCCGGGGCCGGTCAGTCCTCGGACACGAGGAAGTCCGCGTACGTCGGCTCGGTCTGGTCCGGGGCGAGGAGCGACGGGTCGTTGACGCGCTGCTCGACGTAGGCCGCGATGACCTCGGGCGGGGTGAGGACGTGGGACATCCAGGAGGGGACGTCGGTCTTCTTCATCTGCCCTCCCGTGGTCGATGCGGCCGGCACTGGTCCGTCCGTCCAATCCTTCGCGCGCTGAAATGTTCAACGACGTGCGATTCGCTGAACGATCCTCTGTATGGGCAGGGCTGTCAATGCGGTCGCGTCAGAATGTCCGCTTCACGCGGTCCATGCGTCCGCGGCGTCGTTGCATGGTCACCATCGGTCGTCCGCCACCCGGCGCGTCCGGCGGTCGTCCTCGCGGAGGGTGCGGTGCTTGACGGCGGATCGCCAGACCCAGGCCTCGGCCGGATGACCGAACTGCGCCCACTCCACGAGGACGGCGTCGACGGTCCAGCTGCGGGCGAACGCCTTGACCCGGACGTGGAACGACGGGAACTGGATCCACGCCCACACCGGGATCGGCGTGACGGCGTGGCAGGGATCGCCGCCCCGGGCGTCCTCCGACAGCGAGAACGCGTCGGGGCGCGGCGACTCGGGGTGCTCCGGTGGTGACCACCGGTCCTCACGTCGCCGTCCCATACCCCTATTCGAACGTGTGTTCGAACCCGGCGTCAAGTCGAGCGGCGCGTCCCCGCTCGGCTGCGCGTCCGGTACGCCCTCGGCCGACCCTACGTGGCGTCGTAGTCCAGGTCGACGAGGAAACTGAGGTCCTGCACGTCGGTCATCTCGGCGGGCCACTCCGGCCGGCTCGGTTGCAGGGACATCGTCCCCCGCTCGAGGCGCTCGATGACCTCCTGGTCGAGCGGTTCGTCCGGGCTCTCGAGGACCGGTGTCGAGAAGATCTGGCTCGCGGGCCCGATGAGCAGGTGGGCGTACCCCCTGCTGCCGCCGTCCGTGACGACCGGGATCTGGACGACGTCGGCGACGCCCGCCACGGCGAGTGCCCGGGCGTACCGGAGGAGGGCCTTGCACGTGC
Source organism: Curtobacterium sp. MCBD17_034 (assembly GCF_003234515.1). NCBI lineage: Bacteria > Bacillati > Actinomycetota > Actinomycetes > Micrococcales > Microbacteriaceae > Curtobacterium > Curtobacterium sp. MCBD17_034. The sequence continues at coordinate 88,102 of NZ_QKTN01000009.1, read as the reverse complement.
TGTCGCCGGTCATGACGTACCCCCCGGCGTAGTGGATGCGTCGCATGATGCCAGCGTGGTCGTTCCGGTCTGGGTACGCTGACAGGACAGGCGTTGGGCTCCCTGGCGGCGATCCCAGGAGCCGGATCGGAGGCTGGTCCCATGGGCAGGATGATCTACAACAGCTCGTACACCGTGGACTTCGAGGACCGCCTGCTCGCGCACCTGCAGATCGTGATCGCGACGAAGCTGCGCCGCGGCGAGTCGTTCATGTTCTCCTGGAAGGACGACCGCGACGTCGGGAACGGTCGGACCGCGATCTGGCTCGACCGGACCGTGCCCCTCGTCATCCGCTACTCGGGCAGTCGCCCGCCGACCATCAACCGCGAGTGGGTCGAGGCGTTGGCCCAGGCAGCCGGGTCGCCCGGCGGACTGCGCATCGTCCCCGAGCCCTCGGAAGGGACCCCGGCATGATCCGGACCATCGTCATCTACGACGGGATCGAGTACACGATCTCGAAGGAGGGGCCCGACGCGGTGCGGGAGCGGATCCGGACGGCCCTGGCGTCCGACGGCCTCATGTGGCTCGAGGTGAACCGTGGCGACGGCCGGCCGACCCCGGCCGTGCTGCTCGTGTCCCGGAGTTCGACCATCGCACTCGTCGCCGACCGTGATGCATCGGACGACGGCGATCCGGTGCGGTACCGGCTCGAGGAGGACGAGCACCTGCTCGGCACGGTGGACGACGTCGGGTCGGGTCACGTGGAGGGGATGACGGGAATCGAACCCGCGTAGCCAGTTTGGAAGAACGTCCGCCGGGCTCCCACTTATTGAGCCGTGGCGAACCGCCCTCGCCCGCCGTAGCCCATGAGAACCCGAGCCGGCGGGGATCGTGGGGGCTGTATCGGGTCGAGCCGGTAGCCGTCGGCAGTGCGTGGCGGGGCGCGGTCGGAGGGGTTTCCGAGTGCCCGCGGTCGCTGTGTCGGCGGTCGCGCGGATACTGACGTCGCTCGGGTGCAGCGACACCTGTAACAGTCCTGACTCGCAGTAGGCTTCATTCGAAAGCCCGTTCGACACTCTGGAGCTCCATGTCCCTCGACGTAGTTCGCACACACCTCGGTGCCCCCGCCTACGAACGCGATGGAGTCCTCATCTATCAAGGCGACTCGCTCGAACTACTTCGCAAGCTGCCTTCTAGCTGGCTCGATTCGACCGTCACGAGTCCGCCGTACAACATCGGCAAAGAGTATGAGACGAAGTTGGACCTCCAGGAGTACCTCCAATGGGTCGAATCTTGGGCGGTCGAGATCGGTCGTATCTCATCGGAGTCTGCTCATTTCTGGCTCAATCTCGGCTACGTCGAAGTGAAGGGCCAGGGTCGAGCGGTGCCGCTGCCCTACCTCCTGTGGGATAAAGTCCCGTTCTACCTGCGCCAGGAAGTGGTATGGGCGTATGGGGCGGGTACGACCACGAGTCGCGCGTTTGCGCCGCGGAACGAGAAATTCCTCTGGTATGTCAAGGATCCCGACTCGTACTACTTCGACCTTGACTCGGTTCGTGACCCTGACGTTAAATACCCAAATCAGCGGAAGAACGGCAAGCTGAAGTGCAATCCGCTGGGGAAAAATCCCGGCGATGTTTGGAATATTCCCAAGGTGACGTCTGGTAGGCAGCGCGCTTCGAAGGAGCGCATGCCTCATCCTGCCCAGTTCCCCGAAGCAGTGATCGAGCGCATCATCCTGTCGACCACACGACCTGGCGACGTGGTGCTAGACCCGTTCCTGGGTTCTGGAACGACGGCGGCGGTCGCCGGACGCCTGGGGCGGCGATCCGTCGGTTTCGAATTGCGCTCGGATTACCTCGGGACCGCTATCCAGCGATTGGACCGGATGTTTGACGATCGCGCTGCGCTGCTAGCGGGAGTAGATGACGGCGAGTTGATTCGCGTAGACCGCGCGGGGTAGCGTCGAGGCCTGTCCGGTCTCGGCGCGCTGGGCGACCCAGTCGGTGCTATCGATCCATCCGAAGCGGATTCGGCGGATCTCGGGACGCCTACCCGGTGCATCGACCCACCGCTCGAAATTGATGGCGCAGTAGTATCCCGACTTTGCCTTCTTCAGTTGCCGCCCCCGCCCATCTTCCGTCCGCTCAACGCCATAGCTTCGGTTACCGAAGATCTGCATCGCGTTCGTTGAGGATTTGATCTCGATCGAATAGCTGGGGTTGGGTACGTAAACCAGGTCCTTCTCGTCGGAAGCGGAATCCTTCCGCCACTCACGGGATTCGGCGCTAATTCGTACGGGGATCAGTTCGTGCAGTAGGTATCCCATGATTTGAGGATCCGGGTCGATCCCTGCGCCGATACGACCGAGACCGATGGATGACTCAAAGATGTCATCCCAACTCTGCAGCACCGCGTCCCGCAGAATCCTAGGGTCTAGCGGATGCTCTGAGATGAGCTCAGCGGTTACTTCACGCCACTCCTCTGGATCAACTCCGAAGTACGGGCTGCTTGGGTCCTTCGGGCGAGGTACCGCCCGCGAGTTTGGCGCGATGAAGTCGAGCGGGGAACTATCGTGAGGCACCCTCGGATGCTCTCGACTTATGTGGCAATTGTCAAGTTGCGCCTCACGGCGTGCCGCACAGCGACTGCGCGTTTCGCTCACTGGTGAGCGACGGCTCGTGGAACGAGCCCCCGATTCCCCTTGCCCTGACAGTCACATTGTCGGCTGTGACATCACTGGAAGCCCTTCGCTCTGTGGTGCCCCGGCAGTTCAAGATGATCGTGAAGCCCCTCGCGCCGCATGGCGCGGGCTTGCTCCTGGACGGTGAGGGGGCGCTCCGGTCGCTCCTTGTCGTCACCGGCGTATTTAGTACCGCGGGCACTGCTGTTGCTCATGAGAGTTGCCTTCCGCAATGGTCGAGAATGCCATGCAAATAAAGCGGCGCTTTGTGCCTGACTAATTTATTTGCGGCGTATGGTTAATGGCTAACGCAACGGACGGAACCTAATGGGAAAGCGTGGGCCACAGCCGCTCGGTTACGAATCAGAATTGCGAACGACGCTGCCCGTGGAAGTGGGCGAAGCGCTCGACTTGATGGTGCGCCTCGGTGGATTTCCAAGGCAACGATCGTGCGTACCGCGCTTATTGACCACCTGACGACTCTTGGGATGCTGTTTCCCGAAGTCGCACAGACGCTCCGCCTGGCTGAGACCCGCGGCCGACTCAGCAGTGACCGCTCAACCCAGAAGGACGACCGATGACCATCCAGCCCACGTTCTACCCCGCGTACCACGGGCCGCGCGCCGCAGGACTGCTGCGCCTTCGCGCCGAGGACTACCGCGGCGCTGCCGAAGAGCTGCGGGCCGAACTCGACGCCACGGAGCGGTACTTCACCGCGGCCTTTGAGCGAGCCGACGAAAGCAGCAGCACCCGGGAACGCATCCGAGACCTGGCCAAGCGCCCGACCCGCCGGATCGGAGCCTGACATGCCTGTCTTCGACTACAGCCCCGCCGTCGCTGCGGACCCAGAGGTCTACCGCATCCACGCTCGGGAAGAGTCCTACCCGAACTCGGTCGCGGAGCAGGCCGAGATCAAGCGTGTGGACGACGCGGTCTTCGATCGAGTGCGCATCTACGAGAACACCTTGGTCGACAGCTCGCAAGCTCTGATTGAGCGCGGTAGAGCGGAAGCCCGGCCGGGCCTACGAGGTCCGCTGGCGAGACGGCGGCAAGTTTCGGCAGCGGTCGTTCACGATTAAGCGCGAGGCCGAGCGCTTCGCCTTGACGGTGGAGAACCAGAAGGCAAACGGGCAGACGACCGAGCCGTTGGCGGGGCGCGGCAAGAGCTTCGAGGAAGTGGTGCAGGCGTCGCTCGCGGCGTCTCGCGCAAAGCTGAAGCCGAGCACCTACGCCGGGTACGTGCAGTTCTACGAGGCGCGCGTGCTGCCGATTTTCGGCAAGCGACGCATCTCAACCATCTCTTCGGAAGAGGTCGAGGCCTGGGCGGCTAACCTCATCGCGTCCGGTCGCGCGTCCTCAACCGTGCGCAATCACTTCATCACCCTGAACAAGGTGTTTCGGTATGCGCTGCGGCACCGGCTGATCGCACACAACCCGTGCGACGCGGTGGACATCCCTCGCGCCACTAACGCGGACGGGTTCGCTCCTGTGTTCCTCACCGCCGCGCAGGTGGAGAAGGTCGCCAATGAGCTGGACGAGTACGCGCCCTACGGGCTGCTGATCCGATTCGCCGCAGGCACCGGCCTGCGCGCCGCTGAGCTGCAAGGGCTGCGCATCCGCGATGTCAACCTCGCGGCCGGGCACGTGGAAGTGCGGCAGTCGATCCGCCGCGTGAACGGCGAGTGGCAGGTTGGCACCCCTAAGAGCGCCCGCTCCACCCGGAACGTGCCGCTGCTCTCGCGCTCTCTCATCGCTGACCTGCGCGAGTACCTGCTGGCGCACCCGCACAGCGGCGACCCGGACGCGCTGTTCTGGCCAGCCCGCAGCAACGGCTCTCGCCGGCTCGACTGGTCCCGGAACATCGACTGCGGGGGAGTGCGCGCCTACTACCTCGTGCCAGCCGCCCAGCGAGCGGGCGTGGTGCAGCACATGCGCTTCCACGACCTGCGCCACACGTACGCCTCGCTGATGCTCGCCGCGGGCTTCAAGCCATATGAGGTCAGCCGCTGGATGGCGCACGCCTCCGTCTCGACGACCGACACCATCTACGGCCACTTGTACCCGACCGACTACGACGATTAGATCGCGCGGTTCGAGGCGTTCGTTGGGCGCTAGTCATCCCCCTGATCTGCAGCGTCGATGAAGCCGAGGAGGGCTGACTCTCGCATGGTCAGCCGCTGTCGCCGCTCCGCGGGAGCATCTGCTGTCAGCGCCTTCATCTCGGCCCGCACCGATTTCAACTCTTCTCGAAGGTCGCCGGCCGCCTGAGTCTGAGCCGGTGTGAAGCGGGGTACGACGCCGAGCGGTGGTTTGGGGTAGCGCGGTTGGGCAGTGAGATTACGGAGAACCGCCTCGTAATCGTCGGTGTTGGTCGGATCAACGTAGACGCGAGAGACCCGCTCGAGGTCCGGTGGAACCAAAGCCCCCGGCACCTCCGGGAACATGACAATGAGCAGTCTTCGCTGCCAAGTCTCCTGGTTCTTCGCGAAGAGGCCACGCAGATAATCCGCCTCGCCTGCTGCGCCAGCGCCTTCCGTCGGGGCATTGCTGCCCGCCCATCGCTCAGCCCATGCAGCGGACATGATGATGAGGGTAAACTGCGCCCGTTGAATCGCCCGCTGCCCGAATCGTGTCCAGTCTTGAGGCTCATCGAGATGGAACAAGTCGACGTCGGCGTCAACGCCGAGGTGCCGCAGGGTCGCAGCGAAGGTCGCAACTTCTTCCTGCCAGTTCTGCGCCTGTTGGTCGTCCCACGAGGAATGACGGTGCGCCCAGGTGAGAAAGGCGGTCGGAGCTTCCGGTGCTGCATCGGCTGAGGCACCGGTCGTCCGACGACTAGCCGGTGTGGCTCGTGTCGACGCCGTGGGTACGCCATCAGCTTGTATCCCGCGGACGATACGCATCGCCAGCGGCAGCGCCTCATCGGCCATAGAGATGCTTCGCCATGCTCTGGAAGATTGAGTCGATCTGTGAATCACTCGTGTCAGCCGAGATGTGAATCTGTAGGTCCACGTGGATAGTCGGCGTTCCGTTGGGTTGCTGCTGCCGTAGACCGCGCTCCTCGTGCTGCGTGGGCCCGTCATTCTCGGTGGGTGAGCCTCCGGCGACGGCGGCTCCGGCGCTTCGAGCTGACGCGCTTGAAGGGGCGGGCGATGGCTTCGGCTTCGCTGCCGCCTTTTTCCTCGGCTTAGGAGCTGCCTCCGCGTTGTCTGGAGCGGGCAGCTCTCCGCCAAGCAGCGTCAGATATATGACCGCTTGCTTCTTCGCTGCGGCGTCCCCAACGCGAGCGTTGCGGGAGAACCAGCTTGCAACTCGCGACGGATCAGCGGAGGGATCGTCATGGGCGTTGCGAAGGCTCTCCGGGTAGACACTCTCGACGATGGCGGCGCACGCTGCTGCGTAGGACTCGTCATCGCGCAAGTCGTGTGCCAGATCGGTAGTTCGGTTGTCTGGCCCCACTAGGCCGAGTGCTCTCAGCTGGGGAACGACGTTCTGCGCCGTCCTCTGTGTCGTGTCCAAGGCCGCGATGACCCAGTCGACGTCGATCGCTCGCGGTGGTGACTGCTTCAGTCGGCTGCGCACTCCGAACCATTGGTTCGTGGACAGATAGGGGTACGACGACCGGGCTTCCGCGGAAGGGGAATCTGCCATGACTGAACTCATTCTTGGTAGGTGACTTACCTTCGCATTATGAGTTAGCTAGGCATGATCGTCGCGGCGACACGACGACCGTCACATCAGACATGACCAGTGGTCGCTCTCGAGGAGGTACGGGCCGACGAGGGGTTTCGGAGGGGTTCGCGCTAGCCGTTCACTAGCTGAACGGGCCTACTTCCCAGTAGCCACAAGGGAGGGGATGACGGGAATCGAACCCGCGTAGCCAGTTTGGAAGACTGGGGCTCTACCATTGAGCTACATCCCCGTGCGACACCACGGCGCCGCCCCCCGATCGTAGCGGACGGCCGGGTGTCCCCGCACACCGCGCCTACACTCGGCGACGTGCGGGTACCCCGGGTCGCGACCACCAGCCACGATCCACTCGTGCGGCGCTCGCGCGTGGTCTCGTACGTGCTCGTCGCCGTCGGTGTCGTCGTCCTGTCGTTCGCGCCGTCGGTCGTCGGGGGGCACGTGGGGGAGCCGCTCCACGTGCTCCTGCACGTCGTCCGCCCGATCGTCGCGGTGGCGCTGTTCGCGGCCGCGGTGCTCGTCCAGGTCGCCGTGGGCCTCCGCTGGCGGCGCCGGCTCCTGCGGGACGCCGCGGACGACGGGCGCCAGGACCGCAGGACCGGTCGCGGGCAGGACGCTGCGACCGACGGCCGGGAGGACCGGGGCGCGCTGCCACCGCCACCCGCGTGACGCGGGTACCCACCGCCTCCACGGCCGCTGGGAGGGCCGGGAACGCCGCGCTCGCGTGCCGCTAGACTCGTCGGGATCGATCGCGGTCGGGTCCGTCCTGCCCGCGCTCGTTGCACGACCCTGGCCCGGCAACGACCGGGGCGTAGCTCAGCTTGGTAGAGCGCCCGCTTTGGGAGCGGGAGGTCGCAGGTTCAAATCCTGTCGCCCCGACCAGGTCACACCATCGTCAACCTCAGGAGAACACACCCTTGGTCACCAGCACCGTCGACAAGTTGAGCCCCACCCGGGTCAAGCTCACCGTGAACGTGACGCCGGACGAGCTCAAGCCGAGCATCGACCACGCGTACAAGCACATCGCCGAGCAGATCAACATCCCCGGCTTCCGGAAGGGCAAGGTGCCGCCGGCCATCGTCGACCAGCGCGTCGGCCGCCCGGAGATCCTGAACCACGCCGTCGGGGACGCCATCGACACCTTCTACCGCCAGGCGGTCGAGGAGAACGAGCTCCGCGTGCTCGGTCGTGCCGAGGCCGACATCGCCGAGCTCCCGAGCGTCAAGGACTTCACGGGCGACCTCGTCCTCACGTTCGAGGTCGACGTCCGTCCCGAGTTCGACCTCCCCGACTACGAGGGCCTCGAGCTCACGGTCGACGCGGTCGACGTCACCGACGACGAGATCGAGGAGGAGCTCCAGAACCTCCGCACGCGCTTCGGCACGCTCGTCACGGTCGACCGTCCCGCCACCACGGGTGACTTCGCCCAGCTCGACCTCACCGCGACCATCGGCGACGAAGAAGTCGACTCGGCCACCGGTGTGTCGTACGAGATCGGCTCGGGCGACCTCATCGAGGGCATCGACGACGCCCTCGAGACCCTCACTGCGGGTGAGTCCACCACCTTCGAGTCGAAGCTCCTCGGTGGCGACCACGAGGGCGAGACCGCGCAGATCGCCGTGACGCTCACGGCCGTCAAGGAGCGCGAGCTGCCCGAGGCCGACGACGAGTTCGCCCAGATCGCGAGCCAGTTCGACACGATCGACGAGCTCAAGGCGGACCTCAAGGAGCAGATCGCCAAGTCGAAGACCTTCGGCCAGGGTGCCGCGGCCCGCGACCAGCTCGTCGAGAAGCTGCTCGACAGCGTCGAGATCCCGATCTCGCAGCAGCTCATCGACGACGAGGTCCACCGCCACCTCGAGCAGGAGAACCGCCTCGAGGACGACGAGCACCGCGCCGAGGTCGCCGAGTCCAGCGAGAAGGCGTTCAAGTCGCAGCTGCTCCTCGACGCCGTCGCCGAGCAGGAGCAGGTCCAGGTCAGCCAGGAAGAGCTGACCCAGTACCTGATCCAGGCCGCCGCGCAGTACGGCATGGAGCCGGGCGAGTTCATCAAGGTGATCGACCAGAACGGCCAGATCCCCGGCATGGTCGGCGAGGTCGCCCGTTCCAAGGCGATCGCGACCGTGCTCGCCAAGGCGAAGGTCGTCGACACGAACGGCGCCCCGGTCGACCTGTCCGCGTTCACCGCGGGCGTGGCCCAGGAGCCGGCGACGGACGACGAGGCCGAGGCCGAGGCCGAGGCCGAGTGAGCCGAGCTGACTGACCCTCGCAGGCTCGGTCGGCGCCGCGCAACGCTGGCGCGTCGCACCTGCGAAGAGCGCGCACGGGAGGCCCGGGACCAGCTGGTCCCGGGCCTCCAGTGCGTCGTTCCCGGCCCTGGTATTGCCGACAGCGAACTCGGGAGATGCGCCGCGTTGCACCCGATAGGTTCGACGACAAGCGACAACTGAACGGGAGCTACACATGGCCGAAGCGACACTGAACCCCAGTGTTTTTGACCGTCTTCTGAGGGACCGGATCGTCTGGCTCGGCTCCGAGGTCCGTGACGACAACTCGAACGAGATCGCTGCGAAGCTGCTGCTGCTCGCGGCGGAGGACCCCGAGAAGGACATTTACCTCTACATCAACTCGCCCGGTGGTTCGATCACCGCCGGCATGGCCATCTACGACACGATGCAGTTCGTCCCGAACGACATCGTCACCGTCGGTATCGGGCTCGCCGCCTCGATGGGGCAGTTCCTGCTCTCGTCCGGCACCCCGGGCAAGCGCTACATCACCCCGAACGCCCGCGTGCTCCTGCACCAGCCGTCCGGTGGCTTCGGCGGGACCGCCGCCGACATCCAGACCCAGGCCAAGGTCATCCTCGACATGAAGCAGCGCATGGCGGAACTCACCGCCGAGCAGACCGGCAAGTCGATCGAGCAGATCCTCAAGGACAACGACCGCGACAACTGGTTCACCGCGCAGGAGGCCCTGGAGTACGGCTTCGTCGACCACCTCCGTGCGATGTCCAGTGAGGTCATCGGTGGCGGCGGGACGGTCGGCGACGGCGAGACCGAGACCCCGGCCGCGGCGCCGTCCGCCGAGTAGCCCACCACCAAGAAAAGGAAATCGAGAATGCATCTCCCCATGCTCGGTGGCGCGCAGAACGTCCCCGCACCCTCCGACCGCTACATCCTCCCGAGCTTCGAGGAGCGCACCGCCTACGGCTACAAGCGCCAGGACCCGTACGCCAAGCTCTTCGAGGACCGCATCGTGTTCCTCGGCGTGCAGGTGGACGACGCTTCGGCCGACGACATCATGGCCCAGCTGCTCGTGCTCGAGTCGATGGACCCGGACCGCGACATCGTCATGTACATCAACTCGCCCGGTGGCTCGTTCACGGCCATGACGGCGATCTACGACACGATGCAGTACATCCGTCCGCAGATCCAGACGGTGTGCCTCGGTCAGGCAGCGTCCGCCGCGTCGGTGCTCCTGGCCGCCGGCACGCCGGGCAAGCGTCTCGCGCTGCCGAACGCCCGCGTGCTCATCCACCAGCCGGCAACCCAGCAGGGTGGCGGGCAGGCGTCGGACATCGAGATCCAGGCCGCGGAGATCCTCCGCATGCGCACCTGGCTCGAGGAGACCCTGTCCCGGCACTCGAACCGCACCCCGGAGCAGGTCAACCACGACATCGAGCGCGACAAGATCATGTCCGCGCAAGAGGCCGTCGAGTACGGGCTCATCGACCAGGTGCTGACCAGCCGCAAGTCGCTGCCGGCGCTCGTCAAGTAGTCCCGACAGACGGAGGGCCCCGACCGTTCTGGTCGGGGCCCTCCGTCGTGTCCGGCGGCTTGGTGGCCGCGCGCCTGCGCCGCTGGGGCGGCCTTCGGCCTGCGGCCGGCCTGCGGCCTTCGGCCTGCGGCCTTCGGCCTGCGGCCTGCGGCCTGCGGCCTGCGGCCGGCCTGCGGCCGCCCACCCTTCCGCGAGATCGCAGTCGTTGCCGTTCTGGGTCTCCTCAGAACGGCAACGACTGCGATCTCGCCGGGGGGCGCCTGCGGTCAGTCTCGGGCGTCGTCGGCGAGGTCGTCCTCGTCGTCGCGGCCGCGTTCGGCGGTCGCCGGCTCCACGGCGGATCCGGCAGGGCGGCGGAGGAGCAGCAGGACCACCACGACGAGCGCCACGAGCACGAGCCCGCCCGCGCCGATCCAGATCGCGTCGCCCACGACCCCGCTGGACCCGCCGCCCGCGCTGCCCGTGCCGGAGTCCGACGCTGCGGCCGACGAGCCCGGCCCGGACGCGCAGACCGGCGGCCGCGTGCTCCCCGTGGCGGGGCGGAACCCGGCCGGGGCATCCCACCGGAACCGGTACTGGTCCGACACCGTGTGGCCGTCGGCGCTGACGATCTGCCACTCGATCGTGTACTCGCCCGACCGTCCGAGCGCCGCCTTCGTCGTCATCGACGGGCCGTCCACGATGAGGCAGCCGTTCTCGTAGTACCGACCGCTCGGTCCGACGATCCGGTAGGCGAAGCCCGAGTTGGTGTCACCGATGTCGAGCAGACGGTCGTTCGTCGTGATCTCGAACCGCTTCGGCAGTGAGGTCAGTGTGCCGTTGACGGTCGGCGTCGACGCGATCATGTAGTTGTGCGCGGAGGCCGGGGCCGCCAGTCCGAGGACGGCGCCTGCGGTGACCGCCACCGATGCCAGCGCGAGGGCGAGCGCGCGACGCGGTCCGGTTCTCCCGGCCGGCGACGCCGCACCGGATCCGGTGCGGATGCGGCGGGCGCTCACCGGGGACGCCGCCGGGCCATGGCGGCCGCGCTCACGACGCCCACCGCGCCGACGACGAGTCCGGCGATGCCGAGGCCCCGAGCGACGAGGTCGGTGTCCCCGCCGGCGGATCCGGTGCCGCTCGTCTCGGTGCCGCTCGCACTGCCCGTCGCCGCGTCGCTGGCGTGCTCCTGCGCGTGGTCGTCGTCGTCGTCCGCGCCCGGGATCGCCGCGGTCAGGGTGACGGCCGGTGCGGGGTGCTCGGGCTCGTCCTGGCCGGCCTTCTGCACCTGGTCCCACTCGGTCGATCCGGTGACGCACGTCTGGGTCACGGGGAACGCGACGATCGTGCCGGGCTTGCCGTCGGGCAGCGAGAGCGAGAGCTGGAAGGTGTCGCGCTCGTCCGCGGCCAGGGGCGTCGTCGCCGTGTAGGTGACGCTCGTCACGCGCGTCCCGGCGTCGGCGGGGTCCTCGTCGTCGCTCGCGGACTGCTTGCTCGTGTAGGGCTCCGTCGCCTTGGTGATCGTCCAGTTGGGATTCACCGTGGGCGTGACGTCGATGACCGACCGCGGAACGTGGAAGGTCAGCGCGGTGGTGGGGGAGCCGTCGCACCCGTGCGGGACCGAGAACGTCAGGGTCGTGTACGAGTCGGCGGCGGTGTCCGTGGCCGTCGCCTCCACGTGGGCGCTCGCCGCGGCGGCGGTCCCGAGGACGAGAGCGGCCGTGATGCCCACGGTGGCGGCGGTGCCCGCGACGAGGCGCTTGCGCATGGAGGTCCTTTCGCTTCTACAACTTGTAGAGTCCCGACGGCCACCGTAGTCCGAGGCGGTCCTGTGGCACAAACCGGCCGCCCCGAGCGAACGCGTGGTGGTTTGCGGCACGGTCGCGCCGTCAGTGTCGTCGGATGCGATTAGGCTCAACTCCACGACGACCTCGTGTGCCAGCCACCGGTGCGCGACGACCAAGGAGGCCTCGCATGGCACGCATCGGAGAGAGCGCCGATCTCCTCAAGTGCTCCTTCTGCGGCAAGAGCCAGAAGCAGGTGCAGCAGCTCATCGCGGGCCCGGGCGTGTACATCTGCGACGAGTGCGTCGAACTCTGCAACGAGATCATCGAGGAACGCCTCGCCGAGGCCGGCGAGGACACCGCGGACGGCGACTTCGACCTCCCCAAGCCGCGCGAGATCTTCGACTTCCTCGAGGAGTACGTCATCGGGCAGGATCCGGCCAAGCGTGCCCTGTCGGTCGCGGTCTACAACCACTACAAGCGCATCCGCGCTCAGGGTGCGATCACCGCGGCCGAGCACCGCGGCGACGACATCGAGATCGCCAAGTCGAACATCCTGCTCATCGGCCCGACGGGCTGTGGCAAGACCTACCTGGCGCAGACCCTGGCCAAGCGGCTCAACGTGCCGTTCGCGGTCGCGGACGCCACGGCGCTCACCGAGGCCGGCTATGTCGGCGAGGACGTCGAGAACATCCTGCTCAAGCTGATCCAGGCCGCCGACTACGACGTCAAGCGGGCCGAGACGGGGATCATCTACATCGACGAGGTCGACAAGATCGCCCGGAAGGCCGAGAACCCCTCGATCACGCGCGACGTCTCGGGCGAGGGCGTGCAGCAGGCGCTCCTCAAGATCCTCGAGGGCACGACGGCGTCGGTGCCGCCGCAGGGTGGGCGCAAGCACCCGCACCAGGAGTTCATCCAGATCGACACGACGAACGTGCTGTTCATCGTGGCCGGGGCGTTCGCCGGGCTCGAGGACATCATCTCGTCCCGCATCGGCAAGCGGGGCATCGGCTTCGGCGCACCGTTGCACAGCCCGCTCGACCAGACCGACGTCTACGGCGAGGTCCTGCCCGAGGACCTGCACAAGTTCGGCCTGATCCCGGAGTTCATCGGGCGCCTCCCCGTCGTGACCACCGTGACACCGCTCGACCAGGCCGCCCTCATGGAGATCCTGACCGAGCCGAAGAACGCGCTGGTCAAGCAGTACCAGCGGATGTTCCAGATCGACGGCGTCGAGCTCGAGTTCGACCGGCAGGCGCTCGAGGCGATCGCGGACCTCGCGGTGCTCCGCCAGACCGGTGCCCGTGGTCTTCGCGCCATCATGGAAGAAGTCCTCGGCCCGATCATGTTCGAGGTGCCCTCGGACGATGACGTCGCTCGCGTCGTCGTCACGCGGGAGTCCGTGCTCGAGAACGCCGCGCCGACGATCGTGCCGCGGGCGCGCAAGCGCGTCGAGAAGTCCGCGTAGCGCCGCTGCAACGCGGTCGGCGGACGTCCCGCTGGCCCGTTGAACACGCCCGTGCCGTTCGAACACCGCGATCCCGGTGTTCGAACGCCATCGCGGTGTTCGGAGCCTGGCGGCGCCCCGGCGCGACGACGGGCGGCCTACTCGAGCCCGCGGCGGCGCAGCAGGGGACCGACCTCGGCGTCGCGGCCCCGGAACTCGCGGTAGGCCTCGAGCGGGTCGCGGGAGCCTCCGACACCGAGGACGATCGAGGCGAACCGGCGTCCGGCCTCGCGTGACAGGCCGCCGTGCTCCCGGAACCACTCCACGGTGTCCGCGTCGAGCACCTCGCTCCAGATGTAGCCGTAGTAGCCCGCGTCGTACCCGCCCGAGAACGTGTGGGCGAAGTACGTCGACGAGTAGCGCGTGGGGACCGCGGGGACGGCGATGCCGGCGGCCTCGAGGGCGTCCTGCTCGAACGCCTCCACGTCGGTCACCGCCGCGGCCTCCGCGGAGCTGAGGCGGTGCCAGGCCTGGTCGAGCATCGCGGCAGCGAGGTACTCGGTCGTGGCGAAGCCCTCGTTGAACCCCTCGGAGTCGCTGAGGCCGAGCACGAGTTCCGCGGGCATGGGCTCGCCGGTCTCGTGGTGTCGGGCGTAGTTCACCAGGACCTCGGGCCAGTTGAGCCACATCTCGTTGACCTGGCTCGGGAACTCGACGAAGTCGCGCTCGACGCTCGTGCCCGAGAACCGCGGGTACGTCGTCCGCGCGATGAGGCCGTGCAGCGCGTGCCCGAACTCGTGGAACAGCGTGGTGACCTCGTCCTGGGTCAGGAGTGTGGGGGACCCGGCGGCGGGCTTCGGCACGTTGAGGTTGTTGACGACGACGGGCAGGGTGCCGATCAGGGCCGACTGCTCGACGATCGGGTTCATCCACGCACCGCCGCGCTTGCCGTCGCGCGTGTACAGGTCGAGCAGGTAGAGGCCGACCGACGCGCCCTGTTCGTCCGTGACCTCGAACACCCGGACCTCGTCGTTGTAGCCGTGCAGGTCGGGCCGCTCGGCGAACGACAGGCCGTACAGGGCGTTCGCCGCGTGGAACACGCCGTCGTGCAGCACGCGCTCCGCCTCGAAGTACGCTCGCATCGCGGTCGCGTCGACCGCGAACTGCTGGGCGCGGAGGATCTCGGTCGCGTACGCCCAGTCGTGCGCCTCGACCTCGTGGCCGAGCACCCGCGCACGGACCTCGCGCTCGTCCCGGGCGTTCGCGGCCGCGGCGGGCGCGAGCGACGTCAGGAGGCCGTCCACCGCCTCCGGCGTCCCTGCGGTCTCGTCGGCGGTCACGGCGGCGGCGTGGTTCGGGAACCCGAGGAGTTCCGCGCGCTCGGCACGGAGCCGGACGATGCGGAGCACGAGGTCCCGGTTGTCCCAGTCGTTGCCCCGCCGACCCCGCTGCAGCGAGGCGTCCATGATGCGGGCCCGGACCGCTCGGTCCGTCAGCGTCGCCAGGTAGGGGTGCCCGGTGAACAGCGGCAGGGTGATGAGCCAGCCGTCCAGGCCGCGCGCCTCGGCGGCCCCGCGGGTCGCGGACCGGGCACCGTCGTCGAGGCCGTCGAGCTCCGCCTCGTCGGTGATGTGCACGGCGAGGTCGTTCGTGTCGTCGAGCAGGTTGCGCTCGAACCGTGTCGTGAGCGTCGAGACCTCCTGGTTCAGCGCGGTCAGGCGCTCCTTGCCGGCGGCGTCGAGCCCCGCACCGGCCAGGGTCATCTCGGTGTGGGTCCGCTCCACCAGGCGGAGGTCCTCGCCGGTCAGGCCGAGGTCCTCGCGGGCGTCGTGCACGGCGGCGACCCGCTCGTACAGCCGACTGTCGAGGGTGATCGCGTCGCGGTGGGCGGCCAGCAGCGGCGAGATCTCGGCCTCGAGGTCGTGGATCTCGGCGGTCGAGTCCGCCGAGGCGACGGTGAAGAAGGCCATGGACACGCGCGCCAGGAGCTGCCCGGACCGCTCGAGGGCGACGAGCGTGTTGTCGAACGTCGGGGACTCCGGGTCCGTCGCGATCGCCTCGACCTCTGCACGCTGCTCGCGCATGCCCTGGTCGAACGCGGGGCGGTAGTGCTCGAGCCGGACCTCGGTGAACGGGGGGAGCGCGTACGGGAGGCTGCTCGGGGCGTCGAAGGGCGTGGCCATGTCCACCACCCTAGGACCGGGGGTGCGGGGACGCCCGGGGGCGGGCCTCCCGGCCGGTTCAGCGGGTGGCGACCGCGGCGTCGACGAGCGTGGCGGCGGCGCGTCGGGCGTGGACGGCGGCGTCGGCGGTGCCGGCGATCGCCGCGGTGGTCTGAGCGCCCTCGGCGAGCAGTGCGAGCTGGGCGGCGAGCTCCTCGGCGTGGGCGTGGTCGAGCCCGATGGTGGCGGTGAGCCCGGCGATGTACCGCTGGAAGGACTCCTTGTGTCGCCGCGCCATGTCCGCGATCGCAGGGGAGGTCGCGCCGAGTTCCCCGAAGGCGTTGATGAACCCGCACCCGCGGAACGAGCTGTCGGCGAACCACGCCTCGAGGTAGTCGTAGACGGCGAGGAGCTTCGCTCGGGGCCCGTCGGCGGCGTCGACGGCGGCGCTGACCCCGCGCTCCCACATGTCGTGCCGGCCGGCGAGGACGGCGACGACGAGGTCCTCCTTGCCGGGGAACTCCTTGTAGAGGCGTTTCAGCGACACGTTCGCGGCCGAGCGGACGGCGTCCATGCCGACCGACTGGATGCCACGTCGGTAGAACAGCTCGTCGGCAGCGGCGATGATGCCGGCCCGGGTGTCGTCCTGCTCGACGGTGACGGTGCTCATGTCTGGTTCCTTTGGTCCTCGGTCGTGGCAGCGGAGGAGCTGCGGCGGGATGGTGTCGACGTCCCCCGTTCGGAGCAGTACCTGCGAGTCGGCTGAGACCGGCTTGCGCGGAGAACGCTCGTTCTCTACTGTAACGGACATCGGCGGAGAACGATCGTTCTCCACCGGACCGGACCGAGAGACGGCCCGGACGACGAAGGGATGTAGGACGATGAGCACCATCACGGTCGGGACCGAGAACAGCATCGACATCGAGCTCCACTACGAGGACAAGGGCACGGGCCAGCCGGTCGTGCTCATCCACGGCTTCCCGCTCGACGGCAACTCGTGGGAGGGCCAGGTGCCCGCGCTCCTCCAGGCGGGCTACCGCGTCATCACGTACGACCGCCGCGGGTTCGGGCAGTCGTCGCAGCCGTCGACCGGGTACGACTACGACACGTTCGCGGCGGACCTCAACGTCGTCATGGAGACCCTCGACCTGCACGACGCGATCCTCGTCGGGTTCTCGATGGGCACCGGCGAGGTCGCCCGGTACATCGCCACCTACGGTTCCGGGCGCGTCGCGAAGGCCGCGTTCCTCGCGTCGCTCGAGCCGTACCTCGCGGTGACCGACGACAACCCGGACGGAGCGGCGCCGATGTCCTTCTTCGAGGGGATCGCCGAGACCGTCGCACAGGACCGCTACGCGTACTTCACCGCCTTCTACCAGGACTTCTTCAACCTCGACGAGAACCTGGGCAGCCGCATCAGCGAGGAGGCGGTCCGCAACGCGTGGAACGTGGCCGCCGGTTCCGGGGCCATCGCGTCCGCGGCCGCGCCCCTGACCTGGCCGACCGACTTCCGCGCGGACATCCCCCAGGTGGACGTCCCCGCGCTCATCGTGCACGGCACCGGCGACCGCATCCTGCCGATCGACGCCACCGGTCGGCGCTTCGCCGCGGCGCTGCCGTCGGCGGACTACGTCGAGATCGAAGGGGCGCCGCACGGGCTCCTCACGACCCACACCGCGGAGGTGAACGAGGCCCTGCTCGCCTTCCTCCGCAAGTAGGCCCGGCGCAGCACCAGCCCGCTCCTCTCGCACCCCGCCCTGCGATCCGGCAGGGTGGTGGCCGCAGGGCGATGCCCCGCTCCACTCCGGAGCGGGGCATCGCCGTGTCCGGCGCTCGCGGCCCGCGAACGGCCGTCGCTGGGAACGACGGCCACCCGGAGGGCGTACCAGTGGACCGTCAGGAGACGGGGACGTCCCGCTCCACCGAGCGCACCGGGAGGCGCACCATGGGCAAGCGGAACCGCACGATCGTGATCACGGGGGCGTCCAGCGGCATCGGTCGGGCCACGGCGCTCCGGTTCGCCCGTGCGGGTGACGCGGTCGTCCTCGCCGCCCGTCGTCCCGCCGCCCTGGAGGCCGTGGCCGCCGAGTGCCGTGCGCTCGGTGGCGAGGCGCTCGCCGTGCCGACCGACACGAGCGACGAGACCGCCGTGCTCCGCCTGGCAGCGGAGGCCGTCCGCCGGTTCGGACGCATCGACGTGTGGATCAACGACGCCGCCATCTCGTCGTTCTCGCCGTTCCTGCAGATGCCGATGGACGAGTTCCGCCGTGTGATGGACGTCAACGTCATGGGGTACGTGTACGGCGCACGCGCGGCCCTCGAGGTCATGGAGCGGCAGGGGCGTGGCGTGCTCGTCAACGTGTCGTCCATCGTGGGCGAGGTCCCGCAGCCGTACACCGCGCCCTACGGCATGTCGAAGGCGGCGGTCCGTGCCCTCGGCGTGAGCCTCCGGTCCGAGCTCATGCTCCGCGGCAAGAAGCGCATCCACGTCGTCACGGTCCTGCCGCCCACCGTGGACACGCCGTTCTTCCGGCACAGCGCGAACCACACCGGCCGCAAGATCGTCGCGCTGCCGCCGGTCTACGGTGTCGACAAGGTCGCGCGCGCGGTCGTCCGCGCGGCCGACGCGCCCGGCAAGGCGACCGAGATCGCGATCGGAGGTGCCGGCAAGGCGTTCGTGCAGCAGCACCGCATGACCCCGGCCGCGGTCGAGGCGCAGATGGCGATCCAGACCGACAAGACGCACCTGTCGCGCCACGAGCACGTCGCCGACAACCAGGGGACGATCTTCACCCCGTCGTCCGACCCGCGGGACGCGACGGCGGATGGCGGGTGGCACGGCGGACGGCGTACCGCGAGCCGCAACGTGATGGGCTGGGCGCTCGTCGGCGCGATCGCGGTGTTCGTCGGACGGCGTCTCCGCGCGCGCTGACCAGCCGCGCCTGGCTGCCTGCCCGGCCCGGCCGAGACCGGGCTGGGTCCGCTCAGGGCTCGTCGTCGTGGGGCGGCGTCGTCACGGTCTGTCCGAGCGGGTCGAGGTGGATCCGCGTCCCGTCGTCGAGCTCGGCGATCGGTCGGCGCTCGAGCCACGTCAGGGTCCAGCGCCACGTCGAGGCGTCGACCCCCTCGTCGGCGAGTTCCTCCTCGACCGTCCGGACCGCGACGAGCATCGCCTCCGGCAGGGCGGCCGGTGGCTCCTGCCCGACGCTCCATCGTGTGCCCAGCTGCATGGTGCCTCCAGTCCGTCCCAGTCCGATCCGAGATCGCAGTCGTTGCCGTTCTGATCGAACCAGAACGGCAACGACTGCGATCTCGCGGAGGGGGGTCAGACCGCGGGCTGCTCCTCGAGCTCGATCTCGACGACGCTGAGCTCCGCGCCCTCCGCGAACGCCAGGTTCCGGATCCGCCCGACCGCGGCGAGGTCCGGCGCGGCCTGCTCGATGAGCGCCCGCACCGGCTCGGGGGCCGCGACGACCGCCCGCGTGACGGGCGTCTTCTGCGACGCCTTCGCCGCCGTCTTCGCCCCGCGGATGCCGATGAGCGCCTGCCCGACGGCCTCGAGCAGCCCGGACTCGTCGGCGTCGACCGGCAGGTCGGCCGGGGTCGGCCAGGAGGCCCGGTGCACCGATCCGTCGTGCGTCCAGGCCCACACTTCCTCCGTTGCGAACGGGAGGAACGGTGCGAGCAGGCGGGTCAGCACGTCCATCGCGGCGCGGAGCGCGAGCACCGCCGAGGCCTGCGTCTCGTGGGTGGCCTCGTCGGCGGTGCCGTACGCGCGCTCCTTGACGAGCTCGAGGTAGTCGTCGCAGAACGTCCAGAAGAACCGCTCAGTGACCTCGAGCGCGCGGGCGTGGTCGTACTGCTCGAACGCGGTCGTGGCCTGCTCGACGACCGAGCGGAGCGCGGCGAGCATGTCCACGTCGAGCGCCTCGGTGACGCTGTGCGCACCGACGGGCAGCTCGAAGCCGTGCACGAACTTCGCGGCGTTGAGCACCTTGATCGCCAGGCGTCGACCGACCTTGATCTGCTTGGGGTTCTGCGGGTCGAACGCCGCGTCGGTGCCGAGACGCGAGGACGCCGCCCAGTACCGGACCGCGTCGGCGCCGTGCTGCTCGAGCATGTCGATGGGCGTGACGACGTTGCCCTTCGACTTCGACATCTTCTTGCGGTCCGGGTCGACGATGAACCCCGAGATCGAGGCGTTCGCCCACGGGGCGACGCCGTCCTCGAGCTGGGCCCGGAGCGCGGTCGTGAACAGCCAGGTCCGGATGATGTCCTGGCCCTGCGGACGGACGTCGTACGGGTAGACGATCCCGAACAGGTCGGGGTCCCGCTCCCACCCGCCGGCGAGCTGCGGGGTCAGGGACGAGGTCGCCCACGTGTCCATGACGTCGACCTCGCCGATGAACCCGCCGGGGACGCCGCGCTGGTCGGCTGAGTAGCCGGGAGCCGGGTCGGACGACGGGTCCACGGGGAGCTGGTCCTCGGTCGGGGTGATCACCTGGTCGAACACGGGGTTGCCGTCGGCGTCGAGCGGGTACCAGACGGGGAGCGGCACACCGAAGAACCGCTGCCGCGACACGAGCCAGTCGCCGGACAGGCCGTTCACCCAGTTCTCGTACCGGACGCGCATGAAGTCCGGGTGGAACGCGATCTGCTGACCGCGCTCGACGAGGGTGTCCTTGAGCTGCTGGTCGCGCGACCCGTTGACGATGTACCACTGCCGCGTCGACACGATCTCGAGCGGCTTGTCGCCCTTCTCGAAGAACTTGACCGGGTGCGTGATCTTCTTGACGTCGCCGATGAGCTCGCCCGATTCGGTGAGCGCGTCGACGACGACCTGCTTGGCGCTGAACACGGTCTTGCCGGCCATCTCGGCGTACACGGCCAGGCCGCGCTCCGAGGTGATGACGTCGGGCGCCTGTGACACGATGCGGCCGTCGAACCCGATCACCGAGCGGTTCGGCAGCTGCAGCTCGCGCCACCAGACGACGTCCGTCGTGTCGCCGAAGGTGCAGATCATCGCGATGCCGGCGCCCTTGTCCTGCTGTGCCAGGTGGTGTGCGAGCACCGGGACCTCGACGTCGAACAGCGGGGAGCGCACGGTCGTCCCGAACAGGTCCTGGAACCGTTCGTCGTCCGGGTGTGCGACGAGTGCGACGCACGCGGGGAGCAGCTCCGGCCGGGTCGTCTGGATCACGACGTCGCCGCTGCCGTCGGTCTTGTGGAACGCGATGCCGTGGTACGCGCCGGGCTGGTCCCGGTCCTCCAGTTCGGCCTGCGCCACCGCCGTGCGGAACGTGACGTCCCACAGGGTCGGTGCGTCCGCCTGGTAGGCCTCGCCGCGGGCGAGGTTCCGCAGGAACGCCTTCTGCGCGATCGCCTGCGATTCGTCGCCGATCGTCCGGTACGACTGCGTCCAGTCCACCGACAGGCCGAGGGTGCGCCACACGTGCTCGAACTGCTGCTCGTCCTCGACGGTCAGGCGCTCGCACAGCTCGATGAAGTTGCGGCGTGAGATCGGGACCTGGTCGGCGGCCTTGGTGCTCTTGCCGTCGCCGCCCTCGAACGGTGGTGTGAAGGACGCGTCGTAGGGGAGCGACGGGTCGCAGCGGACGCCGTAGTAGTTCTGCACGCGGCGTTCCGTCGGCAGGCCGTTGTCGTCCCAGCCCATCGGGTAGAACACGCGCTTGCCGCGCATGCGCTCGAACCGCGCCTTGACGTCGGTGTGGGTGTAGCTGAACACGTGCCCGATGTGCAGCGAGCCGGACGCCGTGGGCGGCGGGGTGTCGATCGAGTAGACGTCGGCGCGGGTCGCACCATCGCGGTCGAACCGGTAGGTGCCGTCGGTCTCCCACTGCGGGCCCCAGACCTGCTCGAGGCCGTCCACCGAGGGCTTGTCGGGCATGGGCTTGGTCATGGCTGCACCTTCCGGTCGATGTGTGCGGCACCGAGTCCGTGATGAGGTGCCTGAGTGTTCCGCGCGCTGCGGGTCGGGACAAGGGTACCGGGGCCGGGAGGGTCGGACCAGTCGCCGCCACACGGCGACCACGACAGGCGAGGCGCACACCCTGAGCGGTGAGGACGCGCACGGGCCCACCGATACGGCACTCTGGTACGTGACATTCCACGACGCCCGGGAGGACCAGGACCAGTGACCGCGCCATCGAACGACACCACGACGTCCCGACCGCGCCGCAGGGGAGCGCCGGACCTCGTCCGGTCCGCTCGGCGCCGCCTGACCGCGGACGACGTGACGGTCGTCGACGGTCCGCTGCTCAAGCGCGCGGTCACGGCGGCGGCGCTGGGCAACGCGATGGAGTGGTTCGACTTCGGCGTCTTCGCCTACCTCGCCACGACGATCGGGCAGGTGTTCTTCCCGTCGGCGGACCCGACGGCCAGCACGATCTCGGCGTTCGCGACGTTCACCGCCGCGTTCCTGGTCCGACCGCTCGGCGGCGTGGTGTTCAGTCCGCTCGGGGACCGGATCGGGCGACAGCGGGTGCTCGCGCTGACGATGGTGCTCATGGCGGCCGGGACCTTCGCCATCGGGCTGGTGCCCGGGTACGACCGGATCGGGCTGTGGGGTGCGGTCCTCCTCTTGCTCGCCCGGCTGTTGCAGGGGTTCTCGACGGGCGGTGAGTACGGCGGGGCGGCGACGTTCATCGCCGAGTACGCACCGGACCGGCGCCGTGGCGCCCTCGGCGCCTGGCTCGAGTTCGGGACGCTCGGCGGGTACGTGCTCGGCGCCGGGCTCGTGACGGCCCTCCAGGCGACGCTGTCGGACGACGCGCTGCTCGCGTGGGGGTGGCGGGTCCCGTTCCTCGTGGCGGGTCCGCTCGGGGTCATCGGGCTGTACCTGCGTCTCCGGCTCGAGGAGACGCCCGCGTTCCGACGACAGCAGGCCGCGCTCGCTGAACGCGAGGCGGAACGGACCCCGGTCGTGCGCCTGCTCGCCGAACACTGGCGGCCGCTGCTCGTGTGCATCGGGCTGGTGCTCGTGTTCAACGTCACCGACCACATGCTGTTGTCCTACATGCCGACCTACCTGACCGAGACGCTCGGCAGCGACGCCACCGACGGCCTCGTGCTCGTCATCGTCGTGATGGTCGTCATGATGGCGGTGATCGGGCTCGGCGGCCGGCTGTCCGATCGGTTCGGACGGCGTCCCGTGCTCTTCGCGGGCTGCATCGGCTTCATCGTCCTGTCGTGGCCGGCCCTCGCCCTCGTGCAGACCGCGGACCCGTGGCTCGGGTTCTGCGGACTGCTGCTCATGGGACTCGTGCTCGTGACGTTCACGTCGACCATGCCGTCGACGCTGCCCGCGCTGTTCCCGACCGCTGTCCGCTACGGCGCGCTCGCGATCGCGTTCAACGTCTCGGTGTCGTTGTTCGGCGGGACGACACCACTGGTGACCGAGGCGCTCGTCGCGGCCGCGCACGACGCCGGGCTGCCGTGGGCGGACGACGTGCCCGCGCTGTACCTCGTCGTCGCCGCGGTGATCGGGCTGGTCGCGGTGGCCTGCACCACCGAGACCGCACAGGAGCCGCTGCTCGGCTCGGGGCCCACCGTGACCACCGAGGCCGAGGCGTCCGCGGTCATCGAGCAGTACGCCGACCCGACGAGCGCGTTCTCGCGCACGAGCTGGGCACAGGACTTCGCCACGAGTCAGATCCCGGTGGTGGGGGAGCAGGACGCCCCACGCGATCGCCCTCCGTCCGTTCGGTAGGGTCGACGCACGCTGCCGAGCGGGCGGCGCGACAGCGACGCGCGGAGGTCGGATGTGCTGACCGTGGTCCTCGGGCTGCTCGGCGCCATGACCTACGGGGTGTCCGACTTCCTCGGCGGGGTCGGGTCGCGGACGGCGCGGCCGATCGTGGTCACGGCCGTCGCCGCGGTCGTCGGCATCATGCCGCTCGTGGCGGCCGTGCCCCTGCTGCACGCCCGGTTCACCGGCCACGCGCTCCTGTGGGGGTCCGTCGCCGGGATCGCGGGCTCCATCGGCGTCCTGTTGCTCTACGCCGCGCTCGCGATCGGGCCGATGAGCGTGCTCTCGCCGGTCACGTCCGTGTTCGCGGCGGTCGTGCCCGTCGTCGTCGGTGTCGTCGCGGGAGTTCGACTCGGGCCGGTGGCGATCGCCGCGATCATCGCCGCCGTCGTGGCCGTCGTGCTCGTCGCCACCTCGGCGAGCGAGTCCTCGACGCCGCTGACCCTCCGCGGCCTCGGGATCGCCGCCGTGTCGGGATGCGGGTTCGGGGTCCTGGTCATCGCCTACGCCCGGACCGACGCAGCGGACGGGATCGCGCCACTCGTCGTCGCCCGGGTGATCCAGGCGATCGTCATGTGGACGGGCGTGCTCGTCGTCGTCGCACGATCGCGACGCGCTGCCGCTGCTGCGCCCGCCGGAGCTGAGGGTGCGCCGGATCGCGCACCGCTCCTCCCGGTCCACCGGCGGTTCTGGGTCGTCGTGGTCGCGTGCGGGTGCTTCGACGCGTCCGCGAACGTGTTCATCCAGGCCGCACTGCACGTGTCCGACGACCCGGCGGCGCTGCCCGTGGTCAGCGTGCTGGACGCGCTCTACCCGATCGGGACGATCCTCCTGGCCGCGATCGTGCTGCGGGAGCGGCTGTCGCGCGTGCAGGTCGCGGGCTTGGTGCTCGGGTTCGCGGCGAGTGCGACGTTGGCGCTCGCTTGACGCGCACTGCGGTCCGCCGCACGGCGCCAGCGGCACCGCAACGGGGGCCGAGCCGGAGCCGGCGACTGGCGCGATTATCACCTTGTATTCCTGTGGAAATCGGGCTCGTCGCCGTCGACTGCAAGAAGGAGACCTCCGAGAACCCCTAAGCGAATCGGACCCGACCATGGGCACGAAGGCGCAGGTCGCGGTGGTGCTCGAGCTCGATGACAAATTAGCGAACGAAGTGTCGTAGGAGGCTTGCGCGCAAGACTTATCCGACGAGCTAAGTCCTGGTCGGTGGTGGGGTGAGTGAGACGGCCGTAGCGAACGCTCCGACTTGCTGGACCAGGGCCCCGACCCCGGTCTGCAGGGACGAAGCACCTCGCCATTGCGGCCGTTCGCGCACGGCACGCGAGGTCCCGGGCGCTCACCGACGGTCGGCTCCATAGCCTGGGTCGTGGCCGACTTCCTTAACGCCGTCGTGGTCACCGGCCCGCTTTGAACGTCTCTCGAAAGCTTGCAGCTCACACGCCTATCGGCTTAGGAGCTTCAGCCGCTTCTCCCATGCGTCTTGATAATCACTGCCCGAAGCTGCTACCCACGTCGATGTTGAGGAGAATCATGTCTCCTTGCCGGGAGAGCCCTATCCCCTCGTCAAGTACCGTCATCAACGGTGGAATCCATCCTCCTGACAGCAACGACCAGTCGATTTCCGGGGGAAGTGTGCCCTCTACGAGTTCATCAGGCGGTGTGTTGGCGGCAACGAGCGCCGCAAGTCGGTGCCAGACGAGCGAGTAGGCCGACCGTGACGTGCGCCATCTGGGCCACGCTTCCATCATCTCACGATGATCTTGACCTTTACCGATGATGGATTGGTATTCTTCGACCGACTCGATGGTCGGACCGACGACGAATTCGCGAGCCGCCCGGGCGAGTGCTTCCTTCAGCGCTTGTAGACGATCAGGGGCCATCGGGACATCGGCCAGGAGCGGTTTCCATTGATTGCCGTCCCACTCGAGTACTTGGCGCCGCGACCGAGGGAAGATACTGACCACGATTGCTGGAGACAGAGGTAGTGTCCACCCTGGCTTGCCGCTATCAGTATCAATAGTGCCGACAAGACCGAGGTCGTTCGTTATGCAAGCGGAACCGGCGGTGGAGGAGAACACCCATCGTGCGCACGTTACTCCCGGAAGGAGCATCTCTAGGTCCTCCATCCGGGCGAGATTGATCTGCCCCTTATCTTGGAATTCTGCGCGGAAAGCTTCGCTCGCGCTCCCGAGGAATGCGTCCAGTCGATCCACATACCTGCCTTCGTACTCGCGTCCCCGAATGAAAGTCATCGCCACGAATGGGACGAGCACGCGCAGCCACTCATGTGCTGAAGGAGCAAATCCGGATTGCAACCGGGCCACAACCTTCGGTAGGTCGTTCTCGATACGGGTCCAGGTGGAATCAATATCGACTACGCGGCCGGAAGAACCGCTAGAGTACAAATTATTCTCCGCTCCGATCCGTTCAGCGCGAGCAAGGTACGCTTTCTTCTTCTCTCGCTGCACGGCGACGCGTCTAAGGCGAGACGGATAGGTATCCTCCTGCGAGAATTGTGCGATGAACGAGGCTGGCAGATAGTGGTCTAGCGGCACTGTGATCAATTCTGCCTTTGAAAGGCGGTTTCGGTGCTTGGGCGGTCTCCTGTAATCATGCGGGCGTGAGCCGGTCGCGCAGGAACTGAACCGTGCGGTCGCGGGCCGCGAGTGCGGGATGCCCGGGGACCTCCCGGACCTCGTTGGTGAGCACGGAGTGGGCGTGCGGGCCGAAACCGCCGCTGTTGCCGGGGGACGAGTCGAGCTCGATGACCTCGAAGGCGTCCCCGAGCCGACGCTTGAGTGTCTCGAACCGGGCGCGGGGCACGCTGCCGTCCTCGCTGAACCGCAGGCCGAGTGCACACACCTCGCCCGCGGCGGCACGCGCGGCGATGCGGTCGAACTCGGCCGTCGAGACGGGCCCCGGCGCGAGCTTGCGCGCGCGGCCGAGGGGGAACGGGACCGCGGGCTGACTGAGGACCGATGCCCTGACCGTGTCGTCGATCGCCGCCGCCAGCGCGAAGCCTCCGGTGAAGCACATGCCGATCACGCCGACACCCTTTCCCGGTGTCCGAGCCGCGAGGTCCGCGGCGACGGCGCGCAGGAAGTCGGTCACCGGTCGATGCGCGTTCACCGCGAAGGCGCGGAACTCCGCCGAGACGCACAGTTTGGCGACCACGCCGAGGGTGGAGGCGGGCGTCGCCGACCGACCCGGCTCACCGAAGGGCGATGGGACGACGACGGTGAAGCCGCTGTCGACCAGGTGCTCCGCGAGCCCGAGGACCTCGGGCGTGATCCCCGGGATCTCCGGGATGAGGACGACGCCGGGGCCGGTGCCCTTCTCGAAGCAGTCGTACGTCAGACCACCGCCCGTGAACGGTGAGCGCGTCCATCCGGTGAGGTCGGATCGAGGGGCGGTGCTGGCGGGCATGGCGACTCCTTCGTCGGTGGATGCAGCCTAGGGGGCGGTGCTCGGTGGGGTCCGTGCGGTCACCCGCGCTGCTCGGTCGACCCGCCGCTGCCAGCGCACCGTGCACTTCGTCGCCCGCCACTCACCCGGCGTGCCGGGAGGCCCGACTCCCGTCCTCCGCGCGGCGTCCGCCGATGCCGAAGAACGCCGCGGCCGCGGCCGCCACGGACAAGTCGTGACCGGTGCGCCCGAGGACGAAGGGCGCCCGCTTCGGCCCGGGGACCGTGTGCCCGCCCCGGTGGACCGTGACCAGGCGGACGGGCATGCGCCCGTCCTCCCGGTGGTCGACCTGCTGCATCCACGTCGATCCGTGCCCGTCGGAGGGGATCCGGTCCACGACCCCCGGCGTGCTGATGCCGTTGCGCCGGGCGAAGTACGCGGCCGTGTCGCGTGCCGACAGGGCGCTGCCGCCGACCTTGAAGAAGCGCTGTGCCCACGGCTTCATCGCGCCACCGGCGTAGGGCGCGATCGGGTCGGCCGTGCCGTGCACGAGCAGGATCGGGAGCGGCGTCGTGGCAGGTGTCTCGGTGGGGAGCAGGAAATCGTCGCGCGTGGGCATCGTCGCGGCGACGACCGTGACGCCGGCCAGCAGTTCCGGTACCTCGTGCACCAGGCGCATGGCCATCTGGCCGCCGTTCGAGTAGCCGATGACGAACACCCGGTCCGGGTCGATGCCGTGGGTCGCCCCGAGGTCCCGGATCACGGCGCGGACGAACCCGACGTCGTCGATCCCCTCGAGTCGTGCCGGGAACCCGCTCTGCCGTCGGGCGTCGTTCCAGTTCCCGCGGTACCCGTCGAGGTACACGACCACAGCCGTGCCGCTCGCCGCGAACGCGTCGTACATGCCGCCCGTGAAGGCGCGGTGCTTCGCGCCGGTCTGCTTCGACCCGTGCAGGACGAGGACGAGGTCTCGGGCCTGCTGGGCCTCCGGATCGCCCAAGATCGTCATCGTCCGCTGCCTGCCGTCCACGTCGATGGTGCTGCGCATGCCCGTCCTCCTCGTGCTCGTGCGCCGTGCTGTGCGCGGTCGGGACCGACGCTAGAGTCTGACGTCGTGTCAAGGTCAAGCGAGGTGGGGGCGGCGGATGAACATCGGTGAGCTGAGTGCACGGTCCGGCGTCAGCGCCCGCTCGTTGCGGTACTACGAGCAGCAGGGACTCCTCAGCGCTCGCCGCAGCCCGAACGGCTACCGGACGTACACCGACGACGCGGTCGAGAAGGCGCGGGTCATCCGGACGATGTTCGAGATCGGGTTCTCGCGCGAGGACGTCCGGGCGGTCATCCCCTGCGCGACCGGGCGGCACGACACGGTCGACCGCCGCGCCGTCCGGGGCACGGTCGAGCGGATGCGCGACGACATGTCCGAGCGGATCGACGAGCTCGTCAGGACGCGTGCGGCGTTGACGGAGTTCCTCGAGCGCGGGGTGTGACCGCGCGGCGTGCGACCGCGGGAAGCGACTGCGGGAAGTGACAACGTGGGGAGCGACAGCGCGGGCGCGAGATGCGCGCCGGTCCTGACCGCTGACGCCCGACCTACCCCGCCGCCAGCCGCTCCGCCGCCGCCAGGAGCCGCGCCGTGACCGGGTGCGCCGGCCGCCCGAACACCCGATCGGCCGGCCCGGCCTCGACCACCCGCCCGGCGTCGAGCACCAGCACGTCGTCGCTCATCCGCCGCACCGCCGCCAGGTCGTGCGAGACGAAGAGCATCGCCGTCCCGGTCTCGCGCTGCAGCCGCTCGAGCAGCGCGAGCACCGCGTCCTGCACGGTGGCGTCGAGCGCGGTGACGGGTTCGTCGAGGAGCAGCAGGTCCGGTCCGGTCGCCAGGGCCCGGGCGATCGCGAGCCGCTGCCGTTGCCCGCCGGACAGGGTGCGGGGACCGCGGGGCCGGAGCGCGGGGTCGAGGTCGACCCGGCGGAGGGCGGCGTCCACGGCGTCGGCGACGGCACCGGCGGCACGTCGAGCGCGTCCCGCGGTGAGTGCGTCGACGAGCACCCGCTCGACGCTCCATCGCTCGTCGAACGTCGACCCGGGGTCCTGCACGACGGCGGCGATCCGGTGACGACGTGCCCGCCGCGCGGCTTCCGGGAGGGGCGCCCAGGCCGCGCCGTCGAGTCGCACCCGTCCGGTGGCCGGGTCCGTCAGCCCGAGGAGCACCCGGGCGAGTGTCGTCTTGCCCGACCCGGATGCGCCGACGACCCCGAGCGTCCGGCGCCGAGCCAGCGCCAGATCGACGTGCTCGAGCACGCTCCGTCCGTCGTACCGAGCGCCGAGGTCCTCGCCGACGAGCACCGGCTCAGGGGCGGCTGACGAGGCCGGAGGCACGGCGTGCCCGGCAGGACCGGCGCCGACCGCGGGACCGGCGCCGACCGCGGGACCGGCGCCGACCGCGGGACCGGCGCCGACCGCAGGATCGGCAGGCACCGCGGGATCGGCCGTCGCTGCAGGCGGGGCCGCCATCGCGGAACCGGCGGTGCCACCGACCGGATCGGCAACCTCCGAACCCCAGCGCACCGCGACGCGCGCGTGCTCGGCCGCGGCGACGAGCGCCCGCGTCACGGGATGGCGGGGCGTCCGCAGGACGGAGGCGGTGCGCCCGCTCTCCACGATCCTCCCGTCCGTCATGACGGCGACGCGGTCGGCCCAGCCCGCGACGAGGCCCATGTCGTGCGTGATGAGGAGGAGTCCGGCGCCGGCGTCCCGGACGCGCTGCAAGGTCTCCATGACCGTGACGGCGATGCCGGCATCGAGCGCCGTGGTCGGCTCGTCCGCGATCACGAGTGTGGGACCACCGACGATCGCGGCGGCGATGAGCGCCCGCTGCCGCATCCCGCCGGACAGGGTGTCGGCGCACCGTCCGTCGCGGGCGAGCGCGGGGTCGAGACCGACCCGGTCGAGCGTGGCGGCGACCTGGTCCAGCCGCTCGCGCGCAGTGAGTCCGGTGTGGAGGCGGAGGGCGTCGGCGACCTCGCGGCCGACGGGGCGGAGCGGGTCGAGCGCGCTGAGGGCCTCCTGGCCGACGTACCCGACGCGATGGCCGCGGATCCGGCGCCACCGTCGCTCCGACGCGGTCCGCAGGTCCGCGCCGTCGAGCTCGAGCCGCCCCGCGGTGACGCGGGCGCCGGGTGTCGAGAGCCCGAGGAGTGCCCGCGCCGTCACCGACTTGCCTGACCCGGACGGGCCGACGAGCGCGACGCACTCGCCGGGCGCGATGCGGAGGTCCACGCCGCTGACGACGGTCCGGCCGTCGATCGCCACGGCGAGGTCGGTGACGTCGAGGACCGGGAGGCCCGCGGCGGACGGACCCGTGGACATGCCGCCGTCCACGTGCGCCCCGATCGCGCTCACCGCGGCACTCCGAGTCCGCGCAGCCGACGCCCGAGGACGGTGACCGCGGCCGCGGTGACGACGATCGCGAGCCCCGGGAAGGCGCTCGTCCACGGGGCGGTGTCGAGGTAGGTCCGGCCGTCGGCGAGCATCGCGCCCCACTCCGGCGCCGGCGGCGGGGTCCCGAGGCCGAGGTAGCTCAGGGCCGACGCCCACACGACCGCCTGCCCGACGCCGAGGGTGCCGACGGCGACGATCGGCCACAGCGCGGTCGGCAGGACGTGGTGCACGACGATCCACGTCGGGCGCCGTCCGAGCAGCACGGCGGTCTCGGCCACGGAGGACGCCCGCGCGGTGCGGACGAGCCCCCGGACGATGCGCCCGTACCCGGGGGCGGTGGCGAACCCGACGGCGATCGTCGCGGGGACCGCACCCGGCCCGGTCACGGTGATGACGACGAGCGCGACGAGCAGGATCGGCAGGGCGAACCCGACCTCGAGCACCCGTCCGACCACGGCGTCGGCGATCCGGCCGCCGAGCCCCGCGACGAGCCCGAGGAGGACCCCGGCGACGCCGCCGACGAGTGTCGCGACGACGCCGACGGTCAGCGAGGCGCGCGCCCCGGCGACCACGCGCGCGAGGACGTCGCGGCCCGACTCGTCGGTGCCGAACGGATGGAGCGGGGACGGCGCGAGCAACGCCTGCGCAGGGTGCACCGCCAGCGGGTGGGCGCCGCCGAGTGCGGCCGGCCAGACGGCGGCGAGGACGGCGAGGAGCACCACGACGGCGGCGACGCTCCCGGACGGTCCGAGGGCGCGGACCGTGCGTCGCCATGCGGTGCCCGGCGCGCCGACGGTCGCGGGGACGGCATCGTCCACGTCGGCCGCCGGGAGGCCCGGGTCGACGATCCCGGTCACGGAGCGGCCCGCCCCGTGGTCGGCCGGGGAGCACCCGGGCGGGGCCGGCGAGTGCGTCGGACGGACGAGCCGGTCGGTGCCGTGCGGGTCACCCGCGGGTCGACGACGCGTTCGACGAGGTCCGCGACCGCGAGCACCACGACGTACGCGAGGGCGGACACGAGCGCGATCCCGGCAACCAGGGGCATGTCCCGCTCGGTCACGGCGCCGACGAGACTCCGTCCGATGCCGGGGAGTGCGAACACGGACTCGACGACGACCGCGCCGGACACGAGCGACCCGAAGGCCCAGGCGCTCAGGGCGATCCCCGGCAACGCCGCGTGCCGCAGCAGGTGCCGGGAGAACAGGCCGACGGGGGACTCGCCTCGCGCTCGCGCCGCGAGGGCGAACGCGGACCGCTCGGCGTCGAGCACACCGTCGCGGATCGTCTGCGCCAGGTAGCCGGCCACGGGGACCGCGACCGTGACGGCCGGGAGCACCCATCCGCCGACCGTGCCGTCGCTCACCGCGGGGGCCCATCCGAGCCCGGTCGCGAACACGACGATGAGCACGCTGCCGAGCCAGAAGTGCGGCGTCACGCTCGCCGCGACCGCGATCCCCGACGTCAGGGCGGCGGCGATCCGCCCACGACGGGTCGACCACCACGCGGCGACGACGGCCAACGCCCACGCGACGACGAGTCCGGCGAGCGCGAGCGTCAGGGTGACCGGGAGCTCCTGGGCGAGCAGGGCGGCGACCGGTGTGTGGAAGGTGTACGAGTCGCCGAGCCGCACGGTCGCCAGCCGTCCGAGGAACACCGCGTACTGCACGACGACGGGGCGGTCGAGCCCGTACTCGGCGCGGACGTGCGCGACCGCGGCGGCCGAGGCCTGCGATCCGGGCCCGCCGAGGATCGCCTGCGCGGGGTCGCCGGGGATCGCACGGATCGCGACGAACACGATCGTCGCCACGGCCCAGAGGACGACGACCGCCCCGACGACCCGGCGCGCCAGCCAGGCCGCGGCGGTGCCGAGCCGGACCCGGGGAACGGGGTCGGGCCTCCCGGCCGGAGCGGCCGGACCGGTCGGAGTGGCCGGACCGGTCGGAGTGGCCGGACCGGTCGCGCCGTCCGTCAGTGGTCGATCCACGCGGTCCCGAAGTCCGGGGTGCTCACCGACGTGGTCGTGATGCCGTGGACGCTCGACCGGTACAGGAACTGGTTCTGCTGGTCGTACAGCGGCAGCACGGTGCGGCTCGTGAGGATCCGGTGCTGCGCCTCGGCGTAGAGCTTGGACCGCGTGGTCGGGTCCGTCGTGCGGGCGGCCTGTTCGAGCTCGGCGTCGAGCTGGGGCTCGGACAGCTGCGCGAGGTTCGCGAAGTACCCGGACGGCGCGGGCGTGATGCTCGCGCTGTCGTACAGGATCCGGAGCACGTCCGGGCCGACCTTCGTGTACGGGGCACTGACGACGTCGTAGTGGTTCGCGGCGAGTGCGGCGTACCAGCTGGACAGGTCGAGCTGGTCGATGCGGACGTCGAAGCCGACGGCCTTCTCGGACGCCTGGATCTGCTGGAAGAGGCTGCGCTCGGCCGGGATCGACTGGTTCGTCGACACCGGGAACGTGACGGTGAGCCGCTGGCCGTCCTTCGTGCGGACGCCGTCCGACCCGACCTTCCAGCCGTCCGCGTCGAGCAGGCGCTTCGCGGTCGCGGGCGAGGAGCTGAACAGCCGCTTGTCGCTCACGGCGAGCGGCTCGACGCTCGACAGGACGGAGTACGACCGCTTCGCCGTGCCGAGGAACAGGGAGCGGATGCCCGGATCGATCTGCGCGCCGGCGATGAACGCCTTGCGCACCTGCTCGTCCCGGAACACCCCGTGGCCGGAGTTGAGCTCGAGCCGGTTCGAGGCGCCGGGCCGCGGGGCGTCGAGGTCACGGATGCTCCCCGTCGAGCTCGCCGCGTGCAGCTGGTCGGGCTGGGCGTTGTCGATGACGTCGACCTGGCCGGACTTCAGCGCCGCGTAGCGCGAGGTCGAGTCGGGCAGGAACCGCCAGGTGATCCCGGACAGCCGGGGCTTCGTGCTCGAGTTCCCGAGCGGCGTGAAGTGCGTGTTCCGGGTGAGGCTGACGTGGTCGCCGTGCACCCACTTCGTCACCACGAACGGACCCGTCCCCACCGGGCTGGCGCAGTTGGTCGCCTGCGAGCGGGCCAGCGCCGTCGGCGACTCGATCCCGACCCACGGCTGCGACAGCGACTCGAGCAGGGCGCTGTCCGGGCGGCTGAGGCGCAGCGTCACCGTGTGGGCGTCGGTCGCGGTCGCCGTCGTGATCGCGCCGAGGGCCAGGTACCCGGTGCTCGACGCGGTCGCCGGGTCCTGCACGTGCTCGATGTTCCGGACGACGGCGGCCGCGTCGAACGGCGTCCCGTCGCTGAACGTGACGCCCTCGCGCAGGTGGAAGGTCCAGGTGCGGCCGTCGCTGCTCGTGGTCCAGCTCGTCGCGAGGGCGGGCTGCGCCTTCCGGTCGCTGCCCATGGTGACGAGCTCCTCGATGTACTGCGACGCGAGGAGCGCCTGCGGGTAGTTGCCGCCGACGTGCGGATCGAGGCAGGTCGGTTCGGCGTCGCCGGACGCGTACACGAGCGTCCCGCCGTGCGTGGGCGTGCTGCTGGCGCTCGGGCTCCCGCCGGAACACGCGGCGACGGCCAGGAGGACCGCGGTCGCGCCCGCCACGGTCGTCGCGGTGCGCGCGACGCGCTTCGAGCGGGTGCGGATCAGCGGGGGAGCGACCGCGGTGCGAACGGCGGAGGCGACTTTGTGTACCGAGTCCAAGAACATGTCCGGGTGAGTCTAGCGGTTGAATGGGGGCATGGCCGATCCGGAGGACCCACAGGCGGAGCGTGTGCGCCGAGCCGGCCGCCCGCGGCGCTCCTCGGCAGTGGTGCTCGCCGACGCCGCCGCCGAGCTCTTCCTCGAGCAGGGGTACGCCGGCACGACGGTCGACCACATCGCGCAGCGCGCCGGGGTGAGTCGCGCCACGTTCTTCAACTACTTCACCGCGAAGTCCGACGTCATGTGGCTGGAACTCGACGAGGCCGTGCGCGAGATCCCCGCGCTCCTCCGCGTGTCCGAGGAGCGCTCGCCGGTCCGGGCCGTCGAGGACGCCCTGCTCGCCGCGGCCCGGCGGCACGACCCCCAGCGGGTGCCGTGGTCGATCGCCCAGGCCGAGGTCATGCGGATCGGCCCCGAGCTGGTGCAGAGCGCCGCGGCCCGGATCATGGGGCAGCACAGTGCCGTCGCCGCGTTCGTCGCCGACCGCACGGGCGAGCGTCCGAGCGGGTTGTGGCCCCAGACGGTCAGCGGCGCGATGCTCGGCGCGGCGGCCGCGGCGTTCGGGGTGTGGGTCGCCGACGGGGTCGGGCGTGGACCCCTCGTCGAGTACGTGGCCGCGGCGCTGACCCCCGTCGCCGCGGGACTCGACGCGCGGTAGCACGCTCGCTGGACCCGTCCGGCGTCCCCTCGGGATCGTCCGGTGCTCCCTCGCCCCAGGTCGGCGCTCAGACGGCCACGGCGACCGGTCGTCGGTGCCGACGCGCGAGCCCCGCGCCCGCCCAGCGGTCCCCGGCGACCGCGAGCGCGAGGAGCGTCACGGCGGCCACCGCGAACGGTACCGGTCCGGTGTGCGGGAACCCCCACTGCACGAGCAACGGCCAGTGGAACACGTACAGCCCGTACGAGATCGACGCCAGGAACGCGGACGGCGCCGCGACGCGGGCCAGGCCCCGGCCGAGCGCAGCGGCGAGGGCGGGCCGTGCCCGCAGCGTCGGAGCCACGACCGCGACGAGCGTCACCAGGGCCGTGGCCACACCGAAGTGCCGGACCATGAGCAGGGGGTAGGCCGCGAATCCGCCCCCGGTACCCGAGCGGAGCGTCGTGCCCACGGCGAGCGCCGTGAGCGCCGTGAGCCAGAGCAGCTCCGGGGCGAGCGCGCGCGGACCGACCCGGTCCTGGAGGAACGCACGCGCCATCGCCGCGCCGGCCCACCACACGAGCAGGTACGCGAGCACGAGCACGGCGTGCCCGGGGTGCACCGTGTAGGCCGCGAACGCCGCGAGCGACACCGCACCGACGAGGTGGGGGGTCAGTCGCGGCCACCGGTGCAGTGCCGACGCGAGGAGCGGGAACACCAGGTAGAAGGCGATCTCGTACGACAGCGACCACAGGGCGAGGTTGTGGAACGGCGGGTCGACGATGACCCCCGGCTTCAGCGCCCCGTTGTCCTGCAGCGCCACGAGTGTGCCGAGGACCTGCCCGGGGTGGAACTCGGCCACGAGGTCGCGGTCCGCCGCCGCGACCCCGATCGACAGCACCAGTGCGAGCACGAGCGGCGGGTAGATCCGACGGAGACGCCGGAACAGGTACGCGCCGACCCCGCCGCGCCGGTCGAACTCGTTGGCGTACACGACGAATCCGCTGAGCAGGAAGAAGACCATGACGGCCTCCTGTCCGAACGCGAACACGTCGCGCAGGACCACGGGTCCGCCGTAGGCGTTGACCGACACGAGGTGGTGGGCGACGACCTCGAGCGCCGCGAGTCCGCGCACCGCGTCGAGGAACACCCGCAGGCCGCGGGGGAGTGCCGGTCGCGCCATCGGGACCTCCCGTCCGTCGACGCTGATGGTCCTCGGGGGCCGGTGGGGCCGTTCCCAGCACCCCTGGGACGGTCGTGGAGGCCCGGTCAGGCGCGGAGGGTGCGCCCGTCGCCCGTGGCGACCTCCTCGAGGGTGCCGTCCTCGACGATCTCCGGGACGTCGCCGTCGTTGTCCGGCACCAGGCTCGCGTCGCCCGGCTGCGAGAGCGTGAGCACGGCCTCCTCGATGTAGGGGCTCGACTCGAGCTGTTCCTCGACCGCACGCAGCCGGAGCGCGACCTGCTCCTCGCGCTCGTTGCCCGCCATGTCGATCGCCGCGACGAGGTACACCCGGCTCGGCCCGACGAACTCGAGGTGCAGGTACGTCACACGCTCCACCTCGGGCTTGCGGAGGATCTCCGCGAGCACGGCGTCCTCGAGCTCGGGCGACGTCGACTCCCCGATGAGGAACCGCCGGTTCCGGTCGATGAGCACCACCGCGACCACGCCGAGCAGCACCCCGACGGCGATCGAGCCGAGCGCGTCCCACACGGCCGACCCGGTCAGCTGGTGCAGGAGCAGGCCGAGGAACGCGAGGACGAGACCGACGAGTGCCGCGGAGTCCTCGGCGAACACCGCGCGGAGCGTCGGGTTCGAGGACTGGAGCACGTGCCGGAGGATCGGCACCCGGCGTCGGGTCGCCGCGCCGTGGGCCTGCCGGAACGCCTGCAGGAAGCTCGTGCCCTCGAGGCACGCGGAGACCGCGAGCACGATGTAGCCGATGAGGACGTCGCGCGGCGGTTCGTCGGAGGTCAGCTCGCTGATCCCGTGGTAGATCGACACGATCGCGCCGGCCGTGAACAGCCCGAACGCCGCGAACATCGACCAGATGTAGGTCTCGCGGCCGTAACCGAGCGGGTGGTCGGCGTCGCGCTGCTTGGCGCCCCGGCGCTCGGCGATGAGCAGGAAGATCTCGTTGCCGGTGTCCGCCCACGAGTGCGCCGCCTCGGCGACCATCGACGCCGAACCGGTCAACAACGACGCGAACGTCTTGGCGAGGGCCACGAGCAGGTTCGCGGCGAAGGCGATGACGACCGTGAGCAGGCTCTCGGGCTTCGGGGCGCCCGAGGCCGCCGCGTCCGGGTGGTCCGTGCTCTTGCGGTCCTCGGTCGCGTCGCTCACCATGCCCCCAGTCTGCTCCGCGGGCGGTACGATCGTCCCAGCGGCGTCGATCCGGCCATCACCGGGGAGCCTTCGGAAGAACACCATCCGTCCTCCGCGAGCGTCCCCGGGCGCGAGCGGGAGTCGGGCGGCCACTAGAACCGAACGGGTCGGGTCCGTCACAGCCTGAGCAACGAGCGGTGGTCCGCGCGACGGGAGCAGTGCCTCCCGGCCGTGGCCGCAATCGAGGTGGTACCGCGCCGCCGGGTCGAGTCGACCGGGTGGCGTCCTCGTCGACAGCACGCACACGACCACTCGCCGAGGACCAGATGCGCTACCCCTTGAACGACCCGGACGCCGCCGGCGTCACCCCGTCCCCCTCGTTCCCCGAGGTCGAGCGCGGCGTCCTCGCCTTCTGGCAGCGCGACGACACGTTCCGGGCCTCGGTCGAGCAGCGGCAGGGCTGCGACGAGTGGGTGTTCTACGACGGCCCGCCGTTCGCGAACGGACTCCCGCACTACGGGCACCTGCTCACCGGCTACGCCAAGGACGTCTTCCCGCGGTTCCAGACGATGCGCGGCAAGCAGGTGCACCGCCGGTTCGGGTGGGACACCCACGGACTGCCGGCCGAACTCGAGGCCATGCGCCAGCTCGGCATCACCGAGAAGCACGAGATCGACGACATGGGCATCGACGTGTTCAACGCGGCGGCGCGTCGGTCCGTGCTCCAGTACACCGACGAGTGGCGCGACTACGTCACCCGCCAGGCACGCTGGGTCGACTTCGACGACGACTACAAGACGCTCGACGTCACGTTCATGGAGAGCGTGCTGTGGGCGTTCAAGTCGCTCTGGGACAAGGGCCTGGCGTACGAGGGCTTCCGCGTGCTGCCCTACTGCTGGAACGACCAGACGCCGCTGTCGAACCACGAGCTCCGCATGGACGACGACGTCTACCAGCAGCGCCAGGACCAGTCGGTGACCGTCGCGTTCCCGTTCACCGGCGCCCGCGCCGAGGAGCTCGGGCTCTCGGGCGTCCGCGCGCTCGCGTGGACGACGACGCCATGGACCCTGCCGACGAACGCGGCGCTCGCCGTGGGCCCCGCCATCGAGTACGTGGTCGTGCCGGCCGGTCCGGACGGCGCAGCCGACGGGACCGCGGCAGGCACCGCGTCGTTCCTGCTCGCCGGCGACACGCTCGCCGCGTACGCCAAGGACCTCGGCCACGGCTCCGCCGACGAGGCCCGTGCCGCGGTCACCCGCACCGTCACCGGTGCCGAGCTCGACGGCGTCGCGTACGAGCGGCTGTGGGACTTCTACGTCGACGTCGAGGGCATGGAGAACGCCTGGCAGGTGCTCGTCGCCGAGTACGTCGCCACGGGCGAGGGCACGGGCATCGTGCACCAGGCACCGGCCTACGGCGAGGACGACCAGGCCGTCTGCTCGGCGGCGGGCATCCCGACGATCCTCTCCCTCGACGACGGCGGGCTGTTCCTGCCGCAGGTGGACCTCGTCGCGGGCCAGCTGTGGTCCGACGCGAACAGGCCGCTGACGCAGGAGCTCCGCGCGATGGGTCGCCTGCTCCGGGTCGCCTCGTACGAGCACAGCTACCCGCACTGCTGGCGCTGCCGGAACCCGCTCATCTACAAGGCCGTGTCGAGCTGGTTCATCCGGGTCACGGATTTCCGGGACCGCATGGGCGAGCTCAACGAGCAGATCACCTGGGTGCCCGAGAACGTCAAGGACGGCCAGTTCGGCAAGTGGGTCGAGGGCGCTCGTGACTGGTCGATCTCGCGCAACCGGTACTGGGGGTCGCCGATCCCGGTGTGGAAGAGCGACGACCCCGCCTACCCGCGCGTTGACGTGTACGGATCCCTCGCCGACCTCGAACGCGACTTCGGGCGCCTGCCCCTGAACGACGCCGGCGAGCCGGACCTGCACCGCCCGTTCATCGACGAGCTGACGAGGCCGAACCCCGACGACCCGACCGGCCGCTCCACGATGCGCCGGATCACCGACGTGTTCGACGTCTGGTTCGACTCCGGGTCGATGCCGTACGCCCAGGTGCACTACCCCTTCGAGAACCGCGAGTGGTTCGACACCCACAACCCGGCCGACTTCATCGTCGAGTACATCGGACAGACGCGCGGCTGGTTCTACGTCATGCACGCGCTGGCGACGGCCCTGTTCGACCGTCCGGCGTTCTCGAACGTCATCAGCCACGGCATCGTGCTCGGGTCCGACGGCCAGAAGATGTCGAAGAGCCGGCGGAACTACCCCGACGTCAACGAGGTCTTCGACCGCGACGGCGCCGACGCCATGCGATGGTTCCTCATGTCGTCCTCGGTGATCCGCGGTGGGAACCTCGTCGTCACCGAAGAGGGGATCCGCCAGGGCGTCCGCGAGTTCCTGCTGCCCCTCTGGTCGACGTACTACTTCTTCACCCTCTACGCGAACGCGTCGGGGGACGACGGGTACCAGGCCACCTGGCGCACCGACTCGACGGACGTGCTCGACCGGTACCTGCTCGCGCGCACCCGGCAGCTCGTGCTCGACGTCACGGCGCACCTCGAGGCCCTCGACACCCCGCTGGCCACCCTCGCGGTCCGCGACTTCGCCGACGTCCTCACGAACTGGTACGTCCGGCGGTCCCGTGACAAGTTCTGGGCGGGTGCCGGGTCCTCGGACGCCGCCCGCGATGCCTTCGACACGCTGTACACGGTCCTCGAGACCCTGACGCGCGTCGCCGCCCCGCTCGCGCCGCTCGTCGCGGACGAGGTCTGGAGGGGCCTCACCGGTGGGCGCAGCGTCCACCTCGAGGACTGGCCGGACGCCGAGGCGTTCCCCGCCGACGACGCCCTCGTCGCCGCGATGGACCGCGTCCGCGACGTCGCGTCGAAGGGCCTCGCGCTCCGCAAGGCGACCGGCAAGCGGGTCCGTCTGCCGCTCGCGACCCTGACCGTCGTCACCGCGGATCCCGCCGGGCTCGAGCCGTTCGCCGACATCCTCCGCGACGAGCTGAACGTCAAGCGCGTCGTGCTCGAGCAGCAGGCCGAGGAGTCGCTGGCGCAGTACGGCATCGAGCGGAAGCTCACGGTGAACGCCCGTGCCGCGGGTCCCCGCATCGGCAAGCTCGTGCAGCAGGTGATCCCGGCGGCCAAGCGCGGTGACTGGACCGCCACCGCCGACGGCGTCACGGTCGGCGGCGTCGACCTGGTCGAGGGGGAGTACACGCTCGACCTCACCGTGGCCGATCCGACGAGCGCGGTGGCGTTCCTCGAGGGCAGTGGCTTCGTCGTGCTCGACACCGTGACGACCCCGGAGCTGGAGGCCGAGGGCCTGGCCCGCGACGTCGTGCGTGCGGTGCAGCAGGCGCGTCGGGACGCCGGGCTCGACGTCAGCGACCGCATCGTCCTGCGCCTCGAGGCCGACGAGGCCGCGAGCAGCGCGATCGAGGCGCACCATGGACTCATCGCGCAGGAGACCTTGAGCAGCCGGCTCGAGCAGGTCGTCTCCGCGCTGGACGACGACGACCCCGGCGTCGAGCACGTCGGCGACGGCGCGCTCGTCCGGGTGGAGGTGACCCGCGTTGGCTGAGATCGGCAACGGTACGAACCCCTACGGCGACGACGACGCGTACGACGAGGACGGCGAGCCCGTCGCCGGGACTCCACGTCCGGTGACGGCAGGCGTCCCCGTGCCGCACGGGCCCGAGGACGACGGCGTCGCCCAGGTCGAGTCGGAGCTGTACGCCCGCATCGGGGAACAGGCCCCCGAGCGTCGGCTGGCGGCGACCCGGCGTGCCGTCGAGCTGCTCGGCGACCCGCAGCACGCGTTCCCGGTCATCCACATCACCGGCACGAACGGCAAGACGTCGACCGCCCGGATGATCGAGAGCATCGTGCGCGCGCACGGGCTCCGCACCGGACTCATGACGAGCCCGCACCTCGTGTCCATCCGAGAGCGCATCGTCATCGACGGCGAGCCCATCCGGCCCGAGTCGTTCGTCGAGAACTGGCGCGACATCCAGCCGTACCTGACCATGACCGACGACGAGCTCCGCGCCGCCGGACAGCAGCCGCTCACGTTCTTCGAGGCGCTCACGGTCCTCGCGATCGCGTGCTTCGCGGACGCGCCGGTCGACGTCGCCGTGATCGAGGTCGGCATGGGCGGCGAGTGGGACTCCACGAACGTGGTCGACGGCCAGGTGGCGGTGTTCACCCCGATCGCGATCGACCACGCCAAGCAGCTCGGCAACACCGTGGCCGAGATCGCCCGGACCAAGGCCGGGATCATCAAGCCCTCGGCGGCGGTCGTCAGCGCGCGGCAGACGCCGGAGGCCCTGGGGGAGCTCGAGCGCGCGGCGGCCCTGAGCGAGGCGACGCTCGCCGTCGAGGCGACCTCCGGCCCGAACGGCGGCTTCCGTGTGCTGTCGGACACCCCGGCCGTCGGCGGTCAGCTCGTCAGCGTCCAGGGCGTCGCCGGACGGTACGACGACCTGTTCGTGCCGCTCTTCGGTGCCCACCAGGCCGAGAACGCCGCGGTGGCGATCGCCGCCGTCGAGTCGTTCCTCGGTCGCGGATCGCAGCCCCTCGACGAGGACGTCCTCAGCGAGGGCCTCGCGGCAGCGACGTCGCCCGGCCGTCTCCAGCCGATCGCCCAGCAGCCGACCGTGGTCGTCGACGCCGCACACAACCCGCACGGCGCCCGGGCCCTGGCCGAGGCCCTGCCCGTCGCGTTCCCGTCCGACCACGTGGTCGGCGTGCTCGGCGTCCTCGCCGACAAGGACGCCCGCGGCATCGTTCGCGCGCTCAAGGACGTCGTGGCCACGTTCGTCGTCACGCAACCGCCCGGTCCCAGGGCCCTCGACGCCGACGCGTTCGCCGCGATCGTCGTCGACGAGGTCGGCCCGGATCGGGTGGTCGTCGAGCCCGACGTCGAGGCCGCCCTGGCCGAGGCACGGACCCTCGCCGAGGACGCCGACGCTGACCTGGCCGAGGGGGAGCCGGGCGCCATGGTCCTCGTCGCGGGCTCCATCGTGCTCATCGGTCGGGTCATGGACCTGGTCCACGGCGAAGGCGAGTCGGCATGACGGACGCTCCCCGCACCTCCCCGCCGGCCCGCGGCACACGGATGCGGCGTCCCCGCCCCCCGCGCGGCGCCCGCGAGAGCCTGCTGTCGATCGTCCTCGTGCTCGAGGCCGTGGTGTTCTTCTTCCCGATGCTCGTCGTGTTCGGCAAACACGAGCTCCCGCCGGCCGCGGCGTTCGGCGGCGGTCTCGGCTTCATGGTCGTGCTCGCCATCGCCTCCCGGCTGACCGGTCGCCCCGCCGGTGTAGGGTTCGGATGGCTGCTGCAGGCGGCCATCCTCGCCACCGGCTTCGTGGAACCGTTCATGTTCGTCGTGGGCGCCATGTTCCTGGCGTTCTGGATCTACTGTTTCGTCAAGGGTGGTCAGCTCGACCGGGCGAATGCGGCCCGCGCGGCGGCCCTCGGCGAGGACCCCGGACCGGGCACCGACGCCGGCGCCTGACCGCCGCCGCCGCACACCGACCACATCCACCCCCGAACCCAGGGAGCAATGCGTGTCCGACCTCGAAGAGACCCTCGTCCTCGTCAAGCCCGACGGCGTCGCCCGCCAGTTGACCGGGGAGATCCTCCGCCGCATCGAGGCGAAGGGCTACGAGATCGTCGACCTGAAGATGCTGACGGCGTCCCGCGACCTGCTCAGCGCCCACTACGAGGAGCACCAGGGCAAGCCGTTCTTCGAGCCCCTCGTCGAGTTCATGGAGTCCGGGCCGATCGTCGCCGTCCGCGTCGCAGGGAACGGCGTGATCGCCGGATTCCGCTCGCTCGCGGGCACCACCGATCCGACCTCGGCCGCGCCGGGCACGATCCGAGGCGACCTCGGGCGCGATTGGGGTCTCAAGGTGCAGCAGAACCTCGTGCACGGCAGCGACTCGCCCGAGTCCGCCGCGCGCGAGCTCGGTCTCTGGTTCGCCTGAACCGCCGTTCCACGTGTTCCCGACAGGCCCGTCGTCGTCCGACAACGGGCCTGTCGCCGTATCCGCACGCATGCGATGCGTGGGCATCTGACGACGGCACCCCTGTCGTCCGACACCCGCGCCGTCGAGACGAGCACCCGCACCGCGCGTGACCGGGAGGCCCGACACCACCCCGGGGAGCGAGCGGACACCCGAGGCGGAACGACGACGGGCCGCCCCCATCGGGACGGCCCGTCGTCGCACGGCTGACGGTCGCCGCGGGGCTGGCCCGCGGCGACCGTGCGATCAGCCCGCCGAGGGCGTGGCGGTCGGCGTCGCGGTCGAGCTGCCCGACGAACCCACGGCCTGCTCGGCGACCTGCTCCACGAACGACGAGAACGCCGACGTGTCGGTCAGCGACCCGGTGTACTGCTGCCCGTTGACGAGGACGAGCGGGGTGCCGGTGAGCTTCTTGACGTCGGAGTTCGGGATCTTGTCGTTGAGCGTCCGGTTCGTGACGTCGGCGACCCACCCCTTGAACGTGCCGTTGTGGATGCAGCTCGGGATGTTCTCGTTCGTCGCGCCAGCGGCCTTGACGAGGCGGACGATCTGGTCGTCGGTCAGGCCCTTGGTCTGCTCGCTCGGTTGCTTCTTGTAGAAGCGCTGGTTCACGGCGAGGAACTTGTTCGGCTCGTAGTTCGCGACACAGGCGGCGGCGTTGGTGGCGCGGGTCGAGTACTTGGTGCCGAGGGAGCTCGCGTCGAGCAGCGCGAACGGATGGAGCTCGAGCGTGGCGTACCCGGCGGTGACCCACTGCTTGATCTGCGTCATGTTCGTCGTCTCGAACTGGTTGCAGTACGGGCACATGTAGTCCTCGTAGATCACGACGTTGATCGTGTCCTTGTGGGCTGCCGTCTTGGTGGCCGTCGGCTCCGCGCCGGCCTTCGTCGCACCCGTGGTGACCGCGGTGATCGACTTGCCGTTGCCGTGCAGGAGGATGCCGTCGCTCGCCATGTTCTTGGGGCCAGGGCCGGCGGGCTGGATCGAGTTCACGACGACGAGCACGACGATCGCGGCGACGGCGAGGACCACGACGGCGATCCCGCTCTGCAGGAACAGCCGGTTGCGGCGTCTGCGCTGTTGTTCTCGCTCGCGCATCGCCCGCGCGTGCTCGCGGGCTGCTTCGCGCCGTGCCTTCTTGGAGGAGTTGTCGCCTGCGGTGCTCATCGGCAACAACCGTAACGGGTGCTGGAGGGGGTCGAGCGCGGCTCGGCTGACAAACCTCCCAGAAGTGCGTGACGCGTGATCGACGCCGGTGCGCGGGGCGTCGACATCAGGCCGGTGTCGCGGTGCGGACCGGTCGTACGCGATCAGAAGAGGATGGCCCGCAGCGTCGGGAACATGATGAGGATCACGAGGACGATCACGACGTAGTTGACGAGCACGATGAGCCAGGAGAACGGGAGGACCGCCTGGCCGATCCGACGTCCACGTTCGCCGAGGTTCCCCCGCGCCAGGTTCCAGCACGTGAACACCCAAAACATCGGGATCGTCATGGACCAGACGAGCATGCACCAGGGGCAGAGCGCACCGATCGACCACACCGTCTGCGTGAAGAGCCACGTCACGAACACCCACGCCAGGAACACCCCGGCGTTGAACGCCACCCAGAACCAGCGGGCCGCGACGACGCCGGCCAACAGCATCACCGCGACGGCGATCGGTGCCACGAACCCCGAGACGCCGAGGATCGGGTTCGGGAACCCGAACAGATGTGCCTGGTGGCTCGCCATGACGTTCGAGCAGCTGATGAAGGGGTTGACGTCGCATCCCAGTGCCTGCTTGGGGTGTTCCAGCAGTTGGTACTCGTCGACGACGAGCCGGAAGGCGCCGTACAACCCGCCCGCCCCGGTGACGAGGAGGAACACGGCCATGGCCACGGGTGGACGACGGAGGGCTTCGCGGGACGTCACGAGCGCCATCATCGCATGCACGTTCGGCGTTCCCATGGGCGGGCGTGCGATAATCGATGGGTCGACGGTCCCGTACCGTCGATGACGAAGAGCTTTCCGGGCCCGGTGCCCGGACAACGAAGCGCCGTGAGAGGGCGCGCGCGACCGTGGTGCTGCCCCGTACGGAGCGGCACCGGCCGCTTGGAGCGAGCGCGGGGGCGTAGTCGCCGCCCGCCGAGGATTCCCGCCGGTCACATGCTGACCAGGCCGGG
Organism: Curtobacterium sp. MCBD17_034; assembly: GCF_003234515.1. Classification (NCBI taxonomy): domain Bacteria; kingdom Bacillati; phylum Actinomycetota; class Actinomycetes; order Micrococcales; family Microbacteriaceae; genus Curtobacterium; species Curtobacterium sp. MCBD17_034. The sequence goes on along the minus strand of NZ_QKTN01000009.1, from coordinate 43,156 downwards.
CTGAGGAGTGCACCAGTCGATGGTGGAGCAGAACGACAACAACAACGAAGACGGTACGAAGCGCCGCGGGCGCCTGTTCGGCAGCCGCCGGGCACGGTCCCACGGACCGGACGACCACGTCGCCGACCGGGAGGCCCGGGCGACGCCCGTCACGCCGCCCGCGTCCGACGCGGAGGACCCGGGCGAGCTCTCGGCACCGGTGGCGTCGATCGACGCCCCGGACGCCGCGCGCGTCGTCGTCGACGAGGGCGACTCGGTGACCTCCGTGGTCGACGAGGCCGCGTCGGTGACGACGGTGGTCGACGAGGCCGCGCAGGTGACGACGGTGATCGACGAGGTCGAGTCGGTGACGACGATGGTCGACGCGGTCACGGTCGTGACGGCGACGGAGGCGGTGCCCCTCGACCTCGCAGAGGACACGGCAGCCGACCTCGCCCCGGAGGCGACGGGGTCGGGTGTCACCGATCTGCCGGATGCGGAGCCCACCGGCGCCGGGCAGCCGGAGGCCGAGCCGTCGACGGCTGAGGAGTCCGCGGCCGAACCCGCCCCGGCGTACCCGGTCGCGACGAGCACGACGAGCCTCATCTTCCATGCGCCCGTGCTGCCGGACCTGCCCGAGCGGTTCCAGCCGGACGACGAGCCGGACCGTGACCGTGACCGTGACCGTGACCGTGACCGCGACCTCGTCGAGTCGCCGAGCACCCGCCGTCGATCGCGTCGTCGCGGGGCCGCCGCGCAGGACGACCAGCAGGCCGACGACTCGGGCGTGCAGCAGCAGCGGCAGCCCAAGCAGAAGCGCGAGCCGGAGCTCATCACCGAGCCGCAGCGCATCAAGGGGTCGACCCGGCTCGAAGCGAAGAAGCAGCGTCGCCGTGACGGCCGGGACGCCGGTCGCCGCCGTCAGGTCATCACCGAGGACGAGTTCCTCGCCCGCCGCGAGAGCGTCGACCGCCAGATGATCGTGCGCTCGCAGGCGGACCGGATCGAGATCGGCGTGCTCGAGGACGGCGTCCTCGCGGAGCACTACGTCACGAAGAACCACAACGTCTCGCTCATCGGGAACGTCTACCTCGGCAAGGTGCAGAACGTGTTGCCCAGCATGGAGGCCGCGTTCGTGGACATCGGCCGCGGGCGGAACGCGGTGCTGTACTCGGGCGAGGTCGACTGGGACTCCGTCGAGACGGGCAACCAGCCCCGCCGCATCGAGCTCGCGCTCAAGCCCGGCGACAAGGTCCTCGTGCAGGTGACGAAGGACCCGGTCGGCCACAAGGGCGCCCGCCTGACGAGCCAGATCTCGCTCCCGGGGCGCTACCTGGTCTACGTGCCGAACGGCTCGATGAACGGGATCTCGCGCAAGCTGCCCGACACCGAGCGCGCGCGCCTCAAGAAGATCCTCAAGGAGGTCCTGCCGGAGCACGCGGGCGTCATCGTGCGCACCGCGGCCGAGGGAGCGACCGAGGAGCAGCTCACGCGCGACGTCACCCGGCTCACGAGCCAGTGGGAGGCGATCCAGAACAAGGTGCAGAACGGCCAGGCGCCGGTGCTGCTCCACAGCGAGCCCGACCTCCTCGTCAAGATCGTGCGCGACGTCTTCAACGAGGACTTCTCGAAGCTGATCATCGACGGTGATGCCGCCCGCGCCGTCATCGACGAGTACCTCTCGGCGGTGGCGCCGGACCTCAAGGACCGCGTCGAGCTCTACGAGGGCCCCGACTCGTTCGAGGAGCACCGGCTCAACGAGCAGATCGAGAAGGCCCTGGACCGCAAGGTCTGGCTGCCGTCCGGCGGCTCACTGGTGATCGACCGAACCGAGGCGATGACCGTGGTCGACGTCAACACGGGCAAGTTCGTCGGGTCCGGGGGCAACCTCGAGGAGACCGTCACGAAGAACAACCTCGAGGCGGCCGAGGAGATCGTGCGTCAGCTCCGACTGCGCGACATCGGTGGCATCATCGTGGTCGACTTCATCGACATGGTGCTCGAGTCCAACCGTGACCTCGTGCTCCGCCGTCTCGTCGAGTGCCTGAGCCGTGACCGGACGAAGCACCAGGTCGCCGAGGTCACCTCGCTCGGCCTCGTGCAGATGACCCGCAAGAAGATCGGCGTCGGCCTGCAGGAGTCGTTCGCCGAGGTGAACGCCAAGGTCAACGACAACACGAACGAGTCCTCGCCGAAGGGTGGCCGGAGCGGTCGCAAGGGCCGGGGCAACGGCGGTGGCCAGGGCAACGGCAGCGGCAACGGCAACGGCAACGGCCAGCAGTCGTCGCAGCAGGCGCACCAGATCACCGAGGACGTCAAGAACGCACTCTCGCGGATCGCCGCGTCGACCATCCCGCACGACGACGCCGCTGCCACGGCCGCGAGCGGCACCGCGCCGACGAGCGCGAGCCAGCTCGAGGAGGCTCTGGACAGCGCCAGCGGAGCCACACCGGGTGAGGCCGACGCCGGTACGGGGACGACGCGATCGCAGCGCCGCTCCCGTCGCGGGGACCGGAACGAGCGCGGCGATCGGAACGAGCGTGCCGACCGGAACGAGCGTGCCGACCGGAACGAGCGTGCCGACCGTGAGGAGCGCACCGAGCGCACCGAGCACGCTCCGTCCGCCGACGCGACCGTGGAGCAGCCGACCGAGGTGACACGGCAGCAGCCCGCAGCGCCGCATGAACCGGCGACGCTCGAACCGGTGTCGACGACCCGTGAGCCGGCGTCGACGGGGTCTCGTCGGGTGAGCACGACGGCGACCGTGTCCCCGACCGAGTCCGTCGCGATCCTCGACATCCCGCTCTCCGCGGCGCCGGTCCGACAGCCCCGGCCGGTGAGCACCGAGGCGGCCGAGTCCCTCCTGGACTCCGTCCTCCAGGCGCTCCCCGAGCCGAAGCAGCCCGGCCAGGGGCGCAACCGGTCCCGCAGGGTGACGTCGGGGAGCATCAGCGCACCCGCGACGACCAGCGGCGCAACCGACGCCGGCGGTGCTGACGACGCGGGCGACCCCGACGGCGCGCCGGTCATCCTCGGGCGGTGACCGCAGCGCGGGACTGAGCTGGGGCCTCCCGGCAGACGGCCGACGCGGCCGACGACGAACGCGACCTCCCCCCCGACGGGGCGGGGTCGCGTTCGTTGTTCCGCGGTAGCGTTTCCTGACCGTCGACCGGTGCCGCGTGCCGCGGCCGCCCACCGCCACCGCAGAGGAGAGCCCGCGTGTCCGATCCGACCGACGACCACCAGCAGCCGGTCGGGGGAGCGCCCGGGTTCCCGAGAGACGGCCGTGCCGCGTCGCAGGGTGACCACCACCGGATGCCGGGCGCGGCCGGCCCCGCGCCGTCGTGGGCGTCCGTCCCGGGTCCGTCGGTTCCGGGTCCGTCGGTTCCGCGGGTGCCCGGCCCCGGCATCGGGCTCCCGGGCGCCGTCCCCGCATGGCGGAGGAGCAGCCCCACGAGTGTGTTCGCTCGGGAGCGCTCGGGAGCTGGATTCGCCGCCGCGGCGCTCGCCATCGCGGTGGTCGCGGCGGTCCTGCTCGTGTCGTCCCTGTCCGAGTTCCTCGGCACCCTCGTCCTACGCGGGCGCGATGGACTTCGGCGACGAGGGCTTCACCGGCACGCCGCTCGGGTACTTCCTCGTCACGTGGCTGCTCGACCCACTGGCGTTCTACGTCGTCGCGTTCGTCGTCCTCGCGTTCCTGACCCCGGTGACGCGACGGAGTCCACTGCCGACGATCGTGCTCCGGGCGATCGTCGCCGGGGCGGCGGGGACCGTGGGCATCATGGTCGTCGGCGTGTTCGAGGGCTTCGTCCACGCGGTGAGCGAGCTCGACTGGACCTACCTGCTCACCGACATCCTGACGGACCCCCTGTCCCGCGGCGTCGAGTACACGGCGCTCACCATCACGGCCTGCACGCTCGTCTGGTTGTGGTCCGGACGTCCAGGGCGACGAGGCCGCACCGGCCGTCCGGGGATGCCGGGCATGGTCCCGCCGGCCGACGCCGTGCCGGTGGCCACGATCCCGCCGCAGGCGCCGACCTGGCAGGCGGTTGCTCCGCGACCGGGTGCGTCGCAGCCGGGGAGCGCGTGGCCGACGGGCGCAGCGCAGCCGGGGAGCGCGTGGCCGACGGGCGCAGCGCAGCCGGGAGGCGCGTGGCCGACGGGTGCGTCGCAGCCGGGAGGCGCGTGGCCGACGGGCGCAGCGCAGCCGGGAGGCGCGTGGACGGCCGATGCGTCCCGGTCGGGAACCCCGTGGCCGACGGGGACGTCGGTTCCCGAGGAGTGGCGTGCGACCGACGAGGTCGACCGGGACCGCTGAGGCGCCCGGGCAGCGGGTCAGTGCCCGGAGCGCTTGTCGCGCTGCGGGACCCGGAGTCCGCTCGCGATGAGCCGGAGGACGAGTTCCCGGCCGGACACGGCGAGGGCCCCGAGCGCGACGAGTTCGTCGTGCCGGGCCGCGGGGACGTCGTAGTGGTCGTGGTCGAACGCGCGGCGGGGCAGGCCGGCGCGGGCCGCGAAGGCGTGGAGCTCGTCGTAGGACTCGTCGCTCACCAGGTGCGACCAGACGGTGTCGTGCGCGGGCCAGACGGGAGGGTCGATGAGCACGGTCACCCGGAGGAGCCTACGGCGTGGCGCGCGTTTGACCGGACCGGGAGCCATCGAGTACCCTTGGTTGTTGGTGTCCGCGAGGCCTCATGCCCGCGTCGACCGCGTCGGCGACGGCACCGCAGACTTCCCTCCAGCAGAGTACGTAAGGAATTCCACGTGGTTTACGCAGTTGTGCGCGCCGGCGGCCGTCAGGAAAAGGTCGAGGTCGGCACCGTCCTGAACATCGACCGCATCAAGGGCGACGAGAACGGCACCATCCAGCTCGCGCCGGTGCTCCTCGTGGACGGCGACAAGGTCACCTCCGCGGCGAGTGACCTCGCCGGCGTGACGGTCACCGCCGAGGTCCTGAACGACCTCCGCGGCCCGAAGATCGTCATCCAGAAGTTCAAGAACAAGACCGGGTACAAGAAGCGTCAGGGCCACCGCTCGGAGCTCACCCGCGTCAAGATCACCAAGATCGCGTAAGGCGGAAGAACAATGGCACACAAGAAGGGTGCGAGCTCCACTCGCAACGGTCGTGACTCGAACGCGCAGCGCCTCGGCGTGAAGCGCTTCGGCGGACAGGTCGTCAACGCGGGCGAGATCATCCTCCGCCAGCGTGGCACCCACTTCCACCCGGGCGCCAACGTCGGCCGTGGCGGCGACGACACGCTCTTCGCGCTCACCGCGGGCGCCGTCGAGTTCGGCACCAAGGGCGACCGCAAGGTCGTCAACATCGTCAACGCCTGATCGCACGACGACACACTCCACGAGAAGGGCGGGCCGAGTGCCCGCCCTTCTTCGCTTTCCCGCCGGGTGCGGCGCCCTCGGTCCGGCGCCCCTGGCACCAGCTCCGTGAGGACACCATGGCCACCTTCGTCGACCACGTCACCCTGCACCTGACCGCGGGCAACGGCGGCAACGGCTGCGTCTCGGTCCGCCGCGAGAAGTTCAAGCCCCTCGCCGGGCCCGACGGCGGCAACGGCGGGAACGGCGGGGACATCGTCCTCGTCAGCGACCCCCAGGTCACGACCCTGCTCGGGTACCACCGGTCGCCCCACCGCTCCAGCCGGAACGGACAGCCCGGCATGGGCGACATGCGCAGCGGCACGAGCGGCGAGGAGCTCGACCTCCCGGTGCCCGTCGGCACCGTCGTGTACGACGAGCGCGGCGAGCAGATCGCCGACATGGACCGCCCGGGGATGCGCGTCGTCGTCGCGCAGGGCGGTCAGGGTGGCCTCGGCAACGCCGCCCTCGCCACGCCCAAGCGCAAGGCCCCCGGGTTCGCGCTCCTCGGCACGCTCGGCGAGACCGGGGACGTCCGGCTCGAACTCAAGACCGTGGCCGACGTCGCCCTGGTCGGGTTCCCGTCCGCGGGCAAGTCGAGCCTGATCGCCGCGATCTCCGCCGCCAAGCCGAAGATCGCCGACTACCCCTTCACGACGCTCACCCCGAACCTCGGCGTCGTCGAGTCGGGATCGGTCCGGTTCACCGTCGCCGACGTCCCCGGCCTCATCGAGGGGGCGTCGGAGGGTCGCGGACTCGGCCTCGAGTTCCTCCGGCACGTCGAGCGGTGCAGCGCCCTGCTGCACGTGATCGACTGCGCGACGCTCGACCCCGGCCGTGACCCGATCAGCGACCTCGACGTCATCCTCCGCGAACTCGAGCGGTACCCCGTGCCGGCCGGTCAGACACCGCTGCTCGAGCGTCCCCAGCTCGTCGCCCTCAACAAGATCGACGTCCCCGACGCCCGCGAGCTCGCCGAGTTCGTGCGGCCGGAGCTCGAGTCGCGGGGCTACCGCGTGTTCGAGATCTCGACCGCGTCGCACGCTGGACTCCGTGCGCTGACCTTCGCCCTCGCGGACATCGTCGAGCAGGCCCGGGTCACGCAGGCCACCCAGCCCGAGCCCGAGCGGATCGTGCTCCGTCCCCGGGCGGTCGACCAGACCGAGTACACCGTCCGCGCCGAGGGTGGCGAGGAGCACCGGTTCTACCGGATCCGCGGGGCGAAGCCCGAGCGCTGGGTGCAGCAGACGGACTTCGACAACGAGGAAGCCATCGGCTACCTGGCGGACCGACTCGCCAAGCTCGGCGTCGAGGACGACCTCTTCAAGGCCGGCGCGGTGGCCGGTTCGACCGTCGTGATCGGCGGGGACGGCGGCATGGTCTTCGACTGGGAGCCGACACTCACCTCGACCGCCGAGCTCATCACGAGCGCACGCGGCACGGACTCCCGCCTCGACCTCAACCCCCGCCCGACCCGCGGTCAGCGCCGTGCGGAGTACTTCGAGCGCATGGACGCCAAGGCCGAGGCGCGCGCCGAGCTCGAGCGCGAGCGCGTCGCCGGACTCTGGGCGGACGACGACGACACCGAGCCGGACGCCGACTGACCGACCACGCCCGCCCCGAGCACCCGGCAGGACCACGACCCGACACGACAGGAGTGCCGCAGCGATGACCGACAGCACGACCACGCGCGCGGAGCCGACGCCCGTCCGGACCCGTGCCGACGTCCCGACCGCGCGCCGGATCGTCGTCAAGGTCGGCTCGTCCTCGATCAGCGGGGAGAACGCCGGGCAGATCGAACCCCTCGTCGACGCCCTCGCCGCCGCGCACGGCCGGGGCACCGAGGTCGTGCTCGTGTCGTCGGGGGCGATCGCGACGGGGTTCCCGTACCTGGCGCTCGACGCCCGCCCCGACGACCTCGCGACGCAGCAGGCCGCCGCGGCCGTCGGGCAGAACGTCCTGGTGTACCGGTACCAGCGGAGCCTGCGCCGGTACGAGATCGTCGCCGGTCAAGTGCTCCTGACCGCCGGGGACCTGCAGAACCCCACGCACCGGGTCAACGCGCAGCGGGCGATGGACCGCCTGCTCGCGCTCCGGATCCTGCCGATCGTCAACGAGAACGACACCGTCGCCACGCACGAGATCCGGTTCGGGGACAACGACCGGTTGGCCGCCCTCGTCGCGCGGTTGCTCCGTGCCGACGTCCTCGTCCTCCTCTCGGACGTCGACGCGCTCTACACGAAGCCGCCGGAGCAGCCCGGCGCCGAGCGGATCGCGGAGGTCCCGTTCGGTGACGACCTCGCCGGCGTCACGTTCGGTTCGGTCGGCGCCGCGGGCGTGGGGACGGGTGGCGCGGGGACGAAGGTCGCGGCCGCCCGCCTCGCGGCCGAGGCCGGCACGAGCGTCCTCGTCACCGCGACCGCGCTCGTCGACCGCGCGCTCACGGGTGCCGCGATCGGGACCTGGTTCGCCGCCGGACCGCAGGCGTAGCGCGGGGCGGTGGCACCGCCTCCCGTCGGTCGCCCCGTCTACAATCCGGGTATGGCAACCACCGCCGTCCGCCCCACGCTCGTCGACAAGCTCGTCGCTGCGCGCGCGGCCTCACCGGCCCTCGTGACGGCGACCGCCGACGTCAAGAACGCCGCGCTCGGCGCGATCGCGGCGGCCGTGCGGTCGGCCACCGATGAGATCGTCGCGGCCAACGCCCACGACCTCGAAGCGGGGGAGCAGGGCGGGCTCGCGCCGGGCCTCCTGGACCGCCTGCGGCTGGACCCCGCGCGGATCGAGGCGCTGGCGTCCGCCGTCGAGCACGTCGCCACGCTCACCGACCCCGTCGGGCAGACCGTGCGCGGCTCGACCCTGCCGAACGGACTCCAGCTGACCGAGGTCCGCGTGCCGTTCGGGGTCGTCGGTGCGATCTACGAGGCACGGCCGAACGTCACCGTGGACATCGCCAGCCTCGCGCTCAAGAGCGGTAACGCGGTCGTGCTCCGCGGCGGCTCGGCGGCCGCCCGGACGAACGCCGTGCTCGTCGAGCGCATCCAGGACGCCGTGGCCACGGTGGGGCTGCCCGGCGCGCTCGTGCAGACCATCGACGAGTTCGGCCGCGACGGCGCGACGGAGCTCATGCGGGCGCGGGGGCTGGTCGACGTCCTCGTGCCTCGCGGCAGCGCCGGCCTCATCCAGACCGTCGTCACGGAGTCGCAGGTCCCGGTGATCGAGACCGGTGCGGGCGTCGTCCACGTGTTCCTGGACGCGTCGGCGCCCGAGGACTGGTCGGTCGACATCGTGCTCAACAGCAAGGTGCAGCGTCCGAGCGTCTGCAACGCCCTCGAGACGCTGCTCGTGCACCAGGACGCCGCACCGCGCCTCCTGCCCGTGGTCGCGGCGCGCCTCCTGGAGGCGGGGGTCACCCTGCGCGGTGACGACGCGACCCGCGCGCTCGTCCCGCAGGCGGTCCCCGTGACCGAGGAGGACTGGGGCACCGAATCGATGGCGCTCGACCTGTCCGTCCGGGTCGTGCCCGACCTCGACGCCGCGATCGCGCACATCGCCCGGTGGTCCACCCAGCACACGGAGTCGATCGTCACGAACGACCTCCGCAACGCGGACCGGTTCCTCGCCGAGGTCGATTCCGCAGTCGTCATGGTGAACGCCTCCACGCGGTTCACCGACGGCGGTGAGTTCGGGTTCGGGGCCGAGGTCGGGATCTCCACGCAGAAGCTGCACGCGCGAGGGCCGATGGGGCTGCCGGAGCTCACGAGCACGAAGTGGATCGTGCGCGGATACGGTCAGGTGCGCGGCTAGACTGGGGCGCGGCCACCGCCACACCCCATCGGAATGATCGGAGCGCCCATGATCCACCTGCTGCTCGCTGCCGGAGAACCCACCACGGCCGAGGTGCCGCGGTTCATCTTCCCGCTCGGTGCGGCCGCGGTGTTCACGTTCCTCGGGTTCGTGACCTGGAGCTTCCGCGACGTCGCCTACCGGCACAGCCACAAGTTCGACGCCACCCGGACCGACGAGACCGGCGTCGACGAGTTCGGCCACACGAAGATCTGACCCGCCGCCCGATGCTCGAGAGCACCGGTCGGCCGCGCATCGGTGTGATGGGCGGCACGTTCGACCCGATCCACCATGGTCACCTCGTGGCAGCGAGCGAGGTCGCGTCCTCGTTCGGCCTCGACGAGGTCGTGTTCGTCCCGACTGGCCAGCCGTACATGAAGTCCGACGTGTCCGACGCGGAGCACCGGTACCTCATGACGGTGATCGCCACCGCGTCGAACCCGATGTTCACGGTGAGCCGTGTCGACATCGACCGCCCCGGCCCCACGTACACGATCGACACCCTCCGTGACCTCCGCGACCAACGACCGGACGCCCAGTTCGTGTTCATCTCGGGCGCCGACGCCGTGGCCCAGATCCTCGACTGGAAGGACCACTCCGAGCTCTGGGACCTCGCCCACTTCGTTGCTGTGACTCGGCCGGGACATGACCTGACCGTCACCGGATTGCCGGAGCGGGACGTAAGCTTGCTCGAGGTACCGGCACTGGCGATCTCGTCGACCGACTGCCGAAGCCGCGTGGGCCGAGGACATCCCGTGTGGTACTTGGTCCCGGACGGCGTCGTCCAGTACATCACCAAGCACCATCTGTATCGGAGCGTCGCATGAGTTCGTCCGACTCGCAGCCGCCCCTCACGCGGCGTCAGGCCCGAGAGCGCGAGCGTGCCGCCGAGACCGGTGCTCAGCCCGTGACGCCGGAGGCCGCCGTGGCCGCCGGCGTTCCCGCATCCGTCGCGTCCGCATCCGATGGCCCGCGCAGCGTCGCGGTGCCCTCGGCACCGCCCGCCGCCCCGACCGACCTGCCGCGCCGGCGTCCGGGTTCGCACGTCGCTCCCGCCGCGTCGGCACCAGCACAGGCCGCCGCGGTGCCGGCGCGGGGTGGTGTCGCCGATCAGGGCGCCGCGGAGCCCACGCAGCGCGCGGCCGTCCAACCGTCCCGCGCCGACGATGCCGCCCCGCCCGCATCGGCCACCGAGATCGTCCCCGGCACCGGCATGACGCGGCGTCAGCTCCGCGCCCTGCGTGAGGCCGAGCAGCACCGTGACCAGGCACCCGTCCCGCTCCGGACGCCGTCACCCCAGTCGTCCGACCGCACCGTGGCGGACGTCCTCGGCGACGTCGCCGCGCTCGAGGGCCAGCGCATCGCCGCGGAGCACGACGAGCCCGCGCCGGACGCCGCGGTCCTCCACCAGGCGACCGAGGCGGACGGTTCGCCCGACGCCATCGAGCCGCTCTCGGACGCCGTCGCCCACAGCGACGAGCCGCGGGTGCACCGGTCGACCTGGGCGCCGCCGGCACCGGAGCCGGACGCCCCGCTCCCCGAGGCCGAGCCGATCGTCGACATCGTCCCGGCCGGGGACGCCGATGCGGTGCATGACGACGAGGCTGCGCGTGGCGACCGCGCTGCGCGAGGTGCCGGTGACGTCCCGGATGCCCGTGACGCCGGGGCAGCGCGCCCGTGGTCCGCGTCCGGTGCCGCCGAGGGCATCGACGCGAGCACCGACGACGTGCTCGACCCGGCCCTCCCGGCGGCCTCGACGCCGAACGTGTTCCCCCTCGACCTCTCGGACGCGGCCGGATCGCCCACCGCGGCCGACGCTCGCGCGGAAGAACGGCGTCCGGCGTCACCCGCTTCGGCGGGTCGGGCCCGTCCCGCTGCCGCGCGTGGGGGAGCGGCCCCGGAGCCGCCGGCCACGACCGGCACCATCGCGACGCCGACCGGCCACTGGTCCCGCCAGGCCGAGGCCGCGGACGAGCACCTGCACGATCCCCAGACCGGGCAGTCGCGGGCGACGCAGACGCAGACGAACGCGCTGATCCTGCCGAACTCGGCGCTCAGCGACGTCACGGGTGCCCTCAACGCCACGGGCGAGGTCATCATCACCGGGTCGATCGACCTGCCGAAGACCCTCGCCGCCACCGGAGCGCACACGCCACACATCGACGGCGTCGAGGTCGATCGGCTGCTCGAGCAGCACGACGCCGAGACCGCGACGAACGACGCGGTCCCCGTCCGGGCGAGCCGTGCGGTGTCGAGCCACACGTCGACCCGTGCGGTCGTGCTGGCCGCGGCGAAGCCGAAGCAGTCGAAGGTCCCGACCGCGTTGGCGTACTCCGCTGCAGGGGTCGGGGTGGCCGGGGTCATCGTCGTCGTCCTGGCGATGTTCTCGCTCGGCGTCTTCTGAGGCGACCCGCCGGCGTTCGTTCGCTCTCCGCGGTGGCCGGTTCGGGCCTCCAGGCTGGTCCGTGTCGTGGGTGTCGCTTATGATCGACGGCATCGACCCCTACCCGGCGTCGAACGACCGAAGGAATCCGTGACCGCTTCCCCCCGAGCCCTCGAACTCACCCAGATCGCTGCCGCCGCGGCGGACGACAAGCAGGCCGAGGACCTCGTCGCCCTCGACGTGACGGGTCCGCTCCCACTGACCGACGTGTTCCTCCTGGCGAGTGGCCGGAACGAGCGCAACGTCCTCGCCATCGCGGACGAGGTCGAGGACCGCATGCTCCAGGCCGGCGCCAAGCCGCTCCGGCGCGAGGGGCGGAGCGAGGGTCGATGGGTCCTCCTGGACTTCGGCGACGTCGTCGTGCACGTCTTCCACGACGAGGACCGGCAGTACTACTCGCTCGAGCGCCTGTGGTCCGACTGCCCGAGCATCCCGCTCGAGGTCCCCGTCACCCACTGACCGTGGTCGGGCGGCCCTCGCAGATGGTGTACGCTTGACTGGTTGCTTCCGCGCGGGGGCAACCGACCTGGGTCTGTGGCGCAGCTGGTAGCGCACCTGCATGGCATGCAGGGGGTCAGGGGTTCGAGTCCCCTCAGATCCACCATCACGACGAAGGCCCCGCTCCGGCGGGGCCTTCGTCGTTGAGCGGGCCGTCGCTGGTCGAGATCTCGGCCGGCGGTTCGGCGGGACACCGATAGCCTGGTCGGCATGAGCGCATCGCCGCGCACCGCGGACACCTCCAGTCAGCCCCTGTCGGGGACCGAATGCTCGATCAGCGCGGGGCCGTACACGGCCACGATCGCGTCGATTGGGGCGACGCTCCGGAGCCTCCGGTACGACGGCCGTGACCTCGTCGTGCCGTTCGACGCGGACGAGGTCCGTCCGGTGTTCCGCGGCGCCGTGCTCGCGCCGTGGCCCAACCGCGTCGTGGACGGCCGGTACTCGTTCGCGGGGCAGGACCACCTGCTCGCCCTGTCCGAGCCGGAGCGTGGCCACGCGTTGCACGGCCTCGTCGCGTGGGCCGACTTCGCCGTGGCTGAACGGGCCGACGACCGGGTGGTCCTCACCACCACCATCCCCGCGCAGCTCGGGTACCCGTTCCGGGTCGAGGTCGCGGTCACCCACCAGGTCGACGAGCAGGGCCTGCACACGACGATCACGGGGACGAACACCGGCCCCGACGCGGCGCCCTGGGGGACCGGGCCGCACCCGTACCTCGTCGCAGGCCCCGGGCACGTCGACGACTGGACCCTGCACCTGCCGGCGCAGCAGGTGCTCGAGGTGACGCCGGACCGACTGGTCCCGACGGCGTTGTCCCCGGTGGCGGACGTCGACGACGGTGTGTTCGACCTCCGGGTGCCGGAGCGGATCGGCTCGCGGTTCATCGACCATGCCTTCACCGGGTTCGACCGTGACGGGGACGGCACGGCGACCGTGCGGGTGACCGCCGCCGACGGCTCTGGCGTGCGGATGACCTTCGGCCCGGAGTGCCCCTGGGTGCAGGTGCACACCGCAGACCACGTCGTGCCCGAGTACCACCGTGTCGGCCTGGCGGTCGAACCGATGACCTGCGCCCCGGATGCGTTCAACGCCGGAGCCGAGCGGGGCCTCCTGGTCGTCGAACCGGGGGAGTCGGCCACGGCCTCCTGGACGATCGCCGCGGTCTGACCGGGCGCGGAGGCGCCACGGCGACTCCGTTGGCGTGTCGTGGACGAGCGACATACACTGCCGATTCGAACACGTGTTCGATGATCGGGAGGCGGTGGTCGCGGTGCCGGTGCGCGAGGCGCGAGTGGTGCGGGTGGGCACGACGGCGGCTGGCGTGCCCCGAGATCTCCTGTGGGACGGTGTCCGCTACCACGTGACCGACCGGCCGACCCGGTGGCGGGGCCGCCCGGACGAGTGGGACTTCGGACCGGGCGGCGGGGATGACGGTGCCCGGGATGCCCGGAACGACGGGCTTCCCGGGCTGTGGCGGTTCCAGGCCACGCCGCTCGACGCCGACGCGCCGAGCGTCGTCGTCGACGTCATCGGGACCGGTGGGGGCTGGGTGCTCCTCGGCGTCGTCCGGTAACGGGGCCGTGTCCACCGTCGTGCCGACGACGATCCGGCGTCCACAGCGGATGTCGGACCCGGTTGACATGATCGAACACATGTTCGAACATGGGGCGATGCAGACAGCGGCGGCTCTCCTCGGAGAGCGGGGCGATCGGACACCGGCACCCGGTGCCCATGGTGCACGCGCGGTCCGACAACCGGACCACGTGGCCGAGGCGCGGGCGGCGCTGGAGCGCATCACGAGCCTCCGCTCCCGGATCGCGGACATGGAGGACACGCGGGTCGACACCGGTGCGCTCCCGACGTCGCCTGCGCTCGCGCCGCTCCTACCGGGTGGCGCACTCCGGTCGGGGGCGGCCTACAGCGTGCACGAGTCGGTGCTGCTGGCGATGACCATGCTCCAGGCGGCGTCGGCGTCCGGCGCATGGTGCGCCGTGGTCGGTGTGCCGTCCTTCGGGGTCGAGGCCGCCGCGGCCGCCGGGATCGACCTGGAGCGGCTCGTGCTCGTGCCCGACCCGGGCGACCAGTGGCTGACGGTCACCGCGGCGCTGGCCGACGTCGCGACGATCGTGCTGACCCGACCGCTCGGGCGCGTCACCCCGGGCGACGTCGCTCGCCTCGGGGCACGGCTCCGGCAGCGGGGTGCCGCCCTCGTCGCGCTCGGCAGCTGGCCCGGTGCCGAGGCTTCGCTCCGGGTCACCGACTCCTCGTGGCAGGGCATCGGACGCGGGTTCGGGTACCTGTCGGAACGGCGGGCAACGGTCGTGGCGACCACTCGGGCCGGCGCTGGACGCCCACGCAGCGCCGAACTCCTGCTCCCCGCAGCGGACGGGACGGTCCAGCCGTCGGTGTCGGCGACCGCGAGCGGTGATCCGACCGGTACCCGGTCCCCGGTGGTCGTCACGACGGCCGGCGGAGACCGGGGAGCGCGTCCCGTGGCGGTGGCGTCGTGACCGGTGGAACGGTGGCCCTCGGGGCGGGGAGTCCGCCCGTCGAGGCCCCGCCCACCCGCACGATGGTCCTGTGGTGCCCGGACTGGCCCGTCCTCGCCGCTGCGGTGGCGTCCGGGGCGGACCCCGAGCGGCCGATCGCCCTCGTGGCCAAGGGGCTCGTGTACGCCTGTTCCGCGGCCGCTCGTCACGAGGGCGTCCTCCGCGGGCTGCGCATCCGCGAGGCCCAGGCCCGGTGCACGACGCTCGTGGTGCAGCAGTACGACGAGGCCCTCGACCACCGGGCGTTCGAGCCCGTCATCCGTGCGGTCGAGGGTGCCGTGCCCGGCGTGCACGTCCTGCGCCCGGGAACGCTCGCGATCCGCTCCCGGGGGCCGGCCCGCTACTACGGCGGGGAGCACCCGGCAGCGCTGACGCTCGCGGGCATCGCGGCCGACCACGGGGCGCCGGGCGTGCGGGTCGGCATCGCGGACACCCCGTTCGCGGCGGAGCAGGCGGCACGTGCCCGGACACGCGATGTCGAGCGGGTCCGCATCGTCCCCGAGGGTGCGTCGGCGGACTTCCTGGCACCGCTGCCGTTGTCGGTCCTCGGTCGCGACGACCTCGCGATGGTGCTCGGGCGGCTCGGGATCACGACGCTCGGTGCGTTCGCGCAGCTCACGGACGAGCAGGTGCGGGACCGGTTCGGGCCGGAGGGCGCGTTCCTGCACCGGCTCGCCGGAGGCCGTGACCCACGTGCGGTCACCGCCCGCGACGTCCCACCGGACCTGACCGTCGACGCCGCGTTCGAACCCCCGCTCGACCGTGCCGACCAGGTGGCGTTCGCGTTCCGTCGGTCCGCCGACACCTTCGCCGAGCGGCTCCGTGCGGCGGAGCTCGTGGCCACGACGATCCGCATCGAGATCACCGACGACCGTGGCGTCTGCCTCGACCGCACCTGGGCCCATCCGCGGTGGTTCGACCCCGCCGACGTCGTCGACCGCGTGCGGTGGCAGCTGCAGGGCGGTACGGACCCCACCGGGCTCGAGGCCCCCGTCGCCCACGTCCGGCTCGAGGCCGAGGCGGTCGACGCGGTCACGAACCACGAGCGTGGACTCTGGGGTTCCGGGCCGGACGAGCGGGTGCACCACGGCCTCGCCCGGATCCAGGGCATGGTCGGACACGACGGGGTCGTCACGGCACGCATCGCCGGCGGTCGGACCCTGGCGGAGCGCACGCTGTTCGTGCCGTGGGGGGACACCCCGGCAGGGGGCGAGCGCGCGGTCGCGGTCGCCCGTGCACGCCCATGGCCCGGTCGGCTGCCCGGGCCCGCACCCGCGACGGTCCTCGACCGTCCTCGGCCCGTGGACGTCGTCGCCGCCGACGGCACCCCGGTCGACGTCGACGGGCGCAGCATCCTGACCGGTGAGCCGGACCGGTTCCGCGCCGAGGGGGACCGGGGCGGACGCTTCAGTGCGGTGGCCGCATGGGCGGGGCCATGGCCGCTCGTGGTGCGCTGGTGGGAGGCCGGGGGTCGCCGCCTGCACCGGATGCAGCTCGTCGACGCCGAGGGGCGCGCATGGACCGTCGTCCTGGCGGACGGCCGGTGGTGGGCCGAGGCGGTGGCGACCTGATGGGGTACAACAACCCACCGATCCCGTGGTCGGAGTTCGAGCGTGCGCTGTCGGACAAGCGCAGTCCCGGGGCAGCGCCTCCCGGTGACGGCGGTGACAGCCCGGCGTGGTCACGCAAACGCGTCCCGTACACACCGGCGCCGGCCTCGATCGTGGACGACGGCCTGACGGTGCCGTACGCGGAGCTGCACGCGCACTCGACCTTCAGCTTCCTCGACGGTGCGAGCCCACCGGAGCACCTGTTCGAGGAAGCCGCACGCCTGCACCTGCACGGCCTCGCACTCACCGACCACGACGGCCTCTACGGGGCGGCGCGGATGGCCGAGGTCGCCGAGACCCACTCCGACGTCCGGACGGTGTACGGCGCGGAACTCTCCCTCGGCCTGTCCGAACCGCAGAACGGCGTTGCCGACCCCGAGGGCACACATCTGCTCGTCCTCGCACGCGGGCAAGCGGGCTACCACCGACTGGCCGCCGCCATGACGAGCGCACACCTGTCGCCCGGTGCGGAGAAGGGCCGGCCCCGGTACGACCTCGACGACCTCGCAGAGCGGGCCGGTGACGCCTGGCACGTGCTCACGGGGTGCCGCAAGGGGACCGTCCGCGCCGCCCTCGAGACCGGGGGTGAGGACGCCGCCGAGCGGGCGCTGCGGGACCTGCTCGACCGGTTCGGGCGCGAGCACGTCACCGTCGAGCTCATCGACCAGGGCGACCCGATGGACACGGCCCGCAACGACCTCCTGGCCGGACTGGCCGGGCGGTTCCGGTTGCCCGTCGTGGCCACCGGGAACGTGCACTACGCCACCCCGGACCGGTTCCGGATCGCCACGGCGCTCGCGGCTGTCCGGGCACGCCGCAGCCTCGACGAACTCGACGGCTGGCTCCCCGCCGCCGACACGGCGCACCTGCGGTCCGGGGCCGAGATGAGCCGTCGGTTCGCCCGGTACCCCGGCGCCGTGGCGCGGAGTGTGGAGCTCGCCGACGACCTGTCGTTCCGGTTGCGGAGTGCCGCGCCGGGCCTCCCGGACCTCGACGTGCCCGACGGGCACACGCCCATGTCGTGGCTCCGCGACCTCGTCTGGCAGGGCGCCCGGCGGTTCTACCCGGGCTCAGCCGACGGGGTCGACCCGGTCAAGCGTGACCGCATCGAGCGTGAGCTGCACGTGATACAGGAGAAGGACTTCCCCGGGTACTTCTTGATCGTGCGGGATCTCGTGCAGTACGCGCGCAGTCGGGGGATCCTCTGCCAGGGCCGCGGGTCCGCCGCGAACTCGGCGGTCTGCTACCTGCTCGAGATCACGGCGGTCGACTCGATCCGGTACGGGCTGCCGTTCGAACGGTTCCTCTCGAGCATGCGCGACGAAGAGCCCGACATCGACGTCGACTTCGACTCCGACCGCCGCGAAGAAGTCATCCAGTACGTCTACGCCAAGTACGGCCGGTTCAACGCGGCGCAGGTCGCGAACGTGATCACCTACCGTCCGAAGGCCGCGGTGCGCGACATGGCGAAGGCGCTCGGGCACAGCCCGGGACAGCAGGACGCCTGGTCCAAGCAGGTGGAACGGTGGGGGTCGGTCACCGAGAGCACGGAGCACGACATCCCGGACGAGGTCGTCGGACTCGCGCGCGAGGTCCTCGGGTTCCCCCGGCACCTCGGCATCCACTCGGGCGGCATGGTGCTCACCGACCGACCCGTCGGCGAGGTCGTCCCCATCGAGCACGCCCGCATGGACGGCCGGACGGTCCTGCAGTGGGACAAGGACGACTGCGCCTTCATGGGGCTCGTCAAGTTCGACATGCTCGGCCTCGGCATGCTCGCGGCGCTGCAGTACGCGTTCGACCTCGCGGCCGACCACTGCGGTGAGCGCTGGGACATGCACGACATGCCGAAAGAGGAGCAGGGCGTCTACGACCAGCTGTGCCGGGCCGACACCGTCGGGGTGTTCCAGGTCGAGTCCCGGGCCCAGATGGGCACCCTGCCCCGGTTGTTACCGCGGCGGTTCTACGACCTCGTGATCGAGGTCGCGCTCGTGCGTCCCGGGCCGATCCAGGGCGGTGCCGTCCACCCCTACATCCGGCGGCGGACCGGGGAGGAGCCGATCACCTACCTGCATCCGGCACTCGAACCGGTGCTCGAGCGCACCCTCGGGGTGCCGCTGTTCCAGGAGCAGCTGATGCAGATGGCGATGACCGTGGGCGGGTGCTCGGGCGAGGACGCCGACCAGCTCCGCCGCGCCATGGGGTCCAAGCGGGGGCTGGTCCGGATCGAGGCGCTCCGCGACAAGCTCTACCGCGGCATGGCCTCGAACGGCATCGAGGGCGAGGACGCCGACGCCATCTACGCCAAGATCCAGGCGTTCGCGAACTTCGGCTTCGCGGAGAGCCACTCGATCAGCTTCGCGCTCATCGTCTACGCGAGTGCATGGATGCGGTTGCACTACCCGGGCGCGTTCCTGGCGGCACTGCTCCGGGCGCAGCCGATGGGGTTCTACTCGCCGCAGTCGCTCGTCGCGGACGCCCGACGCCACGGAGTGCAGGTGCGGCGCCCGGACATCCTGCGGTCGGGGGTCGACGCCACGCTCGAGGTCCTCGATCCCGACGCACCGCTCGGCGACGACGGGCTGCCGCCACGGACCGGTTCGGACACCTGCCTGGCCCAGGAACAGGAGCCCGTCCGGCCGTTCGACCGGAGCGAACCGTTCGACACGGACGACCACCGACGCGACGGCGCCTTCGCGGTCCGTCTCGGCCTGGTCGAGGTCACGTCCCTCGGCCGACGCAGTGCGGAGCGGATCGTCGCGGAGCGCGAGGCGAACGGCCCGTTCCGGGACATGTCCGACCTGGCGCGGCGGGTGGGGCTGACCACGGCGCAGCTCGAGGCGCTCGCTGCGGCGGATGCGTTCGCGTCGTTCGACATCGACCGTCGCAGCGGCATGTGGTCGGCGGCGCAGGCCGCGGCGGAACGCCCGGACCAGCTCCCCGACACGCAGGTGGTCGTGCAGCCACCGCTGTTCGGGCAGCTCACCGACGGTGACGCCTTGATCGCGGACATCTGGTCGACGGGGCTGTCACCGGACGACCACCCGATCCGGCACGTGCGGCCGGATCTCGCCCGGCGGCGCGTGCTCAGCGTCGCGGAGCTCATGACGGCCGAGACCGGGCGGCGGATCGAGGTCGGCGGGGTCGTGACGCATCGACAGCGTCCCGCCACGGCGTCCGGGATCACCTTCATGAACGTCGAGGACGAGACCGGCCTCGTGAACGTGATCTGCAGCGTCGGCGTGTGGACACGGTTCCGTCGGGTCGCCCGCGAGGCACCGGCGCTCGTCGTGCGGGGGATCCTCGAGCGGTCACCCGACGGTGTGGTGAACGTCGTCGCGGACCACATGGAACGGTTGCCGCTCGCGGTCCGGACGCGCTCCCGCGACTTCCACTGACCGGGCGGCGAGCAGAGGGAGGGGCGAGCCGGGCGGGGTCAGACCGCGGGGACCCGCACCGTCACCTCGAGGCCGCCGGACCGGACGTTGCGGAGGCTCGCCGTGCCTCCTGCGCGCTCGGCGATGGCGCGGACGATCGCGAGTCCGAGGCCCGAGCCGCCGGGCGAGGGATGCACGGACCGTCGGGCGGCGTCGGGGCGGGTGAAGCGGTCGAACGCGACGGGGACGAACGCGTCCGGGACGCCTGGCCCGTCGTCGGTGACCTGGAGCACGCCCTGCCCTGCCTCCGCACGCCAGGTGACGACGATGCCGCCCCCGGGTTCGAGCGCGGCGACGGCGTTGCCCGCGATGTTCGTGACGAGCTGCGCCATGCCGCTCGTGTCGAGCCGGTAGCGCGGTTCGACGGTGCCGCCGCCGATGCCCGGCCCGGACCCGCCGACGGCGATCGGGGGTTCGAGCTCGAAGTCGACGGTGATGTCCTTGGCACCCGCGATGAGCCGGACGCGGTCGACGGCGGACATGACCTCGTCGCCGAGGTCCGTCCAGCTCGTCGTGCGCGCCACCTCGTCGGCCTGGGCCTCGGTCTCCTCGACGCGGGACAGCGTGAGCAGGTCGTTCGCGAGCCGGGACAGCCGCGCGACGTTCTGCTTGGCGCGGTCGATGTGTCCCGCGAGCGCGTCGGCGTCGCCGGTGTCGAGCGACGCGAGGTCGAGCTGCGTCGTCAGGATCGCCAGCGGCGTCCGGAGTTCGTGGCTCGCGTCCGAGACCATCTGCCGTTCCCGTTCCGTGGCCTGCCGGGTCCGGGCGAGGAACGCGTTGAGCGTCGTCGCGAGCGAGGACAGCTCGTCCTGCGCGGGACCGACGGGGAGCTCGGCCCGGTCGGTTGTGCCCCGGAGCCGTTCGGCCTCGCGGCGCATCTGGGCGACGGGCCGGAGCGCCACGGTCGCCAGGATCCACGACGCGATCCCGAACGCCACGAGGATCACGAGCCCGAGCACGCCGAGCGTCTCGGTGAGGTCGTCCACGACGATGCGCTCGGACTGCGCGTTGCGGGCGGCGACGACCGTCCACCGGCCGGCGTCGTTCGTGACGTGCTCGACGACGACGCGGTACTCCGAGCGGTCGACGGTGATCGACGAGGTCCGGGCGCTCGCGGTGGACAGGGATCGGATCTCGTGTTCGAAGCTCCGTGGCATCGTCGTCAACTCGAGCTGCCCGGTCGGCGACACGACGGCGACCAGCTGACCGTTGCCGGGACTCCCGAGGTCGGGCGAGCTGTCGACCTCGAGCGCGGCGATGTAGGGGTCCGCGTCGGCGACGAGCAGGGTCGTGGTGGCGCTCGCGACGACGGAGATCACCTGGAGCCGGACGACGACGACGAGCAGGACGATGACGATGGCCGCGATCGCGGTGCTGCCGATGGTGATCCGTGCGCGGAGCGACAGCAGACGGAGCGGCCGGAACACGGCGGGGAGGACCGGTTCAGGCCCCGACGCTGTCGAGGCGGTACCCGCGACCGCGCACGGTCGTGATGGCGACCGACGCGTCGTGCGCGGAGAGCTTCTTGCGGAGGTACGAGATGTACTGCTCGACGACGTTCGGGTCGACGTGCTGGCTGCCGTCCCAGACCTCCTCGAGGATCTTGGGCCGGTCCACCACGCTCCCGGCGGAGCGGGCGAGCAGCCGGAGGAGCGCGAACTCGGTCGGGCTCATCGCCACGCGTTGGCCCTGCACGACGACGCGTCGTGCCTCGGAGTCGATGGCGACGTCGGCGACCTCGATGGTCCGAGGTGCACCAGCCGCCTCGCGCCGGCCGAGGGCCCGCAGGCGCGCGGTGAGCTCGGCGAACGCGAACGGCTTCGTGAGGTAGTCGTCGGCACCGGAGTCGAGGCCGTACACGCGGTCGTCGACGGCGTCCCGCGCGGTGACGAGGAGGATCCGCATCGGGTCCTCGCGCTCGCGGATGCGGCGGCTCAGCTCGAAGCCGGACATGCCGGGCATCATGACGTCGACCACGGCGAGGTCGTACGCCTGCTCGCCGAGCGCGATGAGCGCCTCCACGCCGTTCTCGACGGCGGTGACCCGGTAGCCCTCGGCCGCGAGTCCCCGTTCGAGGAGCGCGCGCATCTCGTCGTCGTCCTCCACCACCAGCAGCCGCATGTCCTGACCTCCTCGGGCCATCGTGGCACTCCGCGCTGCGGGGCGTGCGGCGTTCCCCGTGGTGTCGCTGAATCTCGTCACAGCGTCGGTGCGGGCCGCCGCGCCGGTGGACGGCCGGGAGGCCCGATCCGCGTCCGCCACGTCCACTCCGCGCATCGTCGGGCGACCGGTCGGCACATCCTCGGGCACACATCGCGCACGCAGCGTCCGCACGTTGCTACGCTGCGGCGACGACGTGCGCTCGGCGCCGTCGGCGCCGCACCCCGGGGTGCGACGGGGGAGCAGGAGACGGGGGCCGTGGTGACGGGGGACGAAGCGTCGGTGGGGCCGACGGAGGACGAGCGTGTCGACGACCGGTTCGCCGGCGACCGACTCGTGGACGACGGGTGGGGGGAGGCCCTCCACCCGGCGGTGCGCCGATTACGACTCGAACTGCGTGCGGCGTGGCGGGTGATGACGGGGCTCCAGGAACTCGCGGCGCCGCACCGGGCGCGGGCGCTCGCGGACCTGCGGGCGGGCCTCCCGGACGTCGCGGGCCGAGCGGGGCGCGCCGACGCGGTCGCGGCGCTCGCGGAGATCCGGGCGGCGGCGCGCCATCACAGCGACCCGGTGGCCGACGCGGCCGTCGGGGACGCGTGGGACGAGCTCATCCGCACGACGCTCGCCGCGGCGACCGCGACGGCGACCTGCTCGGAGCGGTGCGCGGACCCGCTGCGCTGACCGGGCCGGCGCGTCGTCGGGTCAGGCCCCCTCGCCGAGGAGTTCCTCGCGCACGCGGCGGATGTCCTCGAGCAACGACCCGATGAGGATCCAGTGGTCCTCGTTCGGCCGGAGCACGACGACCGGGGCGGTCAGCGTCGGCGAGGCGGGATCCTCGGCGATCGGCCGCTGATCGGCAGCGGCGAAGGCCCGGACCTCGGCGGCGATCCGTGCGACCTCGGTGGCGATGCGGCCGATCGCGCGGTCCTCGACGAGGTCGGGCGCGACGTTGTCCCGGATCGCCCGGGTCATCCCGATCACGCGGGTGACGATCACGGCGAGGTGCCCGGCGATCTCCATGTCGCGCTCGAGGATCGTCCGGTGGCGCCCGCCGCGCGGGT
Organism: Curtobacterium sp. MCBD17_034; assembly: GCF_003234515.1. Taxonomy (NCBI): domain Bacteria; kingdom Bacillati; phylum Actinomycetota; class Actinomycetes; order Micrococcales; family Microbacteriaceae; genus Curtobacterium; species Curtobacterium sp. MCBD17_034. The sequence goes on along the minus strand of NZ_QKTN01000009.1, from coordinate 20,197 downwards.
TCATCGTCAGGCTCTCCCGCGCGGCGGCCAGCGCGGCGTCGGAGCGGGCCTGCGCCTGCCGCAGCGTCCGCGCGGTGACGAGGTCGGCCTCCCACCCGGTGCGGTCCCGGCCCTCGGTGAGTCCCACGGCGATGCGCTCGAACGCCGATGCGGTGTCCCGCGCGAGACGGGCGACCGCCAGGTGCGCGGGCTGGAGCAGCACGGGCGGCACGATGAGCGCGTTCACGGCGAGGGCGACGAGGGCGCCGATGACGGTCTCGATGATCCGGTCGACGGCGTAGTGCGGCGTGGTCGCGCCGGTCGACAGGACGAGCATCGCGCTGATCGGGATCTGCGTCGACGAACCGGGCGTGAGCCGGAGCGTCCACGCCAGGAGGATCGCCAGGACGATCACGAGCAGCACGATCCACGTGTTGTCACCGAGCAGCAGGTGGAGCGCGGTGGCGAGCAGCACGCCGAGCACCACTCCGGCGCTGCGTTCCAGGCCGCGGACGAACGACTGGTTGACGCTCGGCTGCACGACGAGCAGCGCGGCGATCGCGGCGAAGATCGGGTACTCCGAGTCGAGCAGCGCCGTGCAGAGCACCCAGGCGGCGATCGTGGCGACCGCGGTCTTGACGACCTGCAGGAACGGCGTCCGCGTCGCCTGACGGAGACGCGCGACGGGGTTCACGGTCCGAGGCTACCGAGCGCCGCTCCCGGCGTATCGATGCGGGACACGGTTGACTGGGCGCGTGTGGCCCGACCATGATCGCGTGCTCCCCGAGGCGTTCGCCGGTTCGGGGACGACGGTGCTGTCCGCGCGCGCACACTCGGTCGAGCCGTCGGGCAACGGCTACCTGTACGGCTACGAGGTCGACACCGTCGACGCCGCCGGGGCACGGGCGACGGTGCTCACCTACGTCGACACGGGCGGCGGCCACGACCAGCACTCCGCCGTCGTGCTCGACCCCGTGACCGGCGACGCCGTGTCGGTGTGGGCCTACCCGAACGACCCGGGCCTCCCGGTGTTGCCGCACGTGACCTACCGGGACGCGGTGGCGGAGCTGTTGACCGCCGCGGGCATGCCGGTCACCGCACCGACGCTCACGGTCGCGGCGTACCGACCCGGCAAACGCGCGGTGGTCCGCGTCGACTCGCCCCAGGGCACGGTGTTCCTCAAGGTCGTGCGACCACACCGCGTCACCCCGATCGTCCGGACGCACGAGCAGTTCGTGGCGGCCGGACTCCCGGTGCCGCGCGTGCTGTCGTCCCGCGGTGACGGTCTGCTCGTGCTCGAGCGCGTCCGAGGCGTCCCCGCGGGCAGTCGCATCCTCGAGATCGCGGACGATCCCCGGTTCATCGCGTCGCTCGCCGCACTGACCGGCCGGATCGCCACGGTCCGGCTGACGCAGCAGGCGCGTGCGGACGCGATGGACCACGCAGACTGGCACCGGCGCACACTCGTGTCCGCGCTGCCGGGGGAGGCCGAGGAGATCGACCGACTGTACGACGCGATCGGGCGGCGCTCGATCGGGTGGTCGACGTCCGACCGTCAGGTGGTGCACGGTGACCTGCACCTCGAGCAGATCTTCGTCGACGAGCATGAGCCGTGGCGGATCTCCGGCCTGCTCGACATCGACACCGCCGGGTGGGGGCACCCGGTCCGGGACGTCGGCGCCGTCGTCGCACACCTCGTGGTCACGGGCCTCTGGCACCGGTCGCGCGGGGACGCCGACCGGGGTGCCGCCGCGGAACGGCTCGCCGACGCGATCGCGCGGGACTGGGTGCGACGCAACCCGGAGGGGGCCGGCCGCATCGGACCCGCCATCGGCTCGCAGCTCCTCGCCCACGCGGGTGGCCAGGCGACCACCGGGTCGGCGAACGGGATCGCGACGGCCGAGCAGCTCCTCGCCGCCACGCGTGCCGCGCTCACCCCACCGGCGGCGACGCTGCCCGCCCCCGCGCCCGGTCTGCGACCGCGGTCCGCACCTGGTCTCGGGTCCTGAGCCGGGGCCTCCCGGGCCTCCCACATGGTGCCGGGGAGGCGCGGTGCACTAGACTGTCCACGCACGCGCCGTGCGCCGCACGCCGTCCCGATTCCGGGGGCGGCCCACCCGGTTCCCGGGGGCGGTCACGTGTCCCGGCCCCCCGGAGTCGGGACGCGACGGCGGCGACCCGACATCCGTGCGGCGTCGCGAGCGTGTGACAGTTCATGGAGGGCACCCACCCGGTCTCCTGATCGGTACCGGCCCGGCGCGTCGAACAGGCTCGCCCCGGGCCAGGTCCGGTCGTGTCGCCCGGGTGTCCGGAACGGCGGCCGCGCGCGGTCCGCCACGAGACGTACCGGCGGACACCGCCGGGGACTCCCGTCGGATCGGGAGACAGGAGGAGCGTTGGCTCGATCAGGCATCAGGCGAGCGGCCGGCGGCGTGCGGTCCGCACCCCGTCGGACGCGACCCGTCGACAACGAAGGGCTCATCCCCGTCCTCGCCCGCGCCGTGCGCGAGGTCGAGGCGGCGGCGCAGCGCGGGGCGCTCCGGCCCTCGAACCGCACGAAGTTCCAGGCCGTCGCGCAGCTCATGCGCGAGGAACGCGCCCGCGTCAAGGCGGACGCCGACCTGACCGACGCGCAGCGCGCCGAGCAGCTCAAGCGGCTCGACGGGGTCGCCACCATCCTCGCCAAGACGGCGGCCCGCGACACGAGCGTCATCCAGCTCCTCGCCGAGGACGCCCCCGTCACCGAGTCCACGCGGACCGTCAAGCGGGACATGATGATCGCCGCGGGCATGGAGCTCGCGCCCGAGGAGCTCGTCATCGCGGCCGAGCCGACCTCGCCGCTCGAGGCCCCGGAGCGGGCCGTCGTGCCCCAGCAGGTCGTCGCCCGGCAGCTGGCGAACCCGTTCCTCCCGCCGGACTTCTCGCTCGCCGAGGCCCCCGTCGCGCACCCGCGGCGCCTCGCGAACTGGGAGCTGTTCGGCCCGCTGTTCAAGTCGTTCGAGTACGGCGCGGGCGGGGGTGTGGCGTCGATGCCGCTCCCGGAGCCCACGACCCTCCGGACCCCGGCCGGCGCCGAGCTCATGAAGCACCAGGCGGAACTGGTCGCATCCGCGGCGCAGGGGCACCGCACGTTCCTGCTCGCCGACGAGCCCGGCCTCGGCAAGACGGCGCAGTCACTCCTCGCCGCGGACGCCGCGAACGCGTTCCCGCTCCTCGTCGTGGTCCCGAACGTCGTCAAGACGAACTGGATGCGCGAGGCCCAGCGGTGGGTGCCGAACCGCTCCGTCACGGTGCTGCACGGGGACGGCGAGGACATGGACGGCTTCGCCGACGTCATCGTCGTCAACTACGAGATCCTCGACCGGCACGTCGGCTGGCTCGGCGCGCTCGGATTCCGGGGCATGGTGGTCGACGAGGCGCACTTCATCAAGAACAAGGAATCGCAGCGCTCCCGGTTCGTGCTGCAGCTCGCCGAGCGGATCCGCGAGCGCATCGCCCGCCCGCTCCTCATGGCGCTCACGGGCACGCCGCTCATCAACAGCGTCGAGGACTTCCGGACGATCTGGCAGTTCCTCGGCTGGATCGACGACAAGAAGCCCCGCGCTGAGCTCATGAACGCGCTCGAGGACATCGGGCTGACCCCGGCCGAGCCCGGCTTCTTCGTGGAGGCCCGTCGCGCCGTCATCGAGATGGGCATCGTCCGACGCCGCAAGGTGGACGTCGCGGCGGACATCCCCGCGCGCCGGATCGCCGACATCCCCGTCGAACTCGACGACGAGGTCGGCCGGTCCATCCGCGACGCCGAGCGCGAGCTCACCGCGAAGCTCGTCGCCCGCTACCACCAGGCGCTCGCCGCCCGCACCGGCCAGGCCCCGGTCGAGGGCATCGACCACAAGCTCGTCCGCCAGGTCGCGCGGTGGGAGCTCGAGGACCAGGACGCCACGACGACCGGCGAGAACGTGTTCTCGATGGTCCGCCGCATCGGTCGCGCCAAGGCCCAGCTCGCGGCGGACTACGCCGCGCAGCTCGCGTCGAACGTCGGCAAGGTCGTGTTCTTCGCCAAGCACCTCGACGTCATGGACCAGGCGGAAGAGGTCTTCGCCCGCCGTGGGCTGCGGACCGCGACCGTCCGCGGCGAGCAGTCGACGGCGCAGCGCACGGCCGAGATCGACGCCTTCGTCAACGACCCGGACGTGGCGGTGATCGTCTGCTCGCTCACCGCGGCCGGCGTCGGCCTCAACCTGCAGGTCGCGTCGAACGTCGTCCTCGCGGAGCTGTCGTGGACGAGCGCCGAGCAGACGCAGGCGATCGACCGCGTGCACCGCATCGGACAAGAGGAGCCCGTCACGGCGTGGCGGATCATCGCGGCCCAGACGATCGACACGAAGATCGCCGAGCTCATCGACAGCAAGGCCGGGCTCGCCGCGCGGGCGCTCGACGGCTCGGACGAGGAGCTCGTCGACTCGGGCGACATCCAGCTCGACGCGATGGCGGCCATGCTCACGGACGCGCTCGAGGGGCGCTGACCCCGTCGCCGGCCGCTCGCGGTCGACGCGCCCGGCGCGCGAACGGCCCCGGAGACCACTGGTCTCCGGGGCCGTTCCCGTGCGGGTGGATCAGGTCGCGTCGCCGCGGCGTCCGCGTCCACGCGCGGCCGCCGACGAGGGCGGTGCTCAGATGCGGGACTGCACCTCGGCCAGCGAGGGGTTCGTCGCCGTCGAGCCGTCCGGGAACACGAGGGTCGGGACGGTCTGGTTCCCGCCGTTCACCGCGGCCACGAGCTCGGCCGTGCCGGGGGTCTCCTCGATGTTGACCTCGGTGTACGTGACACCGGCGCGGTCCATCTGGGTCTTCAGTCGCTTGCAGTAGCCGCACCAGCCGGTCGTGAACATCGTGACGGTGCCGGCGGCGGGGACGAACGCGTCCTTCGAGATCGTGTCACTCATGATGCCGACGGTAACCGGCGTGCCTGCGCGGGTATTCCTGCCGGACGCCGCCCCGGCCCTCCCGGTCGGCCCGCCGGATCGCAGGACCGGTCGACATACCTATTCCACATAGGTAGGTTCGGTCCATGGAACCACTCCAGCGCGTCACCGCACCGACGCTCGACGTCCTCCAGGCCCTGCTCGCCCAGGAGGAGCCACTCTGGGGCCTCGTGCTCATCAAGACCACGGGGCGCCCGTCCGGCACGGTCTACCCGATCCTCGAGCGGCTCGAGCGCCAGGGCTGGATCACCGGGTCATGGGATGACGACCCCGACCGATCCGGTCCGCGTCGCCGCCGCTACGCGTTCACGGGGGAGGGCCGGGTCGCCGCCCGCGACCTCGTCGCGTCCGCCGACGAGCACCGGGCACGCGCCGCCGCGCGACCGTCACGGCGCACCGCGCCCGGCCGGACGGTGACCCCGTGATCGGCCCCCGATCGTCGGCGGCTCGACACGGCGCCGAGGGCGCGTCGACCGCGCCGCACCCGCTCGCGCGAGCGGTCGTCGACCTCGCCGTCGCACTCTCGCCCGCCGACCACCGACCGGTCCGCATGGAGCAGTGGCACGCGGACCTCCGCGACGCCGCCGACCTCGACCTGCCCCGCGCCGGCCTGGCGTTCGGGGCGCTCACCACGGCGCTGTTCCACCGCCGCGCCGTCCACCGATCGGGAGCATCGCGGCGGCCGTCCTCGCCGGGCGTCTCGACGACGCTCGGGCCACCGGCGGCGGGCTGGTAGACAAGGACGTGTGAGCGACACGCACCTCGAGATCGAACGCACCTACGACCTGGCCCCGGAGGCCGAGTTGCCGGACCTGATCGGGGTCGGCGGGATCCTCCGCACCGAGCGGCAGGAGCCGTTCGAGCTCGATGCCACGTACTGGGACACCGAGCGCTTCGACCTGGTGGCCGCACACGTGACGGTCCGCCGCCGCACGGGAGGCCCCGACGCCGGCTGGCACATCAAACGCGCGGCCTCGGACACGGTCCGGCACGAGCAGCACTTCCCGCTCACCGAGGACACCGACACCGTGCCCGACGCGGTGCTCGCGGCGCTGTTCGCCGAGCGCCGGGGGCGGGCGCTGCGCCCCGTGGTGCGGATCCGGACGGAACGGGCCGTGACGCGCCTCCTGGACGAGGACGGCGACCAGGTCGCCGAGCTCGCGGACGACCGCGTCAGCGCCTTCCGGCTCGACCCCGACGCGCCGACCGGGCCGCGGACGTGGCGCGAGGTCGAGGTCGAGGCGGTCGAGGGCGTCGACGAGCAGGTGGCGCAGACGCTGTTCGACGGCCTCGACGCGCGGTTCGCCGAGCGTGGTGCGCAGCCGGCGGCCGTCTCCTCGAAGCTCGCCCGTGGCCTCGCGGGCGTCGACGCCCCGCGCCTCCGCACCACGGACAAGCCGGCCAAGGGCTCCGCCGCGCGCGTCCTCCGCAAGCGCGTCGCGCGACTGCGCTCGTCGCTCGCCCGCCGGGAGGCCCGGCTCCGGTCCGGCGACACCGCCGACCTCCGCGGACTGGCCACCACGTCGCTCGGCCTGGCGGCGGTGCTCGGCGCCTATCGCGCCGCCTTCGCCGACGCGGACCTCACCGATCGCGCGGTGGCCGCCGCGGAGACGCTCGCCGATGTCGTGAGCCGTGCGGCGTCGGCCGAGTACCTCGTCGGCGACCTCCACCGGGCCGGGACGCCGGCGCAGGACGCACTCGTCGACACCCTGGCGCGCGAACGGCTCCTCGCGGCGACCCGTGAGCGTCGCGACGAGGCGGTGCGCGACACCCTCCGGTTCCTGCACACGCCGGAGTACCTCGACCTGCTCGACCTGCTCGACGACGCCGTGGAGCGACCCGAGCCGACCGCCTGGGCGCTCCGGACCCCGAAGCGGGTGGCGCAGGACGTCACGGCCGCCGAGAAGCCCGTCGTGCGCGAGCTCGTGCGCGCCGCGGTCGGTGACGACCCGGCGGACGAGACCGGCGACCGCGAGGCGACCGAACGCGCGTGGCTGGCCACGATGCGGATGCGGATCGCGATGGACGTCCTCGGGGACGAGGCCTTCCCGCACGCACTCGGCCGCCGGATCACCGTCGCGGCGGACGTCCTCACCGAGCGGGCGCAGTCCCTGCACGCGCTCGAGGAGCTCCGACACGTCGCCGGCATCGCGACGCGCGCGGGGGAGGACACCTTCGGCTACGGCGTGCTCGCGGGCGACCGCGTGCGTCGTGCCGAGGAGTCCTACGACGACGCGGTGCAGGCCCTCTCGCGCGTCTGACCCAGCCCGTCACCCTCTCCCGCGAGATCGCAGTCGTTGCCGCTCAGGACGCTCCCGGAACGGCAACGACTGCGATCTCGGGGGGCGGGGATCGCGCCGTCAGGACCGCGGTTCGGCCTCGGCGAGACCGAGCACGTCGAGCAGCCACGCCAGCTCGAAGGCCCGCTCGCGCCAGGAGTCGTAGCGCCCGCTCACGCCGCCGTGTCCCGCCGCCATCTCGGTCTTGAGCAGCACCGGCGCACCGACCTCGCGCAGGCGCGCCGTCCACTTGGCGGGCTCGACGTACAGGACCCGGGTGTCGTTGATCGACGTGACCGCCAGGATCCGCGGGTAGGTGACGTCGTCGCGGACGTTCTCGTACGGCGTGTACTCGCTCATGTACCGGTAGACCTCGGGGTCGTGCAGGGGATCGCCCCACTCGTCCCACTCGATCACCGTGAGCGGCAGGTCCGGGTCGAGGATGCTCGTCAGCGCGTCGACGAACGGGACCGCCGCCAGGATCCCCGCGAACCGGTCCGGTGCGATGTTCGCGACGGCGCCCATGAGCAGCCCGCCGGCGCTGCCGCCTTCGGCGACGATGCGGTCCGGCGTGGTGCGGCCGGTCGCGATCAGGTGGTCGGCGACCGCCACGAAGTCGGTGAACGTGTTCTTCTTGGTCAGGGTCTTGCCCTGCTCGTACCAGTGCCGGCCCATCTCGCCGCCGCCGCGGACGTGCGCGACCGCGAACACGACGCCGCGGTCGAGCAGCGACAGCCGCATGACGCTGAAACCGGGGTCGATGCTGTGCTCGTAGGAGCCGTAGCCGTACAGGTGGACGGGAGCGGGCCTCCCGGCCGGCACCGCGTCGCGGCGCCACACGAGCGAGACGGGCACGCGCGTGCCGTCCGGTGCGGTCGCCCACTGGCGTTCCTGCACGTAGTCCTCGGAGCGGTAGCCGCCGAGCACCGGCTGGCGCTTCCGCACCGTGATCGCGCCCGACGCGAGGTCGAGGTCGCCGACCGTCGACGGGGTCACGAACGACGTGAACGTCAGGCGCAGGGTGGGCTGGTCCCACTCGGGGTTGCCGCCGAAGCCCGCCGAGAACAGCTCCTCGTCGAACGGGACCTCGTGCGCGTCGCCGTACCCGTCGCCCTCGATCGGCACGATCGCGACGCGGGGGAGCGCCTCGGACCGGTACTCGACCGCGAGGTGGTGGGCGAACGCGTCCACCGACTCGATGCGGCGCTCCGGGTCGTGCGCGATGACCACGCGGTGGTCGCTCGTCGACGTCGGGTCGTCCGCGGGCACGTCGACGAGCTCGAAGTTCTCGGCGCCGTCGTTGTGCAGGACGAGCAGCCGGTCACTCCCGCCGACGACCGCGTGCTCGACGTCGTACTCGACGCCCTCGCGACGCGGCCAGACGACGTGGAACTCGCCCGTCGGGTCCGCCGCGTCGAGCAGGTGGACCTCGGACGTGATCTTCGAGCCGAGCTCGATCACGATGTACTGCGACGACCGGGTCACGCCGACGCCGACCCAGTAGCGGTCGTCGGGCTCCTGGAACACGGCGACGTCCTCGCCGGTCCCGCCGACCTCGTGCCGCCAGATGGTGTCCGGACGCCACGACTCGTCGACGGTGGGGTAGAACACGTACCGGCCCGACGGGTCGAACGCGGCACCGGCCCCCGTGCCCTCGATGACGTCCGGCAGGTCCTCACCGCTCGTGAGGTCGCGCACGTGCAGCGTGTACCGCTCGTCGCCGGCCGTGTCGATGCCGTAGACCAGGCGCTCGCCGTCGTCGCTGACGTCGTACGTGCCGAGCGCGAAGAAGTCGTGCCCCGCGGCGAGCAGGTTGCCGTCGAGCACCACCTGCTCGCCCGGCACCTCGGCGCCCGCCTCGACCTCGGGCGGGGTCCAGTCGTCCTCGTCGGTGATCGGCGCGCGGCAGTGGACGCCGTACTGGCTGCCCTCGCTCGTGCGCGTGAAGTACCAGAACCGGCCCATCCGCACCGGCACGCTGAGGTCGGTCTCCTGCACCCGGGCACGGATCTCGTCGAACAGCCGGTCGCGCAGCGGGGCGAGGTGCGCGGTCGCCGCATCGGTGTACGCGTTCTCGGCTTCGAGGTACGTGAGCGTCTCCGGTGACTCCTTGTCACGGAGCCACTCGTAGTCGTCCACGAACCGGACCCCGTGGTGGGTCCGGGTGACCGGGTGCTTCGCGGCGATGGGAGGGGTGGTCGAGGACGCGTCGGAGCTCACCGGCCCAGCCTAGGACGCGCTCCGGCGGTGCACCTGGACGGTCCGGGAGGCCCGGTGTTGGTGACCGGGACCGCATCCGCCGGTCGGTAGCGTGGTCCGCATGAGCAAACGATCCTTCGTCATCACCGGTGCCCACGTCGTCCCCGTCGTCGGGGACGAGTTCGACGGCGGCGCGGTCGTCGTCGAGGACGGACGCATCACCGCGGCGGGCCCGGACGTCGCCGTGCCCGAGGGACTGCCGGTCGTCGACGCGGCGGGCACGTGGCTCGTGCCGGGCTTCGTCGAGGCGCACGGCCACGTCGGCATCCACGAGGAGGCCAACGGCGTCGCGGGCAACGACACGAACGAGATGACCGGCCCGAACATGGCCGCCGTCCGCGCGATCGACGCGATCGACATCGACGACGAGGGCTTCCGGGACGCGCTGTCCGGCGGCGTCACCGCGATCGTGGTCAAGCCCGGCTCGGGCAACCCCATCGGTGGCCAGACCGTCGCGATCAAGAGCTGGGGCGGCCGGACGATCGACGAGCAGCTCATCTCGGACAGTGTCAGCGTCAAGAGCGCGCTCGGCGAGAACCCGAAGCGCGTCTACGGGGCGAAGGACCAGACGCCGTCGACCCGCCTCGGGGTCGCGAAGGTGATCCGCGAGGCCTTCGTCGCCGCCGACCACTACCGCACCGCCCGTGCGGCCGCCGCGGGGAAGGGCGAGCCGTTCGAACGCGACCTCACCAAGGAGACCCTCGCGCGCGTCCTCGACGGGGAGCTCGCCTGGGACCAGCACACGCACCGCCACGACGACATCGCCACCGCGATCCGCCTGTCCGAGGAGTTCGGTTACCGGCTCGTCGTCAACCACGGCACCGAGGGGCACAAGCTCGCGGGTCTCCTCGCCGAGAAGGACATCCCCGTCGTGTACGGCCCGCTGTTCACGAGTCGCTCGAAGGTGGAGCTCCGGGACCGCGCGATCACGAACCTCGCCGAGATCGCGGCGGCCGGGGTGCGGGTCGCGATCACGACGGACGCGCCCGTCGTGCCGATCAACATGCTCGTGCTGCAGGCGACGATGGCGGTCAAGGAGGGCCTGCCCCGGCAGACGGCGCTCGAGGCGCTGACGACGAACCCGGCGACGTTCCTCGGCTTCGGCGACCGCGTGGGTCAGATCACACCCGGCTACGACGCCGACCTCGTGCTCTGGTCGGGCGACCCGCTCGACGCGACCTCGCGGGCGCTCCGCGTCTTCATCGACGGCGCCGAGGTCTACACGTGGGACGCGGAGGCGCACCGCGGGGTGACCGTGCCGCGGTTCTGACCCCCGGCCGCCCGCCGTGGCGCCGGTCGGGAGGCCCGGATCGCGACCGCCGTGCCGGGCGCGGCTCGGGCCTCCCGGCCGTCCGCCGGGTCACGGCGTCCGGCGCCTACGCGGTGCGGTCGAGCAGGAACGTGTTCATCGCGGCGGTGAGCTCGAGGTCCATGTCGCGCACGTCGCCGTTGACGGAACGGATCGGGGCAGCGAGCCGGGAGCTCGACACGAGCCACAGTGCGTCGGCGGCACGGAGGTCGTCGAGCGTCACGAGCTCGTACGAGGTCGCGATCCCGCGGTCCTCGGCGAAGGCGAAGACGTCCGCCTGCGTCGTCCCCGCGAGGATGCCGATGTCGGTCCGGGGCGTGACGAGGTCTCCGCCCCGTCGGAGCAGGAGCGTCGAGCGCGGGCCCTCGAGGACGTAGCCGTCGGTCGAGACGAACAGGGCGTCGTCGGCCCCGCGGCGAGCCGCCTCACGCAGGGCGGCCATGTTCACGGCGTACGACAGGGTCTTGGCGCCCTGGAGCAGCCAGGGACTCGTGCGGGCGACGTCGTGGCGGTACCCGCGGTCGAGCGTGACGACGGCGATGCCCTGCTCGCGGGGCATGGTGTACTCCTCGGCCGGGGCCGCGTACACGTAGCCCGTCGGTCGGCCGTCGCCCTCGACGCCGCGGGACATCACGGTCTTGCAGTAGGCCTCGCGGACCGGATCGAGCTCCGCGACGACGGCCTCGACCGCGCGGCGCCAGACGTCGAGGTCGGGTGCGGGCAGGTCGAGCATCGCGGCCGAGCGGGCGAGACGGTCGAGGTGTGCCTCGAGTGCCTGCGGTCGACCGTCCGTGACGTTGAGGGTCTCGAACACGCCGTCACCGCGGACCAAGCCGAGGTCGAGCACCTGGACGTGCGGCTCGATCGGACCCTCGAAGGTGAACGCGTCGGCGCCCGGGTCGTGCGCCTCGGCGTGCTGGGAGGGACGGTTCAGGATCGCGAGGACGGTTTCGGTCATGCGGTCAGTCAAGCGCATCCGCTGCCGGTCCCCGGGCCTGGTCCGCGGGTGTCCGCGGATGCGTCGGACCGGGTCAGCGGCCCTCGGGGATCGCGCCCATGAGCTTCCAGACCGCGCTCGACAGCTCCGGGTGCGCGAGCGCGATGCGCCGGAGGCGGTGGTACTCCTCGCCGTGCACCGTACCCGACCCCGACGACGGGTGCTGGGTGCGTCCGCCGGCACGGTGCTCGATGCGGGAGTCGACCTCGATGGCCTCGGCGCGGAGGATGAGCACGACCTGCTCGTCGACCGTCGGGATCAGGTGCATGAACTCCCACGGGTCGTCACCCTGGCGACAGCGGTGTTCGACGATGACGGCGATCTCCTCCGCCGCCTCGGCACGGAGCACCTCGAGGCTCCGCCCCGCGTTCCGGGACTCAGCCACGGTGTGCCCGTACCTGCGCTGCCATGGAGCGAGCCTACGCCACGCCTTCGGGGACATCGACGCCGCGCTCCCCGGCGTGCTCGGGCAGACTCGGAGCGTGCCGCACGTCGCGTCGAAGGACCAGCACCCGCGGGTGTGTGTCGTCTACCTGCTCCGATCCGGGCCCGCCGGGGTCGAGGTCCTGCTCGGACGGAAGCGGCGGGGGCTCGGGGTCGGACGGCTCGTCGGCCCCGGCGGCAAGCTCGAGCCCGGCGAGGACGCCCGCTCGGCCGCGGTGCGTGAGGTCGCGGAGGAGGTCGGGCTCGAGGTCCGTGCCGAGGACCTCGAGCCGCGGGGGACGCTCGACTACCGGTTCCCGTTCCGGCCGTCGTGGAGTCAGGTCTCGGACGTGTTCGTCGCCGAGCGGTGGGACGGCGAGCCGCGCGGTGGCGACGAGCTCGAACCGGGCTGGGTCCCCGTCGACGCCGTGCCCTACGACGCCATGTGGGACGACGCCCGCTACTGGCTGCCGGGGGTCCTGCGCGGCGGGAGCGTCCGTGCGCGGTTCACCTTCGGCGAGGACTGTGCCACGGTGTCCGGGTTCACCGGGTCCGGCGTCCGTGCGGCGGTCGACTGATCGCGACGGCGCCGGTGCGGGGTGCGGCGGTGCCCTCGAGGCCCTCGAGCCCGCCCGTGAAGACGTCGCCCGTCATCCGGGCGTCCTGGAACCCCGCGTCGTGGTGGTCGTCACCGTCGCCTCGGCCGGGGCGGATGGTGGTCAACGTGCCCGTCTCGGTCGACTGGAGTCCGTGCCGCGCGAGTTCCTCGTCGCGCTGCTGGCCCAGGAAATCGCGGTTCGCGGCCTGCGCGTCCCCGAACATCGTCGTGCGACCGGTGACGATCATCCGGATGCGGCGGTGCTCCCACCACATCTTGCCGACGACCATGAGCACGATCCCGGCCGCGGCGTAGGAGGCCATCGTGACCAGCCCGCGCTCGTACGAGGGTCCGACCCCGTACACCGTGTGCTTGATCATCTCGACCATGCTCGAGCCCACCACGACGTGGTTCAGCCAGGCGAACGGCTCCGGCATGAACCACTTCGGGTAGGCGCCACCCGACGACGGCATCGACAGGAAGACGAAACAGATCATGGCGGGTGCGGCGATGAACCGCCCGGCGAAGTAGCTCAGGCCGTTCACGGTCAGTCCGATGGCGACGATCCAGCCCCAGGCGATGAGCACGAGCGCGGCGAAGTGTCCGTGGATGGCGCCGACGACCGGGCCGGCCAGGGTGTTCGTGATGAGGGAGATGACGATCCCGCCCACCACGATGACCGCGACGCGCGTGCGGTGGCGCAGCGGGCCGCCCATGATGCCGATGAACATCGCCACCATGTACCCGCCGATGCACCACGCGAGCATGACGTACATGGCGACGGTGCCGTACTCGTCCCAGCGTGGCAACGGGGCGAGTTCGGTGATCGTCGGTGCCGGACCCCCACCGGCCGTGATCACCGACGACAGGGTCGCGGGGACGAGGCTCGCCACCTGGAACTGGTGCGCGCTCGCCTTGAACACCGTGTTCGACGACGGGTCGTAGGCGACCGCCATGAGTCCGCTGACCACGTCGTGCTTCGCGCGGGTGAGCGAGTCGACCGTGTGGAACACGTACTCGCCGGGCAGGGCCTTGTGCACGGCCGCGACGAGTGCCGGGTCCGACCCGACCAGCGCGATCGGGACGTCGTGCGGATGGGGTGCGTGGAACGCCGCGATGTAGCACAGGCAGAACCCGACGATGAAGAACAGGGGCATCCAGAGCTGCAGGCCGATGAGTTGCAGCGAGGGGTGGAGGGTTCCGTACCAGCGGCGGTAGCGACTGATGTGCTGGGGCTCGGGCGCACGGGTCACGGTCCGTCCACGCCCGGCGATGCGGGTACCCCGACGCGGCGACGATCCCCGGGTCGCCGGCCTCGTGGTGCGGGCCGTCGGTGTGCTGCGGTGCACTCCGGCACGGTCCGGGACGTCGTTGTTGCGCGGTGTGCTCACGCGGGCTGGGCCACCTCTCTGGGCTTCGGACGAAGGCTTCCAGGGTACGCCGCCGCCGCTTCGAGCCCACATGGCCGGGAGGTGCGGGCCGCGCGGTCAGGACCGACTGCGGCCCGCCTGGGACGAGTCCATCGCGAGCTCCTCGGCGTCCAGGCTGATGAGGACGCGGCGCATGACCTCTTCGTCCAGGGCGCCGTGCTCGCGCTCGCGCAGCACGACCTCGCGCCGGCGGGCGAGGAGCTCGCGCCGGACCGCCTGGACCTCGGCGGCGGTGAGCCGGGACGGGGCCTCGCGGGCGTCGAGGCGCTCGTCCTCGGCGTCGTGCTGGAAGTCCTCGGCCTGCCGCTCCAAGCGCCGCCGCAGCCGGCCCACGGTCGCGTCCACGGCCTCCCGTCCGTACCGCTCCGCCCAGACGTCCTGCCGCTCGCGGATCAGGTCGATCGCCGCCTCGGTCGTGCGGTGGGACAACAGGAGCTCGGCCGCGGTGTCGCGCTCGTGCTCGCCCGGGTCGTGGACGTGCAGACGGCGGATGACGATCGGCAGGGTGAGCCCCTGCAGCAGGAGGGTCCCCACGGTGACGACGAACGCGATGAGGAAGATGGTGTCCTGCGCGGGGATGTGCGTCGGCGAGGACACGACGGCGACGGCGGCGGCCAGGGTGACCACGCCGCGCATCCCCGTCCACGAGATCACCGTGAGCTCCTGCCAGGTCATCCGTGGTTCGGCCGCGCCGCGGAGCCACCGGAGGCGCGGCCTGCCCCGGGTCGCGCGGACGACGAGCGGTCGGAGCCAGCGCCCGTTCACGCGGCGCCGCCAGTACGACAGGAACACGAACGCGGGACGGACGAGCACGACGACGCCGAGCACCACGAAGGCCACCCCGACGCTCTCGAGCAGGCTGCGGTGGCTGGCGAGCGTCTCGTGCACGACCGTGTTGAGCTGCAGCCCGATGAGCGCGAACACGAAGCCCTCGAGGATGACGTCGGCGCTCGTCCACAGTGGGCGCTCCTGGAGACGGGTCTCGTAGCCCTCCTTCGGCGAGTTGTACCCGATGTACAGGCCGGCCGTGACGACCGCGATCACGCCTGAGCCGCCGAGTTCCTCGGCGAGGATGTAGGCCACGAACGGGAGCAGGATGCTCATGATGGTCGCGATCACCGGGTCGCCCAGCCGCATCCGGAGCCAGTGCACGAGCACGCCGAGGACCCCGCCGACCACGAGTCCCACGACGATCGCCAGGGCGAAGATCCCGGCGTCCTCCCACAGGGTCAGCGACTCGCCCGCGATGATGAGCGTGAAGACGCGGACGAGGGTCAGGGACGCCGCGTCGTTGATGAGGCTCTCGCCCGACAGCACGGTCATCACGCGGCGGGGGAGCCCGAGCTTCCGGCCGATCGCCGCGGCCGACACGGCGTCGGGCGGGGCGACGATCGCGCCGACGAGGATCGCGGCGGGCAGGGTCATGTCCGGTACGAGCAGGTAGGCGACGGCGCCGACGACGATCGCGGTCACGATCACGAGCACGATCCCGAGCCGACGGATCTGCCGGAGCGACTGCCGGAAGCTCTGCCACGTCACGTCGAGCGCCGCGGAGTACAGCAGCGGCGGCAGCACCACGGTCAGGATGACGTCGGAGTCGATCTCGATGTGCGGCAGCCCGGGGACGAACGAGGCGGCGAGCGCGGCGGCGGTGACGAGGAGCGGCGCGGGCAGGCCCTTGGCGCGGGCGAACGCGGTGAGCGCGAGGGACACCACGAGGACCACGAGCAGTTCGGCGATGTCCATCGGGCGGGAGTCCTCTCGTCGTCGGCCTGTCCATCTTCTCAGAGACCGCCTGGTGCGGGCTGGACGGGCCCTGAGCGCGACGACAGCGGACGAGGACGGGCGGTGCTCGCCCACAGAGTGGACGCCGGTGGACGGGGGCTGGACATCAGGTTGCCCCGCGGTGCCCGGAACTGGGAGACTCGTCGGCGGTGGATCTCACACTCATAGTCGTCCTGGTCATCGCGTTGGCCCTCTTCTTCGACTTCACGAACGGTTTTCACGACACCGCCAACGCGATGGCGACCCCGATCGCGACCGGCGCGATGAAGCCGACGGTCGCGGTGTCCGTCGCGGCGGTGCTCAACCTCGTCGGGGCGTTCCTCAGCACCGAGGTGGCGACATCGATCTCGCACGGCCTCATCAACGAGGGGCCGGGTGGCGTCGCGATCACCCCGGCGATGATCTTCGCGGGGCTCATCGGTGCCGTGACCTGGAACATGATCACCTGGCTCCGGGGCCTGCCGTCCTCGTCCAGCCACGCGCTGTTCGGTGGCCTCATCGGCGCGGCCATCGTCGGCGCGGGCTTCGGCTCGGTGAACTACGCCTCGCTCCTCACGGTGGTGATCATCCCGGCCGTCCTCTCGCCGGTCATCGCATCGGTGGTCGCGTTCCTGGCGACCCGCATCGCCTACACGGTCACGCGGCGCAAGGGCGCGCCGAACGAACGCGGCGGCTTCCGCATCGGGCAGATCTTCACCTCGTCCATGGTGTCGCTCGCCCACGGCACGAACGACGCCCAGAAGACCATGGGCGTCATCACGCTCACGCTCATCGCGGGCGGGTTCCAGCGCAGCGGGTCGGGCCCGGAACTCTGGGTGATCGTGGCCTGCGCCATGGCGATCGCGCTCGGCACGTACACGGGCGGTTGGCGCATCATCCGGACGCTCGGCAGCGGGCTCACGGACATCCGCGCGACGCAGGGCTTCGCCGCCGAGGCCTCGACCGCCGCGACGATCCTCGCGTCGAGCCACGTGGGCTTCGCCCTGTCGACGACGCAGGTGTCCTCGGGATCGATCATCGGTGCGGGGCTCGGTCGCCGCGGGTCGAAGATCCAGTGGTCGACGGCGGGCAAGATCGTCATCGCGTGGTTCATCACGTTGCCCGCCTCGGCAGCCGTCGGCGCGGTGGCGTCGGCGATCGCCCGCATCGGCACGGCCGGGCTCGTCGTCGACGCCGTGCTCGGGGCCGTGATCATCGCCGGGCTGTTCCTGTGGTCGCGGCGGAACCCGGTCGAGCAGGCCGCAGCGATCGAGGTCGACGTCGCCGCGAACTCGGTCCTCACGCGCAAGCAGCGCCGCGACCTGCAGCGCCGGAAGCGTGCGGAGGAGGTCGCGGCCCGCCGGGTGGCGTTGAGCCGCGAGAAGACCCTGCGCCGGATGGCCGCACGGAGAGGAGGCCGTCGATGATCGACTGGGGAGGCTTCTTGCTCGTCGTGCTCGTCGCGCTGATCTCCGCGTGCTTCGTCACCTCGGTGTACGGGCTCGGACTCCGTCTGTGGGTCACCGGGCGCGACGGCCGCGCGCGGTCGGCGCGTGCGGCGGCGGTGCTGTGCTTCGCGGTCTGCGCGGCCACGGTGCTGTACGGGGTGTACCTGATCGTCCCGCAGTTCCACCAGTAGCCCCGTCGGCCCGGTCACGAGACCGACGGAGCGGGCGCGGGTCGGGCCTCCCGGCCGTCAGTCCGTCGGCAGCGGCCGCTCGTCGGCGCGCACGCGGACCTGGTTCGCGAGATCGCGCAGACGCTGTTCCTCACGTTCGGTCTCGGGATCGGGCTCGGGCAGCTCCGCGGCGGCCAGGCGCACCTGCCGCGCGGTCGCGACGTCGTGGTCGTGCCACCGTGCCAGCGCGAAGTTGCGGCGCACATCGCGGAGGGGGAGGCGGATCGTGGCGTCCGCCTCGACGCCGGCGAACAGCTGCCGCATCCGGATGATCTCCGAGTCGAGCTCGCCCCCGACCACGAGCACGAAGTTCGAGATGTAGAGGTAGACGAGCAGCAGGATCGCTCCGCCGAGCCAGCCGTACGCGTGGTTGATGGACCCGATCGTCTTGACGTACACGACGAACCCGAGGGTCGCGAGGGCCCAGGTGCCGATCGCGAACCCGGCTCCGGCCGAGACCCACCGCAGGTGTGGTGCCCGGACGTTCGGCGTCGCGTAGTACAGCACCCCGACCATGACGACGAGGGTCGCGAGGAGGACGGGCCACTTGCCGACGTCCCACAGGCCCTCGAGCCAGGCCGGCCACCCCATCCGGTGCACAACCGTGGCGACCGCCGTCGGGGTGCCGAGCAGGATCGTGATCGCCACGGCGCCCCCGACCATGATGAGCATCGTGACGAGCAGCATCATGCTGCGGAACTTCCAGATCCGTCGCCCCTCCTCGACCTCGTAGGCCGTGTTCATCGCGCGGCCGAACGCGGTCGCGTACCCGGACAGCGACCACAGGGTCAGGAGGAGGCCGATGGCCAACGCGAGCTCCGGGCTGTCGAGCGCGGTGAGCTGCCGGAGCGGCGTCTCGAGGTGTCGCGCGGTCTCCGGGCGGATGATGGCGCCGAGGATCTGGATGATGTCGGTGATCGTGTCACCGGAGCGGTCGAGGATCGACACGGCCGACACGACGGTCAGGGCCGTGGGGAACGCCGTCAGCGTGGCGAAGAACGTGAGCGAGGCAGCGGCGTCGACGACCCGGTGCCGGATGACCTGGTGGGTCGTCCGCCGGACGACCGCCCGGAACCCGGTGCGCTTGAGGGCACGCGAGTCGGCGTCCTGCATGCCGCCCACGCTAGCCGTCCGCGGGGCGGAGGGCGTCGTACCGCCGGAACGAGGGAACGAGGCGCAGCAGGAGCGCCACGAGTCCGATGATCACGACGCCGCCGACGATCGGCGGGACCGCGATGCCGACGGCCACGACGAGGCCCGCGTACAGGTCGCCGATCCGGGGACCGCCGGTCACCACGACGACGAAGATGCCCTGCAGTCGGCCGCGCATGCCGTCCGGTGCGGCGGCCTGGAGGATCGTCCCGCGGAACACGCTGCTCACGTTGTCCGCGCCACCGGACACCAGGAGCGCCGCGGACGCGAGCACGAGCGCCGGCAGGATCCCGATGCCGAACCCGACGTGGGCGCGGCCGCCGAGCGCGTGGGCGGCCGCGATCACGATGCCGAACACGGCGATCGAGGCCCCGTAGACCGTGATCGCCCAACCCACCGCCTCACCCTGGCGTCGGACGTGTCCGAGCGGGCCGGAGAACACGCTCGACACGAGTGCCCCCACGGCGTACGCGGCCGTGAGCACGCCGACCGTGATCGAGCCGCCGCCGATGACGAGCGCCCCGATCGCGGGGAACAGGACGCGGGGTTGGCCGAACGTCATCGCGATGATGTCGAGCACGAACGTCATCGTGATCGTCGGGGAGCGCCGGAGGAACCGTGCACCCTCGACGAGCGACCCGAGCCCCGGGCGCTGTGCGTCGTGCTCCGGCGCCATGCGCGGCAGCGTGATGATCCCCGTGAACGCGAAGCTGAAGAGGACGACGTCGATCGTGTAGGTGGGCGCGTACCCGACGGCGGCCACGAGCACGCCGGCGACGGCGGGCCCCACCGTGACGGCGAATCCCGTCCCGATGCCGCTGAGCGCTCCGGCGGCCGGCAGCAGGTCGGTGCCGATGAGCCGCGGGATGATCGCGGAGCGGGAGGCCCCGATCACCGTCCCGGCGACCGCGTTCACCGTCGCGAGCACGTACAGCAGCGCCACGTTCTCGAGGCCGAGCCAGGCGTGCGTGGCGATGAGGGCGGTGGACACCCAGGCGAGGACCGCGCTCGCGAGGGCGACGGCGCGGCGGTCGAACGCGTCGGCGAGCATGCCGCCGTACAGCCCGGCCGCGATCATCGGCACGAGCGAGATGACCCCGACGAGCGAGACCGCGAACGTCGACCGGGTGATGTCGTACACCTCGAGGCCGACGGCCACGGTCGTCATCTGGGTCCCGATGCCCGCGACGGAGCTCCCGACCCAGAGGCGGGCGAACGCGGGGGACCGGCGCAGCGGCGTGAGGTCGGCGAGGAGCGACCGGTGCCGGGTCGGCTCGGTGTCGACGGACGCGGGAGGGGTCGGAGTGGTGGGGGTCTGATCGTGGGGTGGCTCTGATACACAGA
>NZ_QKTN01000008.1:0-140530 GCF_003234515.1 Curtobacterium sp. MCBD17_034 | reverse complement strand
GTGTATAAGAGACAGTTCCGGTGCATCCGCCGCCGACCACCCACCCCCGAAAGACCGCCTGTTCCCGACAGCGCGGCGGTCGCACGACAACGGGGGAGTCGGCGGCGGATGCACCGGAACGGGCGCCCCCGCGGGTCCGAGTCCTGGGCCCGCCCGGCGACGACCCGCGGCGCGCCCTGGGGCGACGCGCAGGCAGCGCGGAGTGCGATGAGCACGAGTTCCGAGCCCGAGGAGATGCATCGTGCCCCTGAATCCAGCTGTCGCGAACCGCTCGACCGGTGTCGTGCCTCCCGGCCGGCCCGGCGGGTTCGAACTCGCCCTGCTCGACCGCGGCGCCGACGTCCTGCAGACCACCGCACCGTTGGCCGGGTTCGACGTCTACGTCGTCGGTTTCCACTGCGTCAAGGGGGAGCCGGACCTGCAGATGGAGGCGCACCACTTCTGCAAGGTGGTGAACGCGGACATGCTCCAGTGCGTCCTCTTCGACGGCAACACGCGCGACGCGAACCTGATCGGCATCGAGTACATCGTCTCCGAGGCGTTGTACGGAACGCTCCCCGAGGAGGAACGGGCCGCGTGGCACCCGCACAACCACGAGGTGTTCTCCGGGGAACTCGTCGCGCCCGGACTGCCGGTCGCCATCGAGACGGAGCTGATGGGGCACCTCGTCAACTCGTACGGCAAGACCTGGCACACCTGGCACAGCACGCCGATGGGGGAGCACCCGCCGCAGCCGTTGCCCCTCGGCGACCCGATGCTCATGTGGTCGTTCAACCGCGAGGGCGAGGCCGACGAGGCCCTGCGTCGGGACCGCAACGCCGCGATGCACACGGACCCCGAGCCGCGGAAGGCGTCCCGGGCGAAGTACCTCGACCGGGCGCATCCGCAGCAGGGGGTCGCGACGATGCGCGACGCCTTCAGCGGGACGAGTCCGACTCCCGGCGTGATCGACGCGCAGGACGGGCGCCCCTGACCCGCTGGCCGCGACCTGCGCGCGCAGTGCGACCCTGAGGCTCCGGAACGGTGTCCGCCCTTGTGCGGACCTGCCCCCCGTTCGTGGGGGACGATCCGTGCGGAATGCTTCACTCCACCCGTTCCCCGGGTCCAGCATGACGCCATCCAGTTGATAGCGACGTCACTGCGATCGGGGTTCGACCGTGGCGTGCGCCGCTGCGATCGAAGGGGAACCCTTGTCGAAATTCCGTCGACCTCCAGCAGTGTTGCTGGGGGTCTCCGTCGCGGCGCTCGCCGCAGCGGCCCTCGTGCCGTCCGGCGTCGCGCAAGCGGCGCCCACATACGTCAGCGACCCCGCGTCCCTGGTGGACCCGATCATCGGGACATCCGGCGCGGTGGACGATTTCCCCGGGGCCGACGTGCCCTTCGGGATGGTCCAGTGGAGCCCGGACACGCCGTCCCGGCCAGCTGGCGGCGGCTACGAGTACAACGACTCGTCGGTGACCGGCTTCAGCCTGACGCACATCTCCGGTCCCGGGTGCGCCGCGTCGGGTGACATCCCGATCCTGCCGACGAGCGGCTCGGTCGGTGCATCGCCGGACGCCGCGACGCTCCCGCTGGACCACGCCGCGGAGACTGCGCACGCGGGCTCCTACGAGCTGACCGCGGGTGGGATCACGAGCGAGCTCACCTCGACGCTCCGCACGGGAGCGGGCCGGTTCACGTTCCCCAAGGACGCGCAGGCGAACCTCCTCCTCAAGCTGTCCGACAGCGCAGCGGGTTCCTCGGCGACCAGCTTCCGTGTCGTCGGACCGAAGGAGATCCAGGGATCGGTGACGAGCGGGGACTTCTGCGGGGCGACCGACAAGTACACGCTCTACTTCGACATGACCTTCGACCACGCCATCACCGGCTACGGG
This sequence comes from Curtobacterium sp. MCBD17_034, assembly GCF_003234515.1. NCBI lineage: Bacteria > Bacillati > Actinomycetota > Actinomycetes > Micrococcales > Microbacteriaceae > Curtobacterium > Curtobacterium sp. MCBD17_034. The sequence goes on along the minus strand of NZ_QKTN01000008.1, from coordinate 138,656 downwards.
ACCTACCAGGACTCGACGGTGGACGCTGGCGCGAAGCAGGCCACGGTCACCCGGAACCTCGCGCCGCGCAGCCCCTCGGGCAAGGCGGGCACCCTGCAGCCGCGCTCGTCCACCGGGCAGCGGCAGACCGTGCCGAACGTGACCGGCAAGGCCTCGCCCGGCGCGACCGGCGGGGCGGGCGCCACCGCGACCTCCCCGCAGACCAGGTCGCGTGCGGCCGCGCCGCCGGTCGAGGGAGCCGACGGCGCGTACGTCAGCTTCGACACGTCGTCGAAGGCGACCGTGCAGACGAACGTCGGCATCTCCTACGTGAGCACGGCGAACGCCAAGAAGAACCGCACGACCGAGAACGGCACGTTCGCGTTCGACCACGTCGAGAGCGCCGCGACGGCGTCCTGGAACGCGATCTTCTCGAAGATCCAGGTCGGGGGCGGCGACACCGCGGCGCAGAAGACGTTCTACACCGCGATGTACCACGCGCTGCTGCACCCGAACGTCTTCAGTGATGTGAACGGGCAGTACGCCGGCTTCGACGGGCAGGTCCACACCGCTGCGAAGGGACACACCGAGTACGCCAACTACTCCGGCTGGGACATCTACCGCAGCCAGGTCCAGCTCGCCGCCACCGTCGCACCGCAGCAGACGAGCGACTCCGTCCGGTCGATGCTCAACCAGTACGACCAGACGGGACAGCTGCCGAAGTGGGCGCTGAACAACGGGGAGTCGTACGCGGTCGTGCTGGGCATGGGCGTCGTCGTGGTGGCCGACGCGCTCGGGCGTCCGGTGTGGCCGACCGTGGTGGCGGGGTCGGCCGCGGTCGAGGTGCTGCAGCCGGCGAGGGTGACGACGAGAGCGGTCGCGGCGATCAGGACGATCGCGGACCGCGGTGTGGTGGACATCGAGGCGTTCCGTTCCGGGAGACGCCGGTGCCCCGTGACATCCGCTCCACGTCCCCCGACGCTCATCTTGGTGGTTCCGTCGTCGGTGCGCCGCGGCCTGTCGATCACGGTTCCGTCACGCCGATCACGGTTCCGTCACGGGGTGCGGGAGGCGCCTCCCGGCCGTCCCGGCTGCCGCTCGTCCGCCGCATCGCGAGATCGCAGAAGGTGCCGCTCTGGGGGTGCTCAGAGCGGCAACAACTGCGATCTCGACGGGAGGGTCGGCAGGGCGAGCGGCGCGGCTGGCCGAGGCCGTGCCTCCCGGCCGGGAGGCTCGCTAGACTCGCACGCGCCGGTCGCCACCGTCAGGTGGTCCAGCCAGGAGGGTTGTCCGAGCGGCCGATGGAGCTTGTCTTGAAAACAAGTGGGCAGTGATGTCTCGTGGGTTCGAATCCCACACCCTCCGCCGACGGGCTACGCGGCGTGCGCGGCGGCGCGCGCGAGCAGTCCGAGCGCGTCGACCACCCGGTTCGAGAACCCCCACTCGTTGTCGTACCAGGCGACGACCTTGACGTGGCGGCCGCCGTCGACGCGCGTGAGGAGCGAGTCGAACACGCTCGACTCCGGACGTCCCGTGATGTCGGTCGACACGAGCGGGTCCGCCGTGTACGCGAGCACCCCGGCGAGTGGCCCGTCGGCAGCCGCACGGTAGGCGGCGTTCACCTCGTCGACCGTGACGTCACGGGCCACGACGGTGTTCAGCTCGACGATCGACCCCACGGGGACGGGCACCCGGATGGAGTCGCCCGAGAGCTTGCCGTCGAGTCGGGGGAGCACGAGTCCGATGGCCTTCGCGGCGCCGGTGGTCGTCGGGACGATGTTCACGCCCGCGGCCCGCGCTCGCCGGAGGTCCCGATGCGGGCCGTCCTGCAGGTTCTGTTCCTGCGTGTACGCGTGCACGGTCGTCATGAACCCGTGCTCGATGCCGGCGAGGTCGTCGAGGACGCTTGCGAGCGGCGCGAGGGCGTTCGTCGTGCAGCTCGCGTTGCTGACGACGGTGTGCGTGGCCGGGTCGAACGCGTCGGTGTTCACGCCGTAGGCGAGCGTCACGTCCGCCCCGGTGGCCGGTGCGCTCACGAGCACGCGACGGGCGCCCGCCTCGAGGTGCTGCGCAGCGGCCTCCCGTGCCGTGAAGCGGCCGGTCGACTCGAGGACGACCTCGACGCCCAGGTCGGCCCAGGGCAGCGCCGACGGATCGCGCTCGGCGAGCACGCGGATCCGCTGACCGTCGACCACGAGCGTGTCGTCGTCGACCTCCACGGTGCCATCGAAGGGGCCGAGTGCGGAGTCGTAGCGGAACAGGTGGGCGAGGGTCGCGGGTGCGGTGAGGTCGTTGACGGCGACGACCACGAGGTCCTCGCCGCCGCGGGCCAGGAGCGCGCGCAGGGTGTTGCGGCCGATGCGGCCGAATCCGTTGATGCCGATGCGGGTCATGTGGGTTCCTTCCGTTCCTCCGCTCATCGTCATCGAGCCGGGAGGCCCGCTCCAGTGGCAGGAACGTCATGATCCGGGAGGATCGCGCCAGGGCTACTGCTGGAACACGCGACGGTAAGCGGTAGGGGAGATGCCGAGGATCCGCCGGAAGTGCAGACGCAGGTTGGCGTCCGTCCCGAGCCCCACCCGCGCGGCCACCTGGTCGACGGCGAGGTCCGAGCGTTCGAGCAGCTCCCGCGCCAGGTCGACGCGTGCCCGGAGCACCCACTGCATCGGCGTGGAGCCGGTGCTCGCCACGAAGCGGCGTGAGAACGTCCGGGCGGACACGTTCGCGTGCGCGGCGAGGGCGTCGAGCGTCAGGGCGTCGCCGAGGTGACGCAACACCCATTCACGCGTCGTCGCGAAGGTGTCGTCGGTCGGGTCCGGCACGGTCCGTTCGATGTACTGGGCCTGGCCGCCGCTCCGGTGGGGCGCGCTCACGAGCCGTCGGGCGACGTGGTTCGCGAGCCCGACGCCGTGGTCGCGTCGGACGATGTGGAGGCAGAGGTCGATGCCGCTCGCCGCCCCCGCGCTCGTGAGCACCGACCCCTCGTCGACGAAGAGCACGTCCTCGTCCACCTCGACGCCGGGGTACCGGTCCTGCAGCACCCGCGTGTAGTGCCAGTGGGTCGTCGCCCGGCGCCCGTCCAGGAGGCCCGCCGCAGCGAGCGCGAACGCCCCGGTCGAGATCGCGGCGACACGCTTGCCGCGCTCGTGCGCGTCGCGGAGTGCCGTGACGACCTCGGGAGGCGGCGGCGTGTCCGCCGGGAATCGGTACCCGGGCACGAACACGGTCTGCGCCCAGTCGACGGCCTCGAGCCCGCGTCCCACCGCGTACGCGAGGCCGTCCCCGCCGCGGACGGTGCCGACGCTCGGGCCACAGACGCGCACCTCGTACGGCATGCTCGGCCGGTTGGCGAACACCTGGGCGGGGATCCCGACGTCGAGCGGCTTCGCGCCGGGCAACACGAGCACCGCCACACGGTGCGGTCGGACAGCCATCCTGCGACGGTAGCCCGAACCCGCGAACACTCGACGCGCGTCCAGCGTACGGTCACCGGTGCGTGCCGCCGAGGGGCGGCCGTGCGAGGAGGAACACCGACATGAGCAGCACCGGCGCCGTTCGTGATCAGCCGACCAGGAGTCTCGTCCCGGCTCGGATGGATCGCTTGCCCTGGACCCGGTTCCACTGGTCGATCGTGGTCGGCCTCGGGATCTCGTGGGTCCTGGACGGTCTCGAGATCCAGATCGTGTCGAACGCGGGATTCCAGAAGCCGCTCGGCCTCTCGACCCAGGAGGTCGCCGACCTCGGCACGATCTACCTGTTCGGACAGGTCATCGGCGCGCTCGTGTTCGGGCGGCTCTCGGACCGGCTGGGTCGACGGAAGCTGTTCCTCCTGACCCTCGCGATCTACCTGGTCGGCTCGGGCATCGCCGGGTTCGCGCCGGACTTCGCGTTCCTCGCGGTGTTCCGGTTCGTGGCCGGCCTCGGTATCGGTGGCGAGTACGCGGCGATCAACTCCGCGATCGACGAGCTCATCCCGTCGCGGTTCCGCGGACACGTGGACATCGCGATCAACGGCACGTACTGGGGCGGTGCCGCGATCGGTGCGGCCGCGAACATCTACCTGCTCAACACCGCGAACTTCTCGGAGAACGTCGGCTGGCGCATCGGGTTCTTCATCGGCCCGGTGCTCGGCATCCTCATCATCTTCCTGCGGCGACACATCCCGGAGAGTCCGCGATGGCTCATGACCCACGGGCGCGAGCAGGAGGCCGACGACACCGTGACCCGGATCGAGGCCGAGGTCGAGCGGGAGTCGGGCCGACCGCTCGAGCGGGTCGACGAGTCGAAGGCGATGGACGTCACGCCGCTCGACCGCGTCGGCTTCCGCACGATCGTCGGTGTGCTGTTCCGGCAGTACCCCACGCGGACGCTCGTGGGCGCGACCATGATGATCACGCAGTCGTTCCTGTACAACGCGATCTTCTTCACGTACGCGCTCGTGCTCACGAACTTCTACGGCCTGCAGACCTCGCAGACGTCGATCTACTTCTTCCCGTTCGCGATCGGCAACCTGCTCGGGCCGCTCGTGCTCGGTCGCCTGTTCGACACCTGGGGCCGTCGGCAGATGATCTTCCTGACCTACCTGGTCTCGGGGATCGTGCTGGCCGTCTCGGCGTTCCTGTTCCAGGCCGACGCGATCAGCGCCACGTGGCAGACCGTGTTCTGGTGCGTCTCGTTCTTCTTCGCGTCCGCCGGCGCGTCGAGCGCGTACCTGACGGTGAGCGAGATCTTCCCACTCGAGCTGCGGTCGCAGGCGATCTCGTACTTCTTCGCCCTCGCGCAGATCTTCGGCGCGGTCGCGCCCCTCATCTACGGCGCGTTCATCGGCGACGGCTCGAGCCGCACCCCGCTGTTCTGGGGCTACCTCATGGGGGCAGCGATCATGGTGCTCGGTGGTGTGATCGCCCTGATCTTCGGGGTGGACGCGGCGCGGAAGGGCCTGGAGTCCGTCACGCAGCCGCTCTCGGTCGTGGGAGGCGGGGCGCGCACGAGCGACCGCGCCGACCGGGCGCGCGCGCGCCGGTAGGCGCGGCTCCGCGCCGCTCGGGGTTCGACTTCGTACTTCGTATCCCGTATTCAGGATGTTTGGCGCATCGAACGGTCGCCTGGCAGCCTTCCGGTTCGAGCGTGTGGAAGCCACGCGCTCCGGACCAGGGGCGGAGGCGACATGGGGTCAGCGCAGGGCGGAGTCGAACCGGGGCGAGCGCGGGGCATCCAGGTCGGTGCGGTGGCGTGGACGGGTGCGGTGGCGCGGACGGGTGCGGTGGCGCGGACGGGTGCGGTGGCGTGGACGACCGTCGTCGGGGTCGGCCGGCTGGCTGCGGTCGGCAGCTGCCGCGGCACCCGCGATCTGAGGTCCTGCCCCGTCCACATCGAGGGTCCGAGTGCGCTCGTCCCGAGTCGGCACGTCCGGCGGGGTGCAGGCCGATGCCGCTGAGCGAGGGTGTCGTGATGCACCGCTCAGATCGCGCCCCGGTCCCGGGTGGACGGACGACGTCCCCCGCCGATGGTGGTGCGCGGACCAACGCTGCGCCAGCCGCCGGGCTCGGTCGGTCAGCGACGCGCGCGGATGCTGTCGGGCTCGACACCGGCGTCGTGCCGATCGACGAGACGCCGGGTGGGGGCATGACCGGTCCGGACGCAGGGGTGGGTGGCGCGGTGCGCCGTGACCTCCTGCGCGACGCGGTGTTCACGCGGCTGGTCCACCGGATCCTGCGCGGGGAGTACCGGTCCGGGCAGCGGTTGCGGCTCGACGGGATCGCCGCCGAACTCGGGGTGTCCCGGACTCCGGTGCGCGAGGCCCTCGTCCCGCTCGAGGCGTTGCGGCTCGTCCAGGTACAGCGCTACGTCGGCGTGGTCATCGCGCCCTGGACGCCGGCGCACATGGTCGAGCGGGTGCAGATCGCGCAGGGTCTGCTCGCGGTGCCGTACCCGACATCGTCCATCGAGCGTCATCGGAGCGACCCGCCGGTCGACGTCGGGGCGTTCGATGCGACCGCGCTCCGGGCCTGCCGATCCGACGCCGGTCGGTTCGCCGTCCTCGCCGAGTGGACGCTCCGGCGCCTCGATCGCCCGGTGAGTGCGGACTGGCTCGCGGCGCAGCTGCCCGTGCTCGACGCCTTCTACATGCGTGAGGTCGCCGGCCGGCACGGGTTGGACGTCGCCGTCGGGGCCGCGGAACGCGCGAGCTCGCTGGCGTCAGCGCTCGGGGCGGTGTGGGACGAGGACCTCGTCGCGGCCATCCGTCACCTCGACGCCTTCGCCGACGCGCTCGCTGCGTTCGACCGAGGGACCCACAGACGCGACCTCCACTGAACGACTGCCATCGCGGAACTCGGCTACCGCTGCTAGCGTGATCGCAATTCGTGATAGGAGGGCCCATGATGTTCGAGACCGCACTGCTCACGAGCTTCCTCGCCGTGGAGCGCACGGGGGGCTTCACCGCTGCTGCCAAGGACCTCGGTCTGCGGCAGTCGACGATCAGCGGACACGTCGCCCGACTCGAGCGACAGACCGGTCGTCAACTGTTCCGACGGGACACGCACGCCGTGGAGCTGACACCGGACGGCATGGCCATGGTCCGCTTCGCCCGCGAGATCCTCGCCGCACAGGGACAGGCCGAGGCGTACTTCACGGACACCGGACTCGCCGGTCACATCCGGTTCGGTGCGTCCGAGGACATCGTCGCGACCGGTCTGCCGGACATCCTGCTCGACTTCCGGAACGCGTACCCCTCGGTGGACCTCGACCTCCGGGTCGGGCTGACGGCGGAACTGCGCGAAGAGGTCCGGAGCAACCGGCTCGACCTCGCCCTCGTCAAGCGCCGTCCGAGCGAGGACGTCGGCGACCTGGTGTTCCGCGACCCGCTCGTGTGGGCCGGGCGCGAGGGTGAGGTCGTCGACCCGGACGAACCCGTGCACCTCGTCACCTACCCCGGCACGAGCGTCACCCGTGATGCCGCCGTCGCCGCGCTCGAGGGTGCCGGCCGTCCCTACCGGATCACCTGCGTGTCCGCGAGCCAACAGGGCATCCGGGCAGCGGTGTACGCCGGGCTGGGCGTGACCGTGCACCCCGGGTCGATCCTCCCGGCCGGGTTGGTCCCACTGACCGGACTGCCGGACCCGGGCTGGACGGAGTTCACGCTCGTGTCGCGTGCCGGACCGCCGAGCGTCGCGATGTCGGAGCTCGTCAACGCGATCCGTACGGGCGCGGACCGCGTCATCAAGGGGCATTCGATCGCGCGCGCGGGGGCCTGACGCTCCGTCGACGTGACCCCCATTCGGGGGCACGCCGAGGGGATCCCGGCGGTGGCCACCCCCTCGGGTATCGTCCCCGCGGACGACGGCACCCAAGCCGTCAGCCCGAACTGCCAGGAGGAAGCGTCGTGTCCGACTTCGACGACCTCACCGACCCGCGGCGGGAGCCGACGATCCTCCGGGGTCCGGGCGGTCGTGTGATCGGCGCACGGCACGGTCGACGGCACCGCGGGTTCCGGCCGGCGCGACTCCTGGTGGGCGTGGCGATGCTCGCCGGCATCAGTGTCGTGACCGCCGGCTCACTCACTGCCTACGCCGCCTACGACCTGGGGCACCGGATCGCCCAGAACGCGGTCGACGTCGGGGGAGCGGGCGGGCAGAGCACCGACGGCGCGTTCAACGTCCTGGCCGTGGCTGCCGACAACGACCCCGGGCAGGGCACCGAGTACGGGGTCCGGCAGGCGACGCTCAACGACGCGAACGTGCTGCTGCACGTGTCCGCGGACCACACGCAGGCCGTCGCGATCAGCTTCCCCCGCGACCTGCTCGTCGACCAGCCGGCCTGCACGAGCCACGGGACGACGACTGCCGCGGTGCAGGACACCCCGCTCAACGAGGCGTACGGGCGCGGCGGCCTGGGCTGCGTGGTGAGGACCGTCGAGCAGGTCAGCGGACTGCGCATCCCGTACGCCGCGCAGATGAGCTTCGACGGCATCATCGGACTCTCCGACGCGATCGGCGGTGTCCCCGTCTGCGTGACGGACGACGTCGACGACCCGTACACGGGCCTCCGGTTACGCGCCGGCGAGCACACGGTGTCGGGGGCGACCGCGCTGGCGTTCCTCCGCGACCGCCACGGGATCGGCGACCAGAGCGACCTGTCCCGGATCTCGAGCCTGCAGCAGTTCCTGTCGTCGCTCGTGCGGAAGGTCAAGGGCAACGGCACGCTCGGCGATCCGGCGAAGCTGTACGGGCTGGCCCGCGTCGCCTCGCACACGGTCAAGCTCTCGACGACACTCACGGATCCGTCGACCATGGTCGCCATGGCGCGGACGTTCCAGGGCATCGGACTCGACCGCATCACGTTCGTGCAGTACCCGGGCGCCACGGACGACCCGGACCACCCCGGCAAGGTCGTTCCGGACTCCACGACCGCCCGCCAGCTCATGGCGGCGGTGCGCTCGGATCGGTCGTTCTCGCTCGCCGCGGGGTCGGTGGGCCGTGGGTCGGAGTCGGTCAGCGGTGGGTCGAGCGGGTCGGGCGTGTCCAGCGCGGCGGGTGGGTCCTCGGGTGCGAGCGGCGGTGGCTCAGGCGGCAGCGGCAGTGCGGGCTCCGGCGCCGATTCCGGCTCCGGCTCCGGCTCCGGCTCGGCAGGGTCGGGAGGCGCGGGGCACGAGGGGACCTCGGCCTCCGCACGTCCCGAGACGATCAGCGGCGTGACCGGTCAGACCGCGCAGCAGCGGACCTGCGCGGTCGCGGCCGGTTGACGAGCCGGACCGGGCAGCGGAGCCGAATCGGTCGCGGCCGAGTGACCGGAGGAACACTCGGGTCGCGGACGCGACCACGAGGTGACGTGCGGGGTGAGCGGGGCCGGAGCTGGGCCTCCCGGCCGGTGCGCTCGTCGTACCGTCCTGCCCGAGTCGACACATCGTCGGCTCGGACAGGAGGAGTGCCATGAGCGTCGTCCGAACCGTCAGCGTCCCGGCCCCCGACGGGAGTCCCGCGCACTGCTGGGCGGGGATGATGATCCCGCAGGCGGTCGTGCGGAACCCCCGGAACGGGCACGTCCTCATCGCCCGGTACCGGGCCGACCGGACGATGGGCGTGCTCGACGTCGACGTCTCCGGCGCGACGGCCCGCACCCGATCGGACACCACGCTGCTCGACGGTGCCGGCGCCGCCGTCGTGTTCGACCAGGGGCAGGCGACGGTGACGGCGAGCAACGGGAACATCAACGACTCGCACAACCTGGTGTCCGCGGTCGTCGACCGGCAGGGGGACCTGCACGTCACCGGAAACAACCACAACACCGCGCTCCGGTACTGGCGGACCACGTCGGCGGACGACCCGACCACGCTCCGGAGCAAGGACGCGCCGGGGCCCATGGACGGCGTCTGGGTGGTGAAGGACCGCACGGGTGCCGAGGTCCGGCGGTACCTCGACGCCGGTGCGGAGCTCGGCGCCTGCAGCTACCCGACGTTCTTCCGAGGCCCCCAGGGGCAGGTGTTCCTGTCGTGGCGGAACGGGGAGTCCGGCCGCGGCAACCAGTTCCTGTACGGGTACGTCGAGTCGTCGAAGCGGTGGGTGAGCGTCGCGGGGGAGGACATGCGGTACGCGCCGTACCCCGACGGCCGCATCCTGCTCGAGGGCATTTCGAGCGACGTCAGCCCCTATCCGAGCGTGCCGGTGCACGGGCCCGACGGATGGTGGTGGATGGTGTGGGTCTGGCGCGGGGATCCGACGGACGCGGACACGAACGGACGGCTCTCGGCGGCGCGGAGCCAGGACCTGCGCCAGTGGTACGGCCTCGACGGGACGACGCTCCCGCCGACCATCACGTTCGGGACGCCTGGGGTCGTGGTGGACGACCTCCCACTCACCGGGAGCGGTCTGCTCAACGACGCGACGCGCATCGGGTTCGACCGTGCAGGGCGACCGGTGATCGCCTACTACAAGTACGTCGGCAGCGGGAGCGGGCGGACGACGCAGCTCTTCGTGGCCAGGCCGGACGGGGCCTCCCGGCAGTGGGTCGTGACGCAGGTTTCGGGCTGGAGCGGGGCCTACGACCTCGCCCGACTCGGCACCGCGCAGCAGGGCATCGCGGTGACGAGCGTGTCGACACCGGTCCCGGCTGCGGCACCGAACGACGTCGTCATCGGCTATGCGCGGTCGAACGGACCGGCCCGCGCGATCACGGTGGCGAGCGGGGCGAGCGTCGGCAGCGCACACAGCGTCGCGGACGCGCCCATCCCGACCACCACGACCCCGCCCGAACTCACACAGCGGTCCGTCGACCCCGGGCGGTACCCCGGTCTGGCCGTGCGGACGGCCGTCACGGACGCCTTCGACGACGGCGGCCGCCGCGTCGCGTGGACGCTCCGGTGGGACGCGGGGCCGTACCGGAACGATGGGCGGGCGCCCGACGTCGCGTTCCCGGCCGAGGGGTCGCCCCTGACGCTGGTGCTCACCGACGTGGACGACTCGGGGGTCGCGGGGTAGGCGGTCGGGCGGGGCGGGCAGCGGTGGCTCAGAACCCGTAGAGCAGGGATCCGTGGAGCTCGACGCCGGATACGGCGGAGACGGTGGGATTTGAACCCACGGTTCCCGAAAGGGAACTCCACCTTAGCAGGGTGGTGCACTAGGCCTGACTATGCGACGTCTCCCGGTGCCCACCGGAGCGAGCACGCGACCACCATCATAGGGGAGCCGAGCGACGGGCGGGACCACCGCCTCCCGGACCGGTGCGCCTGAGCCGCGCCACGCAGACCCTCGAAATGGGGACAACGCGCCCGTTGTCCGCCGTTCTGGGGACTCGTAGCATCGGCTCCGTCGCGCGCGCGATCACATCCGGGTCGTCTGATCCGGTGCGCGGACACGTACACAGCAGAGGCGTCGCTCCTCGCGAGCCCCAGGGCGCGGCCGTATCCGATCGGCATGCGCGGGGTGGGGAGCGGCTCGAGGGGGCGCGGCCGTCGTGTCGCGTCCCCTCCTGTGCCGCTGCCCGTCGCGCGTCGGGTGCGAGCCCCGCAGATTGCTTCGGCCTGCCGCCGACGCCATGTCGACTCGCGTCCCAACGGGGTCGCCGGATCACCGCGGCGAGATCGGCACGATGGCGACGCGAGCAACGGAGCGAGGGGTTGTGGGACCAGGGTGAGCTGTAGTCGCGATGCTGAGGAGATGCCGCTGGCGTCCGTGGGTCGCTTGGGCGTCCGGGCCTTGTCGTTGCGCCAGCCTTACATAAGGTTGTGCCGTAACCTTATGCAAGGGGGTGGCGACCGATGAGTTCAGGAGCGAGTCCGGCAGGGCAGGACGGTCCGGCGGTGCGGTACGAGGAGCGCGTGCTCCCGCCTGTGCACAACCCGGACCTGCTCTCCCGACGAGCAGCCGAGCGGCGTCGCGCGCCCTACCTCGCCGCCGTTCCACCGGCGATCGCCGCGATGCCCTTCACGATCCCCACCGAGGTCCTCGCCGAGGTCGATGATGCGTCCAGGATGATCACCCGGTTCGATGCGGAGTTCGCGGGATTCCCGGCGCCGTTCTCGGCGGTCCTGCTCCGCAGCGAGTCCGCGTCGAGCTCGCAGATCGAGCACCTGACCTCCGGCGCTCGAGCCATCGCCGAGGCGGAGATCGACGAGCGGATCCAGGGCAACGCGCCGCTCATCGTCCGCAACGTCCGCGCCATGGAAGCAGCGATCGCCCTCGCCGACGACATCAGCGACGCGACGATCATCGAGATGCACCGCCAGTTGCTCGAGAGCTCCGCACCCCGGCTGGTCGGCGGGTACCGCGCGGAGCAGGTGTGGATCGGGGGCGCACTCCCGCACGACGCGGCGTTCGTCCCGCCGCACCACGAACGCGTGGCGGATGCGATGGCCGATCTCGTCGCGTTCACCAGGCGGACGGACCTCCCCGTCCTCGTCCAGGCGGCCGTCGCACATGCGCAGTTCGAGACCATCCACCCGTTCCCCGACGGGAACGGCCGGACGGGCCGCGCGCTCGTGCAGGCCATCCTCCGCAACGGTCGGCTGATCCGACACATGACGATCCCGGTCAGCAGCGGCATCCTCACGGACGTCGACGCGTACTTCGATGCGCTCGACGCCTATCGGCGGGGGGACGTGGCCCCGATCTTGGCCGTGTTCGCGACGGCCTCACTCGCAGCGCTCCGCAACGCGACCGTGCTCGCCGAGGACCTGGCGCGACTGCAGCACGAGTGGGACGGTCGGTTGACGGGCCTCCGTGCGGACTCGACCGCGCGACGGCTCGCGCGGGTGTCCATCGAGCACCCGGCACTCAACGCTCGGCTCGCACGCGAGCGCACGGGCGCGAGCCAACCGGCGGTGGACAACGCGCTGCAGCAGTTGACCGAGCGCGGGATCCTCCGGATGGTCAACGGCCAGCGGCGGAACCGGGTGTGGCTGAACCCGGAGGTGCTCGACGCCCTCGACGCCTTCGCGGAGCGGAGCGGCCGGCGCCAGGATCCGTCGTACTGACGACCCTCCGGACACCGCCACTTCGTGGGTACGCGAGGACTCCTCGCTACCCCTATGCTGACGCTGATCGGTGGATCCGGTCGCAGCGCCGCGGACCCGAACCCGGCGGCGCACGGAGGGGAACATGCGCAAGCGCGCCATCACCATCGGCCTCGTGCTCACGGCGGTCGCGGTCGCCGGGGTCGGCAACGCCACCGCCGCCGAGGCAGCCACCACCAAGTACGCCAACTGCACCGCCGTGCACAAGGTCTACTCGGGCGGCATCGCCAAGACCTCGGTGACGTACAACACGGTGCACCACACCAACGGCAGCGTCGAGCACCGCAAGCTCAAGGGCACCGTCAAGAAGGACAACGCCCTGTACTCGGCGAACAGCAAGCTCGACGCCGACAAGGACGGGATCGCCTGCGAGGCTGACTGACCCGGCGCGGCGGCCGCGCCAGCGGGATGAGCCGCGGAACGGACCAGGAGCCGCGCATCGCCCCGGTTCACAGTCCGTTCCGCGGCTCATCTATGTCGGTGCGAGTCGGTGCGACGCCGCGCGACGGCGGAGGCGGTGCGCCGCCTCAGACGAGGATCGCGTCGTGCGGCAGCAGCGCGTGCACGCCCCACGTCTGGTTCGCGATCTGGGTGACCCGCATGCTGACGGCGACACTCGCCATCGCCAGGGCCTGCGCGCGGGTGACGTCGTGCAGCGCAGCGATCCAGTCGACCATGGCGTTCAGGGCCGTGGCGGTCGCCGCGTTGAGGTCGGCGTCGAACCCGAAGGTGATCCGACCCGCCGGGGTGTCGGCGTGGACGCCCGGGACCGGTGCCGTGTCGAGCAGGGACAGCGTCATCGTCGTCGTCATGTCGCACTCGACGGCGGTGCCCGAGACCTCGCCGTCGCCCTGCGCGGCGTGGCCGTCGCCGACGAACAGGAGCGCGTCCGGCACGGTGACCGGGAGGTACAGCGTCGCGCCTGCGACGAGCTCGCGGCAGTCGATGTTCCCGCCGCCGACGGGCCGCGGCGGGATGGTCGAGTGCTCGCCGGTCGGCTCGGGAGGCACGCCCACGACGCCGAGGAACGGTGCGGTCCGGACGCCCAGGCCGAGCTGGTTCCGTGCCACGCCGGCCTCGGCGTCGATGTCCCAGAGCAGCGGCCCCCGCGTCGCGGTGTCGGCGAGACCGAGGGCCCGGTTCAGCTCGTTGTCGACGCCGCCCGAGCCGGTGTAGCCCCAGGTCCCGGGGACCAGGGCGTCGAACCGCACGGCGAGCACCTGCCCGGGCAGCGCGCCGGTGAGCGCGACGGGGCCGACGAGGCAGTGGCCGCGGCGGCTCGTGATGAGTGTCGGGACCTCCTGGCCCGGCTCCTGCTGCCGTTCGAGGTACCCGGCCGCGCTCAGCGTGCGGACGGTGACGGTGTCGCCGGGGGACGCCCGCAGGACGGGCGCGCGCTCCGCCGTGAAGACGTCGATTGCCGTGTCGGTCGTGGGCTCGAGAACGTGGTCCGCCATGCACCGATCCTGCCACCGAGAGGGGTACAGGACGGCGCCCGCCGTCGCGGAGGGGGCTGCCATCGGCCCGAGGTAGCATTCCCGGACACGTCCTACGAGCCTGGAGGTCCGGCTTGCCACACAGCGCTGACGTCGCCGATCCGGGGGGACCGGGCGGGGCGGGGGCATCGTTCCCGGTCGACGAGATCCGCTCCGCGGGCGACGCGATCGTGCGTGCGGTGGGCACGGTCGTGGACGGCAAGACCGAGGCGATCCGCACCGCGCTGACGGTCATGCTGGCCGAGGGGCACCTGCTCGTGGAGGACGTCCCGGGTGTCGGCAAGACCGTGCTCGCGAAGGCCCTCGCGGCCACGGTCGGTGGGTCGGTGAGCCGCATCCAGTTCACGAGCGACATGCTGCCGTCCGACGTGACGGGCGTGAACATCTACGACCAGGCGTCCGGGTCCTTCCGGTTCGCCCCCGGGCCCGTGTTCGCGAACGTGGTCATCGGCGACGAGATCAACCGGACGAGCCCCAAGACCCAGTCCGCCCTGCTCGAGGCCATGGCGGAGTCGCAGGTCACGGTCGACGGCGTGACACGGCCCCTCGAGTCGCCGTTCATGATCGTCGCGACGCAGAACCCCATCGACATGGAGGGCACGTACCCACTGCCCGAGGCACAGCGTGACCGCTTCATGGCCCGTATCACGATGGGCTACCCGAGCCTCGACGCCGAACGCGAGATGCTCCGCAGCCGTGGCGTCGGCGACCCGATGTCGGCACTGCGGCCCATCGTCGACGTCGCGACCCTCGCGGCGATGATCCGGGCCGTGCACGCCGTGCACGTCGCGCCCGACGTCGAGGGCTACGTCGTCGACATCGTCCGCTCGACCCGGAGGCACCCGGACCTGCTGCTCGGTGCGAGTCCGCGGTCGACCCTGCACCTCGCCGGCGCCGCACGCGCTCGCGCCGCGCTCGAGGGTCGTCCGTTCGTCACCCCCGACGACGTCGCCGCGCTCGCCCCGGTCGTGCTCGCGCACCGCCTCGTGCCCGTCGCCCGGAACCTCGGCGGCGGTGCCGAGGACGCCGCTCGTGACGTCGTCGTCCGTATCGTCGCCGACACGGCGGTGCCGTTCGGCGCCGCGGCCGTGCGGTCCTGATGCCCGGGACCCGCCGCGGTCGGGTCGCCCTGCCGCGGCCGACCTCACGCGGGTGGACCACGGTCGCGGTGGGCATCGGTCTGGTCGGGGCCGGGCTCGTGGCGACGACGAGCCTCGCGGTGACGGCCGGGCTCCTCGTCCTCGTGCTCGTCGTCCTCGGCGCCGTCGTCGCGATGGTCGCCGCCGGACCGATCCGGGCGACCCGGCAGGTCCCGCGTACGACGATCGAGGCCGGTGCCGTGTTCCGCGCCACGCTGCTGGTCGAGGGTCGGCAGCGGGCGCTCGGCGTCGTGCGGGTGCTCGTGCGTGACCGCCTCGACGACCACTTCGCATCGGCAGGGGACCTCGAGGCCCTCGTCGACGTCGGGTCGGGTCGTCCCCCGGCGCGGCTCACGGTCGAGGCCATCGCCGCGCGCCGCGGTCGTCCCCGGTTGGGTCCGGCGACGGTCCGTGTCGCCGACCCGTTCGGACTCGTCCACGTCGACCGGGTCGTCGTGGCGGCGCAGGAGATCGTGGTCGTGCCCCGCACCACGGTGCTCGGCGCGATCGAGACGGGCGTGCTCTCGGGTGCGGTCTCGGCCGAGGCCGGACGAACCGGCCAAGGCGGGTCCGCGGACGACAGCGAACTCCGGCCCTACCGACCGGGCGATCCCATCCGCCGCGTGCACTGGGGGCAGAGCGCCAAGCGCGGCGAACTCCACGTCCGGCAGACCGCACAGGCCCAGCCGCCCGAGGCGACCGTCCTGCTCGACGTGCGCCGCGCCTCCTACCAGGAGCTCGGCCGCGAGCCGTTCGCCGAGCTGTCCGACATGGCCGGGGACGCCGCGTTCGAGCACGCGGTCGTCGTCGCCGCGAGCGTCGCACGGGTGCTCGCCGCGCGGACGTCCCGCGTCGCCCTCGTCACCGCGGACGACGTCCAGCCGTCGCCCGCGGGGGACCTGGCGTCCGTGCTCGTCGGACTCGCCGACGTCGCGCTGCGCTCCGACGCGCGCCCGGTGGCCGAGGTCCTGCCCGAGGTCCGCGCCGTCGACGTGCACGGCATGACCGCGGTCGTCACGGGCCAGTGCACGGCGGAGCAGGCGTCCGAGCTCGTCGCCCGCACGCCCCCGGCCTCGCGCGGGCTCCTCGTGGCGATCACGCCACCGGACGCCGCCGCTCGCGGGGTCCTCGACCGTGCCGGATGGCGCATCCTCGTGGTTCCCGTGGGCGGGAGTGCCCGATGACCGACACCGCCCGTCGCCCGGTCACGGGCCGTGACGTCCTCGAGCGCGACGACCGCACCGACGAGGACCCGGGCACGCCGAGCCGCACGCTCGTGGCCGCCGCGGCGCTGCCCGTGGTCGTGGCGTCGCTCGCCGTCCGCCCGCTCGTGCAGGGGATCGCGTGGTGGGTCTCCGCGCTCGTCGTCACCGCCCTGCTCGTGGGCGTGATGCTCGCCGTCCGCACCCGCCCGCGGTGGGCCCGCTTCGTCGCGCTCGTCGTCACCCTCGTCGGCGGTTCATGCGCGCTGGCGATCCTCGACGGCACCGAGCCGCTCGGGTGGCTCGACCGCAGCGGCGCGCTCGGGCAGGCGCTGCTCGCGATCAAGGTGAACCCCGCGCCGCTCCCCGAGACCGACGCGGTGCAGCTCGTCGTGTCCGTCACGCTCGTCTGGACCGCCGGCGTCGCCCTGTTCGTCGCGGTCATCGCGCCCACGGCCGCCCTCGCCGCCGTGCCCGCGTTCGTCGCACTCGTCGTCCCCGGGATCGTGACGGGAACGGCGCCGAGCGTGGTGCTCGTCGTGCTCACGGGCATGGCGTTCCTGCTCGTCCTCTGGTTGTCGGTCCGGCCCGTGCAGCAGGCGTTCCCGGCGATGGTGATCGGCGCGGTCGCCCTCGTCGTCGCGGTGGGCCTGCCGACCGTCGTCCCGATCGACGCCAGCTGGCTGTCGGGGGTCACGGGCGCGATCCAGGCCCCGATCAACCCCGGGCGCCCCGGCACGCTCCTCAAACTCGGTGACGACCTGCGGCGTCCGAGCGAGATCGAGGTGTTCCGCTACCGGACGACGACGGGGGTGCCGGAGTACCTCAAGCTCGCGGACCTCGACGAGTTCGGCACGGGCGACTGGGTGCCCTCGGTGGTCGATGCCAGCACCGCCCCGAGCGCTGACCAGGGCCAGTTCGCCACCGGGGTGAACCCGCGGGTCGCCAGCCGCGAGGACGTCCAGGTCCGGGTCACGGGGCTGTCGAGCCAGTACCTGCCGCTGCCGTCGGGTGCGGTCGGGATCCAGTCCCGGTCGACCGCGCTCGACCTCACCCAGTGGCGGTGGATGGGGCGGTCGAACACCGTCCGGTCCACCGGGCAGACGACCCGCCGCGGCGACGTCTACCAGGCGTACGGGGTCGCGACGTTCGCCAACCCCTACCTCGACGCGATCGCCCAGCACGGTCGCTTCGGCATGATCGCGAGTGGCGACTGGAACCGTCCGTCGTCCGCCCAGCTCCGCACCGACCTCCAGCTGCCGCGCAACCTCCCAGGGAGCATCCGCACCGCCGCCGAGCGCGTCGCCGGGACGGCCGGCGACCAGTACGAGCAGGCACGCGCGCTCGAGTCGTGGTTCCGGAGCGGCCGCTTCACCTACTCCGAGACGGCACCCGTCGAGCAGGGGTACGACGGCGACAGCATGGACGTCGTCGCGAAGTTCCTGCAGGTGCGGGCCGGGTACTGCGTGCACTTCGCCTCGGCGATGGCGGTCATGGCCCGGGTGCTCGGGATCCCGTCGCGCATCGCGGTCGGGTACCGGCCGGGCGGCACGCAGAAGGACGGCGAGTACGTCGTCTCGAACCGGCAGCTGCACTCGTGGCCCGAGTTGTACATCAAGGGCGCCGGCTGGGTGGGCTTCGAGCCGACGCCGGTCGCACAGGACCAGTCGGACGCCGAGCTGCCCGCCACCGCGTCGCCGACCTCGCTCCCGACGGTCACGCCGCTCCGCTCCGCGCCCGCGAACCAGCCGACCGCGCAGCCCTCGTCGGCGTCGCCGACGCCGGATGCTGCGTCCGGCGCTGGGACGGGCGGATCGGACCGCGGCTCGGCGACGTGGGAGATCGCCCTCGCGGTCCTCGTGGCGCTCGGTGCGGTGGTCGGTCCGGGACTGTTCCGCACCCTCCGCCGTCGTCGACGTCTCGGACTGGTCCAGACCGGTCGCGATCCCGCCGCGAACGCCTGGCGCGAGGTGATCGACGACGTCGCCGACCACGGGTTCCCGCCGGCGACGGTGCCGCCGGACGATCCCGCGCTCGCGGCCCGGACGGCCCGAGCGGTGCTGACGCGCCTGGGCGCCACCCTGCCGCCGGCGACGCTGACGCCGCTGGGGACGGTGGTCGACGCGCTCGACCGCGAGCGCTACGCACGACCGGGTACCGCACCGGTCGACCAGGACCGGTTGCGGGACGCCGTTCGGGAGGTCCGGGTCGGGCTCGACGCAGCCGTGTCACCCTGGCGCCGGGTGCTGTCCCGGGTGTGGCCACCGTCTCTCGCGCCGTCGAGAGCGTGGACCGGTCGCGGGCGCCGACATGCTGCATCGCAGGCGCCGCGACCCGCCGAGTAGGTCCCGTCGCGACCCGCCGAGGAGGTCCCCGCCGCGCTGCTGAGGACGTGCTGCAACCGACCCCGAGGCGGTGTCCCGGCCCGCCGCCGAGTAGACAGGACGGGTGGACGGACTCGAGCTCGCCGTCGTGCTCGGCGCGACCATCCTCGTCGGGGGCGTGGTCGCCCAACGCATCCGCGTCGCGGCGCCGCTCGTCCTCCTGGTGCTCGGCGCGGGGGTCGGGTTCCTGCCGGGGCTCGGCGGCGTGCGGCTGCCGTCCGAAGCGGTGCTGCTGCTGTTCCTCCCCGCACTCCTGTACTGGGAGTCCCTCAACACGTCACTGCGCGAGATCCGGAGCAACCTGCGCACGATCGCGCTGCTCGCGGTGGGTCTCGTGTTCGCCACGGCCGCGGTGGTCGCGGTCGTCGCACACCTGCTCGGGCTGACCTGGGCGCTGTCGATCACGCTCGGCGCGGTCCTCGCCCCGACCGACGCCACGGCGGTCGCTGCGGTGGCCGCGCGGTTGCCCCGGCGGCTCATCACGACGCTCCGTGCCGAGAGCCTCGTCAACGACGGCACCGCGCTCGTCCTCTACTCGGTCGCCGTGGGCGCCGTGGTGAGCGGGCAGGACATCGACGTGTGGGGCGCGGTCGTGCGGTTCTTCGCCTCGTACGGGTTCGGCATCGCGATCGGCCTGGCGGTCGGTCTCATCGTCTACTGGGTGCGGCGGTACCTCGACAACCGGCTGCTCGAGAACACGCTCAGCGTGCTCACCCCGTTCCTCGCGTACCTGCCCGCCGAGCTGTTCGGCGTCTCCGGGGTCGTCTCGGTGGTCACGGCGGGGTTGCTCCTGACGCAGATCGGGCACCGCGTCATCAGTGCGCACGCGCGGATCCAGGGGTACGGCTTCTGGCAGGTCACGTCCTACCTGCTCAACGGCGCGCTGTTCGTGCTCGTCGGACTCGACTTCCACCCGACGCTCCTCGCCGTGCTCCACGACGACTGGGTGACGGCACTCGCGCTCGGGCTCGGGAGCACCGCCGCGGTGATCGGCATGCGGTTCCTCTGGGTCAACACGACCCCGTACGCGAGCCGGTTGCTCGACCGGCGGGCGGGGGAGCGCGACCGGCACCTGCACTTCCGGGAGCGCATGCCGATCGCGTGGGCCGGGTTCCGGGGTGCGGTGTCCCTCGCGGCCGCGCTCGGTGTCCCGCGCGCCATGTCCGACGGGAGCCCGGTCCACGACCGCGACCTCGTCATCGCGGCGACGTTCGTCGTCATCCTCGTGACGCTCGTGGTCGAGGGACTCACGATGCCCGTGATCGTGCGATGGGCACGCCTGCCCGAGGATCCCGAGGAGCAACGGGAGGAGATCGAGGCAGAGCGGGCGGCCCTGCAGGGGGCGCTCGATTCGCTCGACGACGTCGCGAGCCGGCTCGAGTCGCCCGAGGAGGTCCGCGAGGACCTGCGCGCCGACTACGGGCGCCGCCTCGAGCGGCTGCGGCGCGATGCGGAGGCCGCCGAGGGCGACGCCGCGGCGGCGAGTCGGGCGGCGGCGGACGCCGGGGTGACCGTGTCCGCCGCGGTGATCGGCGGCACGGGCGGATCGGCCGGCGAAGCCATGGCTGCGGGTGCCGACGGCTCCGACGCGGAGGACCCGATCGGCGGGGCTGCTGAGGATGCGACGGACGGCGAGCCCGACGAGATCCAGCTCGAACGGGAGGCCGAGCAGGCCGACATCGCGCTGCGGCTCGCGCTGCTCGAGGCAAAGCGGACGGCCGTCGACGACCTCCGACGCTCCCGGGCCATCGACGACGCGGTGATGCGTCGCGTGCAGGGCCGGTTCGACGTCGAGGAGCTCCGCCTCGCCGCGATCAGCGAGGATGACTGAACCGAGCCCGAGCGGATGGCGGCGGACCGGGACGGCGGGCGACGGCCCTCCGGCGGATTCCCACCGCTCCGGGTGAGGCCGCGGGTGACGCGACGGGCGCGGACCGGTGGTGCCGCGCCTCCCGGCGGATGCGGCGCGCCGCGGTCCCGGCAGCATGCCCGGAACGCCGAGGAGGACCGCCATGCCCACGATCACCTGCGTCATGCCTGCCCGGAACGCGGCCGGCACGGTCGGCACGGCCGTGCGGACGGTCCTCCGCGCGCTCCCCGAGGACGGCGAGCTCCTGGTGCGCGACGACGGCAGCACGGACGACACGCTCGGGGTGCTCGAGCGGATCCGGGACGCCCGGCTCCGCGTCCTGGTCGGGCCGAGCGTCGGGATCGCCGCCGGCATGAACACCCTGCTCGACGAGGTCACGGCGCCCGTCGTCGCACGCATGGACGCGGACGACGTGTGCGCGCCGTTCCGGTTCCGGCGGCAGCTCGCCCTGCTGCGGTCCGCGGACCTCGTGTTCGCGCCCGCGGTCGACTGGCTCCCCGGCACACCCGTCGCGCGCCCGCAACCGCTCCGGCGACTGTCCGCTGCGGCGGCGCCGTTCGCGCTGCTGCTCGAGAACCCCTTCATGAACCCGACGATGACCGCGCGCACCCGGGTGATCCGAGACCTCGGCGGATGCCGATCCGTCGCGTCCGAGGACTACGACCTCTGGCTCCGCGCTGCCGGTGCGGGGCTCCGGCTCGTGCGGGACCGGGTCCCGGCGGTCCTCTACCGACGCCACCCCGGCCAGATCACGGCACAGTCGTGGTGGCGGGCCGCCCGCGCGGACACCGAGCTCGTCCACGAGGCGTTCGACGCGCTCGCGCTCGCGACCGTCGGGTTCCGTCCCTCGTGGTTCGCGTGGCGTCGGGCCGGACTGCCGGCGGGTGGGGCGCCGGACGGGATCGGCGAGGAGCTGCGGCGGTTCCGGGGCGCGGTGGCGGTCCTCCCGGCCGGACAGCGGCGGCCGCTGCTCCGCCGGGTCGCGCTCATGGAGCGGCGGGCGTTGCTGCGCTGACGGCGACGGCCGTCAGGGGTGTTCGGGAGGCCCGTCCGAGGTCGCGGAGGCCGGCCCGTCCTGGTCGTCGCGCTCGCGGCCGCGTCGGGACCGGCGCAGGAGCCGCATGCGCTCGGGCCGCCGACCCCGGCGGAAGAGCGTCGCGAGCGCGGACTGCGGCTGCCAGTCGCGGCCGTTCGGCAGCCCCCAGCCGTACCGGACGGCGCCGAGCCGGAGCAGGAGCGACAGCAGGATCGCGACGACGATGCCGATCGTCGGGACGTGCAACGCCGACGCGACGACCATGACGATCGACGCGGCCACGGCGACGGACGCGTAGAGGGCGTTCCCGCCGAGCACCGCGGGCACCCGCCGGAGCAGGAGGTCACGGGCCGCACTGCCCCCGACCGCGGTCACGGTGCCCATGATGATCGCCGGACCCCAGCCCAGGTGCGCGTCGAACGTCCGCTGCACGCCGACCACGGCCCAGAACCCGATGACGGCTGCGTCGAGCACCGTGAACAGGCGGTCCCACGCCCGCTCCGAGATCGAGACGAAGAACGCCACGAGCGCTCCGACGAGCGCCACCGGGACGTACAGCGGGTCGGTCAGCGCGACCGGCGGGCCGTCCTGGAGCAGGACGTCGCGGAGGATCCCGCCGCCGAGCCCCGAGACGAACCCGACCACGAGGAACCCGAACAGGTCGAAGTCCATCTCGCGCGCGAGCGACCCGCCGAGCAGCGCGGACGCGAACACCCCCGCGAGGTCGAGGACGTTCGTCACGGTCGCGAGCGCGTGCGCGGGGACGACCAGTGCGTCAGCGGAGGAGAACTGCACCGGTCCATCTTCGCGGTTCGGGCCGGGCCGTGGACGACACCCGCGCTCTTAGGTTAGCCTTACCTCCGTTCCACTCCGCGGGGTCGTCGCCCCTCACCCCACCGGGATCCCACTCCATGCTCGCCACGCTCGTCATCGGCCTCCGCGAAGGCCTCGAAGCGACCCTCATCGTCGGGATCATCGCCGCGTTCCTCCGCCGCGGTCGCATCTCGCTCGTGCCGATGTGGGGCGGGATCGCCCTCGCCGTCGTGCTCAGCGTCGCCGTCGGCGTCGGGCTCGAGGCGTTCGAGCAGGCGCTCCCGCAGTCCGAGCAAGAGGCGATGGAGTCCGTCATCGGCGCCGTCGCCGTCGTGTTCGTCACCGGGATGATCATCTGGATGCGGACGCACGCCCGCGACCTCAAGGGCGACCTCGAGGCGAGCACCGCCGCGGCCGTCGGTCGCGGCACCGCCTGGGCGCTCGCGGGCATGGCGTTCCTCGCCGTCCTCAAGGAGGGCTTCGAGACCTCCGTGTTCCTGCTCGCCACGTTCCAGGCCGCGAGTTCGGCGGGCACCGCGGCGCTCGGCGCCGTGATCGGCGTGCTCGTCGCCGTGCTCATCGGCTGGGGGATCTCCACGGGCGGGGTCCGGCTCGACCTCCGGCGGTTCTTCACCGGCACCGGCGTGTTCCTGGTCTTCGTGGCGGCAGGGCTCGTGCTCACCGCACTCCGGACCGCGCACGAGGCCGGCTGGGTGACGATCGGGCAGCAGCGCACCGTCGACCTGTCCTGGCTCGCGCCGACCGGGTCCGTGCAGGCCGCACTCGTCACCGGTGTGCTCGGGATCCCGGCGGACCCCCGCGTCGTCGAGGTCGTCGGCTGGGTCGGCTACCTCGTCCCCGTGCTCGTCGTGAGCCTCTGGCCGCGGTCCCTCCGCCCGTCGCCGGTGCAGGTCCCGCGCGTGCGCGTCCTCGTCGCCGCGGGTCTCGTGGTGGCGGCGGTCGTGCTCGCGGTGGCCGTCCCCACCGGCCGGGAGGCCCTGCCCACCTCCGCCACCCTCGCCGCCGGTGCCGGAGACCCGCACCCCACCACGCGACACACCGCGACGGCGACCGTCGACGGTGCCGCCGCGACCCTCGTCGTCCGGGCCGGCGACAGCGTGCAGCGCACCCGGTTCACCGCCGCCGACCGTGTGACGACCACGCGCGCCGGTGTCACCGCCGACCGCTGGCGCGCCACCACGCGCGTCCCGAGCACCGGCCGACCCGCGACGCTGACCCTCGACCAGCTCACCGACCTGTTCGGACGCGTGCCCGTCGGCATCTCGCCCGCGCAGCAGCCCGGCCCGTTCACCGCGCACTGGACCTCGACCGCGACCCGGACGCTCTGGACCGTCGACGGCGGCATCCTCGACGCGCGCCGGACCGAGCGTGCCGTCCTCACCGTGTCGGGCGGCGGCCTGCCGAGCAGCCGGACCTACTCGTTCGACGCCACCGCCTGGGCGGTCCCCGCCACCCGGGTGACCGCCGCGGGCGAGGCGGTGGCGAGCGGCGCCTCCGCGGGCCGCGAAGCGCTCCTCTGGAAGGCGTGGCTGCCCATCGCGCTCGCGATCGCCGCGATCGCCCAGGCCCTGCTCGCCCTGCGGGACCGCCGCCGACTCGGGGCGGCGACCCGTTCCTCCCGACCGACCACCACGACCCCCGTCGCCGACCGGCACGGGGCGACCAGCAGGAAGACCGCCGATGCCGTTCGCTGACCGCCGCACCCGATCCGTCCTCGTCCTCGGAGCGACCCTCGCCGCCGCAGCCCTCGCGCTGACCGGCTGCTCGACCGCGTCGTCCTCCGCCGAGGACGCCGCGACGCCGTCCGGCGCGGTGCACCGGGTGGCCGTGACCCTGACGAACGACGGCTCGGACAAGTGCGCCGTGTCGACGACCTCGGTGCCCGCCGGACCGGTGACGTTCACCGTGCGGAACACCTCGTCGACCGCGATCACCGAGGTCGAGCTCCTGCAGGACCAGAAGATCCTCGGCGAGAAGGAGAACCTGGCACCCGGACTCGACCCGGTCAAGTTCACCGTGACGCTCGGCGGCGGCAAGTACCAGGTGTACTGCCCCGGGGCGACCAAGGAGCTCACGACCTTCACCGTCACCGGCAAGGCCGCATCGACCGCGAACAGCAGCGCGGCGACCCTCCTCCGACAGGGCGCCAAGGGCTACGCGGACTACGTCGACGCCCAGGTCAACGACATGGTGACCGCCGTGCGGCAGCTGCAGGAGGACGTCGACGCGGGGGACCTCGCCGCCGCGAAGACGGACTACGCGAACGCGCGCCCGTACTACGAGCACGTCGAGAGCGACGTCGACGGGTTCGTCAAGAAGGGCCACAAGGCGACCGACAACGCCGGGAACCTCGACTACCTCGTCGACATGCGCGCCTCGAACCTCGACCCGTCGGTCGGATGGCACGGGTTCCACGCCGTGGAGCGCGATCTGTTCCAGGGCGGCGCCATCACCGCGAGCACGAAGCAGCTCGCGGCCGAGCTCACCGAGAACGTCACCCTGCTCGACAAGCTCGTCCCGACGCTCACCTACAAGCCCGAGGACCTCGCCAACGGCGCGGCCGGCCTGCTCGAAGAGGTCCAGTCCGAGAAGATCACCGGCGAGGAGGAGGGCTTCAGCCACATCGACCTCGTCGACCTGGCGGCGAACGTCGAGGGTGCGCGGCAGGCGTTCGCGTACCTGAAGCCCGGCCTGCAGAAGCTCGACCCGTCGATCACGAAGCAGATCGCGACCCAGTTCGACAGCGTCGACACGCTCATGGACGGCTACCGGGACGGCACCGCCCTCGGCGGTTTCCGCACCTACGACGCCGCCACCCGCACCGCCGACGCGAACACGATCTCGCAGACGATCCAGGCCCTGCAGGACCCGCTGTCGCGGCTCGCCGAGAAGGTCGCCACCGCGTGAGCGGAGCGCCGGAGCAGGAGCGCGACGGGTCTCCGCGTCCGTCGGTGTCGCGCCGCGGACTCATCGGCGGGCTCGCGGCGGCAGGTGCCGGGGTGGGCGCACTCGCCGGGATCGGCGGCGCCCTCGCGGCGAGTGCGGTCGGACGCACCCCCGACGACGAGTCCATCGACCTGTCGCGGACCCACCCGTTCTACGCGACCGCGGCGGGGCAGCCGCAGGGTGGGATCCGCACCGAGCCGCAGCGGTACTGCGTCTTCATGACGTTCGACATGGCGTCGACCCTGGCGACGGACCTGCAGGTCCTGCTCGCCCGGTGGTCCGCCGCGATCGCGCAACTGCAGTCCGGCGGCACCATCGGCGCGGTCGTCCCGGCGCACGCCGACGGCGTCGGTGCCGACACCGGGGAGGCCCTCGACCTCGGCCCGGCATCGCTCACCGTCACCGTCGGGCTCGGCCCCGGGCTGTTCGACGAGCGGTTCGGCCTGGCGGCCCACAAGCCCGCCGCGCTCGCTCCGATCCCCGCGCTGCCGAGCGACGCCCTCGACCCCGCGCTGAGCGGTGGCGACCTGTCCCTGCAGGCGTGCGCCGACGACCCCCAGGTCGCCTACCACGCGATCCGCGACCTCGCCCGGATGGCCCGTGGCACCGCGACCGTGCGCTGGACCGTGCTCGGGTTCGGGCGTGCGTCGGCTGGAGCGAACCAGACCACCCCCCGGAACCTCATGGGGTTCAAGGACGGCACACGGAACATCACCACCGACGAGGACTACGAGCGCTTTGTGCGGCTCGGGGACGACGCGGACTGGATGGCGGGCGGCACCTACCAGGTCACGCGGAAGATCCAGATGAACATCGAGATCTGGGACGCCGACGTCATCAGCGACCAGCAGCGGGTGTTCGGACGCACGAAGGTCGAGGGTGCGCCGCTCTCCGGGGGGACCGAGCACACGACGCCCGACTTCCACGCGACCGACCACGCCGGTGACACGAAGATCGACGCGCGCGCACACGTCGCCCTCGCCGCGCACGAGAACAACGGCGGCGTCAAGATCCTGCGTCGCCCGTACAACTACACCGACGGGCTCAACCAGTACGGGCAGCTCGACGCCGGGCTGTTGTTCACCGCGTTCATGAACGACCCCGATCACTTCACACGGATCCAGCGGCGGCTCGGAGCGTCCGACCGGTTGAACGAGTACATCTCGCACATCGGCTCGGCCGTGTTCGCCGTGCCGCCGGCGCCGCGCAAGGGCTCGTACATCGGGGAGCGGCTCTTCCGCTGAACCGTGGGGCCGGCGCCGGTCCGGCCTACCGCCGGTCCGGCGCCAGCAACGCGGTGACGACGTCGCTGAACGGGCCGGTCAGGTCGCTCGCCGACGCGTTGACCAGGGGGCCGAGCCGAGTGGAGGCACGCAGGAGCGTGATGCCGAAGGCCGTGGCCAGCGCGACCTCTGCGCGGAGCAGGATGCCGTTCGTGTCGACGTCATCGGGGTCCCACCCGGCGATGCGCGCCATGCGCTCCGCGTACGAGGTGAGTGTCGCGTTGCGGATCCGGTCGGCCTGCTCGTCTCCGGAGGACCGGATGAGCAGGAGGAGCTCGACCGCGTGCTCCCCGGTCGGCGCGTTCGTCACCCGCTCGACGAGGCTCTGGAGCATCCGTTCGACCGAGTCGTCGTCCGGCCGGGGGGCATCGAGGTCCTCCACCGCGCGCTCGAGACAGGCCTCGAAGAGGCCCTCTTTGCTCGTGAAGTAGCGGTTGATGAGCGCGACGTTCACTCCGGCGTCGGCTGCGATCTCCCGGACGGTGGTCGCGGAGTAGCCGTCGTACGCGAACCGACGTCGAGCCGCGGCGACCAGGAGCTGCCGGGTCTTCGCGGCGTCGCGCGTCCTCGACGGCACCTGCGACTCGAGCGTCATGACGTCCTCTCCATCTCCGCAACGGTACCCGCACCGGGAGGTGCGGTGTAAACGCGCTTTGACTTCCGCGCGAGGAGCAGTAGGCTCACGACTTGTAAGCGCTTGTTTACGTCTTTCGATCACGGAGAACGATGTCCCGAGTCACCGAGGGCCCCCGCACGGGCTCGACCCCCGTCGCGGAGCGACACAGCAGCCCGAACACCACCCTCATCGTCGTGTACCTCGCACTCGGCGGCTTGGCCTACGCGGTGCTCCAGTCGCTCGTCGCTCCGGCACTGTCCACGATCGGCAAGGACCTCGGGGCCTCGACCAGCAACGTGAGCTGGATCATCACCGCCTACCTGCTGTCGGCGTCCGTCCTCACGCCGATCTTCGGCCGCATGGGCGACATGATGGGCAAGCGGCGCATCCTCATCGTCGTGATGAGCCTCCTGCTCGTCGGCACCGTCGTCGCCGCCCTCGCGCCGAACCTCGCCACGTTGATCGTGGCCCGCTGCCTGCAGGGTGCGGCCGGCGCCGTGCTGCCGCTGTCGATCGGCATCGTGCGCGACGAACTCCCGAAGGACCGGGTGAGCGTCGTGATCGGTCTGCTGTCGGGCATCTTCGGCATCGGGGCCGGTATCGGCATCGTCGCGGCCGGACCGATCGTGCAGCACCTCGATTGGCACTGGCTGTTCTGGCTGCCGCTCGCGCTCATCGTCGTCGGGCTCGCCGGTATCGTGTTCGGGATGCCGGAATCGGACGTCCGGAAGCCCGGGCGCCTCGACCTCGCCGGGACGGCGATCCTCTCGATCTCCCTCGTGGCGCTGCTGCTCGCTGTCAGCGAGGGCGAGACCTGGGGCTGGGGTGACGTCAAGACCATCGGTCTGCTGGCGGTCGGCGTCGTCGCGCTCGTGGTCTTCGTCGTCGTCGAGCTCCGCGTGAAGGCGCCGCTGATCGACGTCCGGCTCTTCCGCATCCGTGGCGTCTGGACCGCTCACGTCGTCGCGCTCGTCTTCGGGTTCGCGATGTACGGCACGTTCGTGCTCGTCCCGACGCTGCTCCAGCTGCCGTCGTTCACCGGGTACGGCTTCGGCAAGACCGCCTCGCAGGCCGGCCTGTTCCTGCTCCCGACGGTCCTCATGATGATCGTGGTCTCACCGGTCGCGGGGGCCCTCGTCCGACGGACGGGTCCGAAGCCGCCGCTGGTCATCGGGGGTGTGCTCCTCACCGCGGCGTTCGTGCTCCCCGGGCTCGCGCACGATCAGGTCTGGCAGATCCTGGTGTCTGGCATCCTCACGGGTGCCGGGATCGGATTCGGTCTCTCGGCGGCGTCCAACGCGATCATCGAGAGCGTGCCGATCGAGCAGACGGGTGAGGCGATCAGCGCCAACACCGTCGTCCGGACGATCGGCTCGAGCGTCGGAACGGCCGTCATCGCCGCGCTGATCTCGTCGCACACGAAGGTGTTCACGTTGCCCACCGGGCACGTGGGGCTCCCTGGGGCCGCGGCGTTCACCATCGGCTTCTGGGCATGCGCTGGGGTCGGCGCCCTCGCGATCGTCGGCGCCCTCGCCGCTCCCGGCATGCGGAAGCGCCGCGCTGACGCCATCGCGGCGGGCGTCGAGGACATCGACGCTGTCGTCGACGAGCGCTGACGAGGCCAGCTCGACGCTGCCGGTGCATCCGGGCGGGGAGGAGGGGTGCCCTCCGCCGTTTCCCTGGAGACGGAGGGCACCCGCGCCGCCGGGTTCGTCGGGCGGAACCACCGCCCGGGATGAGAGGACACCGCAGCGGCGCCGTCGCCATGCGACGCCTCAGGCTACCGCCGCCGCTGCCGAAAACACAGGGTGCGGCAGACGAGCAGCCTCGTTCCACCCGCCTCGTTACTTCCGATCGCCGATGTGGAGCGCGTCCTTCACCCGCTCGATGCCCTCGGTCGCGAGCGCCGATGCCGAGTCCCGGATCACGCCGGCCTCCATCGGGTCGCCCTTGAGCAACGACTTGGCCGTGTTGAGCGCGTACTCACGGGTGATGTGCGGTGGGAGCGGCGGGACGTTGCGGCTGACGTAGGCGTCGATGAGCGTGACCCCGTCGTGCGCGAAGGCCTCGGCGACAGCGGACTCCACCTGGTCGTCACTGCGCACCTGGACGCCCCGGAACCCGAGGAGCTCGGCGTAGCCGGCGTAGTCCATCGACTCGACGTCCTGCGAGCCGCGCCACAGCGGATTGCCGTCCTCCGTGCGCATCTCCCACGAGACCTGCGCGAGGTCGTCATTGTGCATGACCACGATGATGAACTGCTTGGTCTCCCACTGCTGCATGTACTTCTTCACGGTGATCAGCTCGTTCATGCCGAGCATCTGGAACGCGCCGTCACCGATGGTGCAGACCACCGTCTTGTCGGAGTGGGCCAGCTTCGCCGCGACCGCGTAGGGCATCGCCGCGAGCATGGTCGCCAGGCGGCCCGAGAGGTCGCCGCGCATGCCCCGCTTCAGGCGGATGTGGTGCCCGAACCAGTCGGCGGTCGTCCCGGCGTCCGCGGTGACGATCGCCCCGTCGGGCAGGTTCGCGTTCACGGCCTCGGTCACGCGCCGCGGGTTGACCCCGTCGTGGTACTCCTTCTGTGCCTGCGCGTGCATCTCCTGTTCCCAGTCCTGCATCTCGGCGGCGATCCGCTCCTGCCAGGACAGGTCGGTCTTCTGCTCGAGCAGGGGGAGGAGGGCCTCGAGCGTCGACTTCACGTCGCCCCAGAGGTTCAACTCCGTCGGGTAGCGCACGCCGAGCTGTTCGGGCTTGAGGTCGACCTGGATGCCACGCGCCTGGCCCGTCGCGGGCAGGAACTCGCCGTACGGGTAGTTCGTGCCGAGCAGCACGATGGTGTCGCAGCGCTTGATCTGGTGGAGGCTCGGCAGGGACCCGAGGAGACCGACCTGCTGCGTGTGGTACGGCACGTCGGACGGGATCACGTCCTTGCCGCGGAGCGCGGTGATGATGCCCGCTCCGGCCTTCTCGGCGGCGGCGAGGACCTCGTCGGTGGCGCCCGTCGCACCCGCGCCGACCAGGAACGTGACCTTCTCGCCCGCGTTGATGATGTCCGCCGCCTGGCGGATCTGCTCCATCGGGGGCGTGATCGCCGTCGACGGGATGGCTTCGCTCGAGCGCGAGACCCAGTGGGCCGACGGCGTCGCCTTGATGGTCATCGCCTGGACGTCGTGGGGGATCACGACGACCGCGGGCTGGAGACGGAGCCGGGCCGTGCGGAAGGCGGTGTCGATGACGGCGCTGGCCTGGTCGGGCGACACGATCGTCTCGACGTAACAGGCGACGTCCGTGAACACGCGCTCGAGATTGCTCTCTTGCTGGGTGAAGGTGCCGATCGAGTCGAGACCCTGCTGCCCGACGATCGCGACGACCGGCTGATTGTCCATCTGGGCGTCGTACAGCCCGTTGAGCATGTGGAACGCGCCGGGGCTCGAGGTCGCGACGCACACGCCGACCTCGCCCGTGAACTTGGCATGCGCCGTCGCCATGAGCGCGCAGATCTCCTCGTGCGTCGGGCGGATGTACTCGATGCCCGTCCCCGCACGATCGGTCTTGCCGAGTGCTCCGTCGAACGCGCCGATGCCGTCGCCGGGGAACCCGAAGATCCGGCTGACGCCCTGGTCCTTGATCCGCTCGATCAGGAACTCGCTCACGGTGGTCATCGCGTACCTCTCTTCGGCGCCGGGGTCGGGCGCCTGGGACTCGGGTGGTGGGACGGGGCCGTCCTCGTGCCTCCAGCGTGCTCCCTCCACGGGGCCGGGTTCCCAGCCCGTCGCCCGGTGGTGGAGGATCGGGGGAGCGGACCGGATGTGGAGGGACGGGCAGCATGACCACGATCGATCTCAACGCAGACCTCGGCGAGGGCTTCGGCCGGTGGACCCTCGGGGACGACGCCGCGATGCTCGATGTCGTCACGAGCGCGAACGTGGCGTGCGGATTCCACGCGGGCGACCCGTTGTCGCTCCGGTCCGTGCTCGAGCAGGCTGCCGCACGGCAGGTGTCGGTCGGCGCGCACGTCGCGTACCGGGACCTCGCCGGGTTCGGACGGCGGTACGTGGACGCCTCCCTGCACGAACTCGCAGCGGACGTGATCTACCAGATCGGCGCGCTGGCCGCCCTCGCCCGGGCAGCCGGGACGACCGTCCGTTACGTCAAGCCGCACGGCGCCCTCTACAACACCATCGCGGAGGGCGGACCGCACGCCGAGGCGGTCGTGCAGGCGGTCCTGGCGGTCGACCCGGGCCTCCCGGTCGTCGGTCTCGCCGGGTCCGCGTTCCTCGACCTCGCTCGCGATGCCGGGCTGCCCGTCGTGGCCGAGGCGTTCGCGGACCGTGCGTACGCCGCCGACGGGTCCCTCGTGTCCCGACGCCTTCCGGGGGCCGTGCTCCACGATCCGACCGAGATCGCCCAGCGCGTCGTCGCGATGGTCACCAGCGGGGCGGTCACCGCGGTCGACGGGACCAGCGTGCCGATCGACGCCGCGTCGATCTGCCTGCACGGGGACTCGCCCGGCGCGGTCGCCGCGGCGCTCGCCGTCCGGTCCGCACTCGGATCAGCGGGCGTGGTCCTGGCGCCGTTCGCGGCGGTCCGAGCGGCGTGACGGCGACCGGCGGCGTGACCGGCCCAGAGGGCGAGAGCGGGTCCGGGCGCGTGACCGACTCCGGCGCCCGGGCGCCCCGGGTGCTGCGCCTCGGCGTCGACGGCGTGCTCGTCGAGGTCCCCGACACGGCCGCCGCGCTCGCCCTGCACGCCGCGCTCCGGACGCTCGACCTGCCCGGGGTGACCGAACTGGTGCCCGCCGCGCGGACCGTCGCCGTCCGCTTCGCACCGGGCGCCACGACCGCCGACGCGATCGCCGCCGCGCTGCGCGGCGTACCGCTCGACGCGTCGCCGCCCGCCGCCGACGGTCTCGTCGAGGTGCCAGTGGTCTACGACGGCGAGGACCTCGACCAGGTCGCCGACCGCACCGGGCTGAGCGTGGACGAGGTCGTCCGCCGGCACACCGCGCCGGAGTACTCGGTCGCGTTCACCGGGTTCGCGCCGGGGTTCGCCTACCTGGTCGGAGGCGACACGGTCCTCGACCTGCCGCGGCGCAGCAGTCCGCGCACGGCGATCCCCGCCGGTTCCGTGGCGATCGCGGGCGGCCACAGCGGCATCTACCCGCGGCCGAGCCCCGGCGGCTGGCATCTGCTCGGGCACACCGACCTGGTGATGTGGGACCCCCATCGGATCGGGGCGGAGGCCCTGCTCCGTCCGGGCATGCGCGTCCGGTTTCGCGCGGTCCACCCGGCGTCATCCGCCGCTGCGTCATCCGCCGCTGCGTCATCCGCCGCTGCGTCATCCGCCGCTGCGTCATCCGCCGCAGTGTCCCCGGCCGCACGCCCGACCGCCGTCGGTCGGGAGGCCCGACCCGCTCCGACGGAGCCGTCACGTCCGACCGCTCCCAGGCGAGGCCTCGAGGTCCTGTCGCCCGGGCTGCTCAGCACCGTGCAGGACCTCGGCAGACCGGGCCGCGCGGCCCTCGGCGTCACCCGCTCCGGTGCGCTCGATCGCGTCGCCCACCGTCGCGCGAACCGTCTCGTCGGGAACGCGGCGGGCGCCGCGGCGGTCGAGCACGTCGGGGGAGGGCTCACCGTGCGGGCTCGTGGCGAGCTCGTCCTGGCGGTCACGGGCGGCGTCGGCGCGATCGAGGTCCTGCCCGCGGCGGAAGGGACGCTCGACGAGCGATCGGTGCTGCTCCCGGGCGACGACGAGCCCGCGCGCCGGGCGGTGCCGATCGAGCCCGACCGTCCGTTCGCGCTGCACGACCGTGAGGTCCTGGTGCTCGGTGCGCCGACGACCGGGGCCGTCGCGACCCTCGCCGTCCTCGGTGGACTCGACCTGCCGCCCGTGCTCGGATCACGCGCGACCGACGTGCTGTCCGGTCTCGGGCCGGCACCGCTCCGGGCCGGCGACGTCCTGCCCATCGGGTCGGACACGGCGGCGGCGGTGGCCGACGCGGCGGAACCGGGCCCGGTCCTCCCGACCGTCGAGGACGTGGTCGACGTCCGGTTCGTGCCCGGACCCCGCGACGACTGGATCGACGGGGGTACCGACGCCCTGCACGCGGTCGTCTGGCGGGTGACGCCACGCTCGAACCGTGTCGGGGTGCGGCTCGACGCGGGCACGCACGCACTCGCGCGGAGCGTGGGCGGCGAGCTGCCGAGCGAGGCGGCGGTACCCGGGGCGATCCAGGTGCCACCCGAGGGTCGACCGGTCGTGTTCCTCGCCGACCACCCCGTCACGGGCGGCTACCCCGTGGTCGGCGTCGTCGTGCCCGAGGACCTCGGGCTCGTCGCACAGGTACCGGTCGGCGGCGCGATCCGGTTCACGCCGACGGCGAGTGCTCTTCGGCGATGAGCGGCCGTAACGTCCGGTGCGCGATCCGGAGCCCCTCGAGCACCTTGTCGTCCGTGCCACCCCACAGCGGGTCTTCGTGCTCGACCGACAGCGTGCCCGTGAACCCGGCCTCGTACAGGCGGTCCACGACGTGCGACCAGTCGACCACGCCACGACCGGGCACGCGGAAGCGCCACCAGCCCATGTCCCACGGGTCGTCGCCCTTGTCGACGAGCCCGAAGAAGCCGTAGCGGTCGCGCCGCGCCGGGAACAGTTCGACGTCCTTCGCCTGCGCGTGCACGATGTGCTCCGCGAACGGCAGGATCGTCTCGACCGGGTCGATGCCGATCCACGTCAGGTGCGACGGGTCCCAGTTCAGGCCGAACCCGAGGCCCGTCACCCACTCCCACAGCTCCGGGCTGTAGGCGATGTTCCCCGGGTAGCCGTCCGGGTGCCAGCCCTCCATGACGCAGTTCTCGATGATGAGCTTGACGTCGCGCTCGCCCGCGTAGTCCACGAGCTCGGGCAGCACGCGGTCGCCCTCCGCCATGTTCTCGCGCACGCTCTTGCTGTTGTCGCGGCCGATGAACGTGCCCACGTAGGGGACGCCGAGCCGCTGCGCCGCGTCGATCGCGTGCTTGAGGTGGGTCCGGACCGCGTCACGACGCTCGGGGTCCTGGTGCAGGTTGTTCTCGTAGTAGGCGAGCGCGCTGATCTCGAGTCCCGTGCGGGCCATCAGGTCCTCGGTGGCGCTGGCGTCCTCGTCGGTGAAGGTCGCGACGGGCAGGTGCGAGGCCTCGAAGTCGCGGCCGCCGACGTTCGGCCACACGGCGACCTCGAGTCGCTCGTACCCCTGAGCGGCCGCGAACTCCGCGATCCGGCCGAGGTCCCATCCGGGCAGGCAGGCCGTGAGCATCCCGAGCTTCATGCGATGTCCTTCCAGGCTCCGTCACCGGCACTGGCGACGACGGCGTCGATGACGTGGGCGGCGCGCGCGCCGTCCGCGAACGTGGGCAGGCCTTCCGGCCACACGCCGCCGTCCCGTGAGGCACGGACGGCGGCGTAGGTGTCGCCGACGAACGCCGTGAAGGCGTCGAGGTACCCCTGCGGGTGACCCGATGGCACGACGGCCAACCGCCGCTGGTCGGGCGACCCCTGCGAGGGGTCGCGCACGAGGATCGTGGCGCCGGTCTCGGTGCCGAACCAGGCGGACTCCGGTTGCTCCTGGTCGAACGCGGCGCTCGAGCGGGTGCCGTCGACCTCGAACCACAGGCGGTTCTTGCGTCCGGCCGCGACCTGCGACACGACGACGTTCCCGATCCGGCCGTGGGTCGTGCGGAAGGTGGCCACCGCGGTGTCCTCGGTGGTGACGGGGGCCTGCGCGACGGGCACCGCGCCTCCCGGCACCGGATCGGGGTAGGGGGCGCCGGAGAAGGACGGCCCCGACGACGCCGGGCGCGTGGGGTAGACGATGTCGGCCGTGGCCGTCACGGTCGCGAATCGCTCGCCGGTGACGAACTCGACGAGGTCGCACCAGTGCGACCCGATGTCGGCGAAGGCGCGCGACACACCGCCCGCTCCGGCGTCGACCCGCCAGCTCGACGAGCCCTCGTCGAGCATCCAGTCCTGCAGGTACGAGCCGTGGATCGCGAGCACGCGTCCGAGATCGCCGCCGGCGATCCGCGACCGGATCTCGCGCACGATCGGGTGGAAGCGGTAGACGAACGGGACGGTCGCGACGACACCGGCACGCTCGGCGGCGGCCGTGAGCTCGTCGGCCTGTGCGGCGTCGACCGCCAGGGGCTTCTCGCACACCACGTGGATCCCCGCCGCGATGATCGCCATCGTCTGCGGGTGGTGCTGGTCGTTCGGGGTGCACACGTGCACGACGTCGGGTGCGTCGGCGAGGAGCTCGTCGAGGTCGGCGTAGCCGCGCGGGAGCCCGAGGTGCTCGGCGACCTGTGCCGAGCGTTCGGGAGTGCGTCCGAGGACCCCGGTGACCACGGCACCGGCGGCGCGCGCCGATCGTACGTGGACGGTCGCGATCATGCCCGTGCCGATGACGGCGACGCGCAGCGGGGGTGTGTTCATGGATGCTCTGCGTTCCTCGGTTCCGGAGTGAGCGTATTGGTGACGCACGGCCACGTTCAAGGACTCGCCGCCGAGCGTAACGTCGGGCCCCAACAGGTGCCGCTGGCCGCTCCGTGCGGTGAACGGCCGCTCTCGGCGGACGAGTGTGGAGGAACGATGACGGTGTCCGGGGACTACCAGCTGCAGGGTCGGACCGTGATCGTGACGGGCGCGGGCTCCGGGATCGGGCAGGCGATCGCGCGCGCGTTCATCGGTCAGGGCTGCAACGTGGTCCTCGCCGGACGGCGCGAGGACGCACTCGCCGAGACCGCCGAGGGCGCGCCGGCCGAGCACGTCATCGCGGTGCCCACCGACGTGACCGACCGCGAGAGCGTGGCCGACCTCGTCGCGATCGCCGCCGATCGCTTCGGTCGGATCGACGTCGTGGTCAGCAACGCGGCCGCCTACACGGCGGGCGAGATCGACGAACTCGGTGAGGGCGACTACCGCGCCATGGTCGCGACGAACCTCGACGGCACCGTGCACCTCGTGCAGGAAGCGCTCCCGCACCTCGAGCGGGCGCGGGGCGTCATCCTGTTCACGACGAGCGCCTCGGGACTCCGGGGGGACTGGCGCCAGGCCGTCTACAACGCCACGAAGGGCGCCATGACGACGCTCATGCAGTCGCTGGCGCTCGACCTCGGGGCGCGCGGCATCCGGGTCAACGCGGTGGCGCCGGCCCTGACCCGTACGGTGGCGAACGCGGAGCACTTCGCCGACCCGGACGTGGTCGCCCCACACGCCCAGCGGACCGCGCTCGGACGCATCGGCGAACCCGAGGACGTCGCGCCGGCGTTCCTCTTCCTCGCCAGCGACGACGCCCGCTACATCACGGGCGTCACGTTGCCGGTCGACGGAGGCACCACGGCGTCGACGGGCCAGGCGCACGTCGTCGGCTGACCACCGGTCGCGACCGCGCCCGGTCCTCGACAGCCGGGAGGCCCGTTCGAGGTTCCACAGTTCGGCCGGCGGTCGGAACCAGATCAGCGGTGCGTCGGTACGTTCGGAGCCATGGCGATCCAGACCACCCTCCTCATCCTCGGTGCCAGCGGCGACCTGACGAAGCGGCTCCTGCTGCCCGGCCTCGCCACACTCCTCGACGTCAAGCAGGACTGGGACATCGAGCTCATCGGCGCGGGCGTCGACGAGCTCTCGGACGAGGACTGGAAGCAGCGCGTCCGCGAGTCCTTCTCGAGCGCCGAGTGCGCCGGCGACCGCTTCGAGCAGATCATCGCGGCCAGCCACTACCGGAAGACGGACGTCACGAGCGCGGACGACCTCGGCGAGCTCCTGGCACAGTGCTCGCACGCGCCGGCGATCTACTTCGCCCTGCCGCCGGCGATCACCGAGCAGGCGTGCGAACAGCTCAAGGGCATGGACCTGCCCGACGGTGTGCGGCTCGCGATGGAGAAGCCGTTCGGCACCGACGCCGCGAGCGCCGAGAAGCTCAACGAGCTCCTCCACTCGTTCATCCCCGAGGAGCGCATCCACCGCGTCGACCACTTCCTCGGCCGCTCGACGGTGCTCAACCTCCTGGGCCTGCGGTTCTCGAACCGGATCATCGAGCCCCTGCTGTCGTCCACCCACGTCGAGAGCGTCGACATCATCTACGACGAGACCCTGGGCCTCGAGAACCGCGCGCGGTACTACGACCACGCCGGGGCGCTCACGGACATGATCCAGAGCCACCTGCTGCAGGTGCTCGCGGTCGTCGCGATGGAGGCCCCCGCCACGCTCGACGCCGACGACCTCCGCACGCAGAAGCAGCTCGTCTTCCGCGCCGTCAAGCCGTGGGGTGACGACCCGGCGACCGCTGGCAAGCGCGCCCGGTACACCGCCGGTACCGTCGGAGACCGCCAGCTGCCGTCGTACGTCGACGAGGACGGTGTCGACCCGGCGAACCAGACCGAGACCCTGGCGCAGATGACCGTCGAGGTCGCGAACTGGCGGTGGGCGGGCGTTCCGTTCACCCTCCGCTCCGGCAAGGCCCTGGGTGAACCGCGGCGCGAGATCGTCATCAACTTCCGCCCCTCGCCGCACGTGCCGGACGGCGTCGGCGGCGAGCACGAGCAGGACCGGCTCCGCATCTGGATCGCCCCCGACGAGATGAGCCTCGAACTCAACGTCAACGGTCCCGGCGACCCGTACGTCGTCGACCGCGCGAAGCTCGAGACGAAGTTCAACCCGGGCCGACTCACGGCGTACGGCGAGGTCCTCGCCGGTGTGCTCGAGGGCGACGCCACGCTCTCGGTGCGCGGTGACAGCGCGGTGCAGTGCTGGCGCATCGTCCAGCCGGTCATCGACGCCTGGCGCAACGGCGAGAGCCCGATCGACGAGTACCCGGCCGGTTCGCACGGTCCGTCGAACTGGGACAACCTCCTCCACTGATCCCGGGCGTACGGTCGGACGCGTGGCAACCATCCAAGACATCCTGAACACCGTTCCCGAGCCCGCCGGGGCCGACGTCCGCACCGGCATCGTCGAGTACGACCACGACGGCACGCCGCTCGAGGGCATCCTCGCGAAGGACGCGAACCTCACCGGTCGGCGTCCCGCCGTGCTCGTCGTCCATGACTGGCACGGCGTGAACGAACATGTCGAGGCCCGCGTCACGATGCTGGCCCGCCTCGGCTACGTCGCGTTCGCGGCCGACATCTACGGCAAGGGCGTGCGCCCGACCGGAGCAGAGGCCGGAGAGGTCGCCGGCAGCTTCTACCAGGACCTCGGGCTCCTGCGTGCCCGTGCTCGTGCCGGACTCGACCGCCTGCTCGAGGACCCGCAGGTCGACCCCTCGCGCGTGGTGGTCATGGGCTACTGCTTCGGCGGCTCCACGGCCCTGGAACTCGCTCGGACCGGTGCGGACCTCGTGGGGGCGGTGTCGTTCCACGGCGGTCTGATCACCCACGATCCGTCCGACGCCGGCGACATCCGGGCGAAGCTCCTGGTGCTGACCGGTGCTGCCGATCCGATGGTCGGGGACGACAAGGTCCACGCGTGGCAGGACGAGATGCGCGCGGCGCCGCACGTCGACTGGCAGCTCGTGTCGTACGCGAACGCGATGCACGCGTTCGCCGTCCCCGGTACGGACGCGCCCGACCACGGCGCGCAGTACCAGGCGCTCGCCGACCGCCGCTCCTGGCGAGCGCTCGAGGACTTCCTGACCGAGGTGTTCGGTCCGGAGCAGCTCGCGGCCTGACCGTCCGGGCGGGAGGTGCGGCGTGCCTCCCGTCCGGCGCCGCGCTGGCACCACCCGTTCGCGCCTCGATCGGCGCGCCGGGTCCCGTGCCCCGGGTCCCGTGCCCCGATTGGCGCGCCGGGTCCCGAGCCTGGTAGAGTCTTCCACGGCCGTTCGGCCACTGCGCTCGTAGCTCAATGGATAGAGCATCTGACTACGGATCAGAAGGTTGGGGGTTCGAGTCCCTTCGAGCGCACACTGTGTTGAGACAGCAGTGAACGAGAACGCCCCGGCATCGCCGGGGCGTTCTTCGTTGTCCCGGTGATCTCGGAACCGGAGCGACGTCGCGTCGAACGTCCTGGTGGCGACGCCCAGCGGCCGCCGCGTCCGCGCTGCTCGAGAGCGGCTGCTGTCCGCAGTCCGTGCGCAGCGGTCCTCGACCGGAGCCGGGACGGCCACGCGAGGAGGCCGCCCGCCGGACGACGGCGTCGCTGATCGGCGGTATCCGCGCGCATCGGTCCGGCCCTGCGCGTGAAAACTCTGTGTTACAGCCTTGCCGTGACCGATATCAGCACTGGACGCCGCTTCCGTGACGGATTACCGTCGCCGTATGACGAGTTCGGGTGATCGCGGGTCCGTTCGGCCACCGGCCGCGGGGGACACCGATGGCACTCCGGCCGACGGCAGCGCTGGGACGCCCGATCCGATCGACCTCGCGCTCCTGACAGCGCTCGCTGCGGACGGTCGCGCTTCCTGGGCCGCCCTGGGCGAGGCATCCGGATGCTCGGCATCGACAGCACAGCGGCGGGTCGGTCGCTTGAACGTGCTGGGCTTCGTCCGGATCATCGCCGCGACCGACGTGCTCGCAGCCGGGTTCGGGGTGTCGGCGATGGTCCGGATGCGCTGTGGCGCGAGCCGGACGGCCGATCTCGTCGCACGACTGCAGAGCCGCCCCGAGGTCCGGTTCCTCGCCACGCTGACCGGCACTGCGGACTGCGTCGCCGAGCTCGTGGTCGAGCGGATCGCGGACATCGGACCCCTGCTCGCCGACATCGCGCCGGGCGGTGATGTCGAGACCGAGGCGTTGCCCGTGCTCCGCACGTTCACGGCACCCTTCACGGTGTTCCCGGGGAAGTCCCTCCCGATGCCCCTGAGCGCGACGGCCAACGCGCCTGCTCCGGACCTCGGCGCCGATGACGGGGTGCTGCCCACCGAGGTCGCCGCGACGCCGCTCGAGCGCGCGATGGTCGGCGCTCTCGTCCGTGATGGGCGGACACCGCTGAACGACCTCGCGCGGCACCTCGATCGAACCGAGACCGCCACGCGTCGCGCGCTCGAGCAGCTCATCGCCTCCGGGCGGGTTCGCGTCGGACCACTGGTCGCGCCGGCGCTGCTCGGCCTGGGCACCGAGCTCATGGTCTGGATCTCGGTGGCGCCGGACCTGCTCGGTGCGGCCGCACGACAGCTCGCCCAGCACCCCGCCGTGCACTACGCGGCCGCGACCCTCGGACGGTACAACCTCATCGGCCAAGCGTTCCTCCGGGACTTCGCCGCGGTCTACACCTTCGCCACGGACGTGCTCGGAGCGCTGCCGGGTGTCCGCGAGGTCGACGTCACCGTGCAACTGACCACCAGGAAGCGCATGTGGCGCCGCATCGAGGACGGCCGGTTCGTCGACGCCGACGACGCGCAGGCCCCCGTGCTGACATGACCGGCACCGCGGCGGCCCCGACCGGGGTCGCCGCTCCGACCAACCCACCCGACGAGGAGTGACCCCATGAGCGAGATCGAGCAGCAGGAGCCCTGGCGCTGGCCCGAGGAGGTCTGGCGCGGCCACGTGGAGCGGGTGCGGGCCGGCCGCAGCCTCCTGCCCGCAGCGGGCCCCGGTCGCTGGCCGGACGAGGCACGCGTCGCGGTGGCGATCTCGTTCGATTCGGATCACGAGACCCCGGCACTCCGCGACGGCGAGACGTCACCCGGGCGCATGGCGCAAGGGGAGTACGGGGCCCGTGCAGCAGTGCCACGCATCCTCGAACTGCTCGACCGGTACGAGGCGCCCTCGTCGTTCTACATGCCGGCGGTCTGCGCGCTGCTGCGTCCGGACGAGGCCCCGACGTACGTCGAGCACGGCCACGAGGTCGCGGTGCACGGCTGGATCCACGAGCGGAACACGCTGCTGGCGCACGACGACGAGCTCGATCTGCTCGGGCGTGCGATGGAGGTACTCGAGTCGCAGACGGGTGTGCGCCCGACGGGCATCCGAACGCCGTCCTGGGACTTCTCGGACTCGACGCTCGACGTCGTCCGCGAGCTGGGGTTCACGTACGACTCGTCCCTGATGGCGGACGACGACCCCTACGAGATCCTGCAGGACGGTGAGCGCACCGGCATCGTGGAGATCCCGGTGGACTGGATCCGTGACGACGCTCCGTACCTGATGATGGAGCGGTTCCAGTCCCTCCGGCCGTACACGCCGCCGCGCGAGGTGGGCCGGATCTGGCGTGACGAGTTCGACGCCGCGTACGCGGCCGGTGGTGTGTTCCAGCTGACCATGCACCCCCACTTCATCGGGCACCGGTCGCGGCTGCTCGTGCTCGACGAGCTGCTCGCCCACATCCGCACGCACGACGACGTCTGGTTCGCCACACACGCCGACCTCGCCGCGCACGTGGCGCCCGGCCTGACCGACTGAGTCGCCGGCGAGCACCCCGCCCGTCGACCGCGTACCGCTCCACCCGCCCATCCACCCCGTCCCGTTCCACCGACCAGAAGGGGTCATCGTGACCCAGGACGCAACCCCCGCAGCAGCGCTGCCCAACGCACCGACGGCGACCAGCACACCCCCGCCCGTCGCGACGAGTGACACGAAGCTGTCCCGCCGTGGCCGCAAGGCGATCCTCGCCGGCGGCATCGGCAACGTCGTCGAGTGGATCGACTGGTCCGTCTACACGACGTTCTCGTCCGTCTTCTCGCACCACTTCTTCCCGTCCGGTGACGACGCCGCCGCGCTCCTGGCGACGCTCGCGGTGTTCGCGGTCGGGTTCGTGATGCGCCCGGTGGGTGCGGCGGTGCTCGGGGCCTTCGCGGACCGCCACGGGCGCAAGAAGGGCCTCATGCTCACCATCGGGTTGATGGCGGCCGCGTCCCTGGTGATCGGCGTCACGCCGAGCTACTCGGTGATCGGGATCGGCGCGCCGATCGTGCTGCTGCTGGCCCGGCTCGTCCAGGGGTTCTCGGCCGGTGGCGAGTTCGGCTCCTCCTCGGCGTTCCTGGTCGAGTCCGCGGCACCGCGCCGCCGGGCGTTCGCGGGCTCATGGCAGCAGGTCTCCGTCGGGGCGGGGGTGCTCGTCGCATCCGGCATCGGCGCGATCATCACCTCGACGTTCTCGGCGAGCGCCCTCGACGCCTGGGGTTGGCGCGCCGCCTTCGTGTTCTGCGCCGCGATCGGGCTCGTCGGGATCTGGCTGCGCACCAGCGTCGAGGAGACCGACTCGTTCACCACCCAGCGCCGCGACGACGAGGCCGGGGAGGTCCGGCGCCGCAACCCGATCGTCGCGATGTTCCGCGACCACCCCGGTGCCACGGCACGGGTCTTCGGCGTCACGATCGCGGGCACGCTCCTGTACTACATGTGGGTCTCGTACATGCCCACCTACGCCGCCGTCACGACGGGCCTGCCGCTCAACGAGGCGCTCCTGGCCAACGTGATCGCGATGGTCGTGTTCCTGGTGCTCCTGCCGTTCGCGGGTCTCCTGTCCGACAAGATCGGACGGAAGCCGACGATGTCGATCTTCGCCGGCGGGTTCCTCGTGTTCGCCTGGCCAGCGTTCACGATGCTGAACGGATCGTTCTGGATGCTCGTCCTCGTCGAGGTGATCGGGATCGTGCTGTTGCTCGGCTACTCGGCGAACTGCGCCGTGATCATGGCGGAGCAGTTCCCGCCCGAGGTGCGAGCCACCGGGATCGGCCTGCCGTACGCGTTGGCCGTCGCGATCTTCGGCGGAACCGCGCCGTACATCACCACCTGGATGAGCGGCGCGGGTCTCGGCCACGTCGTCTGGGTCTACTGCGCGATCGCCGCGGCGATCGGACTGGTCGTCTACCTGACCATGCCCGAGACCAAGGGCAAGGTCCTCAAGTGACGCGGCACGTGCTCGTGACCGGCGCCGCGAGCGGCATCGGTCTCGCAGTCGCGACCCGGTTCGCGACCGACGGCGCGCTCGTGACCATGGTCGACCTCCGCGCCGAGCCACTCGACGCGGCGTCCGCGTCGGTCGCGTCGGTCGCCGCACTCGGTCGGGAGGCGGTGGTCACCATCACCGCGGACCTCCGCGAACCCGACGCGCCCGCC
This sequence comes from Curtobacterium sp. MCBD17_034, assembly GCF_003234515.1. Lineage (NCBI taxonomy): Bacteria > Bacillati > Actinomycetota > Actinomycetes > Micrococcales > Microbacteriaceae > Curtobacterium > Curtobacterium sp. MCBD17_034. Next base: position 95,326 of record NZ_QKTN01000008.1, on the reverse strand, counting down.
GCGGTCGTCGACAGGGCATGGGACCGAGCGGTCGTCGACGTGCTCGTCAACGCGGCGGGCGTCTACCCGGCGACCCCGTTCCTCCAGCTCGACGCGGCCACGTGGGACGCGGTCCAGGCGGTCAACGTCCGCGCCCCGCTCCTCGCCACCGTCGCGCTCGCGCGGCGGGCCGAGACGGCGGGGACGCGGCCGTGCGTCGTGAACATCTCGTCCGGTTCGGCGCTGCGTGCGCGTCCCGGCGCGGCCCCGTACAGCACGTCGAAGGCCGCGCTGGAGATGGTGACCCGTGCCTCCGCACTCGAGCTCGGCGCCGCCGGCATCCGCGTCAACGCGGTCGCGCCCGGGTTCGTCGACGTCGACAGCGACGTCAACCGTGTCACCGACGAGTACGCCGCAGCGGTGTCCGCCAACCCGCTCGGTCGTCGAGGCCGCCCGACCGACATCGCGAACGCCGTGGTCTGGCTGGCCGACGACACGGCGGCCGAGTGGGTGACCGGCTCGATCCTCCGGGTCGACGGCGGATCGTCGACCGGAGCCCACGCACTGCCCCTGAGTTGGGACCCGGTCGACGCGCGTGCCGACACGGACGACCAGCCCATCCGAGAGGAGACATCCGCATGACCACCGACCGCACCACCACGATCGTCGGCGCCGGCGCGATCGGGGGCACCCTCGCCGTGCACCTCGACGCCGCGGGCGTCCCGGTCCAGCTCGTCGACGCCGATCCCGCCCACGTGGCAGCGATCCGTGAGCGCGGGCTCACCCTGCTCACGCCCGACGGGGCGACGACCGCGCACGTGCCCGCGTACACGCTCGAGGACGCGCCCGACGAGCTCGGCCGGGTCCTGCTCGCGGTCAAGGCGCTCGCCACCGATGCGGCTGCCGCCTGGATCGCACCGCGGCTCCGCTCGGACGGGTTCGTGGCGTCGCTCCAGAACGGACTCAACGAGGCCACCATCGCCGGGCACGTCGGTGTCGACCGGACCGTCATCGCCTTCGTCGACCTCTTCGCGGACGTGATGGAGCCGGGGGTCGTCAAGGACGGCGGCCACGGGGGCATGGCCCTCGGCGAGTTCGCCGGCGGGACGAGTGACCGCGTGCGCGACCTGGCCGCCGATCTGGCGCACTGGGGGAGCCCGGTCGTGTCCGCCAACGTCGAGGGCTTCCTCTGGTCGAAGCTCGGCTTCGGCGCGATGCTCACGGCCACCGCGCTCGCGGACGACGACATGAGCGACCTCATCGACCGCAACCGCGCCGTCATGACGACGCTGGCGCGCGAGGTGTTCGACGTCGCGGACGGCCGGGGGATCGCACTCGAGCCGTTCGACGCGTTCGACCCGCAGGCGTTCCGTTCCGGTGCCGATCCGGCGACCACCGAGCGTGCCCTCGACGACCTCGTCGCCTGGCTCGCCACGCAGTCGAAGACGCGGTCCGGCATCTGGCGGGACATCGCCGTCCGGCACCGGCGGACCGAGGTGCCGGCGCACTACCGCCCGGTCGTCGAGATGGGTGCCGCGCAGGGCGTCGCGCTGCCCGCGATCGAGGCGCTCATCACCGCGATCGTGCGCCTCGAGGAGGGCGAGAGTGCGATGGACGAGGCCGCGATCGCCGCGCTCGCGCCGTCGACGGTCGGGGAGGCGCGATGACCGCCACCGGGACGACCACCGACCTGCTCGACTGGGTCGCCGGGCACCGCGACGCGATGGTGGGCGACGTCCTGGCGTACGTCGGGATCGAGACGCCCTCGGACGCGCCGGCGCTCCTCGCGGAGGGCCTCGCGTGGGTCGAGCAGTGGCTCGGCGAGACGGTCGGTGCTCCCACTGCTCGCGCCGTGCACCCGACCGACGGCCACGGTGACGTCGCGGTACTCGACCTGGAGGCGCCGCTCGGCTCCGACGTGTGGGTCACCGCGCTCTGTCACTACGACACCGTGTGGGCCGCCGGGACCATCGCTGCGCGTCCGGCCGCCGTGGACGGCGACCGGATGACCGGACCCGGGGTCTACGACATGAAGGCCGGACTGGTGCAGCTCGCGTGGGCGATCCGTGCCGTGGACGCCGCCGCACTCCCGCGTCCGAACATCCGCCTGCTGCTCAACGGCGACGAGGAGGTCGGCAGCAAGGGCTCCCGCACCGTCATCGAGGACACGGTCCGGCGCACCGACGGACCCGTGCTGGTGTTCGAGGCGTCCGCCGGAGAGCACGGCGCACTGAAGACCGCCCGGAAGGGCGTCGGGCTGTTCGACATCGAGATCACCGGCGTCGAGGCGCACGCGGGACTCGACCCCCGCGCCGGGGCGAGCGCGGTGGACGAGCTCGCCCGGGTCGTGCTGACGCTCCACGGCGCGACGGACCTCGAGGCCGGAACGAGCTGCAACGTCGGTGTCGTCGCGGGCGGGACCCGTCCCAACGTCCGTGCGGGACACGCGTCCGCGGCGCTCGACGTCCGCGTCTCGTCGTCCGAGGAGGCGGACAGGATCGACGGCGTGCTCGCGGCGCTCACCCCCGAGAACCCACTGGCGACGATCACCGTCCACGGTGGGTGGAACCGACCGGTCATGGAGCGCACCGAGGCCAACGTCGCCCTGTTCGCACGTGCTGAGTCGGTCGCCCGCGGCATGGGGCTGACGGTCGAGGAGACGGCGGTCGGCGGCGCCAGTGACGGGAACTTCGCCTCTGCGCTCGGTCGCGCCGTGCTCGACGGACTGGGCGCCGTCGGTGACGGAGCGCACGCGCGGCACGAGTGGGCGAGCGTGCAGGGCATGGTGGAGCGGACCGCACTCGCGGCGGGCGTCCTCGTCGACCTGGCGAGTGGGACTGACGTGCGACGCTGAGTCCCGCGAGCAGGACGGCGGACGGGAGGCCGGGCCTCCCGTCCGCCGGTGTCAGGGGTGGGCGGGCCCGACCACGACCGCGCCCGTCGTCAGCAGGTGCACGGTGCCCGATGCGCAGGCCGTGTACGCCGTGTCCTTGATGAACAGCGACGTCTTCGACCCGGGCGGGTAGACCCGGAACCCGTCGGCCGGCTGCGGCGAGCACTCGGCGGCGTCGTATGCGGCGGCCTGGGTGATCTTGAGCGCGACCTGTCCCTGGGCTCCCGGCCCGAGGGTGACGGTGTCGTGCTCGGAGGTCCGGTCGAGCTCGGCCGGCGCGCCGATCTGCTCGCCGTCCCCGCCGCCGACGAAGGACACGCCAGGCCAGCCTTGCAGGGTGCACGGCGTGGTGCCGGTGTTCGTCAGCGTCAGGACGATGCCGACGCTGCCGGCCGCACCGCCGGTGCCTTCCGCGGTACCACCGCTGAGCTGATCCGTGGTGCAGCGGCCGCCGGCGGCCGAGGTCGAGCCGTCCGAGTCTCCGGTGCCGCTCCCACCGGTGCCGCTCCCGCCGGCGGTGACCGACGGGCTGGCGGTCGCCGTCGTGGTCGTGGTCGCCGTGGCGGTCCGCGTGGCCGTGACCGTCGGTCGGTCGGAGCCGCTGCCCGAGCCGGCGCAGCCGGTCAGGGCGATCACCGCGGCCAGGGCGGTCGCGGACGTGAGCACCATCGTCGTCGTCTTCACCAGGCCGACCCTAGCGCCGGCCTGGAACAGACCACGATGCGACTCGGAGGCTCCGATGCGGAATCGATACGTCAGTACCCGGCGTTCCGCGCGAGCTCGAGCGCGATGGTGTTCCACCAGGTCCCCGCGGCCGGTCCACCGTTGCACGTGCCGTCGGAGGCCCCGACGGTCTTGATCCACAACGCGGCGTCCTCGTTGCCGTGGCTGCTCGCCGCCGGTGCCTGGCCGATCGCGCGTCCCCGGGCGTTGCACCACTCGCCGTCGGAGCCGTTGCCGTTGCGCGACGTGTCGATGACGTAGTGCGCGCCGCCGAGCAGTCGGGAGACCTCGTCGGCGTAGGCCTGGACGTCGCTCGTCGACTTGTAGTTCGACACGTTCACGGCGAACCCGCGCACGCCCTGCACGCCGGCGGCGAGGAGGCGGGACACCATCGTCGCGGTGTCGACGCCGGAGTTGCTCGTCCCGGCGTCGAGGTAGACGGTGGCGCCCGCGGCGGTCAGGGTGGTCGCCGCAGCGCGCAGGAGGCCCGTGCGGTCACCTTGCACGTCGGGGCATCGGCCGAGTTGCAGCAGCGCATCGGGTTCGAGCACGACGGCGACCCGTCGGTGCGCGATGCCCGCGGCGATCTGGGCGATCCACCTCGGGTAGTCCGTCGCCGAGAAGCCCCCGGCCGAGTAGCTCCCGCAGTCGCGGCCGGGGATCCCGTAGACCACGAGCGTCCCGGTGCGGCCCGCGGCGACGGCGGCTCCGACGTACGCGGACGTGGTGGCGGCGACGGTCGCGATCGTGTTGCCGCTCCCGAGCCACCGCGTGCCGCCGTGCGCGCTGATCCGGTCGAGCACCGCGGCGTCGGTGGTGTCGCCGCTGGCCCGGAGCGCCGCAGCGGCGGCGACGGAGGGGTAGTCGGGGTCGACGTAGGGCGCGGCGGTGGTGAAGGGGTCCGTGCCGACGCTCGGCACCGGGGGCACCATCGGCGTGGGGGAGCCCTCGGCCCGCCACTGTGCGGTCGTGATCGGTGTGCTCACCCCAGCGACCCGCTTGACCACCTGCGATGACCCGACGCTGCTCAGGTAGTACGTGTCGGCTCGGTACGTCACGGACGATGCCGGGATGCTCGCGGTCTCGGCGGCCGTGGCGTGCCGCCAGACCCCGACCGGGGTGCGCACGATGATCTCGGAGGGGTTCGACGCGTAGCTCGAGTACTCCATCGCCGGGACCCGGTCGACGATGCGTGGCGTCGGCGTGCCCTGGGCCGTCCACTGCGCCGTGGTGACGGTGCTGACGACGTCGCTCGACACCTTGTAGATCGGGCCGGTGGTCCCGACCCGGAGGAACTGTGTGTTCGCCAGGTACGTGACGGCGTCCGGCGGCACGGCGGCGGCCTCGGCCGGCGTGAGCAGGCGGTAGCCCGCGGCGGTCTTGCCGATCACCTCGGCGGGCGCCGAGGCGTAGCGGACGTAGCCCGTGTAGGTGGTCGCCGCCGACGCGGCGCCCGGGCGGGCGAGTGCAGCCGCGAGGACGGCCACGACGACCGCGAGGAGGGTGACGACCGTGCGGACGTTGGACACGAGGGCGCGCCGGAGACGCGGCGCACAGGGGTTCGACACTGGTGCTCCGTGGTGGGGGGAGGGCGTGGGGAGTCGGCCGGAGCGGTGGCCGGGCCGCTCCTGATCAGCGGTCCGGCCCCTGGCCGACATCGAGGATCGCTCCTGCTCCCGGTGTCGGGGCAGCCTCCGTTCGGGGGGTGGTTCTGCCCCAGAACGGGGGTCGACCGCCACCCCCGGCGCGAGCGGCGGGGATCGACGCCGTGATGTCCCGGTGGCCGTGTACGTCCTGACCCGGCGCGCCGCCCCATGACGGACGGTTGTGGCGGCCCGGCTGAACGACCACGCAGCCGTCCCGGCGTGCTCTGGACAGAACGCTGCGTCGAACGGCCCATCGCCAGTCACGTTCGCCGTCAGCGTTCGAAACGAGGAGTGAGCGCTCACTGTGAGCGCTCACCTCGACGTACACTCGACCGGGCCGCCGAGCCAACCGGACTCGGCGGATGGGATGACGACGGAGTTGTGATGACATCGACGGAGATGACCGCGCGGGACGCCCGCAGGACGACCGGGCACCACCGCAGGGGGATCGTGGTGTGGGCCTCGGTGATCGCAGGGCTCGGAGGGTTCCTGTTCGGCTACGACACGGGCATCGTGTCGGCCGCGCTGCTGTACGTGGCGCCCGAGTACCACCTCGGTGAGTTCGGACAACAGTTCTTCGTGGCGATCCTGCTCGCCGGCGCCGTGATCGGCGTCATGGGCGGTGGTCCGGTGGTCGACCGCCTCGGTCGACGCCGCACCCTGATCCTGCTCGCCGCGATCTACATCGTCGGCGCGCTCGGCAGCTCGCTCATCGGCTGGCTCCCGCTCATCTACGTGTCGCGGTTCCTGCTCGGCCTGAGCGTCGGGTCGTCCTCGCTCGTCGTGCCGATGTACATCGCCGAGATCGCCCCGGCCCGCATCCGTGGGCGCCTCGTGTCGTTCAACCAGCTGTTCGTGGCGCTCGGCATCTTCGTGTCCTACCTGGTCGGCTACGCGTTCGCCCCGATCGAGGGTTGGCGTTGGATGATCGGCCTCGCCGCCGTGCCGGCCGTCGTCATGCTGGTCGGCCTCCTGCCGCTGCCCGAGAGCCCGCGCTGGCTCGCCGCGAAGGGCCGGGTCGACGACGCCCGCGCCGTCCTCGAGCGCATCCGGTCCACCGTGGCCGAGGCCGCGGCGGAGCTCGGTGACATCACCGGCGCGATCAAGTCCGAGCACGCGGTCAGCTACCGGTCGCTGTTCCGGACCCGCGGTGTCCGTCGCGGCATCGTGATCGGCGTCGTCGTCGCGGCCACGAACCAGCTGTCCGGCGTCAACGCGATCCTCTACTACGCGCCCACCATGCTGAAGTCCGCCGGGTTCGGGGACTCGTCCGCGATCCTCAGCTCGGTCGGCATCGGCGGGGCATTCCTGCTGTTCACCCTGATCGGACTGCTGCTCGTCGACTTCCTCGGCCGCCGCTGGCTCCTCATCGGCGGGACCCTGATCGTCGCCATCGCGCTCGCCGCGATCGGTGCGCTCTACCTGTTCCCGCAGTCGTCGACGGTCGGCGTGCTCCTCGTCATCGGCCTCATGATCTACGAGGGCGTGTTCGCCGCGAGCCTCGGCATCGCGATCTGGCTCGTCAACAGCGAGGTCCTGCCCAACCGGGTCCGTGGCAAGGCGCAGTCCTTCGGCACGGTCACCCACTGGGGCCTCGACCTGATCATCTCGCTCGTGGTCCTCAGCGTGATCTCGGGCCTCAGCGCCACGACCCTGTTCTGGGCGTTCGCGGTCTTCGCGATCGCGGGCACGATCACGATGTGGAAGATCCTGCCGGAGACCAAGGGTCGGAGCCTCGAGGACATCGAGCGCCAGCTCGAGGAGGCGTAGGACCGGCGACGGGAGGAGCGGTGCGGACCCGCACCGCTCCTCCCGTCCGACGACGAGGATCGGGTGTCCTCCCGCTTCGGGTCACGGGAGGACACCCGCCGTTCGCCGCCGTGTCCTGCTGGTGGTCCAGGGACACGGGAGGCGCCGACCGGAACGGGGATGGTCGGCCTTCGCGACCCGATCGGCCGCGAGGAACGTCTGTGGTTGTCGGTGAGACGCCGACCCGGAACTGTTCGAGTTCCGCATTCACCGTCCCAACAGCGCACTGTACGTGTGTCCAGGTCCGGAGACAAGGGGTTGCGCGGAGCGTTCCCGTCCGTCGCCGGGGTCAGAAGTAGGCGATCTGGTGGGGGGTCCGGATGGGGACGAGCATGGCGCGGAGCCGCGCGGCCGACCCGGCTTCCGCACGGACGAGGCCGGCGGCGACGAGCGTGCCGACGTCCACCGCGCCGAGCACGAGTGCGCCGAGTTCCGCGACGTCGAGTTCGACGTCGGCCTCGTCCTGTCCGCCCGCGGTCCGCTCGACCGTCGCACGGCCCTGGGCCACCGACAACCGCAGCGTCCCGTCCGAGAACCCGAGTGCGTCGTGGACGCCGATCGTCACCGTGCCGTCCACCGCGAACGGGCGGGACGCGAACGTCGCCACCGGGTCGAGCACGCGGAACCAGACGTGGTCCTCCTCGAACACGGTGGACAGCGCACGGTCGTCGGCGAGCACGTGGAGGACCGGGTCGTCGACGCGGGCCGTCCCGTACCGGACCACGCGCACGAGGTCGACGGCGAGCAGGTGGTGCCAGAGCGCGATGTACGCCTCGTCCGTCGCGGCGACGAGGTCGACGATCTCGAGCCGCACCGCGTGCCGCTCCGTCTGCTCCGCCTTGTACGTCACGTAGCCGTCGACGGGCTCCGACCGGGAGGGCCGGTGCACGACCGCGCGGACCGCCCGGTTCGGCTCACCGTCGCCCTGGCGACCGAGGAGGGCGTTCCAGGTGCCCTCGTTCCGGGTCATCGAGCCCGGCGTCCGCGCGTGGAACCGCTCGTACACCTGTCGGGCGAGCCCCTGGGCCAGGACGGCGGTGTCGACCGGGGCGATCTCGCCCACGGCCGGCACGAGCAGCGGGAGCGCCGCGGATCGGTCGACGTCGATCGTGCGCTCGCGGATGGCGGCGCCGAAGCCGAACCGGCGGTAGATCGTGCCTTCGCTCGCCGTCAGGCTCGCGAGCGGGTACCCATCGTCCGCCGCACGCTGCAGGGAGTCGGTCATCATGCGCCGGAGGATGCCGCGTCGGCGTTCGGTCGGGCGGACCGTCACCGACGCGATCGCGAAGGTGTCGATCTCGGTGCCGTCGCCCCAGCTCAGGCGCTTCGGGAGACTGCCGAACGTGCCGACGGGCGCGTCGACGTCGAGCGAGTCGGGCATGGGGTCGCGCCGGTGGACGGCGAGCAGCTCGGCGCGGTCCTCGATGACGTGCCGGATCATCCGCCCGAGGCGCTCGGGGGCCACCTCGGGTTCGTGGAACCCGGCGTCGACGCTCGCGAAGAACGCGGTGGTCTGCGCGTCGGCCGTGCCCTCGGGCGTCAGGCCGGGCGCGAACCGGCGGATGGTGTAGCGGTCGTCGAAGCTGCTCTGGTCCACGTCCCCACGCTACCGACCGGCCTCTGCCCCCTTCCGCGGGATCGCAGTCGTTGCCGTTCTGGAATCGGTCAGAGCGGCGACGACTGCGATCTCGCCGAGGGGCGGCGCCGTCAGCCGACCGTCACCGGCGCTGCCGGCGGCTTCGTCCGGGTGCGCCGCCACACGAAGAACCCGGTCAGCGTGAACACCCCGTAGAACACGTACATGAGACCTGAGGCGTAGTAGCCGGCCGAGAACAGCAGCGGCACCCCGACGACGTCGACCGCCACCCAGATCAGCCAGAACTCGACCCAGCCCTTCGCCATGCCGTAGGTGGCCAGGACCGACCCGACGAAGATCCACGCGTCGCTCCAGACGGGCTCGTACGACCCGAGCGCCCGGAAGATCGGGGTGAGCACGAGCGTCCCGCCGACCATGCCGACAGCGAGCAGGGCGCGCGTCCGCCACGAGGCCCACCGCGGCTCGACGACGGCGTCGCCGGGCTCGGGACGCCGCGTCCACCGCCACCACCCGTACACGGACACCACGATGAACATGATCTGTCGCCCGGCCTGACCGAGCAGGTTGACGGGGTTCGGGGTGTCGAACACCGCGCCCATGAACACCGTGAACAGCAGCGCGTTGCCGACGATGCCGACCGGCCAGGCCCACACCCGACGGCGCATGCCGCCGAGCGCGCTGAGCAGGCCGAACACGTTGCCGACGATCTCGCGCCACAGCACGGTCTGGTCGCCGATGACGAGCTGCGCGTCGAACAGCCACCGCAGGAACGCCATGTTGCTCCACTCCGGGTCCACGGGTCGGGACCGCACCGGTCCATGCAACCGCATCCAGCGTGGTCGCATTCCGGGAGGCGCGTCCCGCTCCCGCCACCCGGCCTACGCTCGTCGGCGTGGATACGACGACGGACGACGCGGACGCGATCACCCGCGCCCGCACCGCGATCGCCGAGGCCGTGCAGCGGCTCGAGGCCGCCGGTGCGCGTGACGAGGCCGTCGGGGAGTACGTCGAACCGCGCCGCGTGCTCGGCGTCCGACGGGAGCCGACCATGCGGGATCTCGGGCGGGCGTGGCGGCTCGGGGTGCTGCTCGTCGACCGGGTCGGCACCGTCCGCGCGACGGGCCTGATCACCCGCGTGACGGAGCCGGGCCGACCGCAGTACCAGTCGACGTCGGCGGAGGTCCGTCGGGCGTACCGTGCGGCCGCCGTCAAGGGCGGGTTCCGCGCGGGCGACACCGTCAACCACGGCACCGTGCCGATCCCGCTCGACGAGCACCTGCGCGGCGCCGCAGGTCCCCTGTCCGTGCGCGACGGCGAGGTCGTCGTCCGCTGGAGCCCCGCCGTCGCGGACGGCGATGCCCTGCCGCTCGCGCACTACCTCGCCGACCGCGTCGACCTGCTCGTCCATCCGCCCGAGGGCGCCTGAAGCGCGAGATCGCGGTCGTTGCCGTTCTCACCGGAGCCAGAGCGGCAGGGACTGCGATCTCGCGGACAGGGGGACGGGCGGCCGGCTGCGGCACGCCCGGGTGCCGGCCGTGCAGGCGCCCCGGGGCCGATGGAGGACACTGGGAAGGCAGCCGTCCAGGAAAGGAACAACCCGTGACCGACGTCTCCTCCCAGCCTCCCGCCGAGGGTGACGACCGCGAGGTCCTCACCAACCGTCAGGGCCACCCGGTCTACGACAACCAGAACCAGCGCACCGTCGGCGCCCGGGGGCCCGCGACGCTCGAGAACTACCAGTTCCTCGAGAAGATCAGCCACTTCGACCGCGAGCGCATCCCGGAGCGCGTCGTCCACGCCCGTGGCTTCGTCGCCTTCGGGTACTTCGAGGCGACCGGCCAATGGGGCGACGAGCCGATCGCGCAGTACACGCGCGCCAAGCTGTTCCAGGAGGCCGGCAAGCGCACCGACGTCGCCATCCGCTTCTCGACCGTCATCGGCGGCCGTGACTCGTCCGAGGCCGCCCGTGACCCGCGCGGCTTCGCGGTGAAGTTCTACACCGAGGACGGCAACTGGGACCTCGTCGGCAACAACCTCGGCGTCTTCTTCATCCGCGACGCCATCAAGTTCCCGGACGTCATCCACTCCCTCAAGCCGGACCCCCAGACGTTCCGCCAGGAGCCGGCCCGCATCTTCGACTTCATGTCGCAGACACCCGAGTCGATGCACATGCTCGTCAACCTGTTCAGCCCGCGCGGCATCCCGGCGAACTACCGGACGCAGCAGGGCTTCGGCGTGAACACCTACAAGTGGGTCAACGCCGAGGGCGAGACGAAGCTCGTCAAGTACCACTGGATCCCGTCGGTCGGCGTCAGCAGCATGACCGAGGCCGACGCCGCCGCGGTCCAGGCGGGCGACCTCGGCCACGCGTCGAAGGACCTCCACGAGGCGATCGAGCGCGGCGAGTACCCGGAGTGGGAACTCCGCGTCCAGATGATGGACGACCACGACCACCCCGAGCTCGACTTCGACCCGCTCGACGACACGAAGCTCTGGCCCGAGAACGAGTTCCCGCCGAAGAAGGTCGGCACGATGGTGCTCAACCGGAACGTGTCGGACTTCTTCGCCGAGAACGAGCAGATCTCGTTCGGCACCGGTGTGCTCGTCGACGGCCTCGACTTCTCGGACGACAAGATGCTCGTCGGCCGCACGTTCTCGTACTCGGACACGCAGCGCTACCGCGTCGGGCCGAACTACCTGCAGCTCCCGGTCAACCAGCCGAAGAACGCGCGCGTGCACACGAACCAGCGCGACGGGCAGATGGCCTACCACCAGGGCGGCGGACCCAACCCGCACGTCAACTACGAGCCCTCGATCACGGACGGCAGCCTCCGTGAGGCCGAGTACCCGACGCACGACGAGCAGGGGCCGGAGATCGTCGGGCGGCTGACGCGCAAGCGGATCCCGCGCACGAACGACTACACGCAGGCCGGGCAGCGCTTCCGCCTCATGGAGGACTGGGAGCGCGACGACCTCGTCCAGAACTTCGTCACGCTCATCTCGCAGGCGGCCCGCCCAGTGCAGGAGCGCATGCTCTGGCACTTCTACATGGTCGAGGACGAGCTCGGGCAGCGCGTGGGCGAGGGCCTCGGCATCACCCTCGAGGAGGTCGCCGACCTGCCGCCGCTGCAGTCCCAGACCCTGTCCGACGACGAGCTCGCCCGCCTGGCGAACCTCGGGCACAACGGCCCGCGCGACGTCGAGGGGTTGCTCATGACGCACTGCGTGCCGGACGAGCGCGCCGTCATGGTCTGATCAGGTCGTCCGCCGTCCGGGAGGCGCGGTGCGGGTCCGTCCCGCACCGCGCCTCCCGTGCGTTCGGCGTCGTGCGACGCCGCGCTGGGCGCGGACAGCAGGACCGCGCACGTCAGGACGGACGCGAGCCGCCCTCGAGCAGGAGCACCTGCCCCGTGAGGTAGGCGTTCCCGAGCACGGCGAGCGTGAGCTGGGCGACCTCGTCCGGACGCCCGAGCCGTCCCACCGGCGGCGTCGGGACCGACGAGGGCATGCCGTCGATCATCGCCGTGTCCGCGATGAGTGCCGGGGCGATCGCGTTGACCGTGACCCCGTGCGCGGCGGCCCTCGCGGACAGCGCGTGCACGAGCCCGTGCAGCCCGGCCTTCGACGCGGCGTAGTGCGGGCCGACGAACCCGCCCGTGAACGCGGCGACGCTCGAGGTGAAGACGATCCGTCCCCAGCCACGCTCGACCATGCCGGGCAGGAGTGCCTGCGCGAGGACGAACGGCGCCGTCAGGTTGACGCGGAGTGCGCGCTCCCAGTCCTCAGGGCTGATCTCGTCGAGGGCGCGGACGTCGCCGACGCCGGCGATCGGCAGCAGGACGTCGACCGGTCCGAACGGGTCCGCGGCGGCCTCCGCCACCGCGTGCAGCCGCTCGGTGTGCGTCATGTCCGCCTCGACGAGCACGAGTCGGCCCGTGCGCCCCGGGTCGAGTTCGGCCGTGGAGGCGCGGCGGCGGTCGCGTACCGTGCCCACCACCGCGTACCCCGCGTCGAGGAGGCCCCGGGTCACCGCCCGCCCGATGCCACCGGTGACGCCCGTGACGAGCGCGACCCGTCCCTCCCGGCTCGGTTCCGACGTGGGCCGTTCGTCATCTGCCATGCCACCTGCCTACTCGCCGGCGGGCCCCCGGCGCCCGGCGGCGCCGGCCTGCGTGCGCCGGTGCGGACCCCTACCGCTCGGTGCCCCTACCGCTCGGTGTCCCTACCGCTCGGTGTCCCTACCGCTCGGTGTCCCTACCGCTCGGTGTCCCTACCGCTCGGTGTCCCTACCGCTGCATGCCGCGGAGGACGTCGACCGCGCGGGTGATGTCGTCGCCCGTGGCGTCGAGGTGCGTCACCATGCGGATGCGCGTTCGCCCGGACTGCATCACGCGCACGCCCCGGGCCTCGGCCTCGTGCGCGAACCGCGCCGCGTCGGACACGTCCGCGAACACGATGTTCGACTCGACCGTCGCGGGGTCGACCCCGACGGCCGCGGCGAGGAGTCGGGCGTTCACGTGGTCCTCGGCGAGGCGGTCGACGTGGTTCCGGAGGGCGTACCGGCCGGCCGCGGCGAGCATCCCGACCTGCCGCATGCCGCCGCCGTAGCGCTTGCGCCAGATGCGGGCGGCGTCGATGCGCTCCTGTGAGGCGACGAGCACCGACCCGACCGGGGCGCCGAGGCCCTTCGACAGGCAGACCGAGACCGTGTCGAACCCGGCGGCCAGCTCGCGCAACGGCGTGCCCGAAGCGACGTGCGCGTTCCACAGCCGAGCGCCATCGAGGTGCACCGCGAGCCCGTTCGTCCGCGCGTACTCCTGCACGGCGCGGACCTCGCTCTGGGGCTGTACGGTGCCACCGCCGAAGTTGTGGGTGTTCTCGATCGCGATCGCAGCGGTGGACACCATGTACGACCCGGCGTCCGGCTCCGCGATCTGCTCGACCGCCCGGTGGTCGAGGCGGCCGTACGGCGTCGCCCACGTCCGGGTCGTGATCCCCGAGAACACCGCGGCTGCGCCGAGTTCGGCTCGGGCCACGTGGGCCTGGACGTCGCAGACGAGCTCCTGGCCCGGGGCGACGAGCATGCGCAGTCCGAGCTGGTTCGCCATCGAGCCCGACGGCGCGTAGAGCCCCGCCTCGAAGCCCAGGAGGTCGGCGACCTCGGCCTCGAGCGCGTTGACCTCCGGGTCCTCGCCGTACACGTCGTCGCCGACCTCGGCGTCGAGCATCGCGGCACGCATCGCGGCGGTGGGGCGGGTGACGGTGTCGGAGCGCAGGTCGATGGGCACCCGACGACGGTACTCCGACTGGTCGTGGCGCTCCGCATCCGGATCGTGGTGTGACCGGCCTTCCCCGCGGTGTATCGGCTGTGGAGACGGCGGCACGGCGGCAGCCAGGACGTCGGCGCCTGCTGCGCGACGAACGGGACCGCGGGATGTGATGCGGCCCCGTTCGTCGATGTCATTCGGTCGGTCGGCTCACTGCTGGCTACTCGTGGTACTCGCGGCCGTAGGTCTTGACGCCTTCCATCATGTTCCGGAGGTTGTCGGGTGCGTTGTAGCCGAAGGTGCGCTCGAAGGACTGGTAGCCCTCCTGCGAGGATTCGGCGCTGCGGGGCAGCATCCGTTGGGCGAATGCGTCGAACGCGGCGTTGATGTCTCCTGCGTGCTCGACGATCAGCGCGCCGAGTTCGGCGCCGTCGAAGAGGGCCCAGTTCGCGCCGTCGCCGTCCGGCGGTGTCAGGTGCGCGGCGTCACCGACGAGCATCACCCCGGGCATGCGGTCCCACGTGTGACCGAGGGGGAGACCCCAGATCGGCCGGATCACGGGGTCGGTGTCGCCGGCGGTGATGAGTTCGCGCAGTTCTGGAGCCCAGCCCTCGCCGAGCTGGTCCGCGATCAGTCGGAGCGCCTCCTGACGGTTCCTGGAGTCGAGCGTGTCTGCCCAGGCGAGCGGCTTCTTCATGACGACGTAGCTGTGGATGACGTCGCCCGCTTCGCGGTGCCCGAAGATGCCCCGGCCGGGCTGCATTGCGAGCATCGCGCCTCGACCGACGAGCGCTGCACTGGCGGTGTGGCGTTCTTCGACGTCGTGGAGGAACGTCTCGGCCCAGATGGTGCCGGTGTACTCCGGCACGGCACCGTTGAGGTAGGTCCGGACTCGTGACCAGGCTCCGTCGGCGCCGATGAGCAGGTCCGCGTCGACGGAGTCGCCGTTGGCGAAGACGACTCGGTGCGCTCCGGCGTCGGCATGGACCGACGCGACCTTGTGACCCCAGTGGATGGTTCCCTCGGGCAGCGATTCGACGAGGATGCGCCGTAACTCTCCCCGGAGCACCTCCGGGTTGGTCAGTTCGCCATCGTCCGGGATCTCCCCGACGAGCTCACCGTCGGGGCCGAGGAACCGCATCGCCTCAGCGCCCATGTTGATGATCGACCGGAACTCGTCCATCAACTGGCACTGTTCGAGGGCGACCTGCCCGTTGAAGTCGTGGATGTCGAGTTGACCGCCCTGGGTCCGTGCGTTCAGGGACTCTTCCCCCTCGTACATGGCGACGGGGATGCCGTTGAGGTGGAGGACGCGAGCAAGCGTGAGCCCGGCGAGGCCGGCTCCGATGATGACGATCGGCTTCATGACTGGTTGGTCTCCCTTGTGGGCCGGAGGACGCCCGACGGGCTGTCCGATGTGATAACTGCTGCATAATCATTATGCGACAAAATAGTCAGGTTGCAAGCGGTTCCCCTGGACGGCCCCACTCGCCCTTCCGGGTTCGCCCGTCGACATGCTGTGTCTGCTCACCAGTGGGCCGTGGACCTCACTCGGCGAGGTCATCGACCACGCTCAGCGGGTCGACGCGCTCGACGAGTTGCCGTTGCCCTGGACGCTCCGATGACGATGACCGGAATGTTCTGCCGCTAAACTCTGTCGTTCGGACCGGCCAGGAGATGAGTGCAGCGATGAGCGAGGTCACCCCGCAGCCGACGGGCCGCGAGCAGATCATCGCGAGCTTCCTCGGGTTCAGCGCGGCGCAGAACGAACTCATGCGGCTCTTCGCCCGCCAGAACCAGATGCACTCCACCGACGCGGCCGCTGTCGTGCAGATCATCGAACACGAAGACCGTGGCCGTCCCCTCACCCCTGCGCGCCTCGCCGAACGCATCGGTCTCTCGCCCGGAGCGACCTCGATCCTGCTCTCCCGCCTCGAAACCGCCGGATTCGTCGAGCGCACCCGTGAGGTCGCCGACCGACGCGTCGTGACCCTGCGCTCCACGAAGGCGATCAACGACGCCGCGGACGCCTACTTCCAACCCCTTGCCCGGCAACTCGATGACGCGTTCGGGGCCTTCACCCCCGATGAGATCGACGTGCTCAGCCGCGCCGCCGCCCGCCTGCAGTCCGTGCTCGAGACGTACGTGCGTGCAGCGGCAGCGGAATCCGAGACTGAACCGAGCTAGGGTGCGTCTCCTCGTCGTTTCGCCCAGGCGATGACGGCGTTGAGGACGACGGCGGCGCGGTAGACGTTCGCGAGCGTGTCGTAGGGCCGCTGGTGGGTTCAGGGCTCGTCGACGTCCCTGAACGGGCCGCGTTGCGTCTGACCGCCAAGGGCGTCGCGCGCTCCCGGTCGTCAACACGCTTCCTGGGCTGGTGAACGCCCCGGGTTCGCAGGGGATCGCAGACCCCGGAGCATCGACGACCGGTTCGCGTGCGACCGGCAGACTGGAGGCCCAGCGTGGTCAGCAGGCGGCTCACGTCCGGCTCCGGTCGCCACCACCGTTCACCGATCCGGGAGGACCCCCCATGACAACCGAACCCCTGCGCGGATCCGTCGCGCTCGTGACCGCAGCCTCCCGAGGGATCGGACGCGCGATCGCGCTCGACCTCGCCGGTCACGGCGCCGACGTCGCCCTCGGTGTGCGCGATCCGGACGCCGCCTCGCCGCTCGCCGACGAGATCCGCGCACTCGGGAGGCGCGTGGTCACCGTCGCGATGGACGTGACCGACCTCGCGGGGTGCCGCACGGCGGTCGACCAGGTCGTCGAGGAGCTCGGGACCATCGACGTCCTGGTGAACAACGCCGGCGGCAGCATCGTCGAGGACGCCTTCGACGTCACCGAGGAACACTTCGACGCCGTCTGGTCGCTCACCACCAAGTCGACGTTCTTCATCTCGCAGTACGTCGCGCGCCACATGCGCGCCGCGGGTCGAGGGTCGATCGTGAACGTCGCTTCGCAAGCCGGGCTCGTCGCGCTGCCCGGCGAGTCCTCCTACTGCACGAGCAAAGCCGCCGTGATCCACCTCACCAAGTGCCTGGCGGTCGAGTGGGGCCGGTACGGGATCCGTGTGAACGCCGTTGCGCCGACCTTCGTCGAGACGGACGGCACCGCCCCAGCCCTGTCCGACGAGGCGTTCCGGGACGACACGGTGGAGCGCATCGCCGCACTGCACCGCATCGGACAACCGCACGAGGTCGCCGCCGCCGTGACGTTCCTCGCCGGCGAGGGCGCCTCGCTCATCACGGGAACCGCGCTGCCGATCGACGGGGGCTGGACGGCCCGCTGACCGGAACGGAGACGCGGCGCCGGCGCGGGTCGGTCGCGCCGAGCCGATGCTGAGGCGCCAACGAGCTCTACCGCTGTAGCCCGTCGAGCGCGACGTCGGGGAGTGGAGCCCGGTGGTCCTGTGCGCCGGGGATCTTCGACCTGATCCGCAACACGCCCGCACTGACCGAGTGCGCACGTCAGCGCTGGGTCCGATGCCAGGACGTGCGCGCCAGGGCGCTCGCGGACATCGTCGGGAACGGCCCTCCGTGGTGCTCGCGTGCCCCTCGGCGAGGGTGCGGTCGTTCGCTGGCGGTCGTATGGTGGCCTCTGCGGAACGCGGTCCCGTCAAGTGGGGGTGTCATGGCCGGGGAGCTGAGGTTGGATGAGGACGGGCTGGCGTCGCTGGCCCGGGGGCTGCAGGTGCATGGCGGCAGCAGCGGCGAGCACGCTGCACAGGCGGACGCGGCGCTCGCTGCCGCGGAGGAGGCGGTGTCGTCCGCCCCGCTCGCAGGGGCGATGGGCAGGCTGGCGGCGCGGTTCAGCGGGCGCTCCGACGACATCGGAACGAGGATGACCAGCCTCGGCACGTCGTTGACCGCCGCAGGACACGCCCTCACCGCGACGGACAGCGCCCTCGCGGAGACGGCCCGGGGCATCGAACGGTGAGCGTCCTGGATGGCGCCTTGACCGCCGACGACGTCACGGACGTTCCCGACGACGCTGACGGTCTCCGCTCGGCCGCGCGCCGGTTCTCGACCGCGGCGGACGGCGTCCTCGACGCCGCCACGAACGCATCTCGGTCATGGTCGGGGCTGCCGGCGGTGTTCTCGTCCAACGCGCTGCAGCCGGCGCTGACACCGTTGATGGACCCGGCCTTGCAAAAGGCGCAGCAGATGCAGGTCGCTGCGCACGAGTTCCTCCGCGTCGCCACCCGCGCCGCGGACAGCATCGATGACCTCGCGCACGAGCACGACCGGCTCGTGCGGCAGATCGCGCAGTTCCACGCCTCCGCGCCGGGGCAGGTCGCCGCGGCGGCGGCGGAGCAGGCCGCGAGCGGTGACCTGCTCGGCGCGGTCGGTACGGTCGTGACGAACTGGCAGCAGGTGCCGGAGCTCGTCGGCGAGGAGCTCGGGCTGCGGATGAAGGTCCGAGCGCACAACGACAACGTCACTGCGACGCTCAGTGGCATCGCTACGCAGCTCGACGGCATCAGCCCTTCGACCGTGGACGCTCATCCCGTGCACACGGCTGCGCACGTCTCCGGAGCGGGTGGTGGCGGCGACCACAACTGGTTCGAGCGTGCATGGGACACCGCGAAGGCGGCGGTCGGCGTCGGCGGCGCGGTGATCGGTGCGGAGGCAGCGGCAGCGTGGCCCCACATGCAGGACGCCGCAGCGGTCGCAGGGAACGTCTTCGCGTCCTTGGGCAACGCGATGGTCGATCACCCGGACGAGATGCTCGAGCTCCTCGGCGGTATCGCGACCATGGTCGGCGGTGCCGCGATGGAGGGCGGCGGTGTCGTGCTCGACATCACGGGGGTCGGCGCGATCGCCGGGGTCCCGCTGAACATCTCCGGCGCCGCGGTCATGACAGCCGGTGCCGGTCTCGCGGCGACCGGGGCGACGCAGTTGGGCGTCCACGCGATGACCGACGACCGCGTGAGCCCGAACCAGACCGACCACGTCCAGCGGTGGCGGGAGAAGAACGAGCAGTACGAAGGTCGCGACAAGAAGGGCCGCTACCGATCCGAGGACAATGACAAGGCTCGAGCGGACTCCGCGGACAAGCAGCAGCGGGGGCTGGATGACTACGAAGAGGAGACCGGCATCACGCCGAACCCGAAGGAAGTGGTCGCGCGCGTGGACAGCGTCGGACACACCCGGAAGTTCGACGGCCTGGCGGAGAAGCCCGACGGCACCTACGAAGGGGTCGAGGTGAAGAGCGGGACCGCGACCAAGTCCACGAGCCAGGAGGAGTTCGACGACGCGGTCAGCTATGACAACCCGGCAACCGCCACACTGGACGGGAAGAAGATCCTCATCACCTCGACTCGGCTCATCAACGTCAAGTAGGAACCATGTACATCACGGACTGGCCCGGACGCAGCACGACGACACTGTCGAACAGCTTCCGCCCGTACGACGAGCAGATCCGCCGCGAACTCGGGTTGCTGGACAACGACCGCAGGTTCGCGTACGTCCTCTACTACCTGCCCGACGGCCTCCGCTGGCAGGACCGGCCGAAGGACGACAACGGCGTCGAGTACGAAGACCAGTACTTGCAGGCCGGGGGCACCGCCGAGCGCATGGGGGTGGAACTCCGACGAGCGGAGGCGGACGGGCAGCTGCGGTTCTACGTCGTCGGTCGGCAGCACGACCTGTCCGAGCCGTTGACGGAGACCCTCGACGTGCAGTCGGCCCACGAACCACGGCACCCGGCGGAACTGTTCGACGCGGACGAGGCGGCACGGATCTTCCACCACTACTTCCGGTACCGGACCGTGCCCGACGAGTACACGCTCCGCCTCATCGACGACATGTGATCGCCGCCCGAGCCGGGGCACCCCTCGTCGACATCGAAGGTCCTCCGTCGGGCGGAGGAGGCCGGATCCGCCGATCGTCGGATGGACGTGCTCCTGCTGGCGGGCGACGCGGCTGTGGCCGCAGGTCGAGGCTGACGACATGTCTGGATCCAGCACCTCCCGTCTCCGTTCCATGACCGCGATCGCCATCGCCGCGTCGGTCGCACTGCTCGGTACCGGGTGCAGTTACATCCACCAGCAGATCGGTGACGCGTGGGCGGTCACGTACGAGATCCACGTCGACCGACCGACCGGCGCGGAACTCACCGAGGTCGAGGTCGAGGTCGAGGGTGCCAGGGAGCGTGGTGACGCCCCGGAGATCCAGCGGCTCGGGTCCGCCACGACGGACCGCACGGACGGTGACGGGTCGCGGTGGACGCACGACGCCGTGGTCCTGGCCGAGCAACGAGCGTCGGTGACCGCGACGCCCGGGGAGGGCGCGACGGCGACCTGCCGGATCCTGCTCGACGGGAAGCGCGTGATCGCGACCGCGACATCCACCACGCCAGGAGCGCGTGTGCAGTGCTCAGCGACGACCCCCGAGTTCAACGAGAGCGCCCGGCACTGACACGATCGTTCGTCGCACGTGTGCCAGGACCGTCGCTCGCGCGGGTTCGAGATGGCGTGTCCTCGAGCGCGGCTCGGGCTAGGGCGCCTCGTCGACGAGGGCGACGAATCGCGTGCCCACGCCGTCCACTTCGTGCCGCACGAGCCCTGCGGCCGGTTCCGGCGCCTGGTACCCCGCGTGGTAGTCACACATCAGGTAGTCCCAGTCGGGCCACCACTTCTTGGGCCGCGCATCCTCGCTGAATCCGCAGACGACGCACTCGAGGTGCACCCAGACCTTCTTGCCCGTGCGGTTGGCCCTGGACTGCACGAGCCAGGCCGGCGGATCCTGCTCGATCGCCGCGAGGTCGGCCTCGCTGAGGCGCGAGGGGATCCCGTGATGGGTCGCCATCTCGATCGGGATGTCGAGCCGGATGGCGGCGTCACGTCGCGAGAGCATCCGCCCAGGGTAGGTTCTGCCGCTGGGTGCCGCGACGACCACGACATCGGCACCGACGGGGCCGGCATCGATCGCATCCGGCTGGCGGAGGGTCAGGAACAGCGGCTGGCGTACACATCGTTCTGCGTCGAGCAGGGTCGCACGCTCCGTGCAGGCGGTCCTGGATGTGTCGCGATCCATCGGCGTTCGGGCGCAGGGGATCGGGGACCAACGTCGTTCCCGATCCCGGTGCGTTCGAACTCGCCGCTGAGACCTTGCACACGCACGTCGTCCAGCAGGACCGTAGCCGGAGCGAGCTCGTGCAAGCAGAGCAGTGGCTTCATGACGTCTGGGCACGTGAAGCACCCGTACCCGCCCTCGCTCAGCTCGACGAAGACCTCGTTGAGCTTGCTCGCCGATAGCAGGGCAACCGGACTGGTCGCCGGTCGGTCATCGAGACGTCGACGTAGGTTCAGAGCATGACCCTGCGCGGCGTACTCGACTACATCGGCATCACACGGCCGAAGGGTGAGCGCACCTGGCTGCTCGAGCTCCTCGACCGGCGCCGCGCCCGCTGACGGATCGCCGCTCGGGTACTGGCGGGAGGCCGAGCGCCGCCCGGATCAGCGCTCGGTCAGGCCGCACTTGTAGAGCGGGTCATCCACGACGGTTTCGAGGGGCTGGGTCGTCTCGATTCGCACCCAGCTGGTGTGTCAGCTCCGGTCGAGTGCTGCCGGCGGACGAGCGCACGCTCTTCGAGTCGGCCCGTTCCTGCCCGAGCATCGTCGTTCCGCGCGTCGAGTCGCCGCTCACGGATCGCGTGGTCGACCGTGAGGATGAAGAGCTCGTCGAAGATCTCGAAGAACGACCCGACGTTGCGCGATCCACCGCAGAAGAACCTCACCGGCTCCGACCGATCCGCCGCGATGGGTCGAACCTCTTCGACCTGCCGTACATCGTGTGATGGAAGCCGTTCCCGGTCGCGCCGGAGACCGGCGCTCTTGTCGCATCGCTGCTGTCGCCGGCGGTCGCTATCGTGACGGCATGCTGCCCGTCGCGCCCGGCGCCCTCCGCGTCCTCCACCTGTCCGACACGCACCTGACCGGGGACGGCTCGCTGCACAACGGCGTGGTGGACACCGCGGCCGCACTCGACGCGGTCCTGGCCCGGGTCGCCGACGTTCCCGGAGTCGGGCTGGTCGTGGTCTCCGGGGACTGCTCGGACGACGGCACGGCCGCCTCCTACCAGGCCCTGCTCGACCGTGTCGGGGCCTGGGCGCGAGCGCACGGTTCAGCCGTCGTCGCCGTGCCCGGGAACCACGACGGGCGCGCCGGGTTCCGTGAGGTCCTCGGGAACGGCCATGTGTTCGCCGAAGGTGGGGCACCGGTCGCGCACACGCTGCAGCACGTTGCGCCGAGCGTCCCGGTCGATGGCGTCTCGATGGTGGCCGGGCGCCGGATCATCACGCTCGACACCTCGGTCCCCGGCGCCGGCTACGGCCTGCTGCGGCCCGAGCAGCTCGAACGGCTCCGCGAGCTGCTCGCCGATCCCGCTCCGTACGGGACCGTCCTCGTGCTGCACCACTCGCCGTTGCCGGCGCCGACCGCCCTGCACGAGGCGTTACGACTGCAGAACCCGGACGAGCTGGCGGATGCGCTGCGGGGGAGCGACGTGCGCGTCGTCCTCGCGGGGCACTACCACCACCACATGGTCGGCACGATCACGGGGGTCCCCGTGCTCGTGGCGCCCGGGGTCGCGAACGACACCGACATCGCGGGCGTCTACGAGCGGGAGCGCATCCTCGCCGGCGCCGGAGCGCTCGTGGTCGACGTCCCCGCCGAGGGCACCGTGCTCTCGACGCCCGTGCACGTCCCCGTGCCGGACGAGGGGCGCGAGCTCTTCACGTTCGACGAGGCGCGGGTCGCACGCATCGCGGCGGAGTCCGGCCCGCGCCGCTGAGGAGTTCCACTGGACGCTGAGCAGCCCCACCGGGCACGGACGCCGGCACGATCAGCCGCAGCCGCAGCCGCAGCCGCAGCCGCAGCCGCAGCCGCAGCCGCTGCACCCGCACCCGCGGAACCGGCCGCGGACCCAGCCAGGGGAGCGCATGCTCGGCGGTACCGCATCACGGTTGCGACGGCGACGGCGACGGCGACGGTGCCGACAGCAGGAGCGTGCCATGCGTGTGGGATCAGCGGTCGAGTTCGACCGGTACGGCGGGACCGACGAGCTCCACTTCGTCGACCAGGAACGACCGACCCCGGCGGACGGTGAGGTCGTCGTCGAGGTCGTGGCGGCCGGCCTCAGCCACATCGAGATCGCGACCCGCGAAGGGGCCCTGGCGGACCGGCTTCCGACAGTGTTCCCCTCGCGGCAGGGATCGTGCTTCGCGGGCATCGTCCGGGCGAAGGGGCGGTCGGTGCGCGGGGTGCACGCCGGGCAGGCCGTGATGGGCCACGCCGTCGGTGGTGGCGCCCAGGCGAGCTGGGTGTGCGTCCCGGCGGCGGCGATCGTGCGCAAGCCGGAGAACATCCCGTTCGAGGTGGCCGGCGGTCTGTACCTGGCCGGGACGACGGCCTGGCGGATCATCGACGACCTCGCGATCACCGCGGACGACGTCGTGGTGATCGCCGCCGCCGCCGGTGGGGTGGGGCACATCGAGGCGCAGCTGGCGCTCGCAGCAGGCGCCCGGGTCATCGGCACCTGCGGTGAGCGGAACCACGACTACCTCCGGCAGATCGGCGTGCTCCCGGTGACGTACGGGGATGGCATGGTCGAGCGGATTCGTCAGGCTGCCGCAGGGCACCCGGTCACCGCGTTCGTCGACAACCGGGGCGACGGTGCGGCCCTGTCGACGGCGCTCGGGGTTGACCCGGCGCGGTTCGTGTCGCTCGAGCGGCGCCGTGACGTCGAGCTGCACTTCGTACAGGCTGGCGGCGATGACACCGACCCCGCGGCGATCATGGAGGACCTCGGCCGGCGCATCGAGGCGCACCAGCTCCGGGTGCTCGTGTCGGGGTTCTACCCCTTCGAGTACCTGGTCGACGCCTACGAGGACCTCGCAGCGGGCCATTCCCGCGGCAAGGTCGTCGTCGGCATGCAGCCCGTCGAGACCGGGATGCGGCAGGAGTGGTACCGCTCCGAGAAGGCGCGCACGATGGCGGAGCGCTGACGAGCGCGAGCGCGAGCGCGAGCACGAGCACGAGCACGAGCGCGAGCACCTCCGCGGAGGCGTACCCCTGCGTCAGCGCGGACGCATGCCCGCGTCCACGTCAGCTCAGGACGTCCTTCCGCACGAACCGCAGTGTGGCGAGGCCGCCGAAGACCACGACGTACGCCGCCTGCAGGAGCGCGTTGTGCCCGAACGACTCGAACGACAGCGGGTCGCGTAACAGGTCCCCGAAGCCGAGCCACAGGTGCGAGAACAGGAACGGGTGGAGCCAGTCGAGCTGGGGGAGCGCGTCGGCGATCTGCGAGGCGCCAGCGAGGACGACCGTGGCGGCCATCGCCCCGACGGGCACCGCGGTGAGCGTCGACGCGAACAGCCCGATCGCGGTGAGCCCGAGCATCGACAGCGTCACGTAGGCGACGAGCAACAGCGCCCGCACGGCGTACTGCACGCCGCCGACCTGGGTGCCGGAGAGCAGCGTCACCGGACCGATCGGGAACAGCGCCGCCCCGATCGCGACACCGACCACGACGATCGTCAGGGTCGCGGCGAGGGCGAACGCGCCGGCGCCGACGAACTTCACGAGTACGAGCCGGAGCCGGCCGGTCGGCGCGACGAGCAGGTAGCGCAGGGTGCCGAGGTTGGCCTCGCCCGCGATCGTGTCCCCGGACGCGACCCCGATCGTCAGCGGCAGGAACAGCGGGATCGACACCGTCAGCGCCGTGAACGCGACGAACAGCCCGTTGTTCGTGATGTCGGACAGGAACGCCGGGCCGCCCGACGTCCGATGCGTCGCGACCCGGACCGCGACCGCGATGAGGATCGGTACGAGTGCGAGCGCGCCGAGCATCGCCCAGGTGCGCCAGCGGCGGAACAGCACGCGCACCTCGGAGCCGAGGAGCGCGGTGGCGCGCGTGCCCCGGCGACCGGTGTCGGGCCTCCCGGTCGGCGTGACGGCGGTGCCGTCCACCGCGACCGCGCCCCCGTCAGCGGCGCGGTGGCCCGTGCCCGCTGCCTCACCCTGCGACATCGAAACCCTCCCCGGTCAGCGCGACGAAGCGGTCCTCGAGCGTGCCGCCGCCGACGGCGATGCCGCGCACGCGGACGCCGGCCTCGACCAGTGCGGCGGTGACGGTCTCGGCCGGCACCTGGTCCGGGAGGTCCGCCACGAGTCCGTCGGACCGGCTCGCCGCGTCGACGTGGAGGCCGAGCCGCGTGAGCACGATGTGGGCGTCGCCACGGTCCGGGGTCTGCACCGTGACCCGCGCGGTCCCGACCCGCCGGAGCTCGTCGAGCGAGCCCTGGGCGACGAGGCTGCCGGCACGCATCACACCGGCGTGCGTGCACACCTGCTCGATCTCGGCGAGCAGGTGGCTCGACACGAACACGGTGGTGCCGTCGTCGGCGAGCGACCGGATGAGGTTCCGGACCTCACGCGTGCCCTGCGGATCGAGCCCGTTCGTCGGCTCGTCGAGCACGAGGAGGTCACGCTGCGTGAGGAGCGCGTTCGCGAGGCCGAGCCGTTGCTTCATGCCGAGGGAGTAGGCGCCGGCCTTCTTGTCGGCCGCGTGCGTGAGCCCGACGCGGTCGAGGGCGGCGTCCACCCGGCGCGTGCGCGAGGTCGGGTCGGAGCGGGGATCGGCGGCGTCGAACCGGTGCAGGTTCGCCCGCCCCGACAGGAACGGGTAGGACGCCGGTCCCTCGACGAGTGCGCCCACCCGCGGCAGCACCCTGGGGAGCGCGCGGGGCATGCGTTCACCGAGGACCTCGATCGTCCCGGCGCTCGCCGCGGTCAGGCCGAGGAGCATGCGGATCGTCGTGGTCTTGCCGGAGCCGTTCGGGCCGAGGAACCCGAACACCGAGCCGCGCGGCACCGCCAGGTCGATGCCGTCGACGGCGTGCTGCCGTCGGAAGACCTTGCGCAGACCCTGGGTGCGGATCGCGAGGTCCGCGGTGCTCACTCGGCTGCGGCCTCGAGCGCCGACACCGGCACCGCGCCGGCGAGGACGCGGCCGTCGTCCGTGATGAGGATCGACACGAGCGAGGTCTGCACCGCGCGGCCGCCGTCGACCGCCTTGGTGAGCTGCCCGAACAGCTGCGAGCCGTCGGCGTCGAGCTGGCGCTTCGGGAACGTCCCCGCGGGCAGGGTCACGATGCTCGACCAGCCGTCGCCCTGGACGCTCGGGGTCGGTGCGCCGGAGGCCCGCACGTCACCGGGGGCCACGAGGCCGGGGTGCTTGGCCGTCGAGCTGTGCTCCGCGGCATCGGAGAGGTCCTTCGTCGTCACCTTCGCATCGCTCGGCGGCGTGAAGTCGAACAGAGACGCCTTGGGTGCGCCGTACGAGAGCGCGCTGAACCGCACCGACACCGCTGCCGTGGACTGCCCGCGAGCGTCGATCCGGGCGCTCAGCGGCAGGCCGGTGGACTTGTCGATCGCGATGACGACGTCGTGCACGAGCGTCGACGAGGACTTCGGGGTCAGTCGCACCTGCCAGGCGGCGTGCCCGGCGACCGAGGTCGTCGTCGGCGTGCCGACGTGGGTGCTCGGCGTGATCCCGGCGATCGCCCGCGCGGCGATGTCGGCGGGCGACGCGGACCCCGTGTCAGTGCCGTTCGCGGCCGCGGCGGACGATGGGAGCGTGACGTGCACGGCCTTGTCCGCCTTGGAGTCCCAGGTCCAGACGTCGCGCCCGTTGCGGATGACGTCGCGCTCGGCGAGCTGGTCGAGCACCTGCACGCGGGCCTTGCTGCGACCGTCGACGTAGACGCGCGCCTCGTGCGACGCGGTCAGCAGATCGAGCACGTCCGATGCGCCGGACTGCGCGCTCGACGCCCCGGACGAGCCGCTCGTCGACGGCAGCGACGGCAGACCGAGGTCGCTCGTCTGGCTGATCCGCCCGGAGTACGACAGGGTGTCGCTGTGTGCGACGCTCGCGAGCACCTGCGCCGCCGTGGGGTGGCTGCCGGTGGTGGCGGGGGACGGGGTCGCGGCGCTGGCGGCGAGCGGGGCGGCGACCGCCCCGGCGACGACGACCGGCGCGACGACGGCCGGGAGCCAGGTCGACTTCTTCTTCATGACGCATCCCCTTCGACTGCAGGTCCGCTGACGGTACGTCCACAGCCCGAACGTCCGCTGTGGAGGTGCGGATCAGGCGCGCGGTCGGCGGACGTCCGCCAGGTGGTGGACCGGGTCGTGCAGGTAGTACCGGGCGAGGGACTCCACCGTGAACGCACTGCCGTCCGAGCGGAGGCCCGGCCGGTCGACCTGGTCGTCGCGCACCGCGGCGAAGGCGGCGGCGGTCCGGCCCGCAGCGGCCAGGAGCTCCTCGGCGACGACGGCCGGGTCCTGCTCGCCGTACCGGTCCTCCACCGCGGTGGCGTCCTGGTCCCAGTTCGGGAACCGGGGCGCGTCCTCGGCGAGCATGAGCTCGAGCCGACCCGCCATCACGCGGTGCACGTCGCGGACGTGGGCGCCGTACTCGAGCGGTGACCACGTCGCGTCGTCCGGACGCTCGCGGACGTCGTCGCGCGCCAGCTCGGCCGGCCAGGCGGCGGCGTTCGCGCGGACGAGCCCCGGGACCTCGTCGAACGTCACGGTGCGACCGTCGAACCCGCACTCCGGGCACCGGTCCTCGAGCACCCAGGTCCAGTTCTTCGTGTCGGGTTCGATCGGCATGGCGGGACGCTACCGTACCGGGGCACGCCCGTTCACCGGGGTCCGTAGGCTCGGCGCATGCGTCTCCTGCTCATCCGCCACGGCCAGACTCCCGCGAACGTCGACGGGGTGCTCGACACGCTCGTGCCCGGGCCGGGCCTCACCGCGCTCGGCCGGGAACAGGCGGCCCGGTTGCCCGAGGCGCTCGGCGACCGCGGTGTCGGCGCGGTGTTCGTCTCGGACATGGTCCGGACGCACGAGACGGCGGCACCGCTCGCCGAGGCGCTCGGACTCGAGCCGGTCGAGCTCCCGGGACTCCATGAGATCGACGCGGGCGACCTCGAGGGGAAGCGCGACCGCGCCTCCGTCCTCGAGTACATGGGCACGGTCTCCGCGTGGCTCGAGGGGGACCGCGACCGGCGCATGCCGGGCGGACCGGACGGGCACGCGTTCTTCGCGCGCTTCGACGCCGCCGTGTCGACGATCGCCGCGGGCGGCGCCGACACCGCTGCCGCGTTCAGCCACGGCGCGGCCATCCGGAGCTGGGCGGGTGGGACCGCGACGAACCTCGCGGACCACGCGCTCGCGCGCCACACACTCGAGAACACCGGCATCGTCGAGCTCGACGGCGACCCCGCCAGCGGGTGGACCGTGGTCCGCTGGGAGGGGCAGCCCGTCGGTGGCGACGAGGTCGCGGACCGCAGCGCGCCCGATCCCACGGGCGAGGCGTTCACGCCGCCGGACGGAGCGACGCCCGCCTCCCGGTGATCGGGAGACGGGCGTCGGGGGCCGGCCGGGGCGAGGGTCAGCGCGCCGCGACCGGGGTCGATCCGAGCGGGACGACGACGCCGTGCGCGACGCGGAGTTCCTCGAGCGTCGCGGCGATCTCCTCGTCGCGCTCGTCGGAGGTCCACTGCAGCGCCGTCGCGAGGACGTCGGCGAGCTCGGTGAGGAGCTCGATCGTCACGCCGCCGACGAACGCCAGGTTCGTCCGGCGGAGCACGACGTCGGACAGGTGCACGGCGTGCTCCCGCTCGGCGAAGAACGCCACCTCGGCGGTGGTCAGCTCGGGGTCGGTCTCGAGCGGCACGACGGGCTGGTCGAGGAGCACGTCGATGACCTCGGTCGCCCGGGTGCCGTACCGGGTGAGGAGCCGGTCCACGGCTGCGGGGTCGAGTCCGTCGCGGTGCGTCTGCACCCACAGGGCGCGGTCGCTGTCGGTCGTCGGGAAGTCCTTGCCGCCGCCGATCGGCATACCCGTCGTGTCGACCTTCCGGGTGACACCGAGGCGGTTCGTCACCTCGGTCGACAGGTGCGCGGACAGGGCGCGGAACGTGGTCCACTTGCCGCCGACGAGCGAGAGCACCGTGGCGGACCCGAGGCCGTCGATCGGCGTCTCGACGATGCGGTAGTCACGTGAGACGAACCCGGGGGCGGTGTCCTCGTGCCGGGGGAGCGGCCGGATGCCCGAGTAGCGGTACACGATGTGCTCGCGGTCGAGGGCGATCTGCGGGAACACGTGCCGGACGAGGGCGAAGAAGTAGTCGACCTCCTCCTCGGTGCACACGGCGGGCTCGGCGGGGTCGGCGTCGATGTCGGTCGTGCCGATGAGCACCCGGCCCTTGAGCGGGTAGATGAGCACGATGCGGCCGTCGTCGTTCTCGAAGAAGATCTCGCGGCCCTTCGTCGCCGCGAGCAGCTCCGGGTTGTCGACGACGATGTGGGAGCCCTTCGTGCCGCCCATGTACGCCGTCTCGCCCCCGAACGCCGCGTTCGTCAGGTCGGTCCACGGCCCGGAGGCGTTGACGACGACCGGCGCGGTGACGACGAACTCGGTCCCCGACTCGACGTCGCGGAGCAGGACGCCGCCGTCGCGCGTGCCGACGGCCTCGACGTAGTTCGCCGAGCGGGCGGTCGCGACGCTGCCGTTCCCGGTACCCGCGGCGAGCCCGTCCTTGAGGACGTCGAGCGCCAGGCGCTCGGGCTCGTGCACGGACGCGTCGTAGTAGGTGCCCGTGTACTTGAGGTCGTGGTTCAGGGCGGGCATGTCCTCGAGCGCGGCCTTCTTCGTGAGGAAGCGGTGCTTCGGCACGGATCCGCCGTCGCGCGAGAACGAGTCGTAGAGCGTCATGCCGATCTTGATGAGGGCCGCGCCACGCTCCTTGGTGGACCGCTGCTTGTGCGTCAGCATCCGCAGCGGGGCGTTCATGATGCCCGAGAACGTGGAGAACACCGGCATCGTCGTCTGCAGCGGCTTCACGTAGTGCGGGGCGATCTTGATGAGGCCGTTGCGCTCCTGCACGGACTCGCGGACCAGCCGGAACTCGCCGTTCTCGAGGTAGCGGATGCCGCCGTGGATCATGTGGCTCGACGCGGCCGAGGCCCCCGACGCGTAGTCGTTCCGCTCGACGAGCACGACGTCGACGCCCTGCAGCGCGAGGTCGCGGAAGGTCGCGATGCCGTTGATGCCCCCACCGACGACGAGGACCTGGGCGGTGGGCCGGTCGGTGATGGCCGCGACGTTCGGTCGCAGCGCGGTCTTCTTCGACATGTGGTTCGTCTTCCTCCTCAGCGACGGGGCCGGATTCGCCGCCGGCGACTCCTCGATGGTGCGCGCCAGTGACAGGAGGGGCAACCCGCTTGCACGAACGTGCACCGGGCCTCCAGAGCGGCGACGACCGCTGGCGACGCAGATCCGCTGGGGGCGAGAATGGAGCCAGCGGCCCTGCACGTGCGTGCAGGGCGCGCGACCATGGTGCCGCGCGACGCTGGTGCCGCTGCACGGCACACGAACGCGGAGGACGCACGATGAGCGACGCGGCACAGGCGGTGCGGACGCAACAGGCGCTCCGCGCCGCGCACCTGTACTACATGCAGGACCTGACGATGGAGGCCATCGCCGACGAACTCGGGACGTCCCGGTCGTCCGTCTCGCGGCTGCTCAAGTACGCCCGCGACACCGGGCTCGTCGACATCCAGATCCGGTCCCCGCTCGACCAGGCCGCGGCCCTGAGCCGTGCCCTGCGCACCCGGTTCGACGTGCACGCGCACGTCGTGCCCGTGCCCGACCACACGAGCGACGTCGACCGGCTCGAACGCGTCGCGCTCTCCGCCGCCCGGATCCTGACGCAGTACATCGACTCGAACATGGTGATCGGGATCTCGTGGGGCTCGACGGTGAGTGCGATCAGCCGGTACCTCGTGCCGAAGGCGACGCACGGCTCGACGATCGTGCAGGTGAACGGTGCGGCCAACACACGCACGACCGGCATCGTCTACGCCAGCGAGATCCTCCGCCGCTTCGGCGACGCGTACGGGGCGGTCGTCCAGCAGTTCCCGGTCCCCGCGTTCTTCGACGACCCGGCGACGAAGGCCGCGCTGTTCCGCGAGCGGAGCCTCCGCCCGGTGCTCGACCTGCACCAGCGCATGGACCTCGTGCTGTTCGGGGTCGGCTCGCCCCAGGCCCTCGTCCCGAGCCACGTGTACTCGGGCGGGTACCTCGACCCGGCCGACCGCGAGGAGCTCAAGCGCGACGGCGTCGTCGGCGACGTCACGACGGTGTTCTACCGGGCCGACGGTTCCTGGCGGGACATCGGCCTGAACGCCCGCGCCGGTGCGCCGGACCTCGACACCCTGAAGCGTGCGCCGCGGCGGATCTGCGTCGTCGCGGGGCGCTCGAAGGTCACGAGCCTCGAGGGGGCGCTGGCGGCCGGGCTCGTGACGGACCTCATCGTCGACGAGAGCGCGGGACAGGCGCTGCTCGGCTCCTGAGCGACGGGGAGGCCGATCGCCGAAGCCGGGTCACGGGGGACCCGTCGGGGGACACGGGTCGGGGGACGAACCCGGACGTGTTCCCAGCTGGGCGGGCGTAGGCATGGCGAGCTGTCCGACCACGCAAGGAGCCCTCCATGGCCGTCCTCGACGCTGCCGACGTCCTCACCCAGACCCCGATGCCGTACCCGGCACCGCGCGGGCCGCTCGGCGAGGCGATCCGCGCCGTGCTCACCGAGCGTCCGGAGGCCGACCGATCCGCGCTCACCGACACCGCTCGCCGCGCGATCGCCGACGCCGAGGACCTCATCCGTGACGACGACGTGCAGAGCAGCCTCTTCGTGCTCCAGGAGCTCGCCTACGGGGGCATCCAGGGTGTCGACGACCGCTTCGAGTGGGACCCGGACCTCCTCGCGGTGCGTGCCGTGCTCGAGGAGGCGTTCGAGGCCGAGCTCCGCCGCAGGGTGCCGATGCCCGAGCGACCCGAGCCGACCGCGGACGCCGTCGCGGCGGCCCTGTTCGCGATGACCTCCGCCGACTCGGGGCCGAGCCTCTCGCGCTACGTCGCGCGAAAGGCCACGCTCGAGCAGGTCCGCGACCTCCTCGTGAACCGGACGGTCTACACGCTCAAGGAGGCCGACCCGCACTCCTGGGCGATCCCGCGCCTGACCGGCCGCGCCAAGGCCGCGCTCGTCGAGATCCAGTCGGACGAGTACGGCGGGGGCCGGCCGAAGCGCATGCACTCCGCGATCTTCGCCCGCACCGTCCGTGCCGCCGGACTCGACGACTCCTACGGCGCGTACGTCGACGCCGTGTCGGCGCTGACGCTCGCGACGAACACGATGATGAGCCTGTTCGGGCAGCACCGTCGGTTGCGCGGTGCGACCGTCGGACACCTGGCGGCGTACGAGATGACCTCGTCCATCCCCAACAAGCTGTACGGGGACGGTTTCCGGCGCCTCGGCTTCGACGAGGACGCCACGTGGTACTTCGACGAGCACGTCGAGGCCGACGCGGTCCACGAGCAGATCGCCGGGCGCGACCTCGCGGGCGGCCTCGTCGAGGCCGAGCCCGCGCTCCTCGACGACGTGCTGTTCGGCGCCGCCGCGTCGCTCACCGTCGACGGCTGGGCCGCCGCCGAACTGCTCGAGGCGTACCAGGCCGGGCGGTCCTCGCTCCGCGCACCGGTGCAGGTGGCCGCACCGTCCCTCCAGGCCGGATGACCGCACGCGGCGGGGGTCCCCGTCCCGTCGGCCACGCCGCCGACGGCGGCGCCGAGCGCCTGCCGGCCGAGTACGTCCTGCCGCTCCGGTGGGACGACGACACCGACCCGACGGAACTCGCCGCCTACCTGGCGCGCCTCGTCGGGGTCGTCGACGTCACCGTCGTCGACGGCTCGTCGACGGTCGCGGTCGAACGGCACCGCGCCGCGTTCCCGCCGGGGGTCCGGCTGCTGCCGCCACGGGACCGGGCCGGGAGGAACGGCAAGGTCCGCGGGGTCGTCACCGGTGTCGAGACGGCGCGGCACGACGCGGTCGTGGTGGCGGACGACGACGTCCGGTACGACGAGCCCGCGCTCGCCCGTGTCGTCGCGCAGCTCGCTGACGCGGAGGTCGTCCGGCCGCAGAACCACTTCCACCCGTCGCCGTGGCACGCCCGCTGGGACACCGGCCGCACGCTGCTCAACCGCGCGCTCGGGTCGGACTGGCCCGGGACGCTCGGCGTCCGACGCGGGGTGCTGCTCGCGACGGGCGGGTACGACGGGGACGTCCTGTTCGAGAACTGCGAGCTCGTCCGGACCGTGCTGGCCGTCGGGGGCCGACAGGTCCGCCTCGACGACTGCTTCGTCTCCCGCCGTCCGCCGACCGTCCGGCACTTCCTGGGGCAACGCGTGCGCCAGGCGTACGACTCGTGGGCGCAACCGCTCCGGCTCGCCCTGGAACTCGCCGTCCTGCCCGCGGTGCTGTTCGCCGTGCGTCGGCCGCGGTGGCTCGTGGGCGGGGCGGTCGCCGTGGTCGGGCTCGCCGAACTCGGCCGCCGCCGCGCCGGGGGGACCGCCGTGTTCCCGCCGACCGCGGCGCTGTGGTCGCCGCTGTGGCTCGCCGAGCGCGCGGTGTGCTCCTGGCTCGCCGTCGTCGCCCGGGCCCGCGGCGGCGTGCGGTACGCGGGCGAACGGCTCCCGCGCGCGGCCAGCCCGTTGCCGCTGCTCCGCCGACGCCTCGCCGGTGTCGGCTCCGTGACCGACACCCCGACGGAGGGACCCCGCCCATGACCCACGACCCCGACATCGAGATCGTCGCGTGCCCCGACGGGCCGCTCCTCGTGCGCGGCGACGTCCGCATCACGAACCCCGACGGCGAGGACCTGCCCCGCCGCCGACGCACGGTCGCGCTCTGCCGGTGCGGCAAGTCGATGCTCAAGCCGTACTGCGACGGGACGCACAAGATCATCGGCTTCCGGACCGAGCCGGAGCTGCCCGCCACGGACGTCGCGGCCGACCCGGTCTGACCGTCACCATGACGACAGCGGGCCCGCGACGATCGTCGCGGGCCCGCTGTCGTGCGTCCGGGGGTGTCAGCCCACGGTGCGGATGCGGTCGTCCCGGCGGCTGCGCGAGCGCGGCAGCACGAAGCCGAGCAGGATCATGCCGACGGCGAGCACGAGGTGCAGCCAGTTGTCGGCCGTGTTGAGCGGCACGAAGTTCGCCCCGCTCGTGTGGTTCGCGGTGAACAGGCCGTAGATCCAGAGGACGGCGTAGACGATGCCGCCGATGATCAGGTACGCGCGCGAAGCACCGGCACCGCGGGCGGCGATGACACCGACGACACCGAAGGCCAGGTGCACGATGTTGTGGAGCACGGACACCTGGAACAGGCCGAGCAACATCGCCATGGAGCCTGATCCGGCACCGCTCAGCGAGCCGGTCGTGATCCCCGGGATGAACCCGGCGATCCCGACGACCAGGAAGACGATCCCGACGATCAGCGCGCCCTTCTGGACGGCGGTCGCGGCGTAGGGCGGGTGGGCGGAGGAGTCGGACATGGGAGTTCCTTCCTGATCAGCGCGGCATGGCCGGGTTGGTGGGATCGCCGTGTGACGGCGGGTTGATCGGCGGCCCGGAGGTCGCGGGGGTCACGCCGCCCCCGGGCAGGCCGGCCTGGACCTCCGGCAGGTGGTCGGGCACGGAGCCG
This sequence comes from Curtobacterium sp. MCBD17_034, assembly GCF_003234515.1. Taxonomy (NCBI): domain Bacteria; kingdom Bacillati; phylum Actinomycetota; class Actinomycetes; order Micrococcales; family Microbacteriaceae; genus Curtobacterium; species Curtobacterium sp. MCBD17_034. The sequence continues at coordinate 60,787 of NZ_QKTN01000008.1, read as the reverse complement.
TGGGGTTCGGCGCCGGCGTCGAGGGCCTCGAGCCGGTGGCGCAGGACCTCGACGACTGGCAGGCGGTCGCCGTGGGCCCGTTCGTGGTCGAGCAGTGCCTGCAGGTCCGAGCGATCGAGAGCGACGATCCGTTCCCGGAGCGCCCCGAGCGGCACGTGGTCGAAGTCGGGGATCGGGAGTTCCTCGTTGGTCATCACTGGTCCTTCCCCTCGACGGCTCGTCGTCGAGTGGCCTGGACGGTACCCGGACCGGACTGCCCGGTCGCGCAGTGAACGGGGGACAGTCCGGCCGGGAGGCCCGCCACCGGTCGATCCTTCGGCGCACGCCCGTGCGGGGCGCCCCGGACCGAATTGACGAGCACGATCAGCGCGTGCAACCGAACGATGTGCTGCTGTGACACGGCCGTTCGAAACGGATGCCTGAATGACTTCGACCCCGCGGGCCGCCGCGGGCACGACCACGAGGAGTCCCCATGCTGATCGGTGTCCCCACCGAGGTGAAGAACAACGAGTTCCGGGTCGCCGTGACCCCGGCGGGCGTCGCCGAGCTCACCCTGCACGGGCACCGGGTGCTCGTGCAGGCCGGCGCGGGCGCGGGCAGTGCCTTCACCGATGACGAGTACGCGGGCGCCGGTGCCGAGGTCGTCCCCGACGCCGCCGCCGTCTGGGGTGCCGCGGACATGGTGCTCAAGGTGAAGGAACCCGTCGCGAGCGAGTACCCGCTCATCCGGCCCGGCCAGGTGCTGTTCACCTACCTGCACCTCGCGGCGGACCGGCCGCTCACCGAGGCGCTCCGGGCGTCCGGCGCAACGGCGATCGCGTACGAGACGGTGCAGCTGCCCGACCGGTCGCTGCCCCTGCTCTCGCCGATGTCGGAGATCGCCGGGCGGCTCGCCGCACAGGTCGGCGCGAACCAGCTCATGCGCACCGCGGGCGGTCGTGGCCTGCTGCTCGGCGGCGTGCCCGGGACCCCGAAGGGCCGCGTCGTCGTCATCGGCGGCGGGGTCGCCGGCGAACACTCGGCGGCGATGGCCCTCGGGCTCGGCGCCGAGGTCACCGTCATCGACATCGCGCTCCCGCGCCTCCGTGCCCTCGACGCGCGGTTCGACGGCCGCGTGACCACCCTCCGTTCGAGCAGCTACGCGATCGCCGAGGCCCTGCGTGACGCGGACCTCGTGATCGGCTCGGTGCTCATCCCCGGGGCCGCCGCGCCGAAGCTCGTGACCGACGCCATGGTCGCGGACATGCGCCCCGGCTCCGTGCTCGTCGACATCGCGATCGACCAGGGCGGTTGCTTCGAGGGTTCCCGGCCCACCACGCACGACGACCCGACGTTCGCGGTGCACGGCTCGATGTACTACTGCGTCGCGAACATGCCCGGCGCGGTGCCGCGGACGAGCACGATCTCGCTGACGAACGCGACCCTGCCGTACGCGGTCGCGATCGCCGACGCCGGCTGGGAGCGGGCGCTCGCCGCGGACCCGTCGCTCGCGAAGGGCCTCAACGTGCACGCCGGCGCCGTCGTCAACGCGGCCGTCGCCGCTGCGCACGGCCTCGAGGTCGCCACGGCCTGACCGCTGGGGCGTGGGTGGTCCGACCCAGCGCGAGCGGTCCCGTACGCTTCGGGGCGGAGGACCCATGCCCGTCGCGCTCAACACCGTCTTCGTCGACCAGATCGCCCCGATCTCCTCGACCTCGCTCGAGGAGACCTTCCGGATGGTGGCGGAGGACCAGGCCGCCGCGTGCCTCTGCCTCGACCACCCCACGCCCGAGGAGCTCGGGGACGTCGCCGTGGCGTTCGGGCTGCACGAACTCGCCGTCGAGGACTCCGCCCACGGGCACCAGCGGCCGAAGCTCGAACGCTACGGGGACACCCTGTTCGCGGTGCTGCGTCCCGCCCTCTACGTCGACGCCGACGAGGTCGTCCGGTTCGGCGAGATCCACGCGTTCGTCGGTCCCCGCTTCTTCGTCGCCGTCGTCAAGGAGGACCCGCGCGGGTCCGTCGCCATCACCACCGCCCTCACCCGCCTGGCGCACAAGTCCGGCCTGGTCGGCGCGGGACCGCAGGCACAGCTCTGGGCCCTGTTCGACTCCATCGTCGACGGGTACCGTCCCGTCGCCGACGGGCTCGAGGAGGACATCAACCAGATCGAGGACCAGCTGTTCGCCGGCGTCGCGAACACGTCGCGACGCATCTACGAGCTGTTCGGGGAGGTCGTCGACTTCCAGCGCGCGACCCGGCCGCTCGTCGCCATGCTCGAGGCGCTGCACCGCGGCGCCGACAAGTACCACATGCCCCTCGAGCTCCAGCGGCGGTTCCGCGACGTGCTCGACCACGTCATCCGGATCACGGACCGCGCCGACACGTTCCGTGCGCTGCTCCAGAACGCGCTGACGGTCGACGCCACCCTGGCGGCGCAGAAGCAGAACGACGACACCAAGCGCATCTCGGCGTGGGCCGCGATCCTGTTCGCCCCGACGCTCATCGCCGCGATCTACGGCATGAACTTCACGAACATGCCCGAGCTGCACTGGCGGTACGGGTACCCCCTGTCGATCGTCGCGATGGTCGTGTTCGCGGTCGTCCTGTTCGTCGTGTTCAAGGTCAAGCGGTGGTTCTGACCGGAGCCGGGCCGCGCGCGCACTCCACGCCGCACTGGACCCTCCGCATCGTCGTCGTCACCGCGCTCGTCGGGGTCGCGGGCGGCGTCGCCGGCATCAGCGTGTGGGTCGCGCTGCACCTCATCCAGGTCGTCGCGTTCGGGTTCCCGTTCCACACGGGGGACGAGGCGGCGGACGAGCCGGACGCCCTGCACCGGTTCCTGGCGGTCTTCGCCGCGGGCCTCCTGGCCGGGGTCGCGTGGTGGGCGCTCCGTCGGTGGGGCCGCTCCGTCGTCGCCGTGCAGGGCGCGGTCGACGGCCGGCACATGCCGTCGCTCGTCACGGTCGCGAACGCCGGGATCCAGATCGTCATCGTCGGACTCGGAGCCTCGATCGGCAAGGAGGTCGCACCGCGTGAGATCGGGGCCTGGCTCAGCCAGCAGATCACCGACCGTGCCGGGCTGACCCGCCGCGAGACGCGGATCCTCGTCGCCTGCGGTGCCGCGGCGGGACTCGCCGCCGTGTACGACGTGCCGCTCGGCGGAGCGCTGTTCGCCGTCGAGGTCCTGCTCGGTGAGATCACCTTCGCCACCGCCTTGCCCGCGTTCGCGACGAGTGCGATCGCCGCGCTCGTCGCCCGGGCCGTCGTGCCCGTCGAGACCCTCTACACGGTGCCGACGCTCACCCTGTCGCCGTCGCTCGTCGTGTGGGCGGTGCTCGTCGGACCGGTGCTCGGCTTCGCCGGGATCGGGTTCGTCCGCCTGACGAACCGGCTGCAGACCGTACGACCGCGCGGGTGGCGCGTCATGGTCGTCATGCCCGTCGTGTTCGCCGGTGTGGGAGCGGTCGCGATCTGGTTCCCCCAGGTCCTCGGCAACGGTCGCGCCCTCGGACAAGCGGCGTTCGGCACCCACTTGCACGACGCGGCGGTGCTCGGACTGGCCCCGGTCCTCCTGGTCGGCGTCCTGTCGCTGGCGAAGACCGCGACGACGACAGCGACCATCGGTGCCGGGGCCGCCGGTGGCACGCTCACCCCGTCGATCGCGATCGGTGCGACCGCGGGGGCGTTCCTCGGCGGCGCGTGGCTGCTCGTCTGGCCGGGGTCGGGGCTCGCCGCGTTCGCGTTCATCGGCGCCGCCGCGTTCCTGGCGACGACGATGCGCGCCCCGTTCACGGCGCTCGTCCTCGTCGTCGAGTTCACCGGGCAGGGGCCGACGATCCTCATCCCGGCGCTCCTGGCGGTCGGCGGTGCCGTGGCCGTCGGGTACGTCCTCGGGCGGCGTCGCCTGGTCGGGGTGGCGTAGCGCCGGAGCGACCACAGGTGCGCCGTTCGTGACGGCGGGGTCCTCGCTGGGCGCCGGGGCCCGCGCGGCCTACTTCCCGAGCGACGCCAGCAGGGGGAGCATCAGCCCGGCCACCCAGATGAGCACGAAGAGCAGGCCACCCAGGACGGTCAGGCGCCGCCAGCGGCGGGTCGGGAGGTCCGGGGTCGAGCCCCACATCTGCGACCGGGTGACGACCCGGTTGGCCTGCGCGACGACCCGCGCGACGTCCGGATCGGACGTGTCGAGCAGCCCGTCGGCCGCGTTCGTCGAGATCCGCTCGGCCTCCTCGAGCGGCATGGTCAGCCGGGGAGGTCGCTCGCGGCGGGCGACGCGTGCGGACCGCTCGTTGCGCATGGGCGTCCTCGTTCGTTCGGGGTGTGCCCCGAGTCTGCTCCGTACGGCGGGTGTCCGTCCAGGGCATCGCGCCTAGGATCGCGCGCATGGCCGGGTTCGATGACATCAGCAAGAAGGCCCAGGAGTTCCTGGGCAACGACAAGGTGAAGAACGCCCTCCGCAGCGAGCAGGCCGAGGGCCTCAGCGACAAGGTGCTCGACGCGGTGCAGGGCGCGGTGGACAAGGCCACCGGCGGCAAGTACAGCGACCAGCTCAAGGGCGCGCGGGACCAGGCCGACAAGCACATCGGCAAGGTCGTGGGGCCAGGAGGGGACGACCGGGGGCACGACGCGCAGGCACACGGCGACCACGGCGTGGCGGGTCACGGGGGCCACGCGGCGCACGGCGCACCGGACCAGGAGCACGACGGCGGACCGCACCACGGCGACGGATCGGGCAAGCACAAGGCCTGACCGCGGTCACCGACTGGACGGGATCCGGAACAGCGGGGACCATGGACGGGTCGCCCTCGGGTGACGACGTCGCCGGCACCGTGCCGAGCGACACCGCCCACCCGGGCGCCAGGAGGACCGCACCACCGTGACGACGACCGTGACCACCGCCCCGCTCACCGACGCCGAGGTCCGCGCCATCCGCGCCGACTTCCCGATCCTCGGTCAGGAGGTCGGCGGCGTCCCGCTCGTGTACCTCGACTCCGGGGCGACCGCGCAACGGCCCTCGCAGGTGCTCGACGCCGAACGGCGGTTCCTCGAGACGAGCAACAGCGCCGTCCACCGCGGGGCACACACGCTCGCCGCGCTCGCCACCGACGCGTACGAGGAGGCCCGGGCGACCGTCGCCGGGTTCATCGGCGCCGCAGCCGCGACCGAGGTCGTGTGGACCGCGAACGCCACCGACGCGCTCAACCTCGTCGCGTACGGCATGGGCAACGCGAGCCGGGGCCGGGGCGGGCCCGCGGCCGAGCGCTTCCGGCTCGCCGCCGGCGACGAGATCGTCGTCACCGAGGCCGAACACCACGCCGACCTCGTGCCGTGGCAGGAGCTCGCCGCCGCGACCGGGGCGACGCTCCGCTGGGTCCCCGTCGACGACGACGGTTGCTGGACCGCCGAGGACGCCGCCGCCGTGATCGGCCCGCGGACCCGGGTCGTCGCGTTCGCGCACGTGTCGAACGTCACCGGGATGATCGCGCCCGTCGAGCAGGTCGTCGCGCTCGCCCACACCGTCGGCGCCCTCGTCGTGCTCGACGCCTGCCAGTCCGCACCCCACCGGCCGCTCGACGTCGGCGCCCTCGGGGTCGACTTCGCCGCGTTCTCCGGACACAAGATGCTCGGCCCGAACGGCATCGGGGTGCTCTGGGGACGCCAGGAACTCCTCGACGCGCTGCCGCCGTTCCGAACGGGCGGGTCGATGATCACGACGGTCACGATGGAGCACACCGAGTTCATGCCCGCGCCCGAGCGGTTCGAAGCCGGGACGCAGCCGGTGTCGCAGGCCGTCGCGCTCGCCGAGGCCGTCCGCTACCTGCAGGGCATCGGGATGGAGCGCGTGCGCGAGCACGAGGAGGCCCTCGCCCAGCGCCTCGTCGGAGGACTCACCGCGATCCCGGGCGTCCGCGTCGTCGGGCCCGGGGTGGGCGTCCCGCGGTCGGGACTGGCGGCGTTCGACGTCGACGGGGTCCACGCGCACGACGTGTCGCAGGTGCTCGACGCGCAGGGGTTCGCCGTCCGCGCCGGCCACCACTGCGCGCAGCCGCTGCACCGCCGACTCGGCCTCGTGGCCACGAGCCGTGCGAGCACGTACGTGTACACGACCGAGGACGAGGTCGACCGGTTCCTCGAGGCCGTCGCGGGTGTCCGCGCGTACTTCGGGCTGTCGGACGTCGACGGCCGGGCGGACGCCGGCGCGCCGGTCGAGGTCGGAGTGGACCGATGAGCGACGCGCTCGCGGGGCTCTACCAGCAGGTCATCCTCGACCACGCGAAGGCCCGCACCGGCGAGGGTCCGCTGCCCGACGCGGACGCCGAGCACCACGAGCGGAACCCCACCTGCGGAGACGAGATCACCGTGCGGATCCGGCTCGAGCGCGGTACCGACCGCATCGCCGACCTCCGCTGGCAGGGCGCCGGGTGCTCGATCTCGATGGCGTCGGCGTCCGTCCTCGCCGAGATGGCCCCGGGCCGGACCGTCGCGGAGTTCACGGCGCTCGCCGACGCGTTCCGGACCATGCTGCGGTCGCGGGGCGTGGGTGAGCCCGACGAGGAGCTCCTCGGCGACGCGGTCGCGTTCCAGGGGGTCGCGAAGTTCGTCATGCGGGTCAAGTGCGCGATGCTCGCCTGGGTGGCCACCGAGGCGTCGGCGGAGCTGGCCGCGGCGCGCTGACCCGACCCGTCCCTCCCGGTCGGCCCCCGTCACACGAGGTCACACACCCGGCAGCGGGGTCGGGGGCGGCCGTAGCGTCGGACCGTGACCGAACCCCAGGACGTCCGACGGATCCGCTTCAACGCGTTCGACATGAACTGCGTCGCGCACCAGTCCTCCGGGCTGTGGCGCCACCCGCGTGATCGTTCCCGCCACTACAACGACCTCTCCTACTGGACCGACCTGGCACGGCTGCTCGAGTCCGGGGACTTCGACGGGATCTTCATCGCCGACGTGCTCGGCACGTACGACGTGTACGGCGGATCGAACGAGGCCGCGTTGCGGACGGGGTCGCAGGTCCCCGTGAACGACCCGATGCTCCTGGTGTCGGCGATGGCGTCCGTCACCGAGCGCCTCGGCTTCGGCATCACCGCGGGGACGGCCTACGAGCACCCGTACCCGTTCGCCCGACGCATGTCGACGCTCGACCACCTGACGAAGGGCCGGATCGGCTGGAACGTCGTGACCGGGTACCTGCCGAGTGCGGCGCGGAACATGGGACAGACGGACCAGCTCGCGCACGACGACCGCTACGACGTCGCCGACGAGTACCTCGAGGTCCTCTACAAGCTGTGGGAGGGCTCCTGGGAGGACGACGCGGTGGTCGCCGATGTCGAGACCGGCGTCTTCACCGACCCCGCGAAGGTGCACCCGATCGAGCACCACGGCCGGCACTTCGACGTGCCGGGCATCCACCTGTCCGAACCGTCGGTGCAGCGATCGCCCGTGATCTACCAGGCCGGCGCGTCCCCCAGGGGGATCCGGTTCGCGGCCGAGCACGCCGAGGCGATCTTCGTCGGCGCGCCGACGATCCCGCAGCTCGCGGCCACCGTGGGCAAGATCCGGGATGCGCTGGAGGCGGCGGGTCGCGACCGGTACGCCGCGCGCGTCTACACCCTGCTGACCGTGATCACCGACGCCACGGACGAACTCGCACGGGCGAAGTACGCGGACTACCTGTCCTACGCGTCCGAGGTCGGCGCCCTCGTGCTCAACTCCGGGTGGATGGGCGTCGACCTGGCGCAGTACGACCTCGACGAGCCGCTCGGCAACATCGAGTCGAACGCGATCCAGTCCGCGGCCGCGAACCTCTCGGCCGCGACCGGCGAGGACGGTTCGACGTGGACCGTCCGGGACATCGCGCGACGGACCGCGATCGGCGGGCTCGGCCCCGTCGAGGTGGGCAGCGGCGCGACGATCGCGGACCGCCTCCAGGAGATCGTGCGGGAGACCGACGTCGACGGCTTCAACCTCGCCTACGCGGTGACCCCCGGGACCTGGGAGGACGTCGTCGAGTTCGTCGTGCCCGAGCTCCGGGCCCGCGGGGCCTATCCGGAGGCATCCGGAGCGGGGTCGTTGCGCGACAAGCTGTTCGGCCGGGGCGACCGGCTGCCGGACGAGCACCGTGGCGCGTCCCACCGGGTGGGAGCGCGGACGGCAGCCGTGTGAGTGCGTCGACACCGCCTCGACGAGCGCCCTCCGCGTGCACGCATCGGGCTCTTGTGGTGCACCCGCTAGCGTCGAGGTGAGCACGCCGACGGACAGCGCGTGCCGGACAGGAGCGTGCTCGTGAGTGGAACAGGGACGTCGGTCGTCGTCATCGGAGGCGGTGCGAGCGCGGTGTACGTCGCCGTCGCGCTCCGCGAGCGCGCCGCAGCGCGGGACCTGCCCGCACCGGACGTCACGATCGTCGCCCGTGAGACGCCGGTCGGCCGGGGGCTGGCGTACGGGCACGCCGAGGCGCACCACCGGCTCAACAGCCCTGCGGGCAAGATGAGCGTCTCCGCGGGCGACGCTGCGCACTTCGTCCGGTGGTGCGCCGACCACGGGTACGACGTCGCGCCGGGGGACTACGTCGAGCGCCGGCTGTTCGGTGACTACCTCGTCGATGTCGCGGAGCACCTCGTCGCCGACCCGGACCACCCGGTGCACGTCGTGCAGGGCGAGGCGGTGGGCTGCACGACCGACGACGACGGCGCGCACGTGGCCCTCGCGGACGGCTCGACGATCGTCGCCGACGTCGCCGTCCTCGCGCTCGGGAACCCGCCGCCTGCCACCTGGCCGACGGGAGCGGCGGTCCAGATCGACGACCCGTGGGCGTCCGGTGCGCTCGACCGTGTGCCCGACGGCTCGAGGGTCCTGCTCGTCGGGACGGGCCTGACGATGGTGGACGTCGCGACGTCGCTCGCCCGCCGGGAGGCCGGGATCACCATGACCGCGACGAGTCGCCACCTCCTGCTCCCGGCGGAGCACCTGTCGGCTCCGGTGGCGCCCGGGCCGGGCCTCGACCCGACCGTGTCGACGCTCGGCGGACTCGCCCACGAGCTCGGCGTACAGCTCCGTGCCGCCGAGGACGCCGCCACACCGTGGCAGGCGGTGATCGACGGCATGCGCCCTCGGCTCATGGAGCACTGGACGGGGATGGACGAGGCCGACCGCCGCCGGTTCGTCGAGCACCTCGCGCGCCGGTGGGATGTCCACCGGCACCGCATGGCGCCGTCGGTCCACGCCGAGCTCCAGGGGCTCGTCGACGGCGGCGCCCTCCGGTTCGTGGCCGACGCCGACCCGTCCGGGTTCGACGCCGTCGTGTTCTGCACCGGCCCCACCGCCGTGACGACACCCGGCTGGAGTCCCGTCGTCGATGCGTTGCTCGAGCGCGGGAGGATCCTGCCCGAGCCCCTCGGACTCGGACTGGACGCCGACTGGTCCGGCGCGGTCCGCGACGACCACGGCGACGTGGACGGGCGGCTCCTGGCGATCGGGCACGCGCTGCGCGGGGCGCTGTGGGAGACGACGGCGATCGGCGAGATCCGGATCATCGCGAACCGCGTCGCCGATCGGGCCCTCGACACGGTCGCGGCCGTCTCCGCCTGAGCGGGACTGTCAGGTCCGCGCGAGCCGGGGCGACCCCGCCTGCACGAGCGGCAGGACGTCCCGCGCGATGCGGGGGAGCTCCTCGTGGAGTGGCGACGCCTGCACGAGGAGCAGGGTCACGCCCGCGTCGGCGAACGCCAGGATCCGCTCTGCGACCTGCTCGGGCGTCCCCACGAGGTCCGGACGGAGCCCCCGCGTCCCGACGGAGTACTCGCGGCGGGACAGCTCGACGTCGAGGTTCGAGTTCGCCCGGAACTCCTCGAACGAGGCGTACCCGGGCGACGCGGGATCGACGGTGGTGATGCGCTCGAGCTCGGCGCGGGCCTCCGCCTCGGTCTCGCGCACGATGACGTAGGCGGCCATGCCGATCTCGGCGAACGGGGCGCCCTGCAACCGCTCGCGACGAGCGTTGACGTCGGCGACCTTCTCGCGGAGCTCCTCGACGGTGCCGCCGTGGGTGACGTAGGCGTCCGCGAACCCGGCGATGGACTCACGGCCGGCGTCGCTCTCGCCGCCGGCGAACACCCGCGGGGGCACGGCGGGTTTCGGCGACAAGACCGCGTCGACGACGTCGTAGAACGACCCACGTCGGGTGGCCGGGAGCTCCGTCCACAGCGCCCGGAGCACGTCGACGAACTCCTCCGCCTGCTCGTACCGGCGGTCGTGCGGAGCGAACACCCCGCCGTACTGCCGGGCCTCCTCGGCCCACCACGCGGCGACGACGTTGAGCGCGAACCGATCACCGCCCGCGATGTCGGTGATCGTCGCGGCGGCCTTGGCGATGACGGTCGGCAGGTGGAACCCGGCGCGGACCGCGGTCATGACGCGGAGCCGTTCCGTCGCGGCGAGGATCGCGGTGCTGAGCGACCAGGCCTCCAACGAGGGCGCCTCCACGCCCTTCCGGTCGTTGAGGTAGAGCTCGGGCACGAGGGTGGTCGTGAACCCGAGGTCCTCTGCCTGTCGTGACACGCGACGGATGTAGTCCCAGGTCGCGGGCATGCCCTCGTCGCCGACGTTGCGGAGGAACCCGCCGTAGACGGGGGTCCAGTAGCCGAGTTCCATGTCGTTCCTCCGAGGTGCTGGTCGGGTCAGTGGGCGGCGTCGAGCGCCTGGACCAGGTCGGCGACGAGGTCGTCCGGGTCCTCGAGGCCCACCGACAGCCGGATCGTCGCGTGGGACAGGCCCGCGGCGGCGAGCTGCTCGGGCGACAGGTGCCCGTGCGTGGTCGACGCGGGCGGGATGACGAGCGAGCGGACGTCGCCGATGTTCGCGACGAGGGCGAACCGCTCGAGCGCGTCGACGACCGGCGCGACGGCGTCGGGTCCGGCGGCGAGGTCGAACGAGAACACGGCGCCCGCACCGCGGGGCAGGTACCGCCGGGCCGCGTCGTGCCCGGGTGAGCCCGCGAGGCCCGGGTGGTGCACGCGGGCGACGGCCGGGTGCTCGGCCAGGACCTCCGCGATCCGCAGCGCCGACGCCGCCTGGCGGAGGACCCGGAGCTCGAGGGTCTCGACGCCCTGCAGGATCTGGAACGCGTTCCACGGCGCGAGCGACGGGCCGAGGTCGTGCACCCACTTCGTGCGGGCGAGGACGGTGTACGCGCTGCCGTTGCCGCCCGCACCCCGACCGAAACGGTTCCACAGGACGATGCCTCCGAACCGCGGGTAGGGGCCCGTGAACTGCGGCCAGCGCGCGGGGTCGGCGCCGAAGTCGAACGACCCGATGTCGACGAGCACGCCGGCGAGTGACGTCCCGTGCCCACCGAGGAACTTCGTCGCGGAGTGCACGACGACGTCGGCGCCGTGGTCGCCGGCGCGTTGCAGGGCGGGGGTGGCGAGCGTCGCGTCGACGACGAGCGGCACACCGGCCGCGTGCGCGATGTCGGCGACCTCACGCACCTGCAGCACGTCGGCGAGCGGGTTGCCGATCGTCTCGGCGAAGAACGCCCGGGTCTCGGGGCGCACGGCGTCGCGCCACGCGTCGAGGTCGTCCTGTTCGACGAACGTCACGTCGATGCCGAAGTCGGTGAACCCGTCGGTCAACAGGTCGACCGTCCCGCCGTAGAGGCGTCGGGCGGCGACGACGTGACCACCGGCGCGGACGAGCGTGAGCAGCGCGACCGCGACGGCGGACTGCCCGGACGCGGTGGCGACCGCGGCGACCCCGCCCTCGAGCGCGGCGATCCGCCGTTCGAGCACGGCCACGGTCGGGTTGGCGTTGCGGCTGTACAGGTTGCCCGGTTCCTCGAGCGCGAACACCGCTCGCGCGTGCGCCGTCGACGCGAACTCGTACGCGGCGGTCTGGTAGATCGCCGGCGCCACGGCGTTCTGCGCCACGGGCGTCTGGACCCCGCCGTGGATCTGCGTCGTCGCGATCTGCTCGGTCGTCGTCATGCCCCCACCCTGGCCGGGAGGCGCGGCTCGGCACGACGAGGACGGTCACGGTCTGTAACACGGTGACGACGGACGCGTCACATCGGTGCGGTGGTCCGGCCCGGGGGTCCAGCATCGCGGCCATGACGACTGCTGACCCCATCGCGACCGCTCCGTTCCTGCGCTCCCCGACGACACCGGCGCGAGGTCGCCTCGTGGTCCTCACCGGCCGCGGTGAGCACCCCGACGTGTACGAACGGTTCGCCACCCGGATCGCGTTCGACGGGTACGCGGTCCTCGCCGTCCGGGCCGACGACCCGGCGGAGCTCGTGGCGGCGGGGACCTGGCTCGACGAACGGAGTGCCGGTCCCGCCGTGCTCGTGGGCGCTGACGCCGGGGCCGCGCGCGCGGTGCGTGCCGTCCTGGGCGGCGCGGTCCGCATCGACGGTGTCGTGCTCGCCGGGGTCCTCACCGACGCGGCGGTGTCGGTGTCGGACGACGAGGACGAGGTGGCGGCACGGACGGCCTGCCCGGTGCACGGGGCACGGCTCCGCGACGGCGTGGTGCTCGTCGCCGGGCAGCTCACCCGTCCCGAGGCCGAGGACGTGGTGACTCGGGCGGAGCTCGCCGCGCTGCCCGTCGCGGTGCTCGCCTTCCACGGCACCGACGACCGCGTCAGTCCGGTCGACGCCGCACTCGACGTGCTCGCTCCGGCGGTCGGGCGCACTCCGGGCGGCGTGCGCGTCGTCGAGGGCGGTCGGCACGACGTGCTCAACGACGTCACACACCGCACGGTCGCCGCGGCGGTCGTCGAGTACGTCGAGCGGCTGCGCACGCCGGAGACGGGGATCCGCACGATCTGAGTCCGCCGGCCCGGCCCGGGCGGCGCTGTGTTGCGGTTCATGACGTGTTCATCGCCGACCTGAGGAAATTCTTACCCATCCGCCGTACCGTCTTTGATCGAGAAGCGCGATCGGCGATCACAAGCACCGATGAGCGGGAATGGAGACACCATGACGCAGTCCACGATGAAGCTGGGGGTCGTCCTCACCGGTGCCGGCGGCCCGGGACACCCGAAGACCTGGCTCGACGAGGACCTGCCCCTCGACTCGAGCGTCGACGTCGACTGGTACACGGAGTACGCACGCCTGGCGGAGGACGCCCGGTTCGACCTCGTGTTCATCGTCGACTCGCAGTTCATCACGCCGTCGTCGCCGCCCCACTACCTCAACCGGCTCGAGCCGCTGACGCTCCTGTCGGCGCTGGCCGCCCGGACGACGCACATCGGCCTCGTCGGCACGGCCACGACGTCGTACAACGAACCGTTCACCCTCGCGCGGCAGTTCGCGTCGCTCGACCTCATCAGCCACGGCCGGGCCGGTTGGAACGTCGTCACGACGGGTGACGGCGGGACGGCCCGAAACTACGGCCGCGACGAGCACTACGACTACGACCACCGCTACGGCCGGGCGCACGAGCACGTCGGCGTCGTCCGCGGCCTCTGGGACTCCTACGAGGACGACGCGTTCCCGCGCGACCGCGCCACCGGGCAGTTCCTCGACCCGACGAAGCAGCACCGGCTCGACCACCACGGCGAGTACCTCGACGTCGAGGGCCCGCTCAACATCGTGCGATCCGAGCAAGGGCAGCCGGTGATCTTCCAGGCCGGCGACTCCGACCAGGGCCGGGACCTCGGCGCCGCGATCGGCGAGGGCGTCTTCACCCACGCGAGCTCGCTCGAGCAGGCGACGGCGTTCCGCGACGACATCCGCTCCCGCGCCACGGCGAAGGGCCGTGACGCCGACGGGGTGCTCGTCCTGCCCGGGATCCAGTGGTTCATCGGCGACACCGACGAGCACGGCCGCGAGCTCGAGCGCGCCGCGCAGGCCCGCGACTGGGACTTCGACCGCGCACTCGCCGAGTTCGGCCGCTCGTTCGGCTGGCACGACTTCTCGCAGTACGACCCCGATGCGCCGTTCCCCGCCGAGACCTCCGCACTCGGCGAGACGAGTTGGAAGACCCAGACCGACCGCATCCGCGCGCTCGTCGAGGCCGAGGGGCTGACCCTCCGTCAGACGGTCGAACGGGTCAGCGCGCCGAAGCCCGGGTACTTCGTCGGCAGCGCGACGACCGTCGCCGACCGACTCGAGGAGTGGTTCCGCGGCGGGGGCACCGACGGGTTCCTGCTCCACATGGCCGCCCCGTCCCAGTTCCGCCGCTTCGTCGCCGAGGTCGTGCCGATCCTCCGCGAGCGCGGGCTGTTCCGCAGCGAGTACGAGGCCTCGACCCTCCGCGGCAACCTCGGACTGCCGATCCCCGAGAACCGGTACACCGCGGCACGGAGGACGGCGGACGGAACCGCACCGTCCCTCCCGGTCGACGCCACCCAGCAGCCGGCCACCGCCGGCGCGACCGCCTGACCACCACCCCAACCCCCGAAGGACGTCAGTGAGAACACACCTCCGCTCCCGACCCACCTGGGCGAGGATCCTCGGACTCGGTGCCGGGGCCGTCGTCGCCGCGACGGTCCTGGCCGGATGCTCCTCCGGGTCCTCCACCGCGACCGGCAGCTCGAGCTCCGCCTCCGGGTCCGGCGCCGCCACCGGCACGCTCAACTGGGCGTCGTCGTACGGCCCGTCGAGCTGGGACCCCGTGGTCAACGGCAGTGGCGCGTCCTTCCGGATCACCGCGCTCGCCTACGCGTCCCTGACGAACACGAACACCAAGGGCGAGGCGGTGCCCGGACTCGCCAAGAGCTGGGACTACAACGCGGACGGCACGCAGGTGACGTTCCACCTGCGGAAGGGTCTGACGTTCGACGACGGCAGCGCGCTCGACTCCACCGCCGTCGCGAAGTACCTGACCCGTGCGCAGACCCAGGAGAACTCGGCACTGGTCGGCGAGGGCATCTCGGTCATCAAGTCCATCGACACCCCGAACGCGACCGACGTCGTGCTCCACCTGAGCCAGGCCGACTACCAGCTGCCGCTGGTCCTGGCGCAGCGGGTCGGGCAGATCACGAATCCCGACAAGACCACCACCGAGCTCAACGAGAAGCCCGACGGCGCGGGTCCCTTCAAGCCGGTGAGCATCGTCGCCGGCTCCAAGGCCACGTTCGTCAAGAACCCCCGCTACTGGGACGCGAAGGACATCCACATCCAGAACGTGACGGTCTCGTTCGGCGTCGACGCCTCGAGCATCGTGTCGGGTCTGCAGAGCGGGGTGTACAACTTCGCCGACCTCGCGGCGAGCCAGGTCAAGTCCGCCAAGTCCGCCGGTCTCGACGTCGTGTTCCAGCCCGGGTTCAACGCGGCCAACGTCAGCGTGAACACGACGCAGGCGCCGTTCGACGACCCGAAGGTGCTCCAGGCGGTGAACTTCGCCATCAACCGGAACCAGATCGTCAAGCAGGTCGACTTCGGCTACGGGTCCGCGACGAGTGAGCCGTTCCCGAAGGGCTACATCGCGTACGACGCCGCGTCGGCGAACGAGTACCCGTACAACCCCACGAAGGCGAAGCAGCTCCTCGCCGAGGCTGGCTACCCGAACGGCGTCACGGTGACGATGACGGTCCTCAACAACAGCGCCGAGAACGAACTCGTGCAGGCGCAGCTCAAGAAGGTGGGCATCGACGCGACGCTGAAGGTCGACCCGAACTGGGCCACCTCGTTCTTCGCCAAGAAGCTGCCGCTGTCCACCTACAGCACCACGGGCCGCGACTCGCCCATCCAGACGCTGCAGGCGCACTTCGGTGCGCAGGGCGCGCTGAACTCGTCGGGCGTCGACGCCGGCAGTGCGTTCCAGGCGGCCGTCTCGAAGGCGCTCGCGACACCGCTCGACTCGCCCGACTACGCGGGGAACATCAAGGCGGCGACCGCCGCGGGGCTCGCCAACACGGGCCTGGTGTTCACCGACAGCGTGCCGAACATCCTCGTCAAGACGAAGGCGGTCTCGAGCATCCCGAAGATCCCGGCGTACATCACCTGGACCGGCGTGACCATCAGCGGGAGCTGACATGGCGAGCGAGATCGAGCTGCCCCGCGTCCGGAGCGTCCCCGCGCTCCGGGCGCGGTCGGCCGGCGGCCTGCGCTGGAAACGGGTCGTCCTGGCGGTGCTCCGCCCCCTCGCGGTGTTCGTGCCCGTGTTCGTGTTCGGGACGTTCATCACGTTCCTGCTCGGGGCGATCACCGGCCTGAACCCCGCGTACGTGCAACTCGGCGACGCCGCCACACCGTCGGCGGTCGCCCGGCTCAACCACCAGTGGGGCCTCGACAAGCCGTTCCTCGTCCAGTACTGGACGTGGTTCACCGACCTGCTCCACGGGTCCCTCGGCACGAGCTGGCTCGACGGCATCCCGGTCTCGACGCTCATCGGTCAGCGGATCCTCATCAGCCTGTCCGTGGCGCTCGTCGCACTCGTGATCGGCGTGCTGGTCGGGGCGCTGCTCGGCGCGCTCGCGGCGGTCACCGCGACGAGCTGGGTGGACCGGACGATCACGGCGTTCACGTCGTTCATCTCGGTGATGCCCCCGTTCACCGTCGGCATCGTGCTCGTCGCCGTGTTCGCGGTCCAGCTGCACCTGCTGCCGTCCGCGGGGTTCATCCCGCTCAGCCAGGGCTTCGGACCCTGGCTGTCGCACGTGATCATGCCCGCGATCGCCCTGAGCCTCGACATGGTCGCCGGCATCGCACGGCAGCTCCGCGCGGGACTCGTGTCGGCGTACGACGAGAACTACGTGCTCGGCGCCACCGTGCACGGGCTCAGTCCGCGGCGGATCTTCTTCGTGCACGTCCTCCGGAACGGCGGCGGGCCGGCCCTCGCGCTCCTCGGACTGACGTTCCCGAACCTGCTCGGCGGTGCGGTGGTCACGGAGACCGTGTTCGGCCTGTCCGGGTACGGCGTCTTCGCGAGCACGTCCGCGCTGCACGGCGACGTCCCGAGCGTGCAGGGGGTGCTCGTCGTGTCGATCGTGCTCGTCGTCGGGTTCAACCTGCTCGTCAACATCGCGCTGAACCGCATCCAGCCGTCCGCCGCGAGAGGTGTCTGACATGCTCGCTCGCCTCATCCGGCTCCCGTCGTTCTGGGTCGGCACCGGGGTCCTCGCACTCGTCGTCCTGCTCGGTGTGTTCGGCCACCTGCTCGCGCCGCACGATCCCCTGCAGGGTGGGTCGCGGCTCCTGGCGGCACCGTCGGCCGCGCATCCGCTCGGCACCGACTACCTCGGTCGCGACGTCCTGAGTCGCCTGCTCGCCGGCGCCCCGGCGAGCGTCCTCAGCGCGTTCGAGGTGGCCGCCATCGCGCTCGTCGTCGGCACGGTCCCCGGCCTGCTGTCCGTGTACCTGGGGCGCGTGTTCGAGTGGCTCAGCCTCCGCGTCGTCGACACCCTCATCGCGCTGCCGTTCCTCGTGTTCGCGGTCGCCATGACGGCCCTGCTCGGCAACGGGCTCACGCAGGCGATGTTCAGCGTCGGCATCCTGCTCGCCCCGATGTTCTACCGTGTCTCGCGCGCGGCAGCGCTGTCCGTGTCGGGCTCGCAGTTCGTCGAGGCGGCGGTGCTCAGCGGCGCGTCCACGGGCTGGGTGCTCCGGAAGCACATCGCACCGAAGGTCGTCGCGCCGGTCGGGATCGCCTTCGCGAACGCGACCGGGGTCGGACTCGTCATCGTGGCGAGCCTGACGTTCCTCGGCATCGGCGTGCAGCCACCGGCACCGACCTGGGGCGGGATGCTCGCGTCCGACCTCGGGTACCTGTCGTACCAGCCGTACGCGCCGGTGTGGCCGATCGTGCTCATCATGGCGACCGTGTGGTCCCTCAACCTGCTCGCGGACGTCCTCCGCGACGCGTCGGGCGAGTCCGGCCGCGTGATGCTCCGCAGACGCGCCCTGGAGCGAGCTCGGCGTCGCGCCCGCGGCATCGCGACCCCCGTCGCCCCCGTCGCCCGGAAGGCCGGTTCCTGATGTCCGTTCCCACGCCCCGCCCCGCTCCCACGTCCGGCGCGGCGCGCGCGTCCACCGACGGCACGGCCGGGAGGCCCGACACGACCGACACCGCCGCACCGGTCGTCGTCGTGGACAGCCTGCGGATCCACGACCACCTGCAGGACGTCGTCGCGGTCGAGTCGGTCACGTTCTCGCTGCGCCCCGGGCAGGCGCTCGGCATCGTCGGTGAGTCCGGCAGCGGCAAGACGATCACGTGCCGCGCGCTGCTCGGCGTGCTCCCGGAGTTGTTCGAGGTCACGGCCGGCTCGGTCACGATCGACGGCCGCGACACCGCCACGCTGAGCCGGAAGGACTGGACGGCGCTCCGCGGCACGACGATCTCCGCGGTGTTCCAGGACCCCGCGACCTACCTCAACCCATCGATCCCGGTCGGGAAGCAGCTCGAGGAAATCCTCCGCGTCAAGAAGGGCGTGCCCCGGCGGCAGGCGGAGGAGGCCGCGGTCGCCCTGCTCGAGGCCGTGCGCATCCGCGACCCGCACTTCGTGTTCCACCAGTACCCGTTCGAGCTGTCCGGCGGCATGCTCCAGCGCATCCTCATCGCCGCCGCGGTCGCCTGCGAACCCGCGGTGCTCATCGCCGACGAGGCCACCACGGCGCTCGACGTCACCGTGCAGGCGGAGATCCTCGACCTGCTCACCGACCTCAAGGACCGCCTCGGGCTCGCACTCATCGTCGTCTCGCACGACCTCGCGGTCGTCGCGCAGCTCTGCGGCGAGGTGCTCGTCATGCGGAACGGCGTCGTCGTGGAGCAGGGCCCCACCGAGCAGATCCTGTACCGGCCGGAGCACGAGTACACGCAGCTCCTGCTCGACGAGCACCACCGGTTCGGCCTCGAGCGGTTCCTCCGGGCCCCCGGAGACGACCCGGCGGCCAGCGTCGGCCGCGGTTCCCCGACGGAGGCCCCTGCATGAGCACCACGACCGACGCGACCGCGGGTGGCACCGCCACCCGCGCCGACGGAGCCGCCCCGGTCCTCCAGATCGAGGGTCTGCGGGTGTCGTACGGACGCGGTGCGCGGCGACAGCAGGTGATCCACGACGCCGACCTGACGATCGCACCTGGCGAGGTGGTCGGACTCATCGGCGAGACCGGGTCCGGCAAGTCGACGCTCGCGCGCGCGGTGCTCGGACTCGTGCCGGCGAGCGGGGGCCGGATCATCCTGGACGGACAGGACGTCACCCGCGCGAGCGCGAAGCAGCGGCAGGGGCTCCGCCGCTCCGGCCGGGTGCAGTACGTGTTCCAGGACCCGATGCGGAGCCTCGACCCCGGCTTCACCCTCGAGCAGTCGATCGCGGAACCCCTCGTGACGAGCGGCCGGTACGACCAGACGACCATCGCGGCGACGGTCCGCGAGTACCTGGCGAAGGTGCGGCTCGACGAGCGCCTGCTCGACCGGCTTCCCGGGCAGGTCTCCGGCGGGCAACGGCAGCGGATCGCGATCGCCCGAGCCCTGGTCACCCGACCCGGGCTGCTCATCCTCGACGAGCCGGTCAGCGCCCTCGACTCGGCGAACCGTGTGCAGATCCTCGAACTGCTCCAGGGGCTCGCCGGGCCGGACGTGTCACTGCTGTTCATCTCGCACGACCTCGGCTCCGTCGCCGGCATCACCGACCGCGTCGTCGTGCTGTATCGCGGTCGGGTGGTCGAGACGAACACGACGGACGCGATCATCAACGACCCGCAGCACCCGTACACGCAGTTGCTCGTGGGGTCCGCGCCGACGCTCGGCACCGAGGCGGCCACCCGCGCCTGGCGGGACGAGCTGCGCGCCCGCGTCGACGCCGGCTGACGCGCCGCAGGCGCACCCCGCCCGCCAGATCGCGGTCGGTGTCGTTCCGGAGGGTGCCAGAACGGCACCGACCGCGATCTCGCGGAGGGTCGTCGTGCCTCCAGTACCGTCGGCAGCATGACGGACCCGCTCGCGACCCTGTCGTTCCCCGTGATCGACGGCCACAACGACCTGCCGTGGGAGTGCCAGATGCGGCGCGGCTCGTCCGTCGAGGGCGTCGACGGCACCGCGCTCACGCTGCACACCGACCTGCCGAAGCTCCGTGCGGGCGGTGTCGTCGGCCAGTTCTGGTCCGTGTACGTCGACGTCGACGAGCCGGACCCCGTCCGCACGACGCTCCAGCAGATCGACCTGGTCCACCGCCTCATCGCCCGCTACCCGGACGACCTCCGGCTCGCGCGCACGGCCGACGACGTCCGCGCGGCCGTCTCGGCCGGACGCATCGCGAGCCTGCTCGGGGCCGAGGGCGGGCACGCGATCGGCGACGACCTCGCCGTGCTCCGGACGTTCGCGCGGCTCGGCGTCCGGTACATGACGCTGACGCACACCGCGGACACGGCCTGGGCGGACTCCGCGACGGGGGCGCGCGCGCACGGCGGCCTGACCGACCGCGGGCGCGAGGTCGTCGCCGAGATGGAACGGATCGGCATGCTCGTCGACCTCTCGCACACGAGCCCCGACACCATGCGCGACACGCTCGACGTCGCCACCGCCCCGGTGCTGTTCAGCCACTCGTCGACGACCGCGGTGAACGACCACCCGCGGAACGTCCCCGACGACGTGCTCGCCCGACTCACCGACAACGGCGGAGTCGTCATGATCACGTTCGTGCCGGCGTTCGTCTCCGCGCCCTGGGCCGCGTGGGAGGCCGCCGACCCGGCGAGCCGCCCGGCCGACGGCCCGATCGTCACCGTGGCCGACGTCGCGGACCACGTCGACCACGCACGCCAGATCGCGGGCATCGAGCACGTCGGGCTCGGGGGCGACTACGACGGCACGCCCGTCCTGCCCCCGGACCTCCGCGACGTCTCGCGGTACCCGGTGCTCGCCGACGAGCTCCGGCGGCGCGGCTGGTCGGACGACGACCTCCGCGCGCTGGCGGGCGGCAACGTGCTCCGGGTGCTCGCCGCGACGGACGCAGCGTTCGTCGGGGGCTGACGCAGCGTTCGTCGCGAACCGACGACGGACGGACGGACGGGAGGCGCGGGGCCGGGCCCGTCAGAACGCGTAGCGGACGCGGCAGTACGGCATGGTCGCGGCGAGCAGCGTCGTGAACCGGTCCACCGCAGCCCGCTTCAGCTCCCGCCGGTACCGCACGTTCACGGCGCCGTTCTCGGACACCTTCGTCTCCTGCAGTTCGGGGCGCCACAGGACGTCCTCGGCCTTGGGGTGCCAACCGAGGTTCACCCCGTGCAGACCCTCGTTGTGGGTGAGCATGATGACCTCGCACGCGAGCTGCGCCTTGGTCCGCGGGGACAGGACGTCGTCGAGGTGCTCGAACAGCGCCTGCCAGTCCTGCTCCCACGTCGGTGTGAGGATCACCGGCGAGAAGTTGAGGTGGACCTCGTACCCGGCCTCGACGAAGTCGTCGATCGCCGCGATGCGCTCGGCCACGGGCGACGTCCTGATGTCCGTGAGCTTGGCGAGCTCGGCCGGCATGAGCGAGAACCGGACCCGCGTGCGGCCCATCGGATCCCAGTCCAACAGGTCACGGTTGACGTACTTGGTGGCGAAGGACGCCTTCGCGGTCGGCATCATGCGGAACAGGTCGACGAGGTCGTGGACGTTCTCGCTCACCAGGGCGTCGGCCGAGCAGTCCGAGTTCTCGCCGATGTCGTAGACCCAGGCCTCGGGGTCGCACTGGTTCGGCTCGACCTTCGGCCCCTGCTTGGCGACGTGGCGGGCGATGTGCCGTTGGATCTGCTCGATGTTCACGAAGGTGGTGATCGGGTTGCTGTACCCCTTGCGCCGCGGGACGTAGCAGTACGCGCACGCCATCGCGCACCCGTTCGCCGTGGACGGGGCGATGAAGTCGGCGCTGCGCCCGTTCGGTCGGGTGACCAGGGACTTCTTGACGCCGAGCACGAGGGCCTCGGTCTTGATCCGGACCCACCGGCGCACGTTGGTCTCGTCGCCGTGGACCTCCGGGATCTGCCAGTGCGACGGGACCTCGACGACCTCGGCGTCCGGCCACTCGGCAAGGATCTCGGCCCCGCGCGGCATCGCGAGCGCGGCCGGCTCGGCGTAGATGCGTCGGACGTCGAGGAGCTGCCGCGGGGCGGTCGTCGTGGTGCCGGTCATCGCCTCCATCGTGGCCCCGACCACCGACACCACGAGGTCGGGCGGGTGCCGTCAGGGTGTCAGGACGATCCGCCCGAAGACGCTGCCGGCGTCCATCCGCCGATGCGCCTCCGCGGCCCGTCCGAGCGGCAGCACCGTGTCGACCACGGCATGGAGTTCCCCGCGCGCGGCCGCCGCGAACGCGTCGGCGCGGAACGCGTTCCGTGCCGCGGTCGGGACGGTGTCGAGGCTGAACGTCGCGAACGAGCGTGACCGCTGGAACGACCGCAGGAGCGCCGTACCGAAGTCAGCAGGGGGCATCCCCGCGACGGCGCCGACCATGACCATGCGGCCGTTCGCGGCCAGCAGGTCGATGAACCGCCCGACGTCCGCGCCGCCGACGACGTCCAGGACCACGTCGAACGCGTCGGGCGCCAGAGCATCGCCCGAGCCTGCGCGATCCAGGACATGGGTGGCCCCGAGCGCGCGGAGTCGCCGCCCCCGCTCCGCCGACGACGTCGTCACCGCGACGGTGCCGGCACCACCACGGACGGCGAGCTCCACCGCGGCGATGCCGATGCTCCCGGCCGCACCGCGGACGAGCACGGACGCTCCCGGCACCAGCCGGGCGTGCTCGAGCGCGAAGTGCGCGACAGGGGCGGCGCTCCCCAGGGTCACCGCGTCGGTCGAGGTGAGGTCGGCCGGCAGGGCGACGACGTCCCCGATCCTCGCCACGGCCTGCTCGACGTACCCGCCCCCGCGGCCCGTGAACGCCCAGACCCGGCGGCCGATCCACGCGGTGTCGACGCCGTCGCCGACGGACGTCACGGTGCCGGCGACCTCGCTGCCCGGCACCAGGCCGCCCGCGGCTCCGCGGCCGCCGAGGGTGCCGCGCCGGATGACCGCGTCGACCCCGCCGACGCCGATCGCCTCGGTCCCGATGACGAGCTGCCCCGGTCCGGCGACCGGGGCCGGGAGGTCCGCCACCACCATCCCGTCCGGGTCGCCGAACCGCTCGATCACCACTGCACGCACGTCGTCCTCCGCTCCCGGCACCGCACCCGCGGTACGCTCGGGACGGTAGTGGACGCTCCCGTCCACTTGGTCGAAGTGGGAACCACGGGGGACCCATTGCCTCACATCCTGCGGACCGACGCCCAGGACAACCGCGATCGGGCACTCGACGCCGCGCGTGCGCTGTTCGCCGAGCGCGGCCTCGCGGTCACGATGCGCGAGGTCGCTCGGCGCGCCGACGTCGGGCCGGCGACCCTCTACCGCCGGTTCCCGACGAAGCAGGCGCTCATGGACGCCGCCTTCGCCGACGAGCTCCGCGCCTGTCGTGCGGCCGTCGAGGACGGCGCGGCCCATCCGGACCCGTGGCACGGCTTCTGCTCGATGGTCGTCGCGTTGGCCGTGCTCAACGCGCGGAACCGGGGCTTCACGGAAGCGATGACGGCGGCCCACCCGTCCGGCGAGGCCCTGCACACCCACCGCACGGCACTGCTCCGGATCATCGCCGATCTCGTGCGGCGGGCGCAGCTCGTCGGCGCACTGCGCACCGACGTGGGGGTCGACGACGTCGTCCTCGTGCTCCTTGCCGGACGTGCCGCCCCGTCCGTGGCGACGGCCGACCGGGAGGCCGTGGCGCGGCGGTCCGCGACCCTCGCGCTCGACGCGTTCCGGGCCTCCCGGTCGAATGCGTCGCTCCCACCGGCACCACGCACGATCGTCGCGCACCGCCGCTGACCGTCGGCACCCCGATGCACGGGTCGGGCGACGTCGGGTCGGCGTCCCCGTGGGCTGAGCGCGCGACGAACCCGCGAGGCGCGCGCGTGGCAGGCTCCGGAGCGTGACCGTCATCGCCATCGAAGAACACTGGACGACCCCCGACCTCCGCCAGGCCCTCGAACGGCTCCCCGGGGACCGTCGGGACGACAGCCTCGTCCTCAACGAGCACGGGGACACCCTCGCCCTGCTCGAGGACCTCGACGCCGCGCGCCTCGCCGTCATGGACGAGCAGGGGGTCGACCTGCAGGTCCTGTCCGTGGCCCCGCCCGCGACCGGACCACTCGACCCCGCCGACGCGGTGGCGGCGAGCCGCGACCTCAACGACGCAGCGGCCGCCGCGGTCGCACGCCATCCCGACCGCTTCCGTGCGATGGCGACCCTCCCGATGGCGGACCCGAGCGCCGTCGTCGCCGAGCTCGAGCGAGCCGCCGACCTCGGGTTCATCGGGGCCATGGTGTACGGCCGCACGGGCGACGTCCCCCTCGACGACCCGCGGTACGACGACCTGTTCGCCGCAGCGGCCGCCCGGGCACTCCCGGTGTTCATCCACCCGCAGATCCCACCGCGGGCCGTGCGCGAGGCGTCCTACTCCGGCTTCGACCCGATGACCGACCTCGCGCTGTCGACCTTCGGGTGGGGCTGGCACCTCGAGGCCGCGGTGGCGGCGCTCCGCCTGATCGCCCGGGGCACGTTCGACCGGCACCCGGACCTCCAGATCGTCCTGGGGCACTGGGGCGAACTCCTGCTGTTCTGGGTCGACCGCATCCAGAGCCTCGCGCGCACCGGTGGGCTCGACCGCCCGGTGGTCGAGTACCTGCGGTCGAACGTCGTCGTGACGACGTCGGGCATGTTCAACCCCGCGCTCCTCCGGCACGCCCTGACCGTCACGTCGGTCGACCGCCTCGTGTTCTCGACCGACTACCCGTTCCAGCGGCCCACGCGCGCGGACGTCGAGCGGTTCCTCGCCGAGTTCGACTCGGACGCCGACCGCCAGGCCTTCACGAGCGGCAACGCACGGCGGGTGTTCGGGCTCGGCGACGACGTGGCGCGGTAGCTCCGCGGGAGGCCCGTCCTACGCCCGCGCGAACACGAGCGACGCGTTGTGGCCGCCGAAGCCGAACGAGTTGAGCAGGGCGACCCCGGTGTCGACCGTCCGCGGTGTCGTCGCCACGTCGACCTCGACCTCGGGGTCCACGGCGTCGACGTTCGTCGTCGGCGGGACCGTCCCGGTCCGCAGGGCCTCGACCACGGCCACCGCCCCGAGCGCGCCGGACGCCCCGAGCAGGTGCCCCGTCATGGACTTCGTCGACGTCACGACGGGGTGCGCCCCCACGGACGACAGGATCGCGCGTGACTCGTTGAGGTCCCCGAGCGGCGTCGAGGTCGCGTGGGCGTGCACGAACCCGATCTCGGACCCGGGGACACCCGCCACCCGCAGGGCGAGCGTCATGGTGCGCGCCTGGTTGTCCGGGTCGGCCTGGACGATGTCGTGGGCGTCGCTCGTCACGGCCGACCCGTCGAGCCACGCGAGCACCCGGGCGCCGCGTGCGCGGGCGTGGTCCTCGGACTCGAGCACGAGCATCGCCGCCCCCTCGCCGAGCACGAAGCCGTCGCGGTCGGCCGCGAACGGCCGGGAGGCACGGCTCGGGTCGTCCTCCCGCCGCGACAACGCACGGGTCTGGGCGAGCGCCGCGAGCGTGAGGCCCTCGACGCAGGCCTCGGTGCCGCCGGCGAGCACGACGTCGGCCGCGCCGGACGCGATGAGCATCCGCGCCTGCCCGAGGGCCTCGGTGCTCGACGCGCACGCGGACACGGGCGCACTGGCGCCGCCGCGGGCGCCGATCGCCATCGAGAGCCAGGCCGCGGCGCCGTTCGCCATCATCATCGTGACGGTGTGGGGGAGCACCTTGCGGGATCCCGACCGCTCGAGCGCGTGCTGCTGCTCGATGGTCGAGTGCAGGCCGCCGATCGCGGTGCCCACGACCACGGCGGCGCGGTCCCGGTCGTCGTCGGTGAGGGGGCCGTCGTACCCGGCGTGGGCCCACGCCTCCCGGCCGGCGACCATGGCGATCTGCTCCGCGCGGTCCATGCGCTTCGTCTCGCGCACCGTCAGGTGCGCGCCGAGGTCCGCGTCGACGCGCGCACCGATGCGGACCGGCAGGTCCGCCGCCCAGTCGTCCTCGATCAGGGCGACACCGGAGCGACCGGCGAGGAACGCCGCCCAGGTGCTCGGGGCGTCGGCGCCGACGGGGGAGACGGCGCCGAGGCCGGTGACGGCGACGCGGGTGCTAGTCATGCGGTCCATCCTCGCAGTGGGTCCGGGGGTCGAATCGGTGGAGGTCCCACCACGGTTCGGCGACCGGACGGTGGTGATCCTCCAACGAGCGGTCCCGCCGTGTTCGGAGCCGCGGCTAGGCTCGACGGGTGCAGGCGATCGTCATCGAGCGGCTGGACGGTCCCGACGCGGCGGTCGTCCGAGACGTCCCGGAACCCGGACACCACCACCACCGTGCGGGCGGCGTCCGGGTCGTCGTCGAGGTCCGTGCGGTGGGCCTGAGCGTCATCGACGTCCTGCAGAGCCGGGGCCGCTACCAGTACGGCACGCCCACCCCCTACGTGCTCGGCAGCGAGATCGCGGGTGTCGTGGTCGAGGCGGACCCGGCGAGTGGCTTCGCGGTGGGTGACCGCGTCGGCAGCATCGTGTTCTGGGGCGGCATGGCCGAGCGGGCGGTCGTCGCGCCGGACTACACGGCGAAACTCCCCGACGACATGTCGTTCGCCCAGGGGGCGGCGGTGTACCTCAACTACTCGACCGCCTGGTTCGCGCTGCACCGGTCGGGCGTCCGCCCGGGAGGCATGGTGCTCGTCCACGGTGCGGCCGGCGGCGTCGGGACGGCCCTGCTCGACCTCGCCGACGCCTTCGGCGTCCGCGCGATCGCGGTCGTCTCGTCGGACGACAAGGCGGAGCTCGCGCGCCGGGCGGGTGCCGACGAGGTCATCCGGTCGGACGGCCCCTGGAAGGACGACGTCCTGCGCCTGACCGACGGCCACGGGGTCGACGCCGTGCTCGACCCCGTCGGCGGCGACCGCTTCACCGACTCGCTGCGGGCGCTCCGCACGGGTGGGATGCTCGTCGTCATCGGGTTCGCCGGCGGTTCGATCCCCGAGGTCCGGGTGAACCGGCTGCTCCTGCGGAACCTGTCCGTCACGGGAATCTCGATGGACACCATGGACGCCGAGTACCCCGGCACGCTGCGCATGGTCCGCGACGCCGTGCAGGACCTCATGGCGGCGGGACGGATCCACCCCGTCGTCGGGCGTGTGTTCCCGTTCGTCGAGGCCGCCGACGCGATGCGCCTCATCGAGTCCCGCGACGCCCTCGGCAAGGTGGTCGTCACCGGCCCGTGACCGGACGGGCGCGGACCGCCCTCCTGGTAGCGTGCTGAACGGCAGTGACACGGTGTCGACCCGAACGACACCGCCTGCCAGGCGGACCGGAACGGTGGTGGACCTTGGCACGTGGACCAGCGGACGGTGAGCGGCGCGATCCCTACTCGCCGACCCTCCTCGAGGGCGATCGGATCCTCGTGACCGGCGGCGGGTCCGGCCTGGGCAAGGCGATCGCCGGCGCCCTCGTCGCCCACGGGGCCGAGGTCGTGCTCTGGGGCCGCCGCCGTGCCGTGCTCGACGCCGCCGCGAGCGAGATCGCGATGCTCGGTGACCCGTCGCGGATCGTCGTCGACTCGGTCGACGTGCGGGACGCCGAGGCCGTCGACGCCGCGGTCGACCGGATGCACGCCGGGGGTCGTCCCCTCACCGGGCTCGTCAACGGCGCCGCCGCGAACTTCATCGCCCCGACCGAGTCGCTGTCCGCACGCGCG
The DNA here is from genome assembly GCF_003234515.1 of Curtobacterium sp. MCBD17_034. Classification (NCBI taxonomy): domain Bacteria; kingdom Bacillati; phylum Actinomycetota; class Actinomycetes; order Micrococcales; family Microbacteriaceae; genus Curtobacterium; species Curtobacterium sp. MCBD17_034. Next base: position 33,108 of record NZ_QKTN01000008.1, on the reverse strand, counting down.
TTCGCCGCGGTGACCTCGACGGTGATCAACGGCTCGTTCCACGTCACGCACGCCGTCGGTCGCCGATGGATCCGCGAGGGCCTCCCCGGCGCCGTCGTGTCCCTCCTGACCACGTGGGTCGAGACCGGTTCGGCCTACGTCGTCCCGTCGGCGATGTCGAAGGCCGCCGTGAACGCGATGACGATGTCGCTCGCCGTCGAGTGGGCGCACTACGGGATCCGGTTGAACGCCGTCGCGCCCGGTCCGGTGCCGACGGAGTTCGCCTGGGACGTCCTCGACCCCGGGGACAGTTCCGTCATCGGGGCCACCGACGTGCGCGGTGTCCCCGCGGGCCGGTTCGGGCGCCCCGACGAGGTCGCGAACCTCGTCATGTTCCTGCTGTCCGACGCGTGCGACTACCTGACCGGCGAGACGATCGCGATGGACGGCGGGCAGCGGCTCGCCGGACCGTCGACGTTCTCGGACCTCACCCACCTCACCGCGGACGACTGGGCCGCGATCCGCGCTCGGGGCAAGGCCGCTGCGGCCGCGACGAAGGCGCAGCAGGCGGAGGGCGCCGGGGCCGACCAGCGGTAGGGGCGGTCACTGCCCGGTGAACTCGGGCGGGCGCCGGTTCAGGAACGCGTCGAGCGCCTCGGCCATGTCCGCGGTCCGGGACAGCAGCGCCTGTCCTCGGCTCTCGTACTCGACCGCCGCAGCGTACGACCCGATCTCGAGGTTGTGCTGCAGCGCTCGCTTCGAGAACCGGACGCCCGACGGCGAGTTCCCCACGATCGCGGCCGCGGTGGCCAGTGCCTCCTCGAGCAGGGACTCCGCCGGGACGACGCGGGACACGAGTCCGATCCGCTCCGCCTCGGCGGCGTCGACCGCGCGACCGGTCAACGTGATCTCCGCGGCGCGGCCCGACCCGATCACGCGTGGGAGGAGCCAGGACAACCCGAGATCACCGGCGGACAGGCCGATCCGGACGAACGACGCGACGAAGGTGGCCGTGGGGGAGGCGAGTCGGATGTCCGCCGCGAGGGCCAGCGAGAACCCGCCACCGGCGGCCGGACCGTTCACCGCCGCGACGACGGGGATCGGCAGGGACCGGAGGCCGACGAGCGCGCGTGCCGCGGCCTCCTGGCGGGCGAGCATCCCCATGGCGGTGAGCTGCGGGAGCTCCTTCGCCTCGTCGAGGTCGTAGCCGGACGAGAACCCCCGGCCGGCGCCCGTGAGCACGAGCACGCGGACGTGCTCGTCGCGGGCGAGCGATGCGGCGAGCTCCTCGAGCTCGGCGAACATCCCGACCGTGATCGCGTTGAGCCGCTCCGGGCGGGACAGCGTCGCCAGGACGACGCCCGGCGCGGGGCGGGTCACGACGACGGTGGGCTGTTCGGCGGTCACGGTGCTCCTCGGTTCGGCAGGCGCGGCGCCCGCCGACGTCCAGGGACTCACACGGCGACCGGTTCCGCGACCGGGACGGGCGCGCCGGGTCCGGCGACGCCGACGTGCTCGGGCAGCCGCACGACCTGCGCGGCGTACGCCAGCCCGGCGCCGAACCCGAACTGCAGGGCGATCTGGCCCGGCTGCGCGAGTCCCTCACGCAGCAGCCGCTCGGTCGCGAGCGGCACCGACGCGGACGACGTGTTGCCCGTGTCGACGATATCGCGCGCGACGATGACGTCGTCGGCGAGTCCGAGCCGGTCGTGCAGTCCCTCGACGATCCGGAGGTTCGCCTGGTGCGGCACGAAGACCTCGATGTCCTTCGGGGTCAGGCCCGCGTCCGCGATCGCCTTGAGCGCGAGCTCCGGCAGCGCCGTCTGCGTCCACCGGTACACGCTCGGTCCGTCCTGGCGCGCGGTCGGCCACGGCACGCGCTCGTCGTCGGCGGCGTACTTGAAGTCGAGCCACGAGTGCGTCAGCCCGATCGCGCCGTTGAGGCGGCCGTCCGACCCCCACACGGTCGGGCCGATGCCGGGGGTGTCGCTCGGTCCGACGAGTGCGGCACCCGAGCCGTCACCCATGATGAACGACATCGTGCGGTCAGTCGGCTCGATGAAGTCGGAGATCTTCTCGGCACCGATCACCAGGACGTGCCGGGCGAGCCCCGAGCGGATCATCGCATCCGCTTGGCCGATCCCGTAGCAGTAGCCCGCACAGGCGGCGTTGGCGTCGAACGCGGCGGTGCCGGGTCCGGTGCCGAGCCGATGCGCCACGAGGGGCGCCATCGCGGGCGTGGTCTGCATCCACGAGATGCTCGCGACGATGACGACGTCGACCTGCTCGGGGTCGATCCCGGCGGCCTCGATCGCACTGCGCCCGGCCTGCTCGGCGAGGTCCTCGACCAGGACCTCCTTGCGCGCGTGCCGACGCGTGACGATCCCCGTGCGGCGGCGGATCCACTCGTCGGACGAGTCGATGGGACCGACGAGGTCGTCGTTCGGGACGACGAGGTCCCCGCGGACGCCCCCGACGCTGATGATGCGGGAGGCCGTGGTGGTGGTCGCGCTGCGCATGGTGCTGGACACGCTATGTGTTCGAGGCGGCCCGGCTCGGGGTTTGGTGACCCCAGTCCGGGGCGTCCGCGTCGAGCGGACAGTCCGGCGCCGCGCTGCCGGTCAGGCCTGCGGTGCGGCCAGCCGGGACTCCCACTTGTCGACGACCTGCTCCGCGATCCCGCGCACGTCCTCGGTGGCCGGCCCCGGCTCGGGGACGAACCCCGCGCGCCGGTAGTACTCGAGCTCCCGGATCGACTCGAGGATGTCGGCCAGGGCGCGGTGGCCGCCGTGCTTCTCCGGTGCGTTGAAGTACACGCGCGGGAACCAGCGGCGGCAGAGTTCCTTGATGCTCGACACGTCGACGCTGCGGTAGTGCAGGTGGTTGTCGACCCGGGGCATGTACCGCGCGAGGAACGACCGGTCGGTGCCGATCGTGTTGCCCGCCAGCGGTGCCGAGCCCTCGGCGGGGACGTGCCGCAGGATGTACTCGAGCACCTGGTACTCCGCGTCGGCCAGGCTCACGCCGTTCGGGATCTCGTCGATGAGGCCCGAGGTCGTGTGCATGTTCCGCACGAAGTCGTTCATGTTGTCGAGAGCCGACTGGTTCGGCTTGATGACGATGTCGAAGCCCGGGTGGACCGGCTCGAGGTCGAAGTCCGTGACGACGACCGCGACCTCGACGAGTTCGTCGGCGTCGAGGTCGAGCCCCGTCATCTCGCAGTCGATCCAGACGAGGCGGTCGTGTGACGTGGACATGTGCTCGATCCTATGCCGGTCCGGTGACGGTCCTGGGGGGCGGGGTCGGGCCTCCCGGCCGGGCCGCGTGCGGTCGGGAGGCGCGGCGGACGTCCGGTGGTCAGCTCACCTCGCCGGCGCTGACGGCCTCCGCCTCGACGCGCTGGGGCTCGGGTCCGTCGTCGACGCGGCGGAGTGCGCGCGCCGCGACGAGCGTCACGACGAAGGCGACCGTGACGGACGCGCCGGCGAAGACGTACGCGGCACTCGGGGCGATCGCGTCCGCGAGCAGCGTCGCGACCGGCGGGGCCACCGCGCCGCCGATGAACCGGACGGCCGAGTAGGCGCTCGACGCAACGGCACGGGGCAGGTCCGTGGCCTCCATGACGCTCTCGGTGAGGACGGTGTTGAGCACGCCGAGCACGAGACCGCCGATCACCACGCAGATCACCAGGCCGACCTGGCTGTGCACCACGACCGCCGCCGCGAACAGATCGAGCGCCAGCAGCGGCAGCGCGAGCCGGAGCACCGACGTGCGCCGGAGCCGGGCCGTCAGCATCGGCGCGACCCACACCGAGGTGACCGCGAGGCCGACACCCCAACCGAAGAAGGTGAAGCCGATGCCGAGCGCGTCGAAGCCGAGCGGGTACGGCGTGTAGGCGAGGAGCACGAAGAAGCCGATGTTGTAGAACAGCGCGGTCGCGGCGAGGGCGGCCAGCGCCGGACGGCCGAGCGCGCGGAACGGGGCGGACAGCGGGGTGGGCGACGGCTTCTCCACCCCGTTGCCCCGGAGGAACACGAGGATCGCCACGAACGCGATCGCCATGAGCGTCGTCACGCCGAAGAACGGCCCGCGCCAGCTGATCGACCCGAGGAGCCCGCCGACCAGCGGACCGATCGCGATGCCGAGCCCGAGCGCCGCCTCGTACAGGATGATCGCCGAGGCCGTCCCGCCCGACGCCGCACCGACGATCGTGGCGAGCGCGGTCGAGATGAAGAGCGCGTTGCCGAGCCCCCACCCGGCGCGGAAGTCGATGATGTGCCAGACGCTGCCGGACGTGGCGGCGAGCACCGAGAACAGCACGATGAGCGCGAGCCCGATCATGAGCGTCTTCTTCGCGCCGATCCGGCTCGAGACCCAGCTCGTGAAGAACATCGCGACGCCCGTCACCGCGAGGTAACTCGTGAACAGGAGCTCGGTCTGCGTCGGCGTGGCCTTGAGGGACTGCGCGATCGCCGGGAGGATCGGGTCCACGAGCCCGATGCCCATGAACGCCACGACGCAGGCGAAGGCGATCGCCCAGACCGCCGAGGACTGCTTGAGGATGCTGCTGCTGCTGCTGCTGCTGCTGCCGTGGCCGGTGGGGCCGTGGCCGGTGCCGGTCGGTGCTGCGTGGTCCGTCACGCGGGTGTCTCCGTCCTGACCCTCGCCGTGACGAGGGTCGCTGCTCGGTGCAGGGTGTCCCACTCGTCGGGGTCGAGGTCCGCGAAGAGCGGACCGACCTCGCGCGCGAGGGTGGCGCGCCAGTCCCGGATGGCCTGGTGACCGGCGTCGGTGATCGTGATGAGGCCGGCCCGGGAGTCCTCCGGGTCGGTGGTCCGGCTCGCGAGGCCGTCCGTGACCATGCCCGCGACGAGCTTGGTCATCGTCGGCTGGCTGACCCGGCTGACCGCGGCGAGCTCGCCGAGGCGCATCGTGCCGTCGCTGTCGAGGATGCCGAGGGTCCGCCACACGGCCGACGAGGTCGTGTTGCCGCTGGCGCGGGCAGCGCGACGGATCAGTCGATTCACGGACACGAGGAGCGCCTCGATGGTGGCCTCGCGATCGTCCATGCCGACAATTCTATAGCCGAGCTATGTATCCGACAAGGGCTGCCCTCCCGACCGTCCTCGTGGTGCCCGATGCGCGGGCCGCTCGATGCCCCCGACTGGTAGAAGGGACGAATGAGCGACATCACCATCCACGAGGGCGACGAGTACACCGCCATCTACCACGACGGCCCCTTCAACGGCACGACGGACACCCGCACCGCGACGAGCGACACGTGGGACGACGAGGTGACGGCGTTCGCGATCGTCGACGGGCTCGAGACCGCGTTCACCTACAAGGCCGAGAACGCCAAGCAGGTCGTCGACCAGGTGCACGTCGACTACCGCTGGGACGCCGAGCACTCGGATCCCGTCGACGCACTCGAGAACCGGGGCGACCGCACCGGCGAGTTCGACCGCCCCTGACCCGCGTCCGCCGGCCTCCGGGAATGGAGGCCGGCCGGATCGCGTTCGGCCCCGCATGCACCTCGACCTGTACACGTCCGCGTTCTGCGCCCCCTGCGCCGCGGCACGACGGGTCGTCGGTGAGGCACAGCGGCTCGTCCCCGCGCTCGAGGTGCGGGAGCTCGACGTCGCGGCGCACCCGGATCGGGTCGAGGCGCTCGGCATCCGCTCCACGCCGACCATCGTCATCAGTGCGGCGGACGGCGACGAGGTGTTCCGCGCTGCAGGGGTCCCACGACCGGACCAGCTGCTGACGGCGCTCGCCCGCGCGCTGCCCTGACGCGTCCCCGCCGTCCGGCATGCGACCCGTCGCCGTCCACGGCCACGCCGTACAATCGCTCGCAGGCCTCCGTAGCTCAGTGGAAGAGCAGATGGTTTCTACCCATCCTGTCGCGGGTTCGAATCCTGCCGGGGGCGCGCGACGACGAACGGCCGCCCCCGTCGAGGGAGCGGCCGTCCATGTGGTCCGTCTGAGCGCGCGCTCGATCAGTCGTCGTCCTGGTCGGCCCGGCGCCGGAGTTCCGCCGCGCTGACCGGCGAGCCGTACGGCGCCTCGTCCGTCTCGTCGGGATCGGCCGGCTCGACCGGCGCGTCGGCGATGCGGGTCGGGATCGACGTCGTGTTCGTGGTCGCGGGCCCGGCCGCGTCGACCTTCGGGTCCGTCAGCTCGCCCGCCGGTCGGCCGTGCTCGCCGGACTCGTCCGCGCTCACCGGGACGACCTGAGCCGGGGCCGGGGCCGGGGCCGGGGTCGCGGTCGGGGACTGGGTCGCCGGACGCTCCGACGTCGACGGTCGTGCGACGGCCACGGCCGGCACCACGGCCGTCTGCCGGTCCGCCTCGGTCCCGCCGGTACCGGACACTGCCGCGCCGGACGGCGTCACCGCTGCCGATCCATCGGCTCCCGCCTCGCGGTCCGGCGTCCCGACCGGCCGTGCCGAAGGGGCGCGGTCCGCCGGGGTGCTGCTGTCTGCCGAAGCACTGCGGTCGGTCAGTGTGCCGCGAGCTGCCGAAGCACTGCGGTCGGGCAGGGGGCTGCGATCCACACGGGGGAGCACCGGTGCGATCGGCGCCGGACGCGGAGCGGTCCCCGAACCGACCGTCACCCCACCGGCGGCGGCGTCGGCGGTCCCGCTCGCCGCGGTCGTGCCCGTCGCGGTCGTGCCCGTCGCGGTCGTGCCCGTCGCGGTCGTGCCCGTCGCGTCCGAGCGCCCGGCGCGGAGGGGCGTCGTCGTGGCACCGCGCTCGGCACCGGATCCCGCCCGTACCGCGTCGGTCTGGTCCGCGTTCCACTCCTGCTGGCGCTTGACGAGGTCGGCGTCGGGGTCCGGGCTCTCGAACTTCCAGCGCTCCAGGTCCGCGCGGAACAGCTTGCGTGCCCTGGACGGCCGCGCCTGCCACTCGAGCATCCGGTCACGGAACTCGGACAGCGACTGTTCGGCCTGGAAGCTGAAGGTCGACGAGTGCTTCTTGATGTCGGCGATCTCGTGCTGCGCCCAGTTCGCCGCCACGGGTGCACCGACCACGGGCAGGAGCCGCAGCCGGATGTCGGCGTCCTCGGCCAGGTGATCCGCGTAGGAACGCTCGTCGTGGCCCAGCGCACCCCAGGTCGCGGCCTTGCGGGCGGCGGAGATCACGCCGGTGACGGCGGCGTTCTTCGCTTCGCGCTCCTGCATCGCCACGACGCGCTTGGTGGCACCGCGACCGATGAGGGCCGCGACGATGCCCGCGACGACGATCGCGACGAACGGGATGATCGCGCCCGAGATGAGTCGCCACCCATGGGCCGAACCCGACCAGTCGATGAAGCTGTTCCACCATTGCATGTGCGCACCATATCCATGGCTCACGGCGCCGTCGGCGTGCGACAGGCCATTGCGGAGAACCGCCCCGCGGAGGGTCCGATCGGTGTCACCAGCGCAGGCAGTCGACGGCGTCGTCCGGGTCCCACACCGTGGGGAGCGCCACGAAGCGACGCTCGGCGGGGACGTATCGGCGCGCTCGGTACGCCGGAGCGCCCGCGACCTCGACGCGGTCCACGTACCCGACGATCTCGCCGTTCGCGCGGGTCACCCGGCTCAGGTCCTCACGCACGTCGAGGACGCGGAGGCCGCCACGGGAACGCGCGACCGGCCGTGGCGTCCCGATCCGCCAGGGAGCTGCTGTCGTCTCCAATGTCGCCTCCTCGTCCGCCAGGCGGTTCCCGGCTCGACGACGACGCTAGGAGCACCCGCCGACAGCGCAGCGCGCGACCGCGACCGGTGTGGACGACGGGCGCCGTGCCTCCCGTGTGGAGGGCGGGCCGGGGAATGGCGAGGGGCCCGTCGTCGTTGACCACCCAGCCGGGAGTCGCCCGGCCGCGGAAGGTAGGTTGCCCCCATGACGACGTTCGTGCTCGCAGGTGGTTGTTTCTGGTGTCTCGACGCGGTGTACCGCACGCTCCAGGGCGTGCAGGACGTCGTGTCCGGTTACGTCGGCGGGACGGTCGCCGACCCCTCGTACGAGCTCGTGTGCACCGGCCGGACCGGGCACGCCGAAGCGGTCGCCGTCACCTTCGACGAGACCGTGATCCCCGCCGACGTCATCCTCGACGTCTTCTTCACGCTGCACGACCCGCGCCAGCTCAACCGTCAGGGCGCCGACGTCGGCACCCAGTACCGGTCGGCGATGTTCCCGGCCGACGACGAGCAGCGTGCCCTGTTCGAGCGCGCGATCGAGCGTGCGGCTGACATCTGGGACGGCACCATCGTCACGACGATCGAGCCGCTCACGGAGTTCTACCGGGCCGAGGAGTACCACCAGGACTTCTTCGCGAAGAACCCGGGTCAGGGCTACTGCATGGCCGTCGCGGTGCCCAAGGTGAACAAGGTGCGCCGGGCGTACGCTCAGTACATCCTGGCGTCGTAGCCGGACACCGATCCGGTCGTCGGACGGCGCGGGACCACGAGGAGGTGGTCGACGATGACGACGACGGACGAGCGTGTCACCACACGCACGACGGACACCTGGGTCGCGATCGGACCGGCCGGTGCGGTGGGCAGCATCCACCGCACCGAAGCCGGGTTCCGCGTCGCGCTGTACGGCCGGGAGGACCGACACGCGTCGTACCCGACGCTCGAGTCGGCGAAGCGTGCCGTGCACGCGGCGCTCGGGCCATTGGCCGAGCGGCCCGAGTTCCGCGCCCACTGACCGGACGTCGTCCCCAAGGGACCCGTCGGGGCGGTTGTCCACCGGTGTGGTCGACAGCGCCTCGCCGCGTTGGGCCAGGCCCGACGATCGGGGCATGAACGACACGATCACCATCCGCGGCATCGTCGCGACCGAACCACGGCACCTCGTCACGGGGACCGGCCTGGCCATCACGAGCTTCCGACTGGCGTCGCCGTCGCGGCGGTGGGACCGCGCCAACTCCGCCTGGGTGAACGGCGACACGAACTGGTTCACGGTCACCGCGTTCCGCAGCCTGGCGTCGAACTGCACCGGTTCCGTCGTCAAGGGGGACCGGGTGCTCGTCGCAGGGCGGTTGCGGGTCCGGACGTGGGAGCGCCAGGACCGGTCGGGGCTCGCGGTCGAGATCGACGCCGACGCGATCGGGCACGACCTGGCCTACGGGCGCGGTCAGTGGCGCCGCACGCCGCGGCAGACGGCCGACGAGATGGCGGCTCCGGGTGACGCGCCGTCGGCCGAGGAACGCGCGGTGGCCGGTGCCGTCGCGGTCGAGGTCGCAGCCGGCGCGCTGGGGGCGACGCCCGGTGCCGACGACGCTGGCTCCATGGACGGGAACCTGGACGACGGCGGCCCGGATGGCGACGGTCTCGCCTCGACGCCGGGGATGTTCGTGGCACCGGAGTTCGCGGGCGTGGGCCCCGACGGCGTCGTGCCCGACGACGACGCCGCACCGGCCCCTGGCCCGGACCGTCACGACCCCTCGGCCCTCGCGGTGGACGCCACGGCGTGACGGGCAGTGGTCTCCCGGCCCGCCCGGGTCCTGCCCGTACACTGGTGCGGCGCCGCCGGGGGGACCGCCGTCGCAGGAAGGACTCGTCCATGCGAGGCAGGCTCCCGATGGTCCTGGCGATCACGATGCTCGCTGGGATCGGCGTGAGCGCCTGCACGGGCGGCGGTGACCACGACACGGTGTCCGCACCGCCGAGCAGCAGCGTCTCCGCGAGCACGACGGCCACGGCGATCTCGACCCCGACGGACGTCCCCGTCCCGACCGCGACGATGGACGCCGCCGCCATCGCGGCGAAGGGCCGGTTCGACGACGCCGCGCACACGCTCACCACGTCGAACGCGCACCCCGACGACGCGGCGATCGTGAACTCCCTCGTGAACGCGGGGTTCCCGAAGAAGGCGATGCAGATCACGCCGGACACGACCTCGATCGGTCGCGCCGCCGACTCGATCCAGGTGTCGGTGCTCGTCGGGTCCACCTGCCTCATCGGTCAGTTCCGCGGCGCGGCGTTCGTGAGCGAGACGGCTCCCGTGCTCAGCACGGGCAAGTGCCTGATCGGCAAGACCGAGAGCATCCAATGACGCCGGGGGTGGTGATCACCGCCCCCGCTGTCCTCCGTACCCCTCAGTAGACTGGACGAGACATGGCTGAGTACATCTACCAAATGGTCCGCGCCCGCAAGTCGGTCGGCGAGAAACTGATCCTCGACGACGTCACGATGTCGTTCCTGCCCGGCGCCAAGATCGGCGTCGTCGGCCCGAACGGCGCTGGCAAGTCGACGATCCTCAAGATCATGGCCGGCCTCGACCAGCCGTCGAACGGCGAGGCCAAGCTGACGCCGGGCTTCACGGTCGGCATCCTCATGCAGGAGCCGGAGCTCGACGAGGACAAGACGGTCCTCGAGAACGTGCAGGAAGGCGTCGGCCCGATCAAGGCGAAGCTCGACCGCTTCAACGAGATCTCGGCGCAGATGGCCGAGCCGGACGCCGACTTCGACGCGCTCCTGGCCGAGATGGGCACCCTGCAGGAAGAGATCGACGCGGCCGATGCGTGGGACCTCGACTCGCAGCTCGAGCAGGCGATGGCGGCGCTCCAGTGCCCGCCGGCGGACGAGGTCGTCTCGCACCTCTCCGGTGGTGAGAAGCGCCGCGTCGCCCTCTGCAAGCTCCTGCTGCAGAAGCCCGACCTGCTCCTGCTCGACGAGCCGACGAACCACCTCGACGCCGAGAGCGTGCTGTGGCTCGAGCAGCACCTGCAGCAGTACCCCGGCGCCGTCCTCGCCGTGACCCACGACCGGTACTTCCTCGACCACGTCGCCGAGTGGATCGCCGAGGTCGACCGCGGACGGCTCTACCCGTACGAGGGCAACTACTCGACGTACCTCGAGAAGAAGCGTGCGCGCCTCGAGGTGCAGGGCAAGAAGGACGCCAAGCTCGCCAAGCGTCTGTCGGACGAGCTCGACTGGGTGCGGAGCAACTCGAAGGGCCGCCAGGCGAAGTCGAAGGCCCGCCTCGCCCGCTACGAGGAGATGGCGGCCGAGGCCGAGCGGACGCGCAAGCTCGACTTCGAGGAGATCGTGATCCCCGTGGGGCCGCGCCTCGGCTCGCAGGTCATCGACGCGGCCAAGCTGCACAAGCAGTTCGGCGAGCGGATCATCATCGACAACCTGTCGTTCACGCTGCCGCGCAACGGCATCGTCGGCGTCATCGGCCCGAACGGCGTGGGCAAGACGACGCTGTTCAAGACGATCGTCGGCCTCGAGCCCCTCGACGCCGGCGACCTCAAGATCGGCGAGACCGTCGACATCTCGTACGTCGACCAGACGCGCGGCGGCATCGACCCGAACAAGAACCTGTGGGAGGTCGTGTCCGATGGCCTCGACTTCATCCAGGTGGGCAAGACCGAGATCCCGTCGCGCGCGTACGTGTCGCAGTTCGGGTTCAAGGGCCCGGACCAGCAGAAGAAGGCCGGCGTGCTCTCCGGTGGTGAGCGCAACCGACTGAACCTCGCGCTGACGCTCAAGCAGGGCGGCAACCTCCTGCTCCTCGACGAGCCGACGAACGACCTCGACGTCGAGACCCTCGGCAGCCTGGAGAACGCCCTCCTCGAGTTCCCGGGCTGTGCCGTGGTCATCACCCACGACCGGTGGTTCCTCGACCGCATCGCGACGCACATCCTCGCGTGGGAGGGCGTGAACGAGGACGGCGTGCCGAACTGGTACTGGTTCGAGGGCAACTTCCAGGCGTACGAGGAGAACAAGATCCAGCGCCTCGGCGCCGATGCCGCCAAGCCCGGCCGGGCGACGTACCGCAAGCTCACGCGGGACTGACGGTGGCACGACTGCGCGTGCCCGTCCGCATCCGGTGGAGTGACATCGACGCGTACGGGCACGTCAACAACTCGGCGATGCTCCGGCTCCTGGAGGAAGCACGCATCCTCGCGTTCTGGGCGCCGGACCCCGAGGAACTCGAGGGCACGTCCGAGACGCCGCCGCCGATCATCGACGGTCGCCCCGGATCCGGGACGTTGACGGTGATCGCCGGACAGCGGCTCGAGTACCTGCAGTCGATCCCGTACCTCCGGCGGCCGCTCGACATCCAGATGTGGGTCGGGCGGATCGGCGGGGCGAGCATCGACGTCTCGTACGAGGTCTGCTCGCCCGCTGGTACCGACCCCTTCGTCGTGTTCACCCGGGCGACCACCTCGCTCGTGCTCGTCGACGCCGAGACGAACCGCCCGCGCCGCCTCACCGACGTCGAGCGTGCCGCGTGCGAGGCGTACCGCGAGGAGCCCGTGGCGTTCTCGCGCCCGTAGGACCGTCGTGGGCGACGGCCTGTGCGCCGCCCACGACCCGCTTGCCGGGTTCGGCTGCCGGTCAGCGCCCGGGCAGGTTCGCGAGCGCTGCCGACCGTCGTGCCACGAGGTCCGCGTACGTGCCGTCACGCTCCGCCCAGCGGTGCATCTGCACGCCCTGCACCAGGATCTCGTGGGGCGTCGGGTCCTGGGTGAGCAGGTCGGTCACCTCGTCCAGGAACCCCTCCAGCGGCAGGGCCGCGGGGTTGACCGCGCCCTGGTCACCCGTGTCGACCGCGGGCGGGACGAGCTCGGTGACGGCGACCCCGGTGCCGGCGAGCTGCGCGCGGAGGGCCTCCGAGTACGCGTGCACCCCGGCCTTCGACGCCGCGTAGCTCGCCATGAGGGGGAACGGGAGGAACGCGATCCCCGACGTCACCGTGATGAGGTCACCGCCGCCACGCGCGATGAGGTGCGGCGTGAACGCATCGATGACCCGGATCGTCCCGAGGAGGTTGACGTCGACGGTCACCGCGGTCTGCGCGAAGTGGGCCGGATCGCGGAGGTCCTCGAGGAGCATCACGCCCGACATCGTGACGACGACGTCGAGGTCCGGGTGATCCCGCAGGACGGTGTCGCGTGCGTGGAGGACGGAGGCCGGATCGGTGACGTCGACGACGACGGTCTCGAGGTCGTCGACCCGGTCGACGTTCCGCCCGCCGACGACGACGGTGCTGCCCGCGGCGGCGAACCGTCTGGCGAGTCCGAGGCCGATGCCGGAGGTCCCTCCGACGATGAAGACGCTGCGTCCGTTGATGTCCATGGTGCTCTGCTCTCTGTCTGGTGACGGGGACATGAGCATCGTGGGCGCGCCCGGCGCCGTGGGGGAGTCGTCGGGTCTTCCTGGGACCGTCAGACCCCCGCTCAGGCCCCGGGCACGCGGAGCATGCCCTCCTGCGCGACCGTGGTCAGCAGGCGGCCCGACCGGTCGAACATCCGGCCGATCGCCAGTCCACGGCCACTCTGCGCGCTCGGTGACTCCTGCGTGTAGAGCACCCAGTCATCAGCGCGGCCGTCGCGGTGCCACCACATGGCGTGGTCGAGGCTCGCGCTCTTGACGCCCGGCGTGCCCCAGGCGAGGCCGTGCCGCCGCATGATCGGCTCGAGGATCGACAGGTCGCTCGCGTAACCGAGCACGGCACGGTGGAGGGCGGGGTCGTCGGGCAGGTCACCGGCCACCCGGAGCCAGACGGCCTGGTGGGCGACGCGCTCGCCGGTCACCTCGATGAACACCGGCCCTCCGGGGTGGCGGACGTCGATCGACCGTTTCGCCCAGTGGCGGGCGACGGGGTGGTCGATCCCGGCGAGGAGCTCGGCGGCCGACGGCAGGGACTCGGGATCGGGGACGTCCAGGGGCATCGCGTCCTGGTGCTCCACGCCGGTGTCGGGCGTCTGGAACGAGGCGATCATCGAGAAGATCGGCACACCCCGCTGGTACGCCTGGACCCGACGCGTGGCGAAGGAGCGGCCGTCGTGGATCCGCTCGACGGCGAACGTGATCGGCTCGTCGATGGCACCGGGTCGGAGGAAGTACCCGTGCATCGAGTGGATGGCCCGCCCGTCGATCGTGGTCTGGGCCGCGACGACGCACTGGGCGAGGACCTGCCCGCCGAACACCCGGCCGCCGGGTGACCAGTGGCTCGACCCGGTGAAGATGTCCTCGCCGGTGCTCGCACCCGTGTCCACGAGCCGGAGGGTGGGCATGAAGTCCGGTTCGCCCGTCGTCGGGCCTCCGTGCGCTGGGCCGTTCATCGCCCCGTAGTCTACGAGCCACCCGAGCGGGGTGCCCCAGCGGTCCGCGGGCGCGGTCCGTTATCCTCGACCGTTGATGAGCCCGTCGTTCACGCTTCCCGACACCACCTCCCTCGGCGACCTCCGCACCTACCTGGGGCGGGCCTCCCGGGTGGAGGACGGATCGGTGCGGCTCATCGCCGGTGGCGGCGTCCTCGCCGTCTACACGGCGATCCTCTACCCGGTCGGGTTGCTCGACGAGGTGCCGACGGTGCTCGGACTCCGGACGTTCGCGCTGGCCGACCCGGTCGAGTTCGACGCCGTCGTCCCGATCGCGTCGTTCGTCCACCGGCTCGACGCGCTCGTCGAGGAGCACCGCTCCGCCGAGGAACGCGGACTGGACCCGACCGCGGCGACCGCCGTCACGGCTGAGCTCCCGCTCGAGGTCCACACCGTGACCTGGGCCGCGATCTCGCCGCCCCGCGGTGGCTGGGTCGCGCAGCTCGACATCGATGCCCGCACGCTCCGCCGGGTCGCGCGCGAGGGCATGGCCGAGGTGGCAGAAGCCGTCCCGACGGCCGCCGGCGACGCCGTCGTGCGCCGCGTCCGCGCCGAGGTCTGGGGAAGGCCCGTCAACGGTGAGGAGCACCTGCCCGCTGGAGCCGCGTTCGCGGCCGAGAGCCTCGGGTTCCTGGCCGAGGGTGAACCCGTCCGTCTGTTCGAGACGGGGCCGTGGAGCCGCCTGACGACGACCCGCGGCCACGTGCTCGTCAAGCGTCGGGCGTGGAGCCTGTCCCGCTGACGTCGCCCGCGGCGTTCACCATGGCGTGCGCCGCGCGCTCGAGGTACGCCCAGAGCATCGCCTCGTCCATCGGAGCGAGGTCGAGACCGTCGACGGCGGCGCGCATGTGCCGCAACCAGCGGTCCCGCGCATCCGGGGTCACGCGGAACGGCATGTGCCGCATCCGCAGCCGCGGGTGCCCGCGCTCCTCCGAGTAGGTCGTCGGTCCGCCCCAGTACTGCTGGAGGAACAGGGAGAGTCGCGAGATCGCGCCCTCCAGGTCCTCGGCCGGGTACATCGGCCAGATGACGGGGTCGCTCTGGACACCCTCGTAGAAGGCACGGACGAGCCGGTCGAACGTCGGGGCGCCGCCGATCCGGTGGAAGAGCTCGCCGCCCGGGGTCACGCCGCCCGAGCCGACGCGGAGCGTGATCGGCTGCGGCCCGACGCCGACGCCGGGGCGCTCGGTGCCGTGAGCGGGGCGCTCGGTGCCGTCGCCGCTCATGCCGGGTCCCGGGGCGCCGTGGCCTTCTTGCGGGACGGTCGGGTGACGGGCGTCGGATGCGTGCGCGGGGGTCGAGCGCCGTTGATCGAGGTGGCGTTCTCCCATCCGGCGGGCATGATCATCGCCATGGCGGGCAGCGTCACGCCGAGGTCGTCGACCGCCTTCTTGAGGCGGACCCGGAGCTCCCGGCCGACGGCGTCGAGTTCGGCAGCGCGCGTCTTGATGACGAGCCGGAACACCATCGCACCGTCGGTGATCGTCTGGAGGCCCCAGATCTCCGGCTTCTCGACGATGCGCTGCCGCCAGCGGGTCTCCTGCGCCATCGCCACCGCCGCGCCGAGCAGTGCGTCCTCGACGGCGTCGATGTCCGTCTCGTACGGGACGGTGACGTCGACGAGGACGCGGGACCATCCCTGCGACATGTTCCCGACGCGGAGGATCTGCCCGTTCGGTACGAACCAGAGGATCCCGTTGACGTCACGGACCTGCATGACCCGCAGGCCGACGTTCTCGACCACGCCGGTGGCCTGACCCGTGTCGACGACGTCACCGACGCCGGCTTGGTCCTCGATGATCATGAAGATCCCGGACAGCAGGTCCTTGACGATGCTCTGCGCCCCGACGGCGAGGCCCGCGGCGACCACCGACGCCCCCGCGACGAGCCCCAGCAGGTTCGCGCCGAACTGGCTGGCGATGATGACGAGCGCCACGACGGCGATCACCACGGTGGCGACGTTCTCGAGCACGCTGCCGAGCGTCCGGGTGCGCTGGATCACACGCGCGGTCTGCAGGGGCGACGCGATGAGGGCCTGCGTGTCCTCGACGTTCTGCCGACGCTTCACACCGTTGACGATGCGGTCGACGAGGTTCCGGATGACCCGGCGCAGGAACAGTCGCAGGACGACAGCGAGGACCACGACGATCACGATCGTGATCGCCGTGTGCCAGGTGTCGACGAACTGCGTGAAGGCGTTCGTCACGATGGTCTTCGCTTCGTCGGTGGGGGATGGGGTCGATGTCGCGGCGAGGAGCATGGTCCGAGCGATGGTAGGGGATGGACCTCGGCCGGACGTTCAGCTGCGCCCGGCCGAGGCGCGGTCACACGGTGTTCTCAGGGGTCCCGAGGCCTGTCACGAGGATGACACCCGGGAGAGGGCCCCAGGAGCGGGCGGAGTACCCGAGAGAGGGGCGGCGGGAGATACCGCCACCCCTCCCGTCGATCAGGCGTCGGCCGCCTGGACCGCGAGCGCCCGCTCGACACCGGCGAGGTTCTCGACGACCAGGCGGCGGAGCGCCGGGGTCTCCGGGTGGGTGTCGAGCCATGCCTGCGTGGCGTCGCGGAGTTCGACGCTCGCGAGCGGCGCCGGGTAGAGGCCCGCCACCAGGGTCTCCGCGATGTGGTAGGTCCGGTTGGCCCAGATCTCGGTCAGGGCGTCGAAGTACCGCGACACGATGCCCTCGAGCGCGACGGGCGTGAGGACGTGCTGGTACCCGACCGCGGTCTGCCGCACGATCGCGTTCGGCAGGGCGTCGGAGTCGACGAGCGACGAGAACGCGGTGAGCTTGCCCTCGGCGGTGGGGATGGTCGCCCGCGCGCGCGCCGCGGCCTGCTCACCGTTCGCCGTCGGGTCGGCGGCGAGCTCCGTGGCGATCTCGGACTCGCCCGCGGCGCCGTTGAGCACGAGCCCCTCGAGCAACTCCCAGCGCAGGTCCGTGTCGATCGTCAGGTCGTTGAGCAGGACGTCACCGCTCCGGAGCCCCTGCAGCGTGGCGACGTGCTCCGGGGTCGACGCGATCTGCGCGAAGAACTTGACGAACTGGAACTGGGCGTCGGATCCGGCCTCCGCCGTCGCCGCCAGCTGCCAGAGGGCGTCGCCGACCTCGCGGACGGCGGCCTCTCGCTTCGCGGGCGCGACGTAGCTCCGGGCGGCCAGGAGCAGCTGCGACAGCGTGGTCCGGATGGTCGTCGACTCGGTCTCGGTGGCGATGTTGCCGAGGACCAGGCGGACGTAGTCGCTCGCCGGCGCTTCGGCGTCGCGGGTGGCGTCCCACACCGCACCCCAGACGATGGACCGGGCGAGCGGGTTCGCGATGGCGGCCAGGTGTTCCACCGCCGTGCGGCGCGAGTCCTCGTCGAGGCGGATCTTGGCGTACGCCAGGTCGTCGTCGTTGAGCAGCACGAGGTCCCCGCGGTGCACGCCGACGAGCTCCGGGACCTCGGTCCGCGGGCCGTCGACGTCGATCTCGATGCGGTGCGTGCGCTCGAGCTTGCCACCGGCGGACGCGGCGTTCGCGCCGAACGGGTGGACGGCCTCCTCGTGGGCGTCGCCGCCGAACGCGTACACGCCGATGGCGAGGCGATGGGGACGCAGCGTCGGGTGGTCGCTCGGGGCCTCCTGGAGCACCGCGAACGCGGTGATCACGCCGTCGTCGTCCGTCGTGAACTCGGGACGGAGCGTGTTCACCCCGGCCGTCTCGAGCCAGACGCTCGACCAGTCGGAGAGGTCTCGGCCGCTCGTGACCTCGAGCTCGGCAAGCAGGTCGCGCAGCTCGGTGTTGCCGTGCGCGTGCTTCTTGAAGTAGGCCGAGACGCCGGCGAAGAAGGCGTCGATCCCGACCCAGGCGACGAGCTGCTTGAGGACCGAGCCGCCCTTCGCGTACGTGATGCCGTCGAAGTTGACCTGGACGTCCTCGAGGTCGTTGATGGTGGCCACGACGGGGTGGGTCGACGGGAGCTGGTCCTGCCGGTAGGCCCAGGACTTCTCCATCGCCTGGAACGTCGTCCAGGCCTCGGTCCACTCGGTGGCCTCGGCGGTCGCGATCGTCGAGGCCCACTCCGCGAAGGACTCGTTGAGCCAGAGGTCGTTCCACCACTTCATCGTGACCAGGTCGCCGAACCACATGTGCGCGAGCTCGTGCAGGATCGTGACGACGCGGCGCTCCTTGATCGCATCGGTCACCTTCGAGCGGAACACGTAGGTCTCGGTGAACGTCACGGCACCGGCGTTCTCCATGGCCCCCGCGTTGAACTCGGGCACGAAGAGCTGGTCGTACTTGTCGAAGGGGTAGGCGACGTCGAACTTGTCCTCGTAGTAGGCGAAGCCCTTGCGGGTCGTCTCGAAGACGTACTCGGGGTCGAGGTACTCGGCGAGCGACTGCCGGGCGAAGATCCCGAGCGGGATGGTGCGGCCGTCGCGGCTCGTCAGTTCGCTGCGGACCACGGTGTACGGGCCCGCGATGAGCGCGGTGATGTAGCTCGAGATCCGCGAGGTCGGAGCGAACGTCCACGTCGCGACGTCGCCGTCGACGCGGGGTTCGGGGGTCGGCGAGTTCGACACGACCTGCCAACGAGACGGCGCGGTGACCGTGAACGCGAACGTCGCCTTGAGGTCGGGCTGCTCGAACACGGTGAACATCCGGCGCGAGTCCGGGACCTCGAACTGGGAGTAGAGGTAGACCTCGCCGTCGACGGGGTCGACGAAGCGGTGCAGGCCCTCGCCCGTGTTGGTGTACCGCATGTCGGCGACGACGGTGAGCTCGTTCTCGGCCTGGAGATCGTCGAGGCGGATGCGCACGCCGTCGTTGACGTCCGCCACGTCGAGCGCGGTGCCGTTCAGTGTGACCGCGTGCACGGCCGCGGTGATCGCGTCGATGAACGTCGCGGCACCCGGCGTCGCGGAGAACCGCACGGTCGTGGTGCTCCCGAAGGTCTCGTCACCCCGTGTCAGGTCGAGGTCGACCTCGTAGGCGGCGACGTCGACGACGGCCGCACGCTCCTGGGCTTCGATTCGGGTGAGGTTCTCTCCGGGCACGGGCCGCTCCATCCTTCTGCGAGCGCGCAGGCGTCGTGGGCCCGGCGCGTCGGGGGTGTCGTCGCCGTCGATGGCGACCCGTCAACCCTACCGACGCGCGTAGTGTCACCGGCATGACGGACACCGCTGTGGACAGCTCCCCGACGACCCCGACCGCTGTGGACTTCTGGTTCGACCCCACGTGTCCCTGGGCGTGGATGACGAGCCGCTGGGTGGGCGAGGTCGAGCAGCACCGCGACCTCGACGTCACGTGGCACGTCATGAGCCTGTTCGTCCTCAACGAGGGCCAGGACATCCCCGAGAACTACAAGGAGGCGCTCGACCGGAACCAGGTGTACTCGCGGCTCGTCACCGCGGCGCGCCTCCGCCACGGCCAGGACGTCGTCAAGCGCCTCTACGACGCCCTCGGCGAGCACATCCACCACCGTCAGGAGAAGGACCCGCAGCAGGTCGTGCCCACCGTCCTGGAGGAGCTCGGACTCGAGGCCGATCTCGCCGACGCCGCGTGGACCGACGAGACCGACGCCGCGATGCGCGAGAGCCACCGCGACGGCATCGAGCGGGTCGGCCAGGACGTCGGCACCCCGGTGATCGCCGTCGAGGGCACCGCGTTCTTCGGCCCCGTCATCTCGCCCGCCCCGAAGGGCCAGCAGGCGCTCGACCTGTGGGACGGCGTCGTCGCGGCGGCCCGGTACCCCGGCTTCTTCGAGCTCAAGCGCTCCCGCACCGTCGGCCCGATCTTCGACACCGTCTGACGCGGCCGCCGTCGGCCGGGAGGCGCGGGTCGGTCCCGCCCCGTCCCTCCCGGCCGCCCCTGGCCGGCCTCCGGAGTCGCCGAGATCGCAGAACACGCCGCTCACGGATGGACGTGAGCGGCGTGTTCTGCGATCTCGGCGGAGGGTCGGGCCCACCCCGTCAGGCCAGGGCTCGCCGCATGACGACGAGGTCGTGCCACCGGTCGAACTTGCGGCCGACCTCGCGCACGGTGGCGACGTGCTCGAACCCGAACCGTTCGTGCAGGCGGATCGACGCGGCGTTGTCCGAGGCGATGTCGGCGATCATGACGTGTCGTCCGTCCCGGACAGCATGGTCGATCGCGGCCCCGAGGAGCGTCGACGCGATGCCCCGGCCGTGGAACCGCGCGTCGAGGTAGATGCTGTCCTCGACGGTCCACCGGTAGCCCGGGTTCTCGCGCCACGGCCCGTAGGTGACGTAGCCCGCGACCGCACCGTCGGCCTCGGCGACGAACACCGGGAACCCGTCGCGGCGGCGCTCCGCCAGCCAGTCGTCGAACCACGCGCGGGGGAGCGGTTCGTCGCGCCAGATCGCCGTGGAGTGCAGGACGGCCTCGCGGTGGAGCGCGTGCACGACGTCGAGGTCGTCCGGCTCGGCATGCCGCACGACGACGTCCGGCGGGGTCGTGGTCATGCCTCGATGCTAGGGGCCGGCAGCACGCCGGACCGGCCCGGAGCGGCGTCTGCGCCCGGGAATAGGATCGCAGGCATGCGCATCCACCTCGGCACGGACCACGCCGGCCTCGACTTCTCGCACACGCTCGCCCAGCACCTCACCGAGGCCGGCCACGAGGTCGTCGACCATGGTCCCGCCGAGTACGACCCGCTCGACGACTACCCCTCGTTCTGCATCAACGCCGCGTCGGCCGTCGTGCGCGACCAGCGTGCGGGCGTGCAGGCCCTCGGCGTCGTGTTCGGTGGGTCGGGCAACGGCGAGCAGATCGCCGCCAACAAGGTCGAGGGTGTGCGCGCCGCGCTCGTGTGGAACGAGTCGACCGCGCTGCTGGCCCGGCAGCACAACGACGCGAACGTCATCTCGATCGGTGCCCGCCAGCACACCGAGGCCGAGGCCATCCGCTTCGTCGACCTGTTCATCGCCGAGCCGTTCTCGGGCGAGGAGCGCCACGCGCGTCGCATCGCGCAGCTCGCCGAGTACGAGACCACCGGCACGATCGCCGGCAAGCAGATCGACGCCTGAGCCGTCCCGATGCCCGAGGGTCACTCCATCCACCGCATCGCGCGGCAGTTCTCCCTGCACTTCGTGGGGCAGCGCTGCAGCGTGTCGAGCCCACAGGGGCGGTTCGCGGCCGGCGCCGCCCAGCTCGACGGCCGCGTGATGACCGGGGCGACGGCGGTGGCCAAGCAGATGTTCCTCGAGTTCGAGGGCGGCCTGTTCCTCCGCGTGCACCTCGGCCTCTACGGTGCGTGGGACTTCGCCGGCGAGATATCGACCGACGCCACGATGGCGAGCGCGAACGGCCGGATCGGGCAGACCAACCAGCGCGGGACGATCGTCGACGCCGCGGGCGAGGACTCCCTGGCCAGCATCGGGGCACCCCGCCGCTCGCGCTACCGCATGGCGGAGCAGGAGCACGAGGAGACCCCGATCGAGGCCTTCCCGCCCGAGCCGGTCGGCCAGGTGCGGGTCCGGATCCTCACGGACACCGCCGTCGCCGACCTCCGTGGGCCGACCGCGTGCGTCGTCGAGACGGCGGAGGAGATCCAGCGCGCCATCGACAAGCTCGGCCCGGACCCCATGGTCGACGACGGCCCCGAGGCCGAGCAGCGGTTCGTGGACGGCGTGCGGCGGCGGAACGTCCCGATCGGGCAGCTGCTCATGGACCAGTCGGTCGTCAGCGGCATCGGGAACGTCTACCGGGCGGAGCTGTTGTTCCGCGCCCGCCTCGACCCGTACAAGCCGGGCAAGCAGGTCACCGACGAGCAGGCACGGGCCCTCTGGCGGGACTGGTCGAAGCTCCTGCACGACGGCGTCCGCGTCGGTCAGATGATGACGATGGACGACCTGACCCCCGAGGAGTACGACGCCGCGCTCCGCAGCCGGGACGACCGCCACTGGGTGTACCACCGCGCCGGGCTGCCCTGCCGCGTGTGCGGGACGAACATCGCGATGGCGATGATGGCGGGCCGCAAGCTCTACTGGTGCCCGGTCGACCAGACCTGACCCGGTCCGCACCGCAGCGGCCCCGCTCGGCGCCGGCCCCGCTCGGCGCCGGCCCCGCTCGGCGCCGGCCCCGCTCGGCGCCGGCCCCGGTCGGCGCCGGCCCCGCTCGGCGCCGGCCCCGCTCAGCGGTCCAGGTACGTCCAGCGCCCCGCGACCGCGGTCCCCAGGACGCGCATCGACCGGAGCGCACCGGACGACGCCGCGAGCGGGTCCGATGCCACGAGCACGAGGTCCGCGACGTCGCCGACGGCGACCGTGGTGCGGCCGTCGGTCGACGCCGTCCACGCGGTCAGCTGGTCGATGCGCTGTTCCGGGTGCCACGCCTCCCGGCCGTCGCGGTCCCGACCGACCGCCGCCGCCATCGACACCCACGGATCGAGCGGCGCGACGGGGGCGTCGGACCCGAGGCGGAGGCGCGCCCCGGCCTCGCGGAGTGTGCGCAACACGAACGCGCGGTCGGTCCGGCCGGCCCAGTAGCGGTCCGCCACGTCGCGGTCGTCCATCGCGTGCTCCGGCTGCACGCTCGCGTCGACGCCGAGTCGAGCGAACCGGGCGACGTCGGCGGGGCGCAGGAGCTGCGCGTGCTCGATGGACCCGCGGACCCCGACCTGCTCGAACACGTCGAGCGCCAGGGCGTTCGCCCGGTCGCCGATGGCGTGCACCGCGGGGACGAGCCCGCCGTCGGCGGCGCGGCGCACGAGCGCGCGGACCTCGTCCGGCGTGAACGCGAGGACCCCGAGTGCGTCGTGCCCGTGCAGCCC
This sequence comes from Curtobacterium sp. MCBD17_034, assembly GCF_003234515.1. Lineage (NCBI taxonomy): Bacteria > Bacillati > Actinomycetota > Actinomycetes > Micrococcales > Microbacteriaceae > Curtobacterium > Curtobacterium sp. MCBD17_034. The sequence goes on along the minus strand of NZ_QKTN01000008.1, from coordinate 10,244 downwards.
CGCGTAGGGCTCGTCGACCGCGGCGGTGCGGGTGTTGAGCGAACCGTCGGTGATCACCTTGAACGGCCCCATGGTCACCAGGCCGAGGGTTCCCGGGACGACATCCCCCGTCCGCAGCCCGCGGTCGAGCACCGCGTCGAGCTCCTGGGGGTAGACGCCGGATCGGACCCGGATGCCGTCGATGCCGGCGCGGACGCGGCGCGTCCAGCGGTCGAGCCCGAACCGCATCTCGAGGTCGACGACCCCGACGACGCCCCGACCGCTCGCCGCCTCGACGGCGTCGGCGACGTAGTCGTCGAGCACCGCGTCGGGCACGCGGGAGATCGCCGTGCTGACGTCGAACGCGTCCTGCTCGCGGAGCAGCCCGGTCGGATGGGTCACGAGGGGCCGGTCGAGCAGGTCGCCGTACCGCGCGAGTGCGATCCCGTTGCACCACACCGCGTGCAGGTCACCGCTGACGACGACGACCGGGAGGCCCGGTGCGGCCCGGTCGAGCAGGTCACGGTGGGCGGCGTCCGGCCAGAGCCCGTCCCGGAACCCGTAGCCGATGAGGACGTCGTCGGGCGGGGCGCTCCGCGCGGCGTCGGCGATGACCGCGGCGACGCCGGCGGCGCTCGTGCATGCCGAGACGTCGACCCGGCGCCGGACGAGCGCCCACTGGTCGAAGTGCGTGTGGTGGTCCCACAGCCCGGGGCCGAGCCAGGCACCGTCCGCGTCGACGACGTCCTCGAGGTCGGCCGTGGGCGTGGTGGACTCGATGACGCCGGCCGGTGCGAGGGCGGCGATCCGGCCCTCCCGGACGAGCACGTCGGCGGAGGCGCCCGCGGTCCCGATGCGCCGGACGTGGCGGATGAGGGTCCCGGTCACGTGCGGTCCGTCCCGGGGGCCGGTTCCGGCGCGGGCCGGTCCTCGGGATCCGGCGCGGCCGTGGCACGGTCACGGACGCGACGCATCTCCGCGGCGAGCGCCGGGTGTCCGTACGGCCCGGGGGACTCGAGCCCGGCGATGACGTCGTCGACGACCTCGGGCGCCTTGTTCTGACTGAGCTTGGCGCGCGCCTCGAACCGCGTCACCCGGATCCGGATCCCCACGGTGCCCCGGGCGATGCGGCGGGCGGCGTCCTCGTCGACGTCGAGGCCGACCGGCGACGGCATGCGCCGCTCGAAGTGGTCGACGAGCTCCCCCAGCACACGGAAGTTCTCCTCGTCGGACAGGATCTCGGGCGTGCCCCACAGATGGGCGGTCACGTGGTTCCAGGTGGGCACGAACTGCTGGGCCGGGTACCAGGCGGGCGAGACGTACCCGTGCGGACCCTGCACGATGACGAGGACCTCGTGCCGTCCGAGTTCGTGGGCGACCTCGTCGGGGCGCCCGACGTGGCTGACCAGGGTGATCTTCGTGGCGTCGTCACCCCGGTCCTCGAGCAGGAACGGGTAGTGCGACGCGACCAGGCCCTCCGTCGTCGCGGACACGATCGTCGCCCACGGGTGCGCGCGGACCAGGCGGCGGACCTCCTCGGGGTCCGTCATCAGGAACGCGGGTGTGTGGCGCATGTCGGACAGCGTCCCACAGGCCCTGCGCGGCCACCACCGGGGCTGTTTCGTCGGTGTTTCGACCTCGTGAAGCTTTCAACGCACAGTGAAAGAAGCCTTGAGTGTGCGCCGCCGTGCTCCCTACCGTGAGCAGCCAAGCCGGCTCCTGCCCGGCCCGGCCGACCGATCCGGCGGCCACAGCAGGCCCGGCGCGACGCGTCGCGGCCCCGCGAGGAGCGAGATGGACATGCGACGGAGTGGCATCGCGGCGGTGGCCGCGGCGGCGGCGTTGGCACTGGTGGCGACCGGGTGTTCGGCGGGCGGTGGGTCCTCGTCGGACGACGCGTCCGGCACGAGCCTCGTGTACGCGACCGGCGTGCCCGACCACCTGACCCCGGGCCGACAGACGGTGGCGTTCGACCAGGTGATGAGCCTGTTCGCGCCGCTCGTCCAGACCGACAGCGACGACCACCTGACGGACCTGGCCGCGAAGAGCGTCAAGAGCGATGACGCCACGACCTGGACCATCACGCTCCGCCACGGCTGGAAGTTCCAGAACGGCGAGACCGTGACGCCCGAGAGCTACGTCCGCGCCTGGAACTACACGGCGTACGCCCCGCACGCGTGGGAGAACAGCGGCGAGCTCGCCGGGATCGTCGGGTACTCCGACCTCAACCCCGCCTCGGGCACGCCGACGACCGACACCATGCGCGGGCTGAAGGTCACCGGCAAGGACACGTTCACCGTCACGCTGACGCACGCCGACAGCCAGTTCCCGCTCCAGCTGAGCCAGGCGCAGACCGCGTTCTACCCGATGCCGAAGGCCGCCTACCGGGACATCAAGGCGTACGACAAGAAGCCGATCGGCAACGGCCCGTACGAGATGACCGAGGCCTGGACGAAGAACAAGGAGTTCACCGTCAGGGCCTGGAGCGGGTACCAGGGCCCGGCGCCGAAGACCGAGCGGGTCACCTACCGCAGCTACAGCGACATGGACACCGCCTACACGGACGTCCTGGCCGGCAACGCGGACGTCCTCTACCTGCCCGCCGACAAGATGACGAGCGCGAAGTCGGACTTCGGGGACCACCTGTACTCGTTCACCTCGCCGGGCATCGACTACCTCGGGTTCCCGCTCTGGGACAAGCGGTACTCCGACCCGCGGATCCGTCAGGCGATCTCGATGTCGATCAACCGCAAGCAGGTGGACAAGGCGATCTACGGCGGACTCTACGAACCCGCGACCGCGCTCACCCCGCCGGTCATGTCCGGAACCCAGGAGGGCATCTGCGGCAAGTACTGCACGTACGACCCCGCGGCCGCCAAGCAGCTCCTCGCCGCGGCGGGCGGGTTCTCCGGCGAGATGGACCTCGTCTACCCCGGCGGCCTCGGACTCGACTCCCTGTACCAGGCGTACGCGAACCAGATCCGCCAGAACCTCGGTGTCGCGAAGGTCGTGGCGAAGCCCACCACGGACTGGGCGTCGTACTACAGCACGCTGACCGCCAAGACGGTCGCCGGACCCCACTTCGGCCACTGGGGCGCCCTGTACACGAGCCAGCAGAACACGCTCCGCGCGCTGTTCACCGCGGCGGGCGGGTGCACGACCTGCGCCGGGTACTACCAGAACGACGACGTCGACCGGCTGCTCGACCAGGCCGACGCCGCATCGACGCAGTCCGCCGCCGATGCCCTGTACAACAAGGCGCAGAAGCGGGTGCTCCAGGACTTCCCGATCGTCCCGACGTTCTTCGACAAGTACTCCTACGTCACGAGCAGCACGGTGACGAAGCTCCCCGAGGTCGCCGGCAGCCCCGTGATCTCGGAGATCCAGGTCAGCAAGTGACCGGCCTCGACACCGCCACGATCGTCGAACACGCCCGCGCGGTCCCGCAGCACACCGGGTTCCCGACGGTGGACGACCTCGTCGCACGGTTCGACCGCCTGGCGGCCGACCACCCCGACGCCGTCACGGTCACCCGCGTCGGCACCAGCCGCCTCGGCGAGCCGATCCACGCCTACCGGGTCGGCCGCGGTGCACGCTCGGCGGTCGTGGTCGGCGGGGTGCACCCGAACGAGCCGATCGGGTCGTGGACCGCGCTGCACCTGGCCCAGAGCGTGCTCACCGACCCGGTGCTCGCGGCGGCCCTCGACACGACGTGGCACATCGTCCCGACGATCGACCCGGACGGCATGCGGCTCAACGAGGCGTGGTTCGACGACCCGACGGACCGCGTGCACTACGCCCGGCACTTCTACCGGCCGGCACCCGACGCCCAGGTCGAGTGGACGTTCCCGACGAACCACAAGGGCGCGTACTTCGACCGGGTCCTGCCCGAGACGCTCGGACTCATGCTGCTCATCGACCGGGTGCGGCCGGACCTGCTCGTGAGCCTGCACAACGGCGAGATGGGCGGCGTCTACTACTACCTCTCCCGCGACGAGCCGGAGGTCATCACCACCCTGCACGCCGTCCCGGCCGCGCTCGGGCTCTCGCTCGACACCGGCGAACCCGAGTCCCCGTACCTGCGGGAGTACGCGCGGTCGGTGTTCGCGATGGGGGAGATCGACGAGGCGTACGACTACTACGAGTCCCTCGGCATCGACCCCGCCGCGTTCATCGGTGGGTCGTCGTCGTCCTCGTGGGCGGGGCGCCACGGCACGCTCTCGCTCGTGGCCGAACTGCCGTACTGGCAGCACCCGGACGCCGACGACGACACGGCGACGGGCGAGTCCTACGCCGACCTCGTCCGTCGGACCGCCGACGCCATGGCGGTCACCGGTTCCGTCCTCGATCAGGTGCTCGACGCCGCGTCCCCGATGCTCACCATCGCGACCCCGTTCCTCGAGGCCTCGCGCGCCTTCGTCCCGATGCTCGCGCGCATGGCGGAGACGGACCGCGCCCGGGCCGACCGCGAGCCGCCGGGGCGGATGGCCACGGTCGCCGAGCGGTTCGGCCTCGAGGACCTCGTGCGGTGCTTCCGGCTCCGCTACGGCGGCATGCTCCTCCGTGCGATCGAGGCCGAGACCACCGCGGGCACGGCGCCCGTGGCGCTCCGTCGCCTCCGCGACCGCCTCGTCGAGCAGTACGCGACGTGGCAGGCCGAGGCGGGGACCGGAGCGGAGCAGCCGATCCCGCTCGCCGCGCTCGTCGGCGTGCAGTACGGCGCGGTCCTCGCTGCGGCGTCGCATCTCGCACGCACGCTCGGCCCGGCGGCGGGCGGCGGCGACGGACCGGCGGCCGGCTCTTCGGCGGAGGCAGACCCAGGGGCGGACGCCGGCGACGGGGCCGCCCGCAGCCGCGCCTCCCGACCGGTGGGCGTGCCGGGAGGCGCGTGATGCGGACCGCGCTCGTCGTCGGCCGCCGACTCGGTGGCCTGCTCATCGTGTTCCTCGGGGTGACGTTCCTCATCTACGCGATGACGTTCGCGCTCCCCGGTGACCCGATCAAGGCGCTCGGCGGCGACCGGCCGCTCAGTGACGCGGTCGTGCACGCGCTGCGGGCCGAGTACCACCTCGACGAGCCACTGTGGGAGCAGTACCTCCGCTACCTCGGCGGCCTGCTCCACGGCGACTTCGGCACGGACTTCGACGGCGAGAGCGTCGGCTCGGAGATGGCCGCGCGGTGGCCAGTGACGATCGCACTCGCGCTCACCGCCTGGCTGTTCGAGATCGTCCTCGGCATCGGACTCGGCGTCGTGTCGGCGCTCCGGCGGGGCACCGTGCTCGACCGGACGGTGCTCATCGGCACGATCGTCATCGGCGCCGTGCCGGTGTTCGTGCTCGGCGTCGGCGCACAACTCGTGTTCTCCGTGCGGCTCCGGTGGTTCCCGGTCGCCGGGGTCACCGCGGGGTGGCCGTTCGCCTACGTCCTGCCCGCCCTCGTCATCGCGGTCTTCGGTCTCGCGGCCGTCTCGCGGCTCACGCGGACCAGCGTGCTCGACACCCTCGACGCGGACTTCGTGCGCACCGCCAGGGCCAAGGGGCTCACCCCCGGACGCGTCGTGGGCGTGCACGTCATGCGCAACTCGCTCATCCCGACGGTCACGTACCTGGCGACGGACCTCGGGTACCTGATGGGCGGGACCGTCATCGTCGAGGGCATCTTCAACCTCCCCGGCGTCGGCAACCTGCTGTTCCAGGGGATCCGGTCGCACGAGGGCGCCACGGTCGTCGGGATCTCCACCGCCCTCATCCTCGTGTTCCTGGTGACGAGCGTGCTCGTCGACCTCCTCCACGCCGCCCTCGACCCGCGAGTGAGACGATGACCGACTCCGCGCTCAGCGCCACCCTCGAACCCGTCGTCGCGACGCGTCGTCGTCCGCTCGCCGCGGCCCTCCGCACGCCCGGCTTCTGGGTCCCCGCCGCGGTCCTGGCGCTCGTGCTCCTCATCGCGCTGTTCCCGGCCGTCTTCGCCGGGGTCTTCGGCCACGGCGACCCGCGTGCCTGCGACCTCGGCCGGAGCGGTCACGGCGCGTCCGCCGGGCACCCGTTCGGCTACGACCTGCAGGGCTGCGACGTGTACGCGAACGTCGTGTACGGCACCCGCTCGTCGGTCGCCGTCGGGGTCCTGACGACCGTCCTCGCGATGGTCGTCGCGGTCGTCGTCGGCACGCTCGCCGGCATGAACGGCGGTTGGGTCGACGCCGTCCTCTCCCGCCTCACCGACGTGTTCCTCGGCTTCCCGTTCCTGCTCGGCGCCGTCGTCGTGCTCAACAGCGTCGGCGACCGGAACGTCCTGACGGTGTCGCTCGTGCTCGCCCTCTTCGGCTGGCCGACCATGGCCCGGCTCGTCCGCGGGTCCGTGCGCAGCATCCGGCAGGCCGAGTTCGTGCTCGCCGCCCGCACGATGGGACTCTCGACCTGGCGTATCACGACGCGGTACGTCCTGCCGTCGTCGATCTCGCCGCTGCTCGTCCTCGCGACCATCACGGTCGGTGGGGTCATCGTGTCCGAGTCGTCGCTGACCTACCTCGGCATCGGGCTCGAGGCGCCGGCGATCTCCTGGGGCCTCCAGCTCTCGGCGGCCACCACCCAGTTCCAGCAGGCGCCGCACATGCTCGTGTTCCCCGCCCTGTTCCTCGCGGTCACCGTGCTCAGCGTCATCGGGCTCGGCGATACGCTGCGGACCGCACTCGACCCGCGCCGCCGTTGACGCCGGTCACCGATCAGGAGGTACTCCCTTGACCAACGCCGAACCCTCCGCCGCCGCGCTCGACGCGTACCGCGGCGTCCTCCCGTACATCGCCGACTGGGTCGCGTACAAGGTGTGGCAGCTCCGGGTGCCGGGCGTGCAGGTCGCCGTCGGCTACCAGGGCGAGGTCGTCTGGTCGACCGCCTACGGCTACGCCGATGTGGAGGCCGAGCGCCGGTTGACGGAGCACGACCTGTTCCGCATCGCCTCGCACTCCAAGACCTTCACCGCCACGGCGCTCATGCTGCTCGCCGAGCGGGGGCAGCTCCGTCTCGACGACACCGTGGGCACGTACGTCCCCGCGCTCGTCGACGCGGGGTCGCCGATCGCCGACGCGACCGTCCGCGAGCTCATGGAGCACGGCGCCGGGGTCCTCCGCGACGGACTCGACGGCGACTACTGGTCGCTGGCGCGGCCGTTCCCCGACGAGGACGAACTGCTGGCGCTCGTGCTCGACCAGGGGTCGAAGGTCCCGGTCGGCTCGAGCTTCAACTACTCGAACCTCGGGTACTCGCTGCTCGGCATGGTCGTCGCCGCGGTCTCCGGGCGTCCCTACAACGACTACGTGCGCGAGGAGATCATCGAGCCCCTCGGCCTCCGGGACACCGGGCCGGACTGGGACCCGACCCGGGCGGACGACTTCGTCGTCGGGTACACGGGCTTCCACGTCGACCGCACCCGCTCGCGGCTCCCGCACGTGGACACGCGCGCGATGGCCTCGGCGACCGGGTTCCACGGCACGGCCGAGGACCTCGTCCGGTACTTCTCCGCGCACGTCATCGGGCAGGGCGAGCTCCTGTCCGACCACGCCAAGCGTCAGGCGCAGCGTCGGGCGTGGACCGCCGAGGACGACCCGGCGTCGCGCGGGTACGGCATGGGGTTCATCGTCGACCGCGTGGCCGGGCACGACGTCCGTGGACACTCGGGCGGGTTCCCCGGGCACATCACGCAGTCGCTGTTCGACCCGACGTCGTCGCTCGTCATCTCGGTCATGACGAACGCCGCGGCCGGACCCGCGACCCTGCTCGCCCAGGGCATCCTCCGGCTGCTCGACGCCGCCGCGGACACGGCGGCCCCGGGCGACGCGCTCTCGGACGCCCCCGACGACGTGGACGTCGACACCCTGACCGGTCGGTTCGCGAACCCGTGGGGCGTCGTGGACATCGCCCGGATCGGCGACCGCCTGCTCGAGATCGACCCCTCGGCGCCCGGGCCGCTCGACAGCGTCACGCGCCTCACCGTCACCGGGCCGGACACCGTGCGCATGAGTTCCGGCAACCGGTTCGGCTCCGTCGACGAGGACATCCGGTACACCCGCGACGACGACGGCACGGTGACCGCGATCCGGGCGGGCGGGGGCATGTCGATGACGCCCTGGGCCGTCCCGGGCGACGAGTCGCCGGCGGTCGCCGCCGGACTCGCCTGAGCACGGGACACGGATGAGCACGGACGAGCGGACCCCCGCCGACGCCACCGGTGTCGGCCCGGTCCTCGACCCCGCCCGCCAGGCGTTCGTCGAGGAGTTCGCGATCATGCTCCAGGGGTCGGGGTTCCCGCTCATGGACGGACGCGTGCTCGCGTACCTCATCATGACGCGCGCGCCGTACTCGTCGTCGGCGGACATCGCGGCCGGGCTCGAGGCGAGTTCCGGCGCGGTGTCGATGGCCACGCGGCACCTCGTCGTGTCGGGGTTCATCAAGCGGCACTTCGTCCCGGGCGAGCGCAGCCACTACTTCCGCGCCGAGAACGACGTGTGGGGGAGCTGGCTCGCGGGGGAGCGTCGCTACCTCGACCGCGAGCGCGACGTGATCGAGCAGGGTCTCGCGGCACTCGGCGACTCGGACGACCCCGCGGATGCACCGATCCGCGAACGCCTGGTCAACGGACGCGACTACATGACGTGGCTGCACAGCCACCACCGCAAGATGCTCGCGGAGTGGGAGGCGTTCAAGGCCGCCCGCGACGCCGGCACCGACCCCGAGGAGCGACCATGACGACACCGACCGCGTACGACACCGCGACGGACGCACCCGTCCTCGTCGTCGACGGCCTCACCGTCGCGTTCACGGTCGAGGACGAGGAGGTCGTCGCCGTCGACCACGCCTCGTTCACCGTCGGCCGCGGCGAGGTCGTCGCCGTCGTCGGGGAGTCGGGGTCGGGCAAGAGCATGACCGCCATGACGGTCATGGGCATCGCGCCCGAGGGAGCGCGGACGTCGGGAGCGGTCCGACTCGGCGATCTCGACGTCGTCGGCGCGGACGAGCCGACGCTCCGCCGGGTCCGCGGCCGGCGGGTGTCGATGATCTTCCAGGACCCGATGGCCGCGCTCAACCCGGTGTTCTCCATCGGGTTCCAGCTCGCCGAGGCGGTGCGCCGGGCCGACCCGGGCCTCCGCGACCGGGACGCCGTGCGCGTGCGGTGCGTCGAGCTGCTCCGCATGGTCGAGGTGCCGGACCCGGAGCACCGGATCCGGCAGTACCCCCACGAACTGTCCGGGGGCCAGTGCCAGCGCGTCATGATCGCGATGGCGCTCGCCGCGGACCCGGACCTCCTCATCGCGGACGAACCGACGACGGCGCTCGACGTGACGGTGCAGGCCGAGGTGCTCGACGTCCTCCGCCGGCTCCGCGCACGCACCGGGGCGAGCATCCTGCTCATCACCCACGACATGGGCGTCGTGGCGGACCTGGCCGACCGCGTCGTCGTGATGCGCAACGGGCGCGTGGTCGAGACCGGCGACGTCGCGGACGTCTTCCACCACCCTGCCGCCGAGTACACGCGTGAGCTGCTCGCCGCCGTCCCGCGCATGGGCGAGACCGGCCGGGAGGCCGTGCCCACCGCCGTCACGCCCGTCCCGGACGCGGTCCTCGCGGTCCGCGGCCTCGTGGTCGAGTACGGCAGCCGCCTTCGCGGGCGGTTCCGGGCGGTCGACGACGTCACGTTCACGGTGGGGCGTGGTGAGATCGTCGGCCTGGTCGGGGAGTCCGGCAGCGGCAAGACCACGATCGGACGGGCCGCGGTGGGACTCGCACCCATCACCGCCGGCACGGTCACGGTCGGGGGGACGGACGTCGGGACGGCGCGTCGTGCCGACCGGCGTGCGATGCGTCGGCGGGTCGGCGTCGTGTTCCAGAACCCGATGCTCTCGCTGAACCCCCGGTACACGGTCGCGCAGACGATCGCCGAGCCGCTCCGCCACATCCTCGGGCTGGACCCCGCGGAGGTCGACGTGCGCGTCGACCGACTGCTCACCGACGTCGGGCTCGGCCCCGGGTGGCGACACCGGTACCCGCACGAGCTCTCGGGCGGTCAGCGGCAGCGGATCGCGATCGCCCGCGCGGTGGCGCTCGATCCGGCACTCCTCATCGCCGACGAGCCGACGAGCGCCCTCGACGTGTCCGTGCAGGCGCGGGTGCTCGACGTGTTCCGCGAACTGCAGGAGCGCCTGGGGTTCGCCTGCCTCTTCGTGACCCACGACCTCGCCGTCGTCGACTCGCTCTGCGACCGCGTCGTCGTGC
>NZ_QKTN01000007.1:0-147648 GCF_003234515.1 Curtobacterium sp. MCBD17_034 | reverse complement strand
TGTGTATAAGAGACAGGGGGCCTTCCGGGGTGGTACGGGGCCCGGGACCACCGGGCCGGTCCAGCCTACCGAGCCGCGGCGGGCCTCCCGGCCGGGTGGACGCGGGGCGTCACGACGGGCCGACCCGTGGGATCAGGAGCACGACCCGGTCGTGCGGAGCGCGTCGTCCGACAGCGGCACGTGCGCGGCGTCGATGCGGATCGTGGCGGCCGAGGCCGTGATCGCGATCGACCGCAGACGCAGCGCGGCCGGGAGGTACCGGGCCGTGCACACGTCGACCGGCGTCCCGGAGACGCCGGGGATGCGGCCGCCGACGTCGATGCCGAGCGCGCTGTTCGTGACGCGCACCTGGTGTGGGGTGATCGTCACGCCCCGTCCGCTCGCCGCTGCGGCGACCGCGGCCGTGACCTGGTACCGGATGTCGGTGCCCAGGAAGCGGGTGCGCCCGGCGTACGCGACGCCGCCGTCGCGGAGACGGACGTCCCCCGCCACCTGGTCGAGCACGCCGGCCTGCCGCACCGCGGACGCGGTGAGACGCACCGTGCCGTCGGCGCGACCCGTCCGTCCCGTCCCCCGCACGGGCACGTCGTGCACCGTGGCGTCGACCGCGAGCGGGACGCCGCGCACGGTCAGGTCGTGCGTCGTGACGTCGACGTCGTCGAGTCGCCCGGCGACGAGCTGCGGGATGACCACGCCGTGCGCGTCGGCGACGACGTGGCCGGCCGTGCCGGACGGGAGGGACGACTCGATCCGGTCGGCGATCGTCCGGTCGACGACGTGCCGCAGGACGAGCTCGGCGACGACCGCCAGGACGGCGAGGACCAGCACGAGGACGACCAGGACGACGACGCCGCGGCGCCCGCGGCGCCGGCCCCGAGCGCCGCCGGCGGTCGCCGTCGCTGCCGACACGCGCTACATCCGCTCGGGTGCGGTGACCCCGAGCATCGTCAGGCCGTTGCGGACGACCTGCCCCGTGGCGTCGTTGAGCCAGAGGCGCGTTCGGTGCAGGTCCGTCACGGGTTCGTCGCCGAGCGGCGTCACGCGGCAGGCGTCGTACCAGCGGTGGTACAGACCGGCCAGCTGCTCGACGTACCGGGCGACGCGGTGCGGCTCCCGGAGTTCCGCCGCCTGGCGCACGACGCGCGGGAACTCGGCGAGCGCGCCGAGCAGTGCGCTCTCGGTCTCGTGGGTGAGCAGCGAGCCGTCGAAGACCGACCGGTCCACGCCGCTCGCCGCGGCGTTGCGGTCCACGGCGCACGTCCGGGCGTGGGCGTACTGGACGTAGAACACCGGGTTGTCGTTCGTGCGCTTGACGAGGAGGTCGAGGTCGATGTCGATCGCCGTGTCGGATGCGAAGCGGACGAGGGCGTACCGGCCGGCGTCGACGCCGACCGCGTCGACGAGGTCCTCCATCGTGACGACGTTGCCGGCCCGCTTCGACATGCGCACGGGCTCGCCGTCCTTGAGCAGGTTGACGAGCTGGCCGATGAGGATCTCGAGGTTGACACCGGGTTCGTCGCCGAAGGCGGCGCACATCGCCATCATCCGGCCGATGTAGCCGTGGTGGTCGGCGCCGAGCATGATGAGGTTCCGCTCGAACCCGCGTTCGCGCTTGTCGAGGTAGTACGCGATGTCGCCCGCGATGTACGCGGGCTCGCCGTCGGACTTGATCACGACGCGGTCGCGGTCGTCACCGAACGTGGTCGTGCGAAGCCACAGGGCGCCGTCTGCCTCGTACATGTGCCCGAGCTCGCGGAGGCGGGCGATGGCGCGCTCGACGGCCTTCGACTCGTGCAGCGAGTTCTCGTGGAAGTAGACGTCGAAGTCGACGCCGAAGTCGTGCAGGGACGCCTTGATGTCGGCGAACATGAACTCGACGCCCTCGCGCCGGAAGAGCTCCTGCGCCTCGTCCCGCGGGAGGTCGGCGACGTCGCCGTCGAAGGTGGCGAGGACCCGGGCGGCGATCTCGGTGATGTAGGCACCGCCGTAGCCGTCCTCGGGGGTGGGCTCGCCGAGGGCGCTCGCGAGCAGGCTGCGGGCGAAGCGGTCGATCTGGCCGCCGTGGTCGTTGAAGTAGTACTCACGGGTGACGAGCCCGCCCTGCGCCGTGAACACGCGCGCGAGGCTGTCGCCGACCGCGGCCCAGCGGACGCCGCCCATGTGGATCGGGCCGGTCGGGTTCGCGGAGACGAACTCGAGGTCGATCCGGACGCCGTCGTAGAGGTCGCCGCGCCCGAACGCACCGCCCTCCTCGACGATGGTCCGCGCGATCGCTCCGGCGGCGGCGGCCTCGAGCGTGATGTTGATGAAGCCGGGGCCGGCGACGTCCACCGCGTCGACGCCGTCGAGCTCGGTGAGCTCCCCGGCGATCTCGGTGGCCAGCTCACGCGGGTTCGTCCCGAGGCGCTTGGCGAGCTGCATGGCTGCGTTCGAGGACCAGTCCCCGTGTGCCCGGTTGCGGGGGCGTTCGAGGGCCGCGTGGGACTCCCCCACCACGACGGTGTCGGCGGCGCCCCGTCGCTCGACGATCCCGGCGAGGATCGACAGGTACGCGGCGGAGAGTTCGGCTGGGGTCACGGCGGTCGAGTCTACCGGGGCGTCGTCGCACGGTCCGCGCCGCGGCGACGGCTCGTGCGCGCCGCGCTGCGAGCGGGGTTCGCGCGTCGGGGACGGGGTGCGTCATCATGGTCGGATGACCTCCCGCACCCTCGTCCGGGCGATCACCACGGTCGCGATCGCCGCTGCGAGCGTGCTCGCCGTCAGCGGGTGCACCGGTGGCCACGCGTCCTCCGCCGGACGGAGCGGGACGACGTCCTCCTCGACACCCCCGGCGCCGATCGGCACCCGCGTCGACGTCCCCTGCGCGGCCCTGGTGCCCGAGCAGGTGCTCGCCACGTACGGCCGGACCTTCACGCTCGACACGGACGCGACACCGGCGCACGGCAGCACGGCGGCCGGCATCGCGGCGGAGCGCGGGGACGTCTGCACCTGGCGGGACGCCAGCGGCGGCGCTCGTCTGACGCTGGCGGTCGCCTCGCTGCCGGAGTCGACCCTGACGAAGCTCAAGGACACCCTGTACGAGGACAGCAACAGCGTGCCGACGTACACCGTCGAGGGCTACTTCGAGGCGCGGAAGGGCATCGGGCGGGCCGATGCGTTCACGGATCCGTACTGGATCCACGTGGAGTCGACGGTGTTCGGTGAGCCGGGCGACGCGCAGCCGGTCGTCGACGCGGTCCGCACGGCCCTCTCGTCCGCCACGGCGAGCGCGTCCGCGACGCCGCAGGCCGGGTAGCGCGGTTCAGAGGCCGATGTGACACGTGCCCTCCGGGGCCGGGCAGGGGACAGTCCGTCGACCGCCTCGTGGCACGCAGCGGTGGCCCGGCCCCGGCGCTGACGTCGACGACGGCGAGCAGCGGGCGACGGATCGGAGCGGGTCGTCCATCCGCTGCCCGGGCAGCGTCACCGGTGTCCGGGAGCGGTCGTGGGACCTGCTACGGTGGGAGCACCCCGGGCCCCCATAGCTCAGGGGATAGAGCACTGCCCTCCGGAGGCAGGGGCGGAGGTTCGAATCCTCCTGGGGGCACCATCGGTCGCTCAGGCCGTCCGTCGCTAGGCCGTCCGTCGCTCAGGGCCGTCCGTCGCTCAGGCCGTCCGTCGTTCACGGCACGACCACGATCCGCTGCCCAGGCTCCTCGTCCCGACCCCACGCATGCTCGATCTCGCCGAGCGCGACGGGAACGGGCTCGACCACGATGCCGCCCGCGTCGATCTCCGCGACGAGGGACGGCAGCTCGGCCAGGTAGCCCGCCGGCGAGACCGCACCCTGCCCGTTGCCGAGCAGCCGGAGGTCCGCGCCGCGGAGCACGGCCGACGGCAGCGAGATGTCGGGTCCGGCCACGGACCCGATCTGGATCCAGTGGAGCGCGGCGCTCCGGTCCCTCCTGGCGGTGAGGACGGCGCGGATCGCCTGTTCGGTCGGCGCGCCCCAGAGGTAGTCGAGCACGATGTCGACGTCGGCGGCCGCCGCACCGAGCGCGGCGTCGGCGGCCGGTACCCCGAGCTGCACGAGGCTGTCGGCGCCGACCTCGGCGAGGGCGTCGAGGCGCCGCCGGTCCCGACCCGCCGCGACGACCCGCCCCGCGCCGAGGTGCTTCGCGATGCGGACCGCCATGGAGCCCGCGCTGCCGGTGGCGCCGAGCACGAGGACGGACCGTCCCGGGCGGACGGGGACGCGGCGGCGGAGCGCGACCCACGACGACATCGCGGGGTTCATGGTGGCGGCGACGCGGAGCGGGTCGATGCCGTCCGGCAGGACGACGGAGCGACGACGGTCGACGACGGCTCGCTCGGCCATCGTCCCGATCACGTCGTCGTCCGCGACGAAGTACACGAGCGCCCCGTCCGCGCGCCGTCCGACGGCGTCGACGCCGGGGACCATCGGCAGGACGCCGGTGCTCGTGTAGTGGGCACCCGCCGCACCCGAGCGGGTGCGCGGATGGAGGCCGACGGCGACCACGTCGACGAGTTCCTCGTGGCCGGAGCGCGGTTCGGGGACCGGGACCGCACCGCTCCGGGGTGGCTCGCCGAACGCGGTGACGACAGCGGCGTGCATGGTGGGCATCGGTTCCTCCTCGCGCCACACCGATTTGGTACGTGGCACAAACCAGTTTAGTTGGTGCCACGTACCACCACAAGTACGATGTCCGTGTGACCACTGCTCCGGACCCCGACCTCGGGATCGTCGACGCACTCGCACAGCTGTCGTTCCTCGTCCAGAACACGCTCGCCCGCACCGCGGACGCCGACGACCTGTCGCTCGTGCAGACCCGCCTGCTCGGCGTGCTCCGCGACCGGGAACCGGGCATGCGAGAACTCGCGGCCCTGCTCGACCTCGACAAGTCGAGCGTGACCGGACTCGTCGACCGAGCGGAGCGGCGCGGCCTGGTCCAGCGCGTGCCGTCCCGGGAGGACCGACGCATGGCCCACGTGCGACTCACCACCGCCGGACGCGACGTCGTGGACCGCGTCACGGCCGCCTTCGGTCGGGAGGTCGAGGACATCGTCGCTCCGCTCGGACGGGACGACCGCGACGTACTCCGAACGCTCGCCACCCGGGTGCTCGCCGCTCGGGCGGAGACGACCGGCGTCGAGCTGGTGCCGACCGCACCGCGTCCCTAGGCTCGGCATGTGTTCACGTTCCCCGAGCCCGACGTCCCTCCGCTCCGCGGTGGCCCCGCCCTCCGGTGGGGCGTGATCGGGCCCGGGGAGATCGCGAACGACTTCACCGCCGCCCTGCACGCGGCCACCGACCAGCGCGTCGTCGCCGTCGGATCACGATCGCGTGACCGGGCTGCGGCCTTCGCCGACCGGCACGGCGTACCCCGGGCCCACACCTCGTACGAGGACCTCGTCGGCGACCCCGAGGTCGACGTCGTCTACGTGGCGACCCCGCACGTGCACCACGCCGAACAGGCACTCCTCGCGATCCGCGCCGGCAAGCACGTGCTCGTCGAGAAGCCGTTCACGACCTCCGCCGCCGACGCCGTCCGGGTCGCGGACGCCGCACGAGCGGCAGGGGTGCTCGCGATGGAGGCGATGTGGACGCGGTACCTGCCGCAGTCGGCCGTCCTCCGGGCCTGTATCGACCGTGGCGACCTCGGCGAGGTCCACCTCGCGCTCGTCGACGTCGGCTGGCCGCACGACCTCGGCGGCCTCGACCGCATCACGGACCCGGCGCTCGGCGGCGGCGCGCTGCTCGACGCTGGCGTGTACGGCCTGTGGTTCGCACAGTTCGCGACGGGGGCACCGGTGCGCATCGACGCGACGGGACGGACCAGCCGAAGCGGGGTGGACCTCCAGTCCGTCGCCGTGCTGACCGGCGCGACCGGCGCTCAGGCGTCGGTGACGACCACCATGCTCGCCTCGACCGACGGGCTCCCGACCATCGCGGGCACCGAGGGCACGGTCCGGTTCACCGAGCACTTCGTGTTCCCGGCCGCGTTCACGCTCCGCCTCGGGGACACCGTGCACGCCTGGCGCGACCGCTCGGGCCTCCGCGGCCGGCAGGGACTCGTCTGGCAGGCCGTCGCCCTGGCGGCGTGGGCCACCGAGGGCCGCACGGACTCCCCCGTCCACTCACTCGACGACTCGATCACGCTCATGCGCACACTCGACGAGGTCCGACGACAGGTCGCGCTCGCGCGCACGTGATCCCGCCGCGCGCCACACCGTCGCCCGCGCCGATGCCCCTGACGACGGGCCCGGACGGCGTCGGCCCACCACCGCACGAAGCGGGGCGGGCCGACGACGACGGGGCCGCTGATCAGGCGTGGGTCAGCCCGATCAGGCGTGGGTCAGCCCGATCAGGCGTGGGTCAGCCCGATCAGGCGTGGGTCAGGGCGATGAGCGCGACGTTCATGGTGGAGTACATCCCCTCGGACCGCGTCGCCTGACGCACCCGTCCTCGGAGGACCTCGTACCGCCCGTCGCGCTCGCGCACGAACCCGATGACACCGCTCGCCGGTGTCGACACCCGGTGGAACCCGTCCTCGAGGGGGACGACTTCTGTCCTGGTCGCTCGCTCCATTGCCCGCTCCCTTCGTCGCCGATGCCGGTCCATGCTACTCCCAACTCGGGGGACATGGACGCCGGACCCGGAGGTCCTGCCCGGGAGCCGCGGGAGGAGTGACGCGCCCCGACGGGGTACGAACGCCACCCCGCGCGGACGCGGTCCACCGACCGCCCGGCGACACGGCCACCCAGCGGTGCGGCTCGCTAGACTCCGGGGTCCCAGGGTCCTGCGGCCCACCGCCCGCGGCACGAGGAGGACGGATGCGCGGAACCCGCGACGGCAGCACACGACGAGGACGACACCCGTACGCTCGTCGGGCCGCCGGGCTCGTCACCGTGCTGCTCGCGGCGCTCACCGTCCTCGGGCCGGCCGCCGGCGCATCGGCCACCGCACCGGTCGACCTCGACGGCGCCTACGTCGTCGACGACGCGAACGCCCTGAGCACCGCCCAGGAGCACCGGGTCCGGAAAGCGCTCGACGACCTCTACGACCAGACCCACACCCGGCTGTTCGTGGTCTACGTGCCGCGGTTCACGGACCCGTCCGACCAGGCGGCGTGGGGACGCGCGACGCTCGAACGGAACCAGCTCGACACCGACAGCGTGCTGCTCTCCGTCGCGGTCGACGATCGCGTGTACAACGTCACGCAGTCGGACACGTCCACGACCCTCTCGAAGGACGACGTCCGGACGGCCACCGACG
This sequence comes from Curtobacterium sp. MCBD17_034, assembly GCF_003234515.1. Lineage (NCBI taxonomy): Bacteria > Bacillati > Actinomycetota > Actinomycetes > Micrococcales > Microbacteriaceae > Curtobacterium > Curtobacterium sp. MCBD17_034. The sequence goes on along the minus strand of NZ_QKTN01000007.1, from coordinate 140,372 downwards.
ACGACCTCGTCCCGAGACTGCGCGCCGACGACTGGGACGGCGCCGCGACCGCGTTCGCGCAGGGACTGGCGGCCACCCAGGCACCGCCCGACCTGACGTGGCTCTGGGTCGTGCTCGCGGTGGTCGTGGCCGGTCTCGTCGTCCTCGTGCTCGTCATCCGGGCCCGGAACCACCGCCGCGCTGCCCGTGCCGCCGCTGCCGAGGCCGCGGACCTCGCCGCCCTCGAGCGTCGTGCCGGTGTGGCCCTCGTCACCATCGACGACGAGATCCGCAGCGCCGACCAAGAGGTCGGGTTCGCCGTCGCACAGTTCGGCACCGACGCCGCCGCACCGTTCACCGCAGCACTCGACCGCGCCCGACGCGCGGTGCGCGAGGCCTTCACGCTCCGCCAGCAGCTCGACGACGAGGTCCCGGACTCCCCCACCGACCGTGCCGCGTGGTCGCGGCGCATCGTCGAGATCTGCTCCCGCGTGCACGGGGAGCTCGCCGAGCAGACGGCGGCGTTCGACGCGCTGCGCGCACTGGAGGACGGCGTCGAGGCGAACGCGGCCCAGGTGACCGCCGCGCTGCCCACGGCGAGACGGCAGGTCGCCGACGCGGACGCCACGCTCACCACGCTGCGCGGCCGGTGGACCGGACGCACCATCGCGACGGTCGACGGCAACGTCGACCAAGCACGCGACGTCCTCGCGTACGCCGACGAGCGCGCACGCGCCGCGACGGACGCCATCGCGAGCGGCGACCGTGGTCAGGCGGTGATCGCCGTCCGCGACGCGCAGCACGCCCTCGCCCAGGTCGCCCAGCTCGCCGGGGCCGTCGCGAGCGCACCTCGGACCTTCGACGAGACCGCCGGTCGTGTCGAGGCTCTCCGTGCCGATGTCGAGGCCGACGTCGCAGCCGGTCGATCGCTCCGCGACCCCGGCCCGGACGTCACGACCGCCGTCGCGCGCGCCGCGACCGTGCTCCGCCAAGACCTCGACCCCCGCGATCCGGTCAGTGCGCTCGACCGCCTCACGCAGGTCAACGCCGCCATCGACACCGCACTCGCTGCCGCCCGGTCGCGCGAGGAACGCCGCCAGCGGGCCGCGGCCGCGCTCGACGCCGCACTCCGTGACGCCCGGGCCCGGATCGACCAGGCACGGGACTTCATCTCGATGCGGCGTGGCGGCATCGGGCCCCGCGCCCGGACCCGCCTGTCCGAGGCTGAGCGCGCCTTCGACGACGCCGTGCGCGCCGCCACCTCCGACCCCGACACGGCGATCCGCGCAGCGCGCGCCGCCGAGCAGTACGCCGCCGCGGCGATGGACGAGGCCGACCAGGACATGGGCGGTTGGCCGGGCGGCGGCGGCTCGAACGGCGCGCAGCTGGGCGGGCTCGTGACCGGTCTCGTGCTCGGCGGCATGTTCGGCGGTCGCGGCGGGGGCTTCGGCGGCGGGTACGGCGGCGGCTTCGGCGGCGGCGGCTTCGGAGACGGCGGCTTCGGAGACGGCGGCTTCGGCGGCGGCGGCTTCGGAGACGGCGGCGGGGGCGGGGACGGCGGCGGCTTCTCCGGCGGCGGCCGGTTCTGATGACCAACCGGACGCACGGGCGTTCCGGGACCAGTGACGACACCACCACCAGAAAGGACACGACCATGGCGAAGCAGACCATCTTCGGACGGATCGCGCAGCTCGCGAAGGCGAACATCAACGCGATCATCGACAACGCGGAGGACCCCAAGCTGGCGCTCGACCAGCTCGTCCGCGACTTCACGAACAACATCGCCGACGCCGAGAGCGCGATCGCCCAGACGATCGGGAACCTCCGTCTCCTCGAGCAGGACCACGCGGAGGACGTCGCCGCCGCCGCCGACTGGGGCCAGAAGGCAGCGAGCGCGAGTGCCGCAGCGGACCGCTACCGCGCCGAGGGCAAGACCGCGGACGCCGACAAGTTCGACGACCTGGCCAAGATCGCGCTCGGTCGGCAGATCAGGAGCGAGCAGGAGGCGAAGGACGCCGAACCGCAGATCGCCGCGCAGACGGAGGTCGTCGATCGGCTCAAGTCCGGACTCGAGCAGCTCAAGCAGAAGCTGGTCGACCTCAAGGCGAAGCGCGACCAGCTCGTCGCGCGGCAGAAGACCGCCGAGGCGCAGTCGCGCGTCAACGAGGCCATCGGCAGCATCGACGTCATGGACCCGACGAGCGATCTCGCCCGGTTCGAGGACAAGATCCGCCGCGAGGAGGCCCGGGTGCTCGGGCAGCAGGAACTCCAGGCCTCGAGCCTCGACGCGCAGTTCCAGAGCCTCGACGACCTCGGCAAGGACGCCGAGGTCGAGGCGCGACTGGCGGCCCTGAAGAACGGACACTGAGCCGCACCGCCCCGCTCGGCGACGACGCCGGACCGAACTGACAGGATGGGGACGTGCAGTTCCTCGTGGTCGGTCAGTGGCAGGGTTCGGCGTCGTCCCGCGCGATGCGACTCGCCGACGGCGCGAGCGCGATCGCCGCGGACCTCCCACGGTCGGCCACCACGACCGTTCCGATCCCGGCGGGCGCCGGCGACCGGCTCGAGACGGCCGTCGCCCGCTACACCGCGGTCCGCTCCGTCGCCGAGGCGGTGAGCGAAGAGGTCCGGGTGGCCACCGAGCCGGTCCTCACGATCGGTGGGGACGGCGCCGTGGTGCTCGGCGCGGCCGCCGTGTGCACGCCGACCACCGCCCTGGTCCGCCTGTCCGGGTCGAGCGGGTTCCGGCCCCTGAACCGCGCGCAGCCCGTCGCCGCCGAGACCGCCGCGGTCCGCCTGCTGGTCGACCGCCCCGACGACCTGTTCCCGGAGGCAGTGACGTTCGCCGCGCCGATGGTCGTCATCGCGGGCACCCGCGGCCTCGACGACGTCGAACGTGCGGCGCTCGCTCGTGCCGACGTGCGCGCCCTCGACGCGGACGACACCGACACAGCCTCCCTCCGCGCGGCTGTCGTGGCCACCGGGGCCGACAGCGTCTTCGTGCACATCGACCTCGACGTCCTCGACCCGTCCGAGGTGGACGGCCTGCTCGAACCCGTGCCGTTCGGTCTGGGCGGGGGGACGCTCGTCGACCTCATCGCCGCCGCGACGGACGGCCGACGCCTCGTGGGCGCCGCGCTGACCGGCTTCGCGCCGGTGGATCCCGACCGGGCCGTCGACGACCTCGGTGTGATCCTCCGGGTCGTCGGGGCGTTGTCCGCCGCCGCACGCATCTCCTGACCCGTCCGCACCAGCCGGGAGCCCGCCCGGAGCGGAGCGCCCCGTCTCGCGTACGCTCAGCGGCATGACGGACTACGACCTCATCGTGATCGGTGCCGGAGCGGTCGGCGAGAACGTGGCGGACTACGCCCACAAGCGTGGCCTGTCCACCGCCATCGTCGAAGCGGAACTCGTCGGGGGTGAGTGCTCGTACTGGGCCTGCATGCCGTCCAAGGCACTCCTCCGCAGCGGGCACGCGGTCCGCGCCGCCCAGCGGCTCGGCGGCGCGGCGGAGGCCGTCACCGGGACGGTCGACCCCGCGGCCACGTTCGCGCGCCGCAACGGGTTCACGAGCAACTGGCAGGACGACAGCCAGGTGTCGTGGCTCGACTCGGCCGACATCGCCCTCATCCGCGGCCACGCCCGCATCACCGGACCGCGCACCATCGAGGTCGACGGCGTCGAGCACCGGGCACGTGCCGCCGTCGCCGTCGCCACGGGCTCCCTCCCGCAGCTCCCCGACATCCCGGGGCTCGCCGACGCGGCGCCGTGGGGCACCCGCGAGGCCACGAGCGCCCAGTCAGCGCCGGACAGCTTGCTCGTCATCGGCGGCGGGGTCGCCGGCTGCGAACTCGCCACCGCGTACGCGTCGTTCGGCACCACCGTGACCCTCGTGGCCCGCGGCGGCCTCCTCGGTGCGATGGAGCCCTTCGCGGGCGAGATGGTCACCGACGCACTCCGCGAGCTCGGGGTCGACGTCCGCATCGGCGCGACGCCCGTCCGGATGGATCGCGACGAGCACGGACTCGTCACCGCCACGTTCGAGGACGGCTCGACGCTCGTCACGAGCGAGGTCCTCGTCGCGACCGGACGGACCGCGCACACCGCGGAGCTCGGCCTCGAGACGGTGGGCCTGACCCCCGGCGCGTGGCTCGACGTCGACGACACGATGCTCGTGCACGGGACCGACTGGCTGTACGGCGTCGGTGACGTCAACCACCGCGCGCTCCTCACGCACCAGGGCAAGTACCAGGCCCGGGCGGCGGGCGAGGCGATCGCCGCCCGGTTCCAGGGGACGCCCCTCCAGACCGCTCCGTGGGGCGCGCACGTCGCGACCGCCGACCACGCCGCGGTCCCCCAGGTCACGTTCACCGACCCGGAGGTCGCGAGCGTCGGACTGACCGAAGCGGCCGCCCGGCAGCAGGGCCTGAACGTCCGCGCGGTCGAGTACGACCTCGGTGCCGTCGCCGGCTCGGCGCTGCAGGCGGACGGCTACACCGGACGGGCGAAGGCCGTCGTCGACGAGGACCGCCATGTGCTCGTCGGCGTCACGTTCGTGGGGCAGGACGTCGCCGAGATGCTGCAGGCCGCGACGGTCGCCGTGGTCGGGGAGGTCCCGATCGACCGGCTCTGGCACGCGGTCCCGGCGTACCCGACGATGAGCGAGATCTGGCTCCGACTGCTCGAGACCCTCGGCCGACCGTAGTCGGAACGGAGACGACGCCATGCGGACCGACCACCCCCGTACCATCGCCCTCACCGGCGCCAGCTCCGGCATCGGTGCCGCCGCGGCGCGCGCCCTCGTCGCCGACGGCCATCGCGTCGTCGTCATCGGGCGCGACCCGGATCGCACGGCCCGGATCGCGGACGAACTCGGGATGCCGCGGTTCGTCGCGGACCTCGACCGCCTGGAGGCCGTGCACGGCCTCGCGGCGGACCTGCGGCGGGAGGTCCCGGACCTCGACACCCTCGTCAACAACGCCGGTGGCCTCGTGTCCCACCGCTCGCGGACCGTCGACGGGTTCGAGACGACCCTGCAGCGCAACGTGATCGCGCCGTTCGTGCTCGCGAACGCACTCGCGGACGTGCTCACCGCGGCACAGGACGGTCGGATGGTGGTCACCGCGAGCCTCGCGCACCGCTTCGGGCACGTGGTGCTCGACGACCTCGACGGCGCGCGGCGACCCTGGTTCGGCGGCTGGCGCGCGTACGGCACCGCCAAGCTCGCAGCCGTCCTCCTGACCCGGCAGTGGACCCAGCGCACCGGCGTCCCGGCGTACTCGTACCACCCGGGGCTCGTCGCGACGGGCTTCGGGGCCGACTCCCCCTCGATGCGGCTCATGTCGTTCGCGACGGGTGGGAACTACGGTCTCTCGCCGGAGGCGGGTGCGGTCGGACTCGTCCGGCTCGCTGGCGACGACGTGGTCGAGGAGCGGCCCGGCACGTACCTCGACGGGCTCAACGCCGGGACGCTGTCCCGCGAGGCCCGGGACGACCGCGTGGGTGCCGAGCTCTGGGAGCGACTCGCGGCCGTGGTACCCGGCTGGAACTGAGGCGGGTCAGTCCGCCTCGCGGACCGTCGCCGACTCGGCGTCCCCACGGACGGTCGAGGCGGCGCGCCCGCCGGTGCCGTCAGCGCCCCGTGCGGCCGAGCGCGCGGCCGCGGCGGCGCCCGCGCGCGGGACGACGAGCGGCGTGCCGGTCTCCGGGTCCGGGACGACGACGCACGGCAGACCGAAGACCCGTTCGACGAGGTCGGCCGTGAGCACCTCGGCGGGCGGCCCCTGCGCGACGATCCGCCCGCGGTCCATGGCCACGAGGTGCGTCGCGTACCGGGCGGCCTGGTTGAGGTCGTGCAGCACGGCGACGACGGTGCGCCCTGCCGCGTGCAGCGAGGCCGCGAGCTCGAGGACGTCGTACTGGTGTGCGATGTCGAGGAACGTCGTCGGTTCGTCGAGGAGCACGACGTCGGTCTGCTGGGCGAGGACCATCGCGATCCACACCCGCTGGCGCTGGCCACCCGAGAGCTCGTCCACGCTCCGGTCGGCGAGCGCCGCGGTGCTCGTCTGCTCGAGCGCCGCGTCCACGGCCGCGCGGTCGTCCGCGGACATCGGGTGCCAGAGGTCCTGGTGCGGGTAACGACCGCGCGAGACGAGGTCGCGCACCGTGATGCCGGCCGGCGCGACGGGGGTCTGCGGGAGCATCGCCACGCGTCGGGCCACGGCCTTCGACCGGTACGAGCGGATCGGCCGGCCGTCGAGGGACACCGTGCCCGCGGTCGGGGTGAGCGTGCGCGCGAGCGCCTTGAGCAGCGTCGACTTGCCGCAGGCGTTCGGCCCGACGATGACGGTGAGCTCCCGGTCCGGGACGTCGATGTCGAGCGACTCGACGACGACGCGGTCGTCGTACGCGAGGGTGAGCCCCCGCGCCGCGAGCACCGGGCTCGGTGTGCCGGTCGTGGTCCCGCTCAGCACTCGGCGCGCCCGCGGCGCCAGTACCCCATGAAGGCCACGGAGCGCCGGTCCATGCCGGCCCCACGGACGAGGTGGCGGCGGATCTCCTTGACACATCCGGCCTCGCCCGCGATCCACGCGTAGACGCTGTCGTCGGCACGGTCGTCGTCCGGGACCTCCCAGAGGATCCCGTTGTCGACGTCGACGTCCGCCAGGACCGGTGCCGCGGTCGCGGCAGCCCGGGAGGCCCGGTGTGCGAGCGCCCACGACCGCACCTGCTCCGTCATGTGGAGGCCGTGGTCCGCGCCGTTCCGCGGGAGCCAGGTGACCTCGACCCCGCGCGGTGCGGCCACCGGAAGCCGGTCGGCCTCGGTCGGGACCTCGATGAAGACGTGCCCGACGGTCCCCGCGTCGAGGGCTTCGAGGATCGCGCAGATGGCCGGGGCGGCGGTCTCGTCGCCCGCGATCATGACGCGCTGCGCGCTCCCGGGTGCGAACTCGGCGGCGCCCCGTCCGGTGTCGGCCTCGGCGCGGGTCCCCCGCGCGACGACCGGTCCGACGACGCGGAGCTCGTCACCGACCGTGGCGCCACCGACCCAGCGCGACGCCGGTCCGATGTCGCCGTGGTCGACGAAGTCGATGTCGAGCTCGCGCGCGGCCGGCCGGAACGACCGGACCGTGTAGGTGCGGATCGGGTTGCGGCGCTCGTCGGGCAGCGCACGCCAGGCGGTGAACCAGTCCCCGGCGTCGTCGCCCGGGACGCTCTCGTAGCCACCGTGCGGCAGTGGCAGGACGACCTTGATGCGCTGGTCGAGACCGACGGCGGCGAAGTCGGCGAGTTCGTCACCCGTCAGCGTCACGCGGACGAAGTGCGGCGTGAGGGGCGTGATGCGCAGGACGCGCACCGCGAAGGTCCTGTACCGGGTCGACACCATCCGAGTATGGCATGCCTTACCTAAATCACCGCAGCCGGTCCAGCAGGTGATCGGCGGACTGCCAGGATGTCGGGGTGACCGAGCCCGACCCCGACGAGTTCAGCGACCTTCCCGCACTCGCGGCGCACCTCGGCGTGACGGAGCCGCTCCGGGCCTCCCGGCTGACCGCGACCGTCGGCGACGGTGCCACGGTGAGCGCCGTCCGCTGGCGCGCCACCGCCGCGGCGACCCGGGATGCCCACGACGTCCGCGTCGTGTTCCTGCACGGCGTCGGACTCGAGGCGCACACGTTCGACGCGACCGCGCTGCTGCTCGGCGTACCGGCACTCGCGGTCGACCTGCCCGGACACGGCCGGTCCTCGTGGCGGGCGGACGCCGTCTACTCGGCGGACACCGTCGCGCCGGCCGTCGTCGACGCGCTCGACGCGCTCGGCACGCCCCCCGTGGTGCTCGTCGGCCACTCGCTCGGTGCGATCGTCGCCGCCCGCGTCGCCGCGATCGCGCCGGGCCGCGTGACCGGTCTCGTGTTGCTCGACATGTCACCGGACTTCACCCAGCGCGCCGTGGACCGCATCGTCCGCGCCCTCGAGGAGGAACCCGACTTCGCCGACCTCGACGAGGTGGTCGTGCGGGCCCTGGCACTCCGGCTCGGCGACGACCCCGTCGCGCTCGCCCGGGAGGCCCGCCACGCCACCCGGCGCGCCCCCGACGGCCGGTGGGTGCGGCGGCACCACTTCCCGCACCTCGAACCGGGGGCGGCGCACATCGGTCGGTTCGCCGACGCGTGGGACGACCTCGAGTCCCTCCCAGTGCCCGTCCTGCTCGTGCGCGGGGACCGCGGCTACGTGTCCCAGGCCCTCGCCCGCCGGTTCGCGGAGCGATTGCCGTCGGCCCGGATCGTCACGGTCCCCGCGCGACACACGGTGCAGACCCAGGCGCCGCGGGAACTCGCGGACGTGCTCCGGCGTTGGGAGCCGTCGAACCCCCGGTGACCGCCTGCCGGTACGCTCGTCCGAGCGCACCGCGGCGACCGCCGCCGTCCGCACGGAAGGAACCCCCACGACATGCGTCCGCTCCGCAGCTCCGGGCCGCGCCGCTCCGGCCTCATCGCCGCCGCACTCGCCCTCACCGCGGCACTCGCCCTGACCGGCTGCTCCGGCGCGTCGGACGACACCTCCGGCGGCCGGGACGCCACCGTCCGGGTGGGCCTGGTGCTCGAGCCCACGAGCCTCGACATCCGGAAGCAGTCGGGCGCCGCGCTCGACCAGGTGCTCCTCGACAACGTGTACCAGGGCCTCGTCGGACGCACGCAGGACGGTGGCATCCGGAACGTGCTCGCGTCGAAGCGGTCGGTGTCGGCGGACGGTCGCACGTACACGTTCACGCTGCGGAACGGCATCCGGTTCCAGGACGGCACCCCACTCACCGCATCGGACGTCGCGTGGTCGCTCGACGACTTCCGCGCGAGCTCGACCTACGTCGACGCGGGTGACCTCGCGTCGGTCTCGGACGTCACGGCGCCGGACGACCACACCGTGGTGGTGCGGCTCGCCCGTCCCGACTCGAACCTGCTGTTCGCGCTGACCGGTCGCGCGGGCGTCGTCCTCGAGCGTGGCGCCCACAACGACCGCTCGGACAGCGCGATCGGCACGGGGCCGTTCCGGGTCAGCAGCTGGAAGCAGGGCGACTCGCTGACGTTCACCCGCTGGAAGGGCTACTGGGGCGCGAAGGCGAAGGTGGCCAAGGTCGTCTTCCGCTACATCACCGAGGCGTCGACCGCCGTCAACGCCATGGCGAACGGCGACCTCGACGTGGAAACGGCGGTGGACGGCACCCTGAAGGGCCAGCTCCAGGGCGCCTCGGGCATCACGCTGCACACCGGCGAGACGACCGACAAGTACACCCTCGCCTTCAACGACCGCGAGGCGCCGTTCACGGACGTGCGGGTCCGGCGGGCCATCCGCGAGGCCATCGACCCGAAGGCGCTCATCAAGGCCATCGGCGGCACGGGCGTCGAACAGGGCGGACCGATCCCGGCGCTCGACCCGGGGTACCAGGACCTGACGGACATCGACGCGTACGATCCCGCCGACGCGCGGAAGCTCCTGCAGCAGGCGGGGAAGCACGACCTCGACCTCACGCTCACGTACGCGAACATCTACCCGTCGACGATCGGCGACGTCCTCACCTCGCAGCTCGCGAAGGTCGGGATCACCCTGCACGTCAAGCGCGTCGACTTCACCACCTGGCTCGACCAGGTGTTCGGGAAACACGACTTCGAGTTGAGCATGGTCGACCACACCGAGTCGCGCGACTTCGGCAACTGGGCGAACCCGGACTACTACTTCGGGTACGACAACCCGCAGGTGCAGCAGCTCTACGCCGACTCCCTCGCCACCACCGACACGAGCGAGCGGGACGCGGACCTGCGGAAGGCCGCCCGCATCGTCAGCGAGGACGCCGCGGGCGAGTGGCTCTACACCGCGACGACGATCACCGCCATCCGCCACGGCGTGACCGGCTTCCCCACGAACTCGACGAGCACGCGACTCGACCTGTCGAAGCTCGCCGTCACGGGGTGACGCCGCTCGTAGGCTTGACCCCGTGACCCGATTCCTCGTCGGGCGGCTGCTCCTGTTCGCCGTCGGCCTCCTCGTCGCGAGCGTCATCGTCTTCGCCGCGCTGCGGGTCCTGCCCGGCGATGTCGCACAGGTCGTCGCCGGGACGCAGGCGTCGGCCGCGCAGGTGTCCGCCGTCCGTCGGCAACTCGGGCTCGACCGTCCGCTCGTCGTGCAGTACCTCAGCTGGATCGGTGGGGTCCTGCACGGCGACCTCGGCCGTTCCCTCGTCACGGGTGGCGCGGTGGCACCGCAGATCGCGCAGAAGCTCGCCGTCACCCTGCCGCTCGCGGGCCTGTCCCTGCTCTTCGCCCTCGTGCTCGGGGTGCCGCTCGGCGTGGTCGCCGCGGTCCTCCGACGTCGACCCGCCGGCGTGGTCATCTCGATCGTGGCGCAGGCCGTCGCCGCGATCCCGGTCGTCTGGGCCGCCATGCTCCTGGTCGCCGTGTTCGCGGTGCGGCTCCGGCTCCTGCCGACCCAGGGGTTCCCGCTCGACGGCTGGCACCAACCGGGGCGCGCGTTCGCCGCCCTCGTCCTGCCGGCGCTGACGATCGGCGCGGTCGAGGGTGCGGTCGTCCTCCGGTTCACGCGCTCCGCGACGCTCGGCGTCCTCGGTGCCGACCATCTGCGCACCGCGGCGGCGGTCGGGCTCACCCGGCGGGCAGCGCTCCTGCGGCACGGGCTGCCGTCGGTCGCGCTCACCGTGCTCGCGGTCCTCGGCGTGCAGATCGCGGGGCTGCTCGTCGGCGCCGTCCTCGTGGAACAGGTGTTCGCCCTGCCGGGCGTCGGACGCATGCTCGTCACGGACGTCGGTCGCCGGGACCTGACGAAGGTGCAGTCCGAGCTCCTCGTGCTCACCGGGCTCGTGCTCGTCGTGGGCTTCGCGGTCGACGTGGCGCACCGCCTCCTCGACCCCCGTCTCCGGGAGGCAGCGTGACCGCCCGGGCCGCGGGACGGGGCGAGCGCGGCTTCCTCCGACGACTCGTCACCCGGCCGTCCGGCGCGGTGGCGGTCGTCGTGCTCGGGCTCCTCGTGGTGGCCGCGGTCGTCGCGTCGTTCTGGACGCCGTACGACCCGTTCGACACCGACCCGTTCCACCAGTGGCGAGCCCCGAGCGCCGCCCACTGGTTCGGCACCGACGCCGTCGGCCGCGACATCGCGAGCTACGTGCTCGCGGGCGCGCGGACGACGGTCCTGGTCGCCCTGGGGTCCGGCGTCATCGCCTCGGTGGTCGGGATGCTGCTGACCGCCGTCGGGTCGTTGACGAGCCGGTGGGTCCGCGAGGGCATGGCCGTGCTCCTCGACGTGCTCGTCGCGTTCCCGACGCTCCTCACGGCGATGCTCCTGACGGCCGTGTTCGGCGGCTCGCTCGGCGTCGTCGTCGTGTCGGTCGGCCTGAGCTTCGGCGTGACGATCGCCCGGGTCGCCCGCGGCGAGATCCGCCGCATCGCACGGAGCGACTACGTGACCGCGGCACGCGCCGCCGGCGTCGGGCCGGTCGGCGTGCTCCTCCGCCACCTCGTGCCGAACGCGGCACCGCTGTTCACCGTGCAGCTGTCGCTCGCCATGGCGACGGCCGTGCTCGCCGAGGCCGGGTTGTCGTACCTCGGGTACGGCGCGTCGTCGTCCACCGCCTCGTGGGGCAGTCTCCTCGCCGACCTGCAGACCTACATCGGCGTGCACCCGTGGAGCGCGGCCTGGCCGGGTGCGGCGATCGCCCTCGTCGTCGTCGCGCTGTCCCTGCTCGGCGACGCCGTGCGCGACGCGTCGGACCCACGACTGACCGGACGACGGCGCGACCTCGATGCCGACACCGGCGCGACCGCCGGTGCGGCCGACGCCCGGGAGGCCCGTCGTGCGCCCGCAGTGATGCCCGCCACCGCCGACGCCACGGTCGAGGTCCACGGAGGGACCGCATGACCGCCGTCGACCGCGCCGAGCACGCCGGCGGTCCGGGTCGTGGCGCGACGACGGACCTCACCGTGCGCGGCCTCACCGTGCGGATCGGCGGGCGGACCGTGCTCGACGACGTCTCGTTCGCCGTCCCCGCCGGGGCCCGTGTCGGTGTGATCGGCGCGTCGGGGTCGGGCAAGTCGATGACCGCGTTGGCGGTGATGGGCCTGACGCCCCCGGATGCCGCCGTCTCGGGCAGCGTGCGCCTCGGCCCCGACGAGCTCGTCGGTCTGTCGGACCGCGAGCACGCCCGCTACCGCGGTCGTCGGATCGGCATGGTGTTCCAGGAGCCCGGGACGGCACTCGATCCGATCCGGCGGGTCGGGTCGCAGATCGCGGAGCCGCTGCGGCTGCACCGCGGACTCGACCGCCGCGCCGCCGCCCAGGCCGCCGTGGACCTGGCGGTCGCGGTCGACCTGCCCGACCCGGAGCGCCTGCTGCGGCAGTACCCGCACCAGCTGTCCGGCGGCCAACGGCAGCGCGTGTGCATCGCCATGGCCCTCGCGGGCGAGCCGGCCTTCCTCCTCGCGGACGAACCGACGACGGCGCTCGACGTGACGACGCAGGCCCGGGTCCTCGAGCTGTTCGACCGCACCGCCGACGAGCGGGGCACCGGTCTGGTGTTCGTCACGCACGACCTCGCCGTCCTGGCGCGCATCGCCGACACCGCGGTCGTGCTCGACGCGGGACGAGTGGTCGAGTCGGGTCCGGTGACGGGCCTCCTGGCCGCGCCGCGGCACCCCGCGACCGCCGCGCTCGTCGCGGCCGCCGCCGCCACCGCGAGGAGGACCCCGTGAGCGAGGACACCACGAGCGGCGGGAGGGGGGTCGGGACCGCCGCGGCGGGGCACACCCAGCACGAGGACTCGCCCGCGCTCGAGGCGCGCGGACTGTCACGGACCTACCGGCTCCCGCGTCGCGGCCCGTTCGAGCCCGGCGCGACGCGGACCGCCGTCGACGCCGTCGACCTCGCCGTCCCCGCGGGTGCGCGCCTCGGCGTCCTCGGCGCGTCGGGCTCGGGCAAGTCGACGCTCGTCCGCCTCCTCACCGCGCTCGAGGCACCGACGTCCGGGAGCGTCAGCGCCTGGGGTCGCCCGCTGTCGGCAGCCGCCTCCGCGCGCACGACGCGCTGGTTCCGGCGCCGCACGGGCATCGTGTTCCAGGACCCGTACGCGTCGCTCGACCCGCGCATGCGCATCGGTCGGACCGTCGGTGAGCCGTTGCGCGCCCTCCGCGTGCCGGGCGACCACGCGGCGCTCGTCGCCGAGGCCCTGCGCCGGGTCGACCTGCCGGACGACGCCGCGGACCGGTTCCCCCACGAGTTCTCCGGCGGTCAACGCCAGCGCATCGCGATCGCGCGCGCAGTGGTGCACCGGCCCGCGCTGCTCGTCGGCGACGAACCGATGAGCGCGCTCGACGTCGTCGTGCGTGCCCGGGTGATCGACCTGCTCGACCGCCTGACCGAGGACCTCGGGATGACGCTCGTGCTCGTGTCGCACGACGTCGGCGTCGTGCAGCGGCTGTGCGACCGGGTCGCGGTGATGGACGCCGGGCGGATCGTGGAGCAGGGCCCGGTGACCCTGCTCGACGACCCGCGGCACGACGTCACGCGGGGACTCGTCGCGGCCGCGCCGACGCTCCCGCCGGTCTGAGGTCCGGCCCGACCGCTGCGCCGGACGGGAGGCCGTCGCCCTGCACCGCGGACGGCGTCCGGCCCACCGACCTCACCACTGCGGCGGGTGCCGCCGCTGCCATCGCACCCGACGCTCGAGCTGGGCGCCGAGGGCGAGGACCGTGCGCTCCCCACCGGGGCGGCCGATGAGCTGCACGCCCATGGGGAGGCCGGCGTCCGTGGTCGACACCGGCAGCGTGATCGCCGGCAGCCCGGCGACGTTGCACATCGAGGTCCACGGCGAGTACCGGCACTGGTCCGCGAAGTTCTCCTCGGGGTCGTCCGAGTACCAGCCGAGCGGTCGCGGGGGGAGCGCGAGCGTCGGGGTGAGCACGGCGTCGTACGACGCGAACGCCTGCACCAGGGCGACCGAGAACGCATCGAGTCCGGCCATGGCCTCGAGCACCGCCACGCCCGAGAGCTCCCGTCCGCGTTCGACGAGCCACGCGGTGAGCGGTTCCAGGCGTGACGGGTCGAGACCGGGCACGTCCGGGATGCGTGCCGCGGAGGCCTGCCAGGCGACACGGAACCACCGGGCGTACTCCACCCGCGGCATCGCGACGTCCTCGACGCCGTGCCCGAGCGCGTCGAGGAGCGCCAGGGTCTCCGCGACCGCCGCGGCGGCCTCGGGACTCGTCCGCACGTCGACGGCGTCGTCCCACGGTGACCCCTGCAGGAGCCCGACCGTGAACCGGCCCTCGCCGCGGGTCGCCGCGGCCGTGAAGGGACCCTCGCCCTCGTCCGGCGTGCGGAGCGCGAACGGCTCCGGGACCGCGCGACCGCTCGGCGCCACGAGGGCGTCGAGCAGCATCCCGGCGTCCGCGACCGACCGTGTGATCGGCCCGGCCACCACGAGTCCGCCGAGTCCGGCGCGCCCGGGCATCGCCGGCACCCGCCCGCGGGACGGCTTGAGCCCGACGAGGCCCGTCGCGGCGGCCGGGATCCGCACCGACCCGCCGCCGTCGGACCCGACCGCGGCGGGCAGCAACCCGGCCGCGACCGCCACCGCCGCACCACCGCTCGACCCACCCGGGCTCGCCGACGTGTCCCACGGGTTCCGCGTCGCACCGGTCGCGAGCGATTCGGTCGTCGACGACAAGCCGAACTCCGGGGTCGCGGTGCGGCCGAGGGACACCGTCCCGGCGTCGTCGAGCGCCCGCACGAGCGGGCTGTCCGCGACCGCCGGCGTCGCGGCGACCGCTCGGGAGCCCGCCCGCGTCACGAATCCGGTCCGGTCCACGAGGTCCTTGTCACCGCTCGGGAGGCCCCACAGCGGCCTGGACGTCGGCACCCGTTCGGCGAGGTGGGCAGCACGATCGCGGGCGGCGTCGGCGGTCACCGCGGTGAACGCCCCGAGTCCCGGGTCGATGCGCTCGATCCGGCCGAGGTAGTGCTCCGCGACCTCCAGCGGGGAGGCCTCGCCCCGACGGATCCAGTCCCACAGGTCCTGCGCGCTGAGGTGGTGGAGTTCGAACACGGCTCCCGAGCCTAGCCAGCGGCGCCGGCGGCGGCGCGGAGGCGGAGGCTCCCGGCGGTGCGGACGGTCATGCGAGCGGGCGTCGGCCCCGGCCGCCCCGCAACCGGAGCTGCATGGTGACCGTCCCGAGCCACCGTTCGTACTTGTAGCCGACGCGCGCCATCCGTCCGGTCTCGGTGAAGCCGAGCGACGCGTGCAGCCGGATCGACGCCTCGGCGGCCCGGTCGGCGATCACCGCGACGACCTCGCGCACCCCGGCGACCGCACTCTCCTCGAGCAGCGCGGTCAGCAGGGCACGTCCGAGCCCCTTGCCACCCGACGCCGGGCGGAGGTAGATCGAGTCCTCCACCACGCGGTTCGAGCGGTCCCGGGGGTTCCAGGGCGTCACGAGCGCGTACCCGAGGATCTGCCCCGAGGGGTTCTCGGCCACGAGGAACGGCAACCCGCGGCGGCGCACGTCGTCGTAGCGCTGCTTCCAGGCCGCGAACGAGAACGCCGACGCGTCGAACGTGACCGACGAGTTCCGGACGTAGTGGCCGTGGATGTCACGGACGTCGGGCAGGTCGCTCGGCTCGGCCGCCCGGATCACGTAGGTGAACGCCGGTTCGGGTGTGGTCGCGGGCCGGAGGTGCCGGGGCAACCGCCGACGCGGCTGGTATTCCTCTTCGAGCACCGCACCCGTCCCTCCCGGCCGCGGTGGCCGCGACGCCCGCCAGCCTACGGACCGGCGAGGCGGGGCGTCCGGCGCTCACACCGTGTCGGGGAGGGTCCAGTCCATCGGCTCCGCGCCCTGTGCCTCGAGCAGCGCGTTCACGCGCGAGAACGGGCGCGAGCCGAAGAAGCCGCGTGCGGCCGACAGCGGACTCGGGTGGGCCGACGCCACCACCGGTGTGTCCCCGAGGAACGGCTGCACCGCCGCCGCCTGCGCACCCCACAGCACCGCGACCAGGGGCGCCTCGCGGGCGGCGAGCGCCCGCACGGCCTGCTCGGTCACGCGCTCCCAGCCCCGCCCGCGGTGCGACGCCGGCGCGCCGACACCGACCGTGAGCACGCGGTTGAGGAGCAGGACGCCGCGCGACGACCAGGCCCGGAGGTCGCCGTGCACCGGCGGCTCGACGCCGAGGTCGTCCCGGAGCTCCCGGTACACGTTCGCGAGGCTCCGCGGGACCGGCCGGACGTGCGGGTCGACGGCGAACGACAGACCGATGGGATGCCCCGGCGTCGGGTACGGGTCCTGACCGAGCACGAGCACGCGGACGTCGTCGAACGGGTCGGCGAAGGCCCGCAGGACGGACGGCCCCGCCGGCAGGTACGGACGTCCGGCGCGGACCTCCTCCCGGAGCCACGCCCCGATCGCGTGGACGTCGTCCTCCACGGGTGCGAGCGCTCGCGCCCAGCCGGGGTCGACGAGCTCGGCGAGGGGGTGCACCGCGACGCCGTCGGTCATGCGCCGATCGTCGCCACCGAGACGAACTGGTCGCCCTCGCCGTCCTCCGATGCGATGACCCGCCAGACGCTGCCCGAGCCACGGACCTCGAGCGCGCCCTCGCCGACGATGAGGACGGTGTCCTCGTCGATGGCGACACCACCCGCGACGACGCCGGCCTCGGCGGCTGCGACGAGCCGCGAGAGCGTGCCCGCCTGCGCCGCGTGGACGTCGATCGCGAGGTCGACGAGGCCGAGGCCCTCCTGCAGCGTGACCTCGTCGAGGCCCTCGCTGGTCCACTCCGGCGAGACGTCCACCCCGCCGATGCGGAACCCGCCGACGAGCGCTCGGTCCGCCGCGATCATCGCGCCCGCCGAGTACCCGAGGTACGGCAGCGAGTCGGCCACGAGCAACCGGATCTGGTCGACGAGCGGCACCGTCGCCGTCACGTAGTCCGGCGTGCGACCACCCGCGATCACGAGGCCGTCGACGTCGCTGAGCACGCGGGTGTCGAACGTGGCGCCGGCCGCGACGACGTCGGGGAGGAGGTCGCCACCGCCCGCCTCGCCCAGCAGCGCGACCAGGGTGTCGGCCGCGTCGGGTGCGCCGACCGCGAGGACGGCGACCCGCGGCGCGGACCGGCCGACGATCGCGCCGCGCTGTGTCGCCTCGGCGAGGAACCGTCCGTACACGTCGGAGGCCTGGGTGGCGTCGGTGCCGCCACCGACCAGGTGGACGCTCACGATTCGGCCGTCACGGGTGCGAGGGCGCTCCACGGGAACGTGATCCACCCGGAGACGCGCCGCCACACGTGGTCGGGCTCGAGGACGGTTCCGGGCTTGGAGTAGAGGCAGGCGCTCCGGACGTCCGCCCCCGCCTGCCGGACGATGTCGACGACGAGCGCGAGGGTGCGGCCGCTGTCCGACACGTCGTCGACGACGAGCACGCGCTTGCCGGCCAGGCTCGGCGCGTCGAGTGCCGGGGGCAGGACGATCGGCGCGGCGAGCCGTTGCTCGACGTCGGTGTAGAACTCGACGTTGATCGACCCGCACATCTTCGTGCCGAGGGCGTAGGCGACGGCACCGCCGATGAGGAGCCCGCCGCGGGCGACCGCGACGACGACGTCCGGCACGAACCCCGCGTCGAGGACGTCCTTGGCGAGGTGCCGCGCGGCGTCCCCGAACTCGAGCCACCCGAGCACCTCGGCGTGGGACGGGGGTGCGTCGGCACCCGCGGACGTGACGGTGGCGGGCGCCGGATCGGCGGGCGCTGCCGCGGGGACGGCGTCGGCGGGGCAGGTCATCCCGCCACGCTATCGCCCTCACGGTCCGCGGGCGCTACCGGGTGCGGAGTTCGCCCCGGGCGACCTTGTGCTGCGCGGACTGGGCGACGGGCTTGATCGTCACGAGGTCGAGGTTGACGTGCGCGGGGAGCTCGACCGCGTGCACGATGGCGGCGGCGACGTCCTCGGCGACGAGCGGGTCGGCGACGCCCTGGTAGACGGCGTCCGCGCGGTCCTGGTCGCCGCCGAACCGCACGAGCGAGAACTCCTCGGTGCGGACCATCCCCGGGGCGATCTCGACGACCCGGATCGGCTCGCCGCTCAGCTCGAGGCGGAGGACCGCGACGAGCGCGTGCTCCGCGGCCTTCGCGGCGTTGTAGCCCGCGCCGCCCTCGTACGGCACCGTCGCCGCGGTCGACGTGACCGTCACGACGTCCGCGCCGCCCGTGACGTCGGCC
This sequence comes from Curtobacterium sp. MCBD17_034, assembly GCF_003234515.1. Lineage (NCBI taxonomy): Bacteria > Bacillati > Actinomycetota > Actinomycetes > Micrococcales > Microbacteriaceae > Curtobacterium > Curtobacterium sp. MCBD17_034. Next base: position 122,118 of record NZ_QKTN01000007.1, on the reverse strand, counting down.
CGGGTCCGGAGGTGGGGCAGCAGCGCGCTCGTCACCTGCTTCGTGCCGATGACGTTGACCTCGAACATGGCACGCCAGTCGTCGACGCTCGAGGTCTCGACCGGCTCGAGCCCGAACGCGCCACCCGCGTTGTTGACGAGGGCGTCCACGCCGCCCAGCTCGCCGACCCGTGCGGCGAGCGCCGCGACGGCCGATGCGTCGGTGACGTCGGCGACGAACGCCTCGCAGTCGGTCTCCTCGGCGAGCGCCGTCAGCCGGTCCTCGCGCCGGGCGACCGCCACGACCTCCCATCCGTGCGCGCGGAACAGGCGGACCGTCGCCGCTCCGATGCCCGAACTCGCTCCCGTGACGACCGCGCGTCGTGCTGCCATGTGCTGTGTCCTCCTGTGCCGACTCCGGTGCCGACTCCTGTCGTCCAACGCTACCGGGGCGACCCCGAGGGGGCGGTCATCATGGTGCGCGTTCGGGTAGCGTGGCGGGGCATGAGCACGGACGTCCTCTCGACCGCGCCCTCGGCTCCTCCGGTCGCTCCCGACGGGCCTGCACCAGCGCGGGTGCGGGTGCCGTTGTGGGACACCGCGCGGTTCCTCGCGGTGACGCTGGTCGTCATCGGGCACGCGATCCAGCGGCAGACGACCGCGAGCGACCACGCGATGGCGCTCTACACGTTCATCTACGCGTTCCACATCTCGGCGTTCGGTGTGATCAGCGGGTACTTCTCGTCGTCCGCGACCCCGACCGCCGTGCGGATGCGACGCACGATCGCCGAGATCGTCGTGCCGTACATCGTCATGCAGACGATCTGGACGGTGGTGGAGTCGATCGTCGAGGGCCGGAAGCAGTTCAACCCGACGCAGCCGACGTGGACGCTCTGGTTCCTGCTCGCGCTCGGGATCTTCCGACTCGTGCTCCCCTACCTGGCGCAGCTCCGGTGGCCGCTGCTGTGGACGGTCGCCGCGAGCATCGGCGTCGGGTACCTCGACAACGTCGACTCCACCCTGTCGCTGTCCCGTGCGATCGGACTCATGCCGTTCTTCGTCCTCGGCTGGCAGCTCAAGGGCTGGGGGGTGATGGACCGGTGGGCCGGCGCGCCGCGGCGGGTGGTCGTGTGGGTGCGGTCGGCCGCGGTCGTGGTGCTCGCGGCGTGGGGCTCGGCGTGCGTCGTGTTCGTCCGGCCGTTCCGCTCGTTCGAACTGCACCACTGGTTCTTCTACGACGACTCGTACTCGGGGCTCGGACAGGACGCCTGGTGGGCCGGGTTCCTGCGACTGGGGCTCATGGTGCTGGCGAGCGCCCTCACGGCGTCGTTCCTGCTGCTCGTCCCGCGGCGGCGGGTGTGGTTGTCGGCCTTCGGGCAGGCGACGATGTACGTGTACCTGCTGCACACCTTCGTGCTCTACCCGATCCGGGAGTCCGGGGTGCTGTCGGGTCCGCACTCGGCCTGGCCGTACCTGCTGCTCATGGTGGCGCTCGCGATCACGGTGGCCGTGCTGCTCGCGACGCCACCGGTCCGGGCCGCGACCCGGTGGCTGCTCGAGCCGCGGGTGCCGCTGCTGTTCCGGCGCGACCCGGACCAGGAGCCGACGTCGGAGGCGACGCGCGCCTCCTGACCCGACCCGCGCCTCCCGACCCGACCCGCGCCTTCCGGAGCGGGTCGCCGACGAGTCCCGACGCCGCCGTGTTACGCGCGCTGACGCCCGACGTTGCCGTGGGTGGAGGGCGGTCCTAGCCTGGCCGGACCGCGAGGGTGCGCCGTCCCTCCCGACGTCACCACGGCGCGTGCGGACTGCGAGGACGGACACCATGACCGAGACCACCGACCCGACGACCTGGCGTTTCGAGACGACGCAGGTGCACGCGGGTGCCCGGCCGGACCCGACGACGGGGGCGCGCGCGACGCCGATCTACAAGACGACGTCGTACGTCTTCGAGAGCTCGGACCACGCCCGCGACCTGTTCGCCCTGGCCGCGCCGGGCAACATCTACTCGCGGATCATGAACCCGACGAACGACGTCGTCGAGCAGCGCATCGCGGCGCTCGAGGGTGGTACGGGCGCCCTGCTCGTGTCCTCCGGGCAGGCGGCCGAGACGTACGCCGTGCTCAACATCGCGGGCGCCGGCGACCACATCGTGTCCTCGTCGTCGATCTACGGCGGCACGTACAACCTGTTCAAGTACACGCTCGCCAAGCTCGGCATCGAGACGACGTTCGTCGAGGACCAGGACGACCCGGACGAGTGGCGCCGGGCCGTGCGGCCGAACACGAAGCTCTTCTTCGCCGAGACGATCGGCAACCCGAAGATCAACGTGCTCGACATCGCGACGGTGTCCGGCGTCGCCCACGACGCCGGTGTGCCCCTCGTCGTCGACAACACCATCGCGACGCCGTACCTCATCCGTCCGTTCGAGCACGGCGCCGACATCGTGGTGCACTCGGCGACGAAGTTCCTCGGCGGCCACGGCACCGTGATCGGCGGCGTGCTCGTGGACGGCGGCCGGTTCCCGTGGTCACAGCACGCCGAGCGGTTCCCGGAGCTGAACCAGCCCGACCCGTCGTACCACGGCGCCGTGTTCACGCAGGCGGTCGGCGACGGCCTCGCGTACGTCGTCAAGGCGCGGGTGCAGCTCCTCCGCGACCTCGGTGCTTCGAACTCGCCGGACACCGCGTTCGCGCTGCTCCAGGGCATCGAGACGCTGAGCCTGCGGATCGAGCGGCACGTGCAGAACGCGCAGGAGATCGCGGAGTGGCTCGACCGTCACCCGGACGTGGCGACGGTCGCGTACGCCGGACTGCCGACGAGCCCCTGGTACGCCGCGGCCACGAAGTACGCCCCGAAGGGCGTCGGCGCGGTGCTGTCGTTCGAGCTCAAGGGCGGCGTCGACGCCGGCCGGGCGTTGGTCGACAACCTGTCGCTGTTCAGTCACCTGGCGAACATCGGTGACGTGCGGTCCCTCGTGATCCACCCGGCGTCGACGACGCACTCGCAGCTCACGCCCGAGCAGCAGCTCACCACGGGCGTGACGCCGGGTCTCGTCCGCCTGTCGGTGGGCATCGAGAACGTCGCGGACCTCATCGCCGACCTGGAGGCCGGCCTCGCCGCCGCGCGTCGGGTCGCCGAGGCGGGCCTCACCGCCTGACGACCGACCGGGCCCGGCTCGACGCCCTCCCGCCGAGATCGCGCAACACGCCGCTTCGACCGCTGTGACAACGGCGTGTTCTGCGATCTCGGCTGAGGAGGGCGAGCGGCGGCGGCCCCGGCCGACGAGGGCTAGCGGCGGCGGCCCCGGCCGACGAGGAGCGCCTCGGCGACGCCGAGCCCCACCGCGATCACGAGCTGGGACGCGCCGAGGCGTCGCCACCGACCGCCGACGAGCAGCAGCGGCAGCATCGAGACCGCGTGGGTCGCATCGACCACGGCGGCGACCGTGTGCGCGTCGGGGGTGTCGACCCGGCGCAGCACCACGGCCTCGACGAGTTGCCGCAGCCCGAGCACCCGGTGGAACGCGGCGACCCCGCCCCGACGCGCACCCGTTGCCCGGTCGGGTGCACCGCCTCGCGCCGCGAGGAGGTGCAGGACGCCCAGGCCGCCCCGCATCACCTCCACCGCGGCGGCGGAACCGGGCCGTGCGGACGGGTGCCGGGCCTCCCGACCGGTGCGGCGCCCCGGTGCTGCACCGAGACTCATCGGCCGCGACCCACGGAACGGGTGGCGGTGGCGACGACGCCGGCCACGCCGATCGCGCCCGCGAGGATCGCGGACCCGAGGCGGCGGTGCTCGACGAACCAGGTCTGCGGCGACCACGCGTGGGCGGTGTCGTCGAAGATCCCGTGCGCACCGTGGTCCCCCGGCACCGGCTCGTAGAGGTTGTCGGGCAGCATCGGCTCGTCCTTCTGTGGCGCCTGCTGGCCGTCGACGAGCGTGCGGGCGGCGTACCAGTCCGCGAACCGGCCGCTGATCCGGTTCCCGATGATCGTGTAGACGGTCGACTCTCCGACCCACGTCCGCGGGCGTGGCCGCTCGGCGACCGTCGCGATGGCGCGGGCCCCGACCTCGGGCTGGTAGATCGGCGCCACGGGCTGCGGGTGGTGTGGCAACTTCGACTTCACCCAGTTGAACTGGATCGTGTTGAGCGCGGGCATGTCGACCCGCGAGACCGTGACGTTGCTGCCCTCGTTGCGCAGCTCGCTGACGACCGACTCGGTGAACCCGACGATCGCGTGCTTCGCGCCGCAGTACGCCGCTTGCAGTGGGATCCCGCGGAACCCGAGCGCGGAGCCGACCTGGATCACCTGTCCGCGGTCCCGCGGCCGCATGTGACGCAGTGCGGCACGGGTCCCGTTGACGAACCCGAAGTACGTCACCTGGTTCGCCCGCGCGAAGTCGTCCGGGTCGGTGTCCATGAACGAGCCGAACACGCCGACCATGACCCCGTTGACCCACAGGTCGATCGGCCCGAGCTCGGCCTCGACGCGGTCGGCGGCGGCCTCGACGGCCTCGCGATCCGCGACGTCCGCGACGAGCGCGAGGCCGCGCCTCCCGGCTCGCCGCACCTCGGCGACCGCCGCGTCGACGCCCTCCTGCCCGCGGGCGAGGACGGCGACGTCCCAGCCCCGTGCGGCGAGTTCCCGCACCGTCGCCCGGCCGAGTCCGGCCGAGCCTCCCGTCACCACGGCGATCCCACGAGCCATCCGGTCCTCCTCGCGTCCTGCCGTCGCCCGAGCGGCGCGGCCCTCCACGTCTACCGGACGGCCGTCGGCGGCGCTCAGCGAGCGTGGGGCGGCGCACGTCCGATCGCCCCGCTCCCTCAGACGGACGTGGATCCCGGCCGGGTCCGGCCGGGAGGCCCGGAGCCCGCCCGCCACGCCCCTCGCGTAACAAAGCACCCACGCCGTCCGCGACCCCGGGAGAATGGGCGGACGATGGACTGGCAGACGACCCCGGAGGACTCGGTCCCCTCGACCCTGGTCCCCGGTCCCGCCCTGCTCGGTGGCGGCCTCGGGATCGTCGGCAAGCCACCGGTGACGGGCGCCTGGCGACCCGGCGACCCGGCGGGCTCCCGCCGGTTCCTGGACCTCGGCGCCGTGACCGTCCGCGGCGGGGTGCTCCCGTCGACCCGCGTCGCCTACGAGACCTGGGGCGAACTCGACGCCGAGCGCTCGAACGCCGTGCTCGTGTTCCACGCGCTCACCGGCGACTCGCACGTCACCGGCCCGGCGGGGCCCGGACACCGGACGGCCGGCTGGTGGGAGGACGTCGTCGGCCCCGGTCGGGCGATCGACACCGACCGGTGGTTCGTCGTCGCGCCGAACATGCTCGGCGGCTGCCAGGGCACGACGGGGCCGTCCGCACTCGCCCCCGACGGCGTCGAGTGGGGGTCGCGGTTCCCGTTCCTCACCGTCCGCGACCAGGTGGGCGTCCAGGCGCGCCTGGCGGACCATCTGGGCATCGACCGGTTCGCGGCGGTCGTCGGCGGTTCGATGGGCGGCATGCACGCCCTCGAGTTCGCCGTGACGTACCCGGAGCGGGTCGAGCGGCTGGCGGTGCTGTCGGCACCGGCGCAGACCACGGCGGACCAGATCGCGGGGAACTCCCTGCAGCGCGCCGCGATCCAGATGGACCCCGGGTATGCCGGCGGCGACTACTTCGACGCCGAACCCGGCGACGGCCCGCACCGCGGCCTCGCGCTCGCCCGCCGGATGGCGCTCCTGACCTACCGCGCTCCCGACGAGCTCAACGGGCGGTTCGCCCGGAGCTGGCAGAGCGATGTGTCGCCGCTCGGCGACGACGGACGGTTCTCGGTCGAGAGCTACCTCGACTTCCACGGGAACAAGTTCACCCGGCGGTTCGACGCCGACTCGTACCTGACGCTCCTGCACGCGATGGACTCCCACGACGTCGGGACCGGCCGAGGCGGCGTCGTCCCGGCACTCGGGCGGGTCCGTGCCCGCACCCTCGTCGTCGGGATCACGAGCGACCGCTTGTTCCCCCTCGAGGACCAGGACCGCATCGCCGCGGGCATCCCGGACACCCTCGACGGCGACCGCGCGACGGTCATCGCGAGCGCGTACGGACACGACGGCTTCCTCATCGAGCACGAGGCCGTGGGGCGACACCTCCGGCGGCTGCTGCACGACGCGTGACCGCGGCGATCGTTCGCTGGTGATAACGATTCAGCACCAGACCGGGGACCCGGACCGTGCCGGATCCCCTCGAACGGGTGCCGTCTGTGCGAGCATGGTCAAACGCGAAGGAACCACCTCGCGGATCCGTTTCCCCCTGCAGGACATCGATGGACCTCATCGCGCAAGAACGTGACCGGTTGCTCCGGACGACGACGCGCGTTGTCGGCATCGTCTGCGCACTCGTCAGCGTCGTGGCGGTCCTGTGCGCGGGCAGCATCCCGACCGCGCCGCTCGTCGTCGGGCTCCTCGGCGTCGCGGTGCTCGTCGGCGCGCTCTGGGGTGTCGGTGCGAACGGCGCCTGGTACTGGACCGTCCTGGCGGTCGTGGGCGGCGTCGGTGCCCTCGTCGCGCTCACCCAGTCGGTCGGCGACGCCGGCGACCGCGACGTCGTCGCCGCGGGCCTGGTCCCCCTCGCCGCGGGTGGCCTGTCGTCGCTCGTCATGTCGCAACGCGGCCGTCCGGCGCTGCTCGTGCTCGTGCTCCTGTCCGGCGTCGCCGCGGTCGGCATCGTCGTCTGGACGTGTCGCTCGCCGTTCGCGAGCCCCGTCGGCGGCGTGCTGCTCGGCTGGGTGCTCACCTGCGTCATCGCCTACTGGGTGTCGCTGAGCATCCCGCGGGTCGCTCGCAGGATCTTCAGCATCGGCAACGCACACCGCGCCGAGCGGCAGGCGAGCGAGACCGAGGCACAGCGTCGCCAGGGGGCCCGCCTCCTGCACGACACCGTCCTCGCGACCCTGACGCTCCTCGCCCACTCCGGGGTCGGCGTCTCGGAGCAGGCCATGCGCGAGCAGGCAGCGGAGGACGCCCGACTGCTCCGCCACCTCCGCCTCGGCGCGACCCCGCAGCCCCAGGAGTCGAACGGCTACACGCTGACCCAGACCGAGGAGTCACCCCTCGGGCAGACCCTCGAGTCCGTCAAGCAGCGGTTCGGCCGCATGGGACTCGAGGTGAGCTGGCACGGCACCGGCCAGGTCCTCCTGCCCACGCACGTGCTCGACGCATTCCTGCTCGCGCTCGCCGAGTGCCTGGAGAACGTGCGCCGTCACGCGGGTGTCGCCGAGGCGCACGTCACGATCGTCCACGACACGAGCATGGTCCGCGCCATGGTGACCGACTCCGGCGTCGGGTTCGAGATCGACTCCATCAACGAGGAGCGCCTCGGGTTCAAGGAGAGCGTCGTGAACCGCCTCCGCGAGGTCGGCGGCGACGCCCGCCTGTTCTCGGCGCCCGGCTCGGGCACGACGGTCGTCCTGGAGGCCCCGCGATGACCTTCCCCGAGGACACCATCGGCCGCGAGACCATCGGCAGCCGGGAGGAACCCCCACGCACACGGCGCGAGGCCCGCGAGCGCGCGAAGGGCAACGACCGGCGCCAGGCGCGTGGTCTGCCGTCGACCTCGACCGGGGCGCGCTCGTTGCAGCAGGCGGCGCAGCCCGGGGCGTCGCTCGGCACCGGTCACCTCGGCCTCGGTGCGGCCGTGCTCACCGCCCTGCAGGCCGTGTCGGGCATCGTGCTGTTCCTCGTGCACTGGCCCGACTACAGCGACCCGTACGCCGCCGCGGCCGCGTGGCTGCTCTACATCGTCGCCGCGATCGGGGTGACCGCGACGGTGCTGACGTACGGCGAGCGCCTCACCGGGCTCGCGTTCACGCTCATCTGCCTCGTGCTCGCCTGCGTCGTCGCCCTCGACTTCATCGCGGTCTGGCCGGAGCACGACATCGCCCACACCGCGACCGCGTCGATCGCCGCCGGGTTCGCGCTCCTGCCGATGACCACGCTGCGTCCCGCCCGCGAGGTCGTCGTGGCGATCGTCGCGCTCGGTGTGGCGTTCGTCGTCATGACGTTGGTCTCGACGCCGATCGACCGGACGACCCTGCCCGGGCAGGTCTCGATGCTCGCGCTCGTCCTCGTCCCGCCGTCGGTCGCGCTCTTCATCGTGCATCGGTTCCGACAGCTCGTGCAGCGCGAACTCGACCGTGTGCTCGTCCAGAGCACCGTGACGGCGCCGCAGTTCGCCGTCGGGATGCTCGCGTCCGAGGAACTCGCGCGCCTCGACCTCGCCGCCGAGAAGCTCCTGGACAGCGTCGCGAACGGCACCGATCCCCTGCCGCTCTCCCCCGCCAGTGCGTCCGTGGCCGCGCAGCTCGCCACCGAGCTCCGGCTGCACCTCATCGAGGGGCGCCGGGAGACCTGGCTGTACCACGCGATCACCGAATCCGACCACCTCGGGCGCGCCGTGAGCGTGACCGATCCGGGCTCGCTCGCCGGCCACCTGACCCCCGCGCAGCGCGACGGTCTCCTACAGGCGATCTGGCTCATGGTCGGCGACGGACGCGCCGCGACGACCGGCAGCGCGACCGTGTCGGTGACCCTCGGTCCGATGGGCGCCGCCGGTCATCCCGTGTCGGACGAGACGATGGACGTGCCCGTCGTCATCGAGTCACGCGGCGTCCCACGACGTCGGCTCGGCCCAGCGGCGTGGAGCGCGCTCCAACGCGTGGGGCCGTACACGGACACCGTCCGCGACGGCGTCCTGCACGTCGTCGTGCACTGCGTGGTCAACCGACACCCGTCGATGTGACCGCCGTCACCGGATCCCGGGCACCAGCCGCGACACACTGACCGCCTGTTCCTCCACCGCCGATCGATCCACCTAGGATCCCGGTACCGCCAAGAAAGGACGCCGCTCGTGGCAGCTCCCGAGGACCCCATCCGACTCGCACTCGTCGACGACCACCGCATGCTGCTCGGAGCGCTCACGGAGTGGATCCGTGGAGCCGCCGACGACATCACGCTCGTCGCGGCGGTCACCACGTGGCCCGAACTCCTGACCAATCCGGCGTTCCCCGTCGACGTCGTGCTCCTCGACCTCGACCTCAAGGACTCGATCCCGATCTCCCTCAAGATCTCCACGCTGAAGACCGCGGGTGTCACGACCGTCGTCATGAGCACCTACTCGGAGCCGAACGTCGTGCGCGAGGCCCTCGGCTCCGGCGCGATGGGCTACCTCGTCAAGAGCGAGGGCGCCGAGATGATCGTCGAGGCGATCCGCTCCGCGCACCGCGGCGAGCCGTACATCTCCGCCGAGCTCGACCTGGCGCTCAACGCCGGGGACGTCGGCGGCGTGCCGAAGCTGAGTGCCCAGGAGCGCCGCGTCATGGCGCTGTACGGCGGTGGCGAGCCGGTCAAGAGCGTCGCCTACCAGCTGGGGATCTCGGAGGAGACCGCGAAGAGCTACCTCAAGCGCATCCGCGAGAAGTACCGGGTCGCGGGCTTCGACGTCGGCACGAAGGTCGCCCTGCGGAAGCGTGCGATCACCGACGGCATCATCATCCAGACGGACGCTCCGCACGGGCTCTGAGGATCCGCGACGGCCGAGACCCCGAGGAGTCTCGGCCGTCGCGCACGTCAGACGGTCGGCACCGGCGACGTGATCGGGCCGGTGCGCGGGTGCTGGTCCCGCGCCAGGGCCGTGCGACGGTTCGTCCGCCGCTCCATCGAGAAGCTGATGGTGATGATGCCGAGGCCGAGCAGTGCCAGGACGATGCCGATCCAGCCCGGGGCGGCGTAGCCCCAGCCGGCGGCGATCGCGCTGCCCCCGAGGAGCGCGCCGAGGCTGTTCCCGATGTTAAACGCCGAGTGGTTGAGCGCCGCGGCGATGCCCTTCGACTCCCCCGCGACGTCCATGAGCCGCGACTGGACACTCGGCGAGATCATGGACGAGGTGGCACCGAGGGCGAACATCCCGACGAACAGCCCGACGACGGTCGCGGCGGTGAGCGTCACGAGCAGGAGCGCGGCGATGAGCGCGGCGAACCCGACGTACGTGGCCCGGCGCAGGTCGACGTCGGCGAAGTGACCACCCGCGATGTTGCCGACCGTCATGCCGACGCCGACGGTGACGAGCACGAACGGAACGAACGACACGGGCAGGTGCGTGACGTGCTGCACCAGCGGTGAGATGTACGAGTACACGGCGAAGAAGCCGCCGAAGCCGATGGCACCGCACGCCATCATGATCCACACCTGCGGGACCCGGAACGCGCGGAGCTCCCGCCGGAACGACGCGCCCGGCTCGGCCGGGTGGAACGGTACGAGCGTGGCGACCGCGACGAAGGTGAGCGCGAACAGCGCCGCGACGATCAGGTACGCGGCGCGCCATCCGGCGTGCTGACCGATGAACGTGACGAGCGGGACGCCGACGACGTTCGCGATGGTGAGTCCGCCGAGCACCATCGACACGCCCTTGCCGCGGCTGCCCGGGCCCATGATCTCCGCGGCGACGAGCGAGGCGATGCCGAAGTACGCCCCGTGCGGCAGGCCGGCCACGAACCGCGCCGCGAGGACGAGGCCGAACGACGGGAGCACCGCACTGGCGACCGTGGCGAGCGTGAAGCCCACGAGCAGGCCGAGCAGGAGCTGCTTGCGGGGGAACCGCGCCGCCGCCGCCGCGATCGTCGGAGCGCCGACGACGACGCCCAGCGCGTAGGCGCTGACCAGCCAGCCTGCGTGGGCGATACCGGCCTCGGGGTCGACCACGTACTGGTGGTGCAGCAGGGAGGACGCGAGGTTCGGCAGGAGGCCCATGGCGACGAACTCGGTCGTGCCGATGGCGAACCCACCGAGGGCGAGCGCGAGGAGCGCCGCGGTCTTGCGCGCGGGCGTGAGCGTGGTCATGGCGTGTCTTCCGGCGGGGGTCGGACGGGATCGCACCGCGGAGCTGGTGTCAGGGCCCCGCTGCTCCCGCGCCGCGCCGACGGGGCCGTCACGACCGGCGGAGCCGGGGCGCTCGGCGGCGAGCATGCCCGTTCGCAACGGGCTCCGTCCATGCTAGGTCGGCATCAGTGGCCTCGGAAGCACAGCTCGGCGTGTCCGGTCGAATCGGTTCGACCTGCTTGACGTCCGGCCCACGCCTCGGTTCGAGCCGTGCATGCGCTCAGGCCGCGCGAGCCGCGACCTCGTTGTCGTCGCTGCGGTCACGGGCGGAAGACCTCGGCTCGGGAAGCGCGTCACGCCAGGTCCAGCCGACACCGCACTCGGTGCAGGTGGCCCACGCCTGCTCGCCGTGCTCCGGCCCGTCGCCGGTGTCCACCAGCACGGTCTGCAGGTCGCAGTCGGGGCACCATCCCTCGAAGATCATCCGAGCCTCCTGTCCGTGACCACGTCGTGGCCCGTCGCGCTTCGTCCTGTCGACCGGGTCGGGCAGGTCCCTGGTGTGGGGATCACGTCCGCCCCGATGATCCAAGGACACACCCGACCACCGACATCGCCGGAACCACCGCGGCGTGTCGGCCGATCGCACGCAGCGCTCCCAGGTCTGCGCATGCGCCGCTCGCGGCGAGCACCGGAGCCGGCCGGAGTCGCGGCCCGGTCAGCGCTCAGCCGCGGCCCGGTCGCTCAGCCGCGGCGCCAGCAGTGCTCAGTCGCGGCCCAGAACGCGCTCGAGGCGGGCGAGCTTGCCGTCGATCTCGCCCGTGTGCCCCGGCCGGATGTCGGCCTTGAGCACGAGGGACACGCGCGTGCCGAAGGGGGCGACGGCCTCGGTCGCGGCCTTGACCACGGCCATGACCTCGTCCCACTCGCCCTCGAGCTCGGTGAACATCGACGAGGTGCGGTTCGGGAGCCCGGACGCCCGCACGACGCGGACAGCCGCGGCGACGGCGTCGTGCACCGAGCCGTCCTCGGCGGCGGCGGGACCCCCGGACGGGGCGACGGAGAACGCGACGATCATCTGTCCATCGTGCCACCGACCCGTCGACCGTCCTCCCGGTCGCCGGCGGTGACGGAACGTCGCATGCGGACGAGCGCGACGACCGCCCACACGAGGATCGCCAGCTCGAGCGCGTTCCGCACGGACAGGACCGCGAGGGTCACCGGGTCGAGCGCCAGCAGCCGGTCGTACGGGGCGGGGTACACCAGCTGCGTGGTGAACGCGGTGACGAGGGCGAGCCCCGCCGGCGCCAGGAAGCGCAGGGCGCTCGCCCGACCCGCCAGGAGGCCCCACACCACCGGCACCGCGAACCACCCGATGTACTGCGGGGACCCGACCTTGTTCGTGACGAGCAGCGCGCCGACGAGCGCGGTCGCGAGGACCGGAGCGACCTCGGCTCGTCGTGCGCCGCCGGTCACGGCCCACAGGGCGAGGAGCACCACGGCCACGACGACGAGTGCCATGAACGGTGTCGAGAGGGCGGCGGCGGCGGCCGTCCCGGATCCACGCACCTGGAACGTCAGGATCGTCTGGTCGTAGTACACGACGGTGCCGGGCACCCCGGCGTGCGCGCGCCACAGGAACGCGGTCGCCAGCGGCGCCTCGATCTGGAGGCCCCGCCCGGTCTGCTGCCCGACGAACGACAGCAGGTGGGCGCCCCCGCCGAGCACGAGGTCGACCAGCACCACGACGAGGGTCGTCGCCCCGGCCGCCATGAGCACCGGCCGACGACCGCGCCGCAGGAGCACGAGCGTCCCGACGAGCACGGCCGGCCAGACCTTGATCCAGGCTGCGAGGGTGAACAGGGACGACGCGACGGCCGGACGCGCGGCGAGGACGACCACGCCGGCGAGGGCGAGACACGTCGCCACGGTGTCGATCCGACCGAGGGCGATCGGTCCGAGCGCCACGAGGAACACCGTCCACCACCACGCGACGCGCACCCCGAGGACGCGGTGCCGCCAGAGCAGCACGAACACCCCGAGGTCGAGCACGGTCATGAGCACGAGCCAGCCGGTGCCGATGGTCGCGACACCCCCCGCCGCGGCGAGCACCATCGGCACGAGGGCGACCACCGGGTAGACCCAGTCGCGGTCGATGCCGACCCAGGTGCCGGATGCGGCGCCCTCGGCGACCCAGTTCCGGTAGGTGTACGTGACGTCGCCGAGCGGCAGGTTCGGGAGCACGCGGTCGAGGTACCAGAGCAGTGCGTGCACGCCGAGGAACGCGACCACGAGCGCGATGTCCGCCGAGCGGGCGACGAGGGCGCGACGCGCGTGCGACGCGACGGCGTCAGGCGGGGCGGTCACCACCGGACGAGCGTAGCGGTGGCCGGTGCGGGTGCCCGCGGCGACGGGCGGCGTTCCTGCGGTCCGTGGCGGGGTCTCCAGGGGCCTCCCAGGGGTGACGCAGCGCGCCGTGCCACGGTTCGGCCATGCGCAAGCGGACGATCTGGATCGGCATCGGCGTCGTCGTGGTGGTGTTCGCGGTGATCGCCGCGGTCGTCGGCCCCGTGGTGTACCGGAACCACGTGGATGCCCAGGCCGAGGCGACCCCGAGCGTCGCCGCGAGCCGGGCGCCGTCGACGCTCCACACCGCGGAGATGGACGGCACCTGGCGCGTGGCGAGTGGCTCGACCGCGGGGTACCGCGTGCACGAGGTCCTCAACGGGCAGCCGGTCACGGTCACGGGTCGGACGGGGCAGGTGTCCGGCACCGCCACGGTGGCGGGCAGCGCGATCACGGCCGCGACGATCCGGGTCGACGTGGCGAGCATCCACACGGACTCCAGCCAGCGCGACGCGTACTTCCGGGACTCGGCGATGGACGCCGATGCGTTCCCGACCGCCACGTTCACCACGACGGCGTCGATCCCCGGTGCGGTGCCGTCCTCGTCGAGCAGGACGACGACCAGCCGGGTCACCGGGGAACTCACCCTGCACGGCGTGACGCGGACGGTGACGGCGACAATCCAGTCGGGACTCGACGGCGACGGTGCGGACGTGTCCGGCACGATCCCGATCCGGTTCGCCGACTACGGCGTGACCGCCCCGAGTCTCGGGTTCGTCAAGGTCGAGGACACCGGGTCGGTCGAGTTCGAGGTGCACGCGACCCCGGCCTCCTGACCGTCCCTGCCGCACGTCCGCGCACGTGCCCCCGCGTACGGTCCTCGGCATGGGCACCCCGAGCAGCGGAACGATCGACATCCCGGGCCTCGGCCCCGTGGACTGGCGCGGCGAGGACGAGGTGGACGACCGCGGTGGACCGACGAGGCGGGTCGTGCACGAGGCGAAGCGCGCGGACGGCACCAACCTCACCCCTCCCGAGCTGAGCCAGGTCAAGCGGCAACTCGACGCGCGGTAGCCCCGCGCGGGCAGCCTCCGACCCCGCTGCCGTGTCCCCAGGACTGGCGGTCGCGCCGGAGACCCGATCTGCGGTCGGATGGTCGAGTGACCGACACCGCGCTGGACGGGGCTCCGACCGTCGACGACCGCCGCACCCCGATCCTGGAGGCGGCCATCGCGATGTTCCGCGATGTCGCGTTCCACGAGGCGTCGCCCGAGCTGCTCGCGGAGCGCGCGGGGACGACGGTCGCGGAGCTCGAGGAGACGATCGGGCCCTGGGACACCCTCGTGCTCGCCACCATCGAGCACTGGAACGCACAGCGGATGGCACCGATCCTCCCGCTCGCCGAGCGCTACGGCGCCGTGCGGTTCCTCCGCGGCATCGTCGAGGCGAACGTCGAGGACCCGGCGCTCATGCGTCTGCTCACGGCGATGCTCAACATCGCCGCGACGCCCGGGCACCCGCTCGCGCCGCGCCTCCAGGACCGGTGGCTGACGTTCCAGCTCATGGTGCAGCGGCAGCTGTCCCGCGACATCGAGGCCGGACGGGAGCCGGACACCATGGTGCCGGCGTACGGCTCCGAGCAGCTCATCGCGCTCTACGAGGGCCTGCAGCTGCAGTCGATGGTGCGCCCGGGCATGGACCTGGTCGAGGCGTTCGACCGCGCGATCACGCGCATGCGCGAGGGGTGGTCCCGTGCCTACATCCCGCCCGTGTGGGAGATCGACCTGCCGCTGTAGCGCTCCGCCACGCTCAGACGGTCCGTCCGGTCGCGAGGTCCGCGACGACACGCGAGACGTGTTCCGCGAGTGACGTCATCGTGAACGGGCCACCGTCCGAGGCACGGACGGCGGCGGTGCCGTGCAGCACGGCCGCCGTCGCGGCCAGATGCGCCAGGTCCGCCGGTGTCAGGGGCCCCCGCGCGGCCCGCGTCGCCACGAGCGCGCCGAGCACGCCGCCGAGCACGTCCCCCGCGCCGGCCGCCGCGAGCCACGGGGTGGCGCTGTCCGCGGTGAACGACGGCCCGCCGTCGGGTGTGGCGACGTGCGTGATCCGGCCCTTGAGCAGGACGGTCGAGCCGGTCCGGTCGGCGGCGCGACGCGCGGATCCACGCGGATCTGCCTGCACCGCGGCCCGGTCGACGCCGAGGAGCTTCGCCAGCTCGCCCGCGTGGGGCGTCAGGACGGCGGCCGGTCCGAGGTCGACCGCGCCGAGCGCCCCGGCGTCCACGACGACCGGCACGCCGTCGTCCGACGCGTGCGCGAGCCCCTCACGGGTCTCGGCGTCGAGGGCGTCGGCGTTCGTCCCGGAGCCGACGAGCCACGCCTGGACGCGTCCCACACCGGACACGACCTCGGGGCGTCGCGCGAGCACGAAGTCCGTCGCCCGCTCCGGACCGACGTACCGCACCATGCCGACGCCCGTGTGGACGGCCGCGTCGACACCGATCACGGCAGCGCCCGGGTACGCACTCGACCCCGTCGCGATGCCGAGCACGCCGCGACCGTACTTGTCGGTGTCCGGCTCGGGCGGGGTGATCCAGTCGGCGGCGTCCTCGATGCGGAAGGGGCGGAATGCGTTCACGTCCCCCACGTTACGGTTGACTGGAGGAGTCCGTTCCGCTCGGGGCCACGGAGGACGCCGGGCCGACGGCGGCACGACGCCGTCCCCGTCCCGCGGGCGCTCCTCCACACCCTCGCTGCACCGTCCGGCGCGGCGGGCACCGCCCCGACACGAGGAGACCACCGCGTGACGCACGCCCTGTTCGAACCCATCACCCTCCGCGGACTCGAGGTCCGCAACCGCATCTGGGTCTCCCCGATGTGCCAGTACTCGGTGGAACGACAGGACGGCGTCCCGACACCGTGGCACCTGGTGCACCTCGGGTCGTTCGCGCGTGGCGGCGCGGGGGCCGTGCTGGCCGAGGCCACGGCCGTCGTGCCGGAGGGACGCATCACCCCGCACGACCTCGGGATCTGGAACGACGAGCAGCGCGACGCCTTCCGTCCGATCGTCGACTTCATCCACAGCCAGGGTGCGGCCGCCGGCATCCAGCTCGCGCACGCCGGCCGGAAGGCGTCGACCCACCGCACCTGGGCCGAACAGCACGGCAGCGTCCCGGCCGACGAGGGCGGATGGACGACCGTCGCGCCGAGTGCGATCGCGTTCGACGGCTACGCCGAGCCGGCCGCGCTCGACACCGACGGCATCCACGAGGTCGTCCGGGCCTTCGCCGCCGCCGCTCGCCGTGCCGTCGACGCGGGCTTCGACCTGCTCGAGGTGCACGCCGCGCACGGGTACCTGCTCCACCAGTTCCTCTCGCCGCTCAGCAACACCCGGACCGACGCCTACGGAGGCTCCCTCGAGAACCGGGCACGCGCGCTCGTCGAGGTGGTCGACGCCGTCCGGGCCGAGGTCGGCGCCGACGTGCCGATCGTCGTGCGGTTCTCGGCCACCGACTGGGTGGACGGCGGATGGACGCTCGAGGACACCGAGCAGGTGACACGCTGGGTCGCCGAGCACGGAGCCGACATGGTGGACGTCTCGACGGGTGGCAACGTCCCGCAGGCCACCATCCCCGTCGGTCCCGGCTACCAGGTGCCGTTCGCGGCGGCCGTCCGAGCGGCGACCGGCGTGCCCACGGCAGCGGTCGGGATGATCGACGAGCCGCACCAGGCCGAGCAGGTCCTCGTCACCGGGCAGGCGGACGTCGTCATGATCGGTCGGGCACTCCTGCGCGACCCGAACTTCGCCCTCCGGGCCGCGGCGGCGCTCCGCGTCGAGCTGCCGTACGCGCCCCGGCAGTACCACCGCGCGCCGATCGTCTAGTCCGGAGCGGCCCCGCTCCGGGCCCGCTCCGGACTATCGTGAGCCCGTGAACCGGACCGACCGCCTGTACGCGATCGTCGAGGAACTGCGTGCCGTCGCACCGCGCCCGCGGAGCGCTGCGTGGCTCGCCGACCGGTTCTCCGTCAGCCGACGCACGATCGAACGCGATGTCAGCGCGCTGCAACAGTCGGGTGCCGCGGTGTGGGCCGAGCCCGGTCGGACGGGTGGCTACTGCATCGACCGCGCGCGGACGCTCCCGCCCGTCAACTTCGGTCCGGACGAGGCGGTCGCGGTCGCGGTCGCCCTGCAGGCCCTCGCCGGCAGCCCGTTCCGCGACGCAGGAGCCGTGGCACTGCGCAAGGTCCTCGCGGCCATGCGGTCCGACGACGCGGACGCCGCGCGGGACCTGGCCGACCGCGTGCACTTCCTCGGCGCGGTCCCGCTCGACGCCGCCGCACCGCCCGCGCTCGGGCACGCGGTCTCGGCGCGGCGCGTCCTCCGGCTCCGCTACACGGACCGTGCGGGGCGCGCGACACTCCGGGACGTCGAGCCCGTGGGGTGGATCGGCGCCGCCGGCGGGTGGTACCTCCTCGGGTGGTGCCGCCTCCGCGACGACCTCCGCGCGTTCCGCGTCGACCGGATCGACGGCCTCACGGTGACGGCCGAGACCGCGCCGCGCCGGACCGTGCGCCCCGAGGAGATCGCGGTGCCGGACGGGGACCTCCGGACGCTGACACTCGTCTGACGCGGATCGGACATCGGCACCGGAAACACCGACACAGGGCTGTCGCTCGCGCCCGCGATCCTGGTCGTCGCCGCACTCCGCGGCCGCCACCGCGCCGCACCAGCGGCGCCACCGAACCGGGAGCCCCACCGTGAACCTCGTCTCCGTCCGCCTCATCACCGACGACGTCGACCGCCTCGTCGCCTTCCACGAGCGCGTGACCGGTGTCACCGCCGTCCGCCCCGCACCGGACTTCGCCGAACTCCGGACCGCCGGCGGGACCCTCGCGATCGGCAGCACCCGCACGATGGCCGCCGTGCTCGGCGACCGCTCGGACCCGAGCACGGGCCGGACGCCGATCGTCGAGTTCCTCGTCGCCGACGTCGACGCGCTGGCGGCCGAGCTCGACGACGGCACGGTCGAGGTGGTCGCACCGCCGACGACGATGCCGTGGGGCAACCGGTCGCTGCTCCTCCGGGATCCCGACGGCACGCTCGTGAACTGCTTCACGCCGGTCAGCCCCGTCGCGATCGCGAAGTTCGAGGGCGTCCCGCGCTGAGTTCCCGCGTGCCGGCACGAGCCGACCGCGCGCGCCGCCCTCCGGGAGGCGCGACCCGGCTCAGCGACGTCGGGTCGCGTCCTCGACCTCGCCGACGAGTTCCTCGAGGATGTCCTCGAGGAACAGCACGCCCGTCGTCCGACCGTCGGCGTCGAACGCGCGCGCCAGGTGGACACCCGCCGCCCGCATCGTCGCGAGTGCGTCCTCGAGGTCCATGTCGCGGTACAGCGAGATGAGCTGGCGGATGCGCTTCGGCGGCACCGGGTCGTCGAACTCGTCCTCGCGCAGGTCGATGACGTCCTTGACGTGCACGTAGCCCGTCGGGTCGCCGTCGTCGCCGACGAGCACGTACCGGGAGAACCCACGGGTCGCGACCGCCCGTTCGACGTCGCCCGGCGTGGCGTCGTCCGGGAGCGTGACGAGGTCGGGCATCGGCACCGCGACGTCCCGCACCTTCTTCGCCGTGAACTCGAACGCGGCGGCGAGCGTGCCGGCGGCGTCGACGAGCGTGCCCTCGCGGCGGGACTGCTCCACCATCGTCTGGACCTCGTCGACCGTGAACGCGCTGACGGCCTCGTCCTTCGGCTCGACCCGGAACACGCGGAGGAACCCGTTCGCCAGTGCGTTCAGGACCACGGTGATCCCTCGGACGCCGTGCCCGAGGTACCAGAGCGTCGGCACGAGCACGAGCGCGGCCCGGTCCGGCATCGAGAACGAGATGTTCTTCGGCACCATCTCGCCGAACACGACGTGCAGGAACGACACGATCACGAGCGTGATGACGAACGCGATGGTGCCGGTCACCTCGACGTCCCACCCCGTGAGGTGCAGCGGCCCCTCGAGCAGGTGATGGATCGAGGGTTCCGAGACGTTGAGGATGAGCAGCGAGCACACGGTGATGCCGAGCTGCGTCGTCGCGAGCATGCGGGTGGCGTGCTCCATCGCCCAGAGCGTGCGCTGCGCGGCCCGCGAGCCCTGCTCCGCGCGCGGTTCGATCTGGGACCGTCGCGCCGAGATGACGGCGAACTCCGCGGCCACGAAGAACGCGTTGCCGAGCAGCAGCACGACGAGCCAGAGGATGCCGAGCCAGTCGCTCATCGCGGGACCCCCAGTCGGACCCCGACCTCGTCGGGCACCTCGGGCGCGATGCTCGACGACCCGGGCACCGCCGGTTCACCCTCGTCGACCGCCGTCGGCGTGGGCGTGGGCGTGAACCGGATGCGGTCGATCCGGCGGCCGTCGAGGCGCTCCACACGGAGCATCCCGCCGTCGACGGGGACCGTGTCGCCCACCACCGGGAGGCGTCCGAGTCGGCTCATCACGAAGCCACCGATGGTCTCGTACGGGCCGTCGTCGGGGACACGGACGCCCGCACGGTCCTGCAGCTCGTCCGGGCGCAGCAGGCCCGGGAACGTCAGCCAGCCCCGTGACCGCACCACGTCGACCCGCGTCCGGTCGTGCTCGTCGGAGACCTCACCGACGAGCTCCTCGACGAGGTCCTCGAGCGTGACGACCCCGGCGGTGCCGCCGTACTCGTCGACGACGATCACCATCTGGTACCCGCGACCGCGGACGGCGGTGAGCAGGGAGTCGAGGTGCATCGTCTCGGGGACGCGCTCGGCCTCGGTCCGGAGCGCACCGACCGGCACCTCCGCCCGTTTGTCGCGCGGTACGGCGACGGCTGCCTTGACGTGCACGATGCCGACGACGTCGTCCGCGTCCTCGTCGATCACCGGGAACCGGCTGAACCCGGTGCGGCGGGCGAGGGCGATGACGTCGGCGGCGGACTCGGCCACCCCGATCGTCGACACCCGCGGGCGCGGCGTCATGACGTCGCTCGCGGTGTGCTCCGAGAACGCGATCGTGCGGGTGAGCAGCGTCGCGGTGTCCTGCTCGAGGCTGCCCTCCATCGCGGATCGGCGGAGCAGGCTCGTGAGCTCCTCGGCGCTCCGGGCACCGGACAGTTCCTCTTGCGGCTCGATCCCGATCGTGCGGAGCACGGCGTTCGCGGTGCCGTTGAGCAACGCGACCGCGGGTCGGAACACCGTCGTGAACACGATCTGCACGGGCACGACGAGTCGGGCGGTACCGAGCGGCAGGGCGAGCGCGAAGTTCTTCGGCACGAGCTCTCCGAGCACCATCGACAGCAGGGTCGCGATGACGAGCGCCACGACGGACCCGACGGGCTCGACGACCTCGTCCGGCAGACCGAGCGCCGTGGACGGGCCCTCGATGAGGTGCGCGATGGAGGGTTCGAGGAGGTACCCGCTGAGGAGCGTGGTGAGCGTGATGCCGAGCTGGGCGCTCGACAGGTGGGTCGCCGTCACCTTGAGCGCCTGGATGACGGGTGTCAGCCCCGCTGCGCCGCGCTCACGCCGGGCCTCGAGGTCGGCGCGGTCGAGGTTGACGAGCGCGAACTCGCTCGCGACGAACACGCCCGTCCCGAGGGTGAGGAGGACGCCGCCCACGAGCATGAGGAGGTCGACGACGGTCATACCGAGGGCCTCCTGAGCAGGAGGAGCAGGCGGCGCGGGCGGGCATGTCGGGCCGCGTTCGGATGTCGGCCCGGCGACGTGCGATCAGGAGGGTCGTCCACAGTGTGGTCAACAGTAGCGCCCGGGGGCCCGCCCTGGCCGGGAATCCCCCCAGCGCGGAACCGATGCGGTCGGCGCGGTGCCGCTCAGCGGGACACGGTCCGGTTCACCAGGACACCGGGACCGGCTTGCCCTCCTCGTACCCCGCGGCGGACTGGATGCCGACGAGCGCACGGTCCGCGAACGCGGGGAGGTCACGTGCGCCGGCGTACGTCGCCGAGCTCCGCACCCCGGCCGTGATCATGTCGAGCAGGTCCTCGACGCTCGGACGCTCCGGGTCGAGGTAGATGGTCGAGGACGAGATCCCCTCGGCGAACAGGGCCTTGCGCGCGCGCTCGTACGGGTCGAGCCGCTCGAACCGCTCGCGAACGGCCTTCGCGGACGCCATCCCCCAGCTCTCCTTGTACCGTCGCCCCTGCGCGTCGACCTTGAGGACGCCCGGCGCCTCGACCGTGCCGGCGAACCACGACCCGATCATGACGCTCGCGGCGCCGGCCGCCAGGGCGAGGGCGACGTCGCGTGGGTACCGGACACCGCCGTCCGCCCAGACGTGGGCACCGAGCGCCCGTGCCGCCGCCGCGGTCTCGAGCACCGCCGAGAACTGCGGCCGCCCGACCGCGGTCATCATGCGGGTCGTGCACATGGCCCCAGGGCCGACACCGACCTTGATGATCGAGGCGCCCGCGTCGACGAGGTGCGTCACCGCGTCGGCGGTCACGACGTTGCCCGCGACGAGCGGGACGCCGAGTCCGAGGTCGGCCACGGTGCGCAGCGCACGGAGCATGCCCTCCTGGTGCCCGTGGGCGGTGTCGAGGACGAGCACGTCGACGCCCGCGGCGACGAGCGCGGACGCCTTGCGTGCCACGTCGCCGTTGATGCCGACCGCGGCGGCGACCCGGAGCCTCCCGTCCGCGTCGACCGCGGGCCGGTAGATGCCGGAACGGATCGCACTCGTGGGACTCGTGGTGCCGACGACGCGACCGTGCCGGAGGACGGGCGCGAAGTCGACCTCGGCGGCGGCCAGCAGGTCGAACACGGCCCGCGGCGAGTCGACGTCGTCGGCGTCGATCGCGGTCACCGCGCCGTGCAGGAGGTCCCCGACCGTCGCGTCCTCGCCGGCGGTCGCGAGCCGGACCGCGGGGACGCAGCCGAGGTACTCCCCGCCGGCGTCCTGCACGACGACGCCGTGCCCGGGGACCGGCGCGAGCTGCGTCAGCGCCTCGGCGACGGTCGTGTCGGGCGTCATCGTGACCGGGGTGTCGTGATCGACCGGCTGGGCCTTGACCCAGCGGATGGCGGCGTCCAGGTCCTGCGGGTGCATGTCCTGCGGCAGGACCCCGAGGCCGCCGCGCCGCGCCAACGTGGCCGCGAGCCGCGGACCCGTGACCGAGTTCATGTTGGCGCTGACGACCGGGATGGTCGCGCCGGTGCCGTCGGGCGGCGTGAGGTCGACGTCGAACCGGCTCGACACGCCGGAGCGGCTCGGCACGAGGAACACGTCCGAGTACGTCAGGTCGTGGGTCGGTCGCGTCTCGTAGAACCTCATGCGCTCACCGTAATACGGCCCTCCTCGGGGGCGACCGTGTCGCAGCGGGGTGACGGCCACCGGCGCGGACGGGTCCGTCCAGACACCCTGGGCGCTCCCGCCGAGGCGGCCCGCAGGCGGGTTAGGCTTGACGGGCGCGGGCGATGCTGCCCGCACGGTGCACGGGTCGTGTGTGTGCGACCGGCACCAGCATCAATCGACGGAGAGTGGGCGATCGGCTGTGTCGAGCCATCTGACGGGGACATCGGACGAGACCGCAGGCGAATTCGGCGCGAACGAGTGGCTGGTGGACGAGCTCTACGAGCAGTTCCTGGTCGACAGGGACGCCGTGGACCGGTCCTGGTGGCCGGTCCTCGAGAGCTACCACCGGACGCAGGTGAGCAACGCGGGCGCGTCCGACGACCGCCCGGGAGACCCGTCCCCGGCTGCCGGGTCAGCTCCCGACCCGGCGGGTCCCGTCGAGCCGGCCGCGCCGGTCGCACAGCCCGCGCGCGCCGCGGACGGCGGCGCCCCGCGTACCTCGTCGACGCAGATGCCAGCACGGACGACGTCGAAGCAGCCGACCCCGGCCCCGATCCCGGCCGATCCGAGCGACGAGCGGGACGACCACGAGGAGACCCACGAGGACGTCCGGACGCCGCTGCGGGGCATGGCGAAGACCCTCGCCGCGAACATGGAGGCCTCGCTCCAGGTGCCGACCGCGACGAGCGTGCGGACGATCCCCGCGAAGCTCATGATCGACAACCGCATCGTCATCAACAACCACCTGCGGCGGACGCGCGGCGGCAAGGTGTCCTTCACGCACCTCATCGGCTGGGCGCTCGTCAAGGCGATCCAGGAGTTCCCGAGCCAGAACGTCTACCACGACGAGCAGGACGGCAAGCCCGTCGTCGTGACCCCGGCACACGTCGGCCTCGGCATCGCCATCGACGTCCCGAAGTCCGACGGCACCCGTGCGCTGCTCGTCCCGAGCATCAAGCGCGCCGAGACCCTGACGTTCTCGCAGTTCATCGCGGCGTACGAGGACCTCGTCAAGCGCGCGCGGGCGAACAAGCTCACGGCCGAGGACTTCGCCGGCACGACGATCTCGCTGACGAACCCGGGCGGCATCGGCACGGTGCACTCCGTGCCGCGGCTCATGAAGGGGCAGGGGTCGATCATCGGCGCCGGTGCCCTCGAGTACCCGGCGCAGTTCCAGGGGTCCGCGCCGAAGACCCTGGTCGAGCTCGGGGTCGGCAAGACGATCACGCTGACGAGCACCTACGACCACCGCGTCATCCAGGGCGCCGGGTCCGGGGAGTTCCTCAAGACGGTCCACGAGCTGCTCATCGGCGAGCGCGGCTTCTACGAGGGCATCTTCGCGGCGCTCCGGATCCCGTACAAGCCGATCCGCTGGGCGAACGACATCAACGTCGACCTGTCGTCGCGGGTCAACAAGACCGCCCGCGTGCAGGAGCTCATCAACAGCTTCCGGGTGCGCGGACACCTCATGGCTGACATCGACCCGCTCGAGTACCAGCAGCGGACCCACCCGGACCTCGAGATCGAGAACCACGGGCTGACGTTCTGGGACCTCGACCGCGAGTTCGTCACGGGTGGCCTCGCCGGCACCACGAGCGCGCCGCTCCGGGACATCCTCGGGATCCTCCGCGACTCGTACTGCCGCACGATCGGCGTGGAGTACATGCACATCCAGGACCCGGCCCAGCGCCGGTGGATGCAGGACCACGTCGAGGTGCCGTACGCCAAGCCGGGCAAGGACGAGCAGCTGCGGATCCTCGGCAAGCTCAACGAGGCCGAGGCGTTCGAGACGTTCCTGCAGACGAAGTACGTCGGCCAGAAGCGGTTCAGCCTCGAGGGCAGCGAGTCGATGATCGCGTTCCTCGACACGCTCATCCAGGAGTCCGCGCGCGAGGGTCTCGACGAGGTCGCGATCGGCATGGCGCACCGTGGTCGGCTCAACGTGCTCACGAACATCGCGGGCAAGACCTACGGGCAGATCTTCCGCGAGTTCGAGGGGACACAGCTGCCCGGCGCCGTCGCGGGCCAGGGCTCCGGCGACGTCAAGTACCACGTCGGGACGGAGGGCGTGTTCCGCTCGGCCGAGGGCACCGCGATCCCGGTGACCATCGCCGCGAACCCGTCGCACCTCGAGGCCGTCGACGGCGTGCTCGAGGGCATCGTCCGCGGCAAGCAGGACCGGACCCCGATCGGCACCTTCGGTGTCCTGCCGGTGCTCGTCCACGGCGACGCGGCGATGGCCGGACAGGGCGTGGTCGTCGAGACCCTGCAGCTGTCGCAGTTGCGGGGCTACCGCACGGGTGGCACCGTCCACGTCGTGGTGAACAACCAGGTCGGGTTCACGACGTCGCCGAGCGCGTCGCGGTCGTCGGTGTACTCGACCGACGTCGCCAAGACGATCCAGGCGCCGGTCTTCCACGTGAACGGGGACGACCCGGAGGCCGTGGCACGCGTCGCCGAGATCGCGTTCGCGTACCGGCAGCAGTTCCACCGCGACGTCGTCATCGACCTCGTCTCGTACCGCCGCCGCGGCCACAACGAGGGCGACGACCCGTCGATGACGCAGCCGCTCATGTACAACCTCATCGAGGCGAAGCGCTCGGTCCGCACGCTGTACACCGACGCCCTCGTCGGTCGCGGCGACATCACGCAGGACGAGTACGACCAGGCGCACCGGGACTTCCAGGACCGCCTCGAGCGTGCGTTCGCCGAGACCCACGAGGCACAGACGGGGTCGATCCCGGTCGTCCCCGCGGACGGCGGCGCGGTGCAGGGCCTCGAACGGCCCTCCGCGCAGCGCGACGACTCGGAGCACGAGGTGCACGAGACGGCGGTGAGCGCGGACGTCCTCCGACTCGTCGGCGACGCGCACGACAACCACCCCGCGGGGTTCACGGTCCACCCGAAGCTCCAGCAGCTGCTCACCAAGCGCGTCGACATGTCGCGCAGCGGCGGCATCGACTGGGCGTTCGCGGAGCTCGCCGCGATCGGGTCCCTCCTCGTCGAGGGCAAGCCGGTCCGGCTCACCGGTCAGGACACCCGGCGAGGCACCTTCGTGCAGCGCCAGGCGGTGTTCCACGACCGCGTCAACGGCCAGGAGTGGCTCCCCCTCGCGAACCTCACCGAGGACCAGGGCCGGCTGTACATCTACGACTCGCCGCTCAGTGAGTACGCGGCCATGGCGTTCGAGTACGGCTACTCCGTGGAGCGGCCCGAGGCCCTCGTCATGTGGGAGGCCCAGTTCGGCGACTTCGCCAACGGGGCGCAGACGGTGATCGACGAGTTCATCTCGTCGGCCGAGCAGAAGTGGGGCCAGCGGTCCGGGCTCGTGCTGCTCCTCCCCCACGGCTACGAGGGCCAGGGGCCAGACCACTCCTCGGCTCGGATCGAGCGCTACCTGCAGCTCTGCGCCGAGGACAACATGGTCGTGGCGCGGCCGTCGACCCCGGCGTCGTACTTCCACCTGCTCCGTCGGCAGGCCCACGCGCGTCCGCAGAAGCCGCTCGTGGTGTTCACGCCGAAGGCGATGCTCCGCATGCGGCAGGCGACGAGCGCGGTCGAGGAGTTCACCACCGGCGGGTTCCGCGAGGTGATCGACGACCAGCGGATCGCCGACCGCCAGGCCGTGCGGCGGGTCGTGCTCCACTCGGGCAAGATCCACCACGACCTCGCTGCCGAGGTCGCCAAGCGCGGGGTCGAGGACATCGCACTCGTCCGACTCGAGCAGCTCGCGCCGCTCCCGCTCGACCAGATCCTCGCGACCCTCCGCTCCTACCCGCAGGCGGACCTCGTCTGGGCGCAGGAGGAGCCGGAGAACCAGGGCGCCTGGCCGTTCGTCTGCATGGCGCTGTCGCGCCACCTCGACGGCCGTCCGCTCTCGGTGTCGTCACGTCCCGCCAGCGCGGCTCCGGCGACGGGGTCGTCGAAGCGCTCCGCGAGCGAGGCGGCCGAGGTCATCGACCGCGCGCTCACCATCTGATCGGGCGCCGACCCCGACCGGCCGGGAGGCCCGCCGCACCGCCGCCGACGAGGCGGACGGCGGGCGCGCCTCCCGGTCGGGTCAGTGGGTCGCCTGCGCCTCGCGCAGCGCGGCGATGACCTGGGTCCGCAGGTCCTCCGGGGCGGTCTCCTTGCAGGCGCGCTGCACGGCCGTCATGAGCACCACGCCGACGCGGTGCTCGCTCGAGCAGTCCTCGCAGCCGGCCATGTGCTCGCGGATGTCCGCGAGGTCGTCGCGCTCGAGCTCGTCGTGCAGGAACTCCTCGAGCTCCGCCTTGGCCTTCGAGCAGTCGCAGCCGCTCATCGTCCGTTCCTCCCCGTGCTCCGGCCCGTCGTGGCGGGCGTCTTCGTGGTGCGGGTCCGCGGGCGCATCGTCTCCGTCGACGCTGCGTCGGGCACCACACCGGTCTCTCGTGCGTGGTCGGCCAGGAGCCCGCGGAGCAGGCGCCGGCCGCGGTGGAGCCGGCTCATGACCGTGCCCACCGGGGTCTTCATGATGTCGGCGATCTCCTGGTAGGAGAACCCCTCGACGTCGGCGAAGTAGACCGCCATCCGGAAGTCCTCGGGGATCGCCTGCAGGGCGTCCTTGACCGCGGACGACGGCAGGTGGTCGATCGCGTCGGCCTCGGCCGAGCGCGACGAGATGCTCTGCGTGACGCTCTCCGCCCCGCCGAGCTGCCAGTCCTCGAGCTCGTCGATGGTGCCCTGGTAGGGGTTCCGCTGGTTCTTCCGGTAGCTGTTGATGAACGTGTTCGTCAGGATCCGGTACAGCCAGGCCTTGAGGTTCGTGCCCTGCCGGAACGACCGGAACGCCGCGAACGCCTTGACGAAGGTCTCCTGCACGAGGTCCGACGCGTCGGCCGGGTTCCGTGTCATCCGCATCGCCGCGCCGTACAGCTGGTCCATGAACGGCAACGCCTGCTCCTCGAACAGCCGGCGGAGCTCCTGCGCGTCGGGGGTCGTGACCGCGTCCGCACCGTCCGTCTCGGCGAGCGCGAGGGACTCCTCCTCCACGGCGTCGAGCTGCTCCTCCGTCTCGTCGACCGGGGGTCGTCCGAGCGGACCGTCGGGGTTCGTCGCGTCGTCCTGGCTCGTCATCGCCCGCCATCGTAGTCGGCGGTCGTCGTCGAGGTCCCCGATCAGCGACGTCGACGCGGACGGGAACGTCCGCACCCGTGGACGCTCCGTTGTCAGCGCGGTGGCCATGGTCCTCCTGTCCGGCACGCACCTCGCCAGGCAGGCGGGGCACGCGCATCGCTATCCTGGGGAACCGATGCAGGCTCCCGTTGATTCCCGCTCTGTCCCCGCCGGTGACGACTGGCCGGCGCCCGTGGCGCGCGGTCCCCTCCACGGCGACGTCGCCCTGCCCGGGTCGAAGTCCCTGACGAATCGCGAGCTCGTGCTCGCGGCCCTCGCCGACGGTCCGTCCACGATCCGGCTCCCCCTGCACTCGCGGGACTCGGCGCTCATGGTCGACGCCCTCCGCGCGCTCGGTGTCCGGATCGACCCGGCGGGTGGGGCCGGTCCGTACGGCCCGGACCTCCGCGTGACCCCCGCGCCGCTGCGCGGCGACGTCCGGGTCGACTGCGGCCTCGCCGGCACCGTGATGCGGTTCCTCCCGCCCCTGGCCGCGCTCGCCGAGGGTCCAGTGGTGTTCGACGGTGACGAGTCCGCGCGCCGGCGCCCCATGGACACCACCATCGCGTCGCTCGTCGCGCTCGGTGTGGACGTCACCGACGACGGCGGGGGCAGCCTGCCGTTCGCGTTCACCGGGACGGGCCGTGTGCGCGGTGGCGAGCTGACGATCGACGCGAGCCGTTCGAGCCAGTTCGTGTCGGGCCTCCTGCTGTCGGCGCCCCGCTTCGACGAGGGCCTGTTGCTCCGGCACCGCGGGGAACGGCTGCCGAGCATGCCGCACATCGCGATGACCGTCGCGGCGCTCCGCGACCGTGGGGTCGTCGTCGACGAACCCGACACGGGCGTCTGGCACGTGCACCCGGGTCCGATCGCCGCCCGCGACGTCACGATCGAGCCGGACCTGTCGAACGCGGCACCGTTCGCGGTGGCCGCGCTCGTCGCCGGAGGGACCGTCCGCATCCGGACCTGGCCGACCGCCACCACCCAGGTGGGCGCGGACCTCGAGACCCTCCTGCCGCACTGGGGCGCGACCGTCTCGCGCGACGGCGCGGACCTCGTCGTCGACGGCGGCGTCGGTGTCCGTGGCGGGGCGTCGCTGCCCGGCGTCGACCTCGACCTGTCGCGTGGCGGCGAGCTCGCGCCCGCGCTCGTCGCGCTCGCGGCCCTCGCCGAGGGCCCGTCGACGGTCACCGGCATCGGGCACCTGCGCGGACACGAGACCGATCGGCTCGCCGCACTCGCCGCCGACGTCGTCGGTCTCGGAGGCGCGGTGACGGAACTCGACGACGGCCTCCGGATCGAGCCCCGTCCGCTGCACGGGGGGGCGTGGGGCGCGTACGAGGACCACCGGATGGCGACCGCGGGCGCGATCATCGGTCTGGTCGTCGACGGCGTCGCGGTCGACGACATCGGGTCCACCGCGAAGACCCTGCCGCAGTTCCCGGAGCTGTGGGACACGCTCGTGGCGACGTCGGGCGCATGAGCTGGTTCGACGGCGGGGACGACGACGACCTCGACGAACCGTACGGGCAGTACGACGAGTCCGCGGTGCGGGTGCGGCCGAACCCGAAGGGCAGTCGTCCGCGCACCAAGCAGCGCCCCACCCACGAGGACGCCACGCCCGGCTGGGTGACGAACGTCGACCGCGGACGGTTCGGCGTGCTCGTCGGGGGCGGTCCCCTCGACGCCGAGTCCGGCCAGGCCCGGGTGATCACCGCCACGAAGGCGCGCGAGCTCGGCAAGAAGGCCGTCGTGACCGGTGACCACGTGTCGCTCGTCGGCGACGTGAGCGGCGACGAGGGCTCCCTCGCCCGCATCGTGAAGGTCGCGGACCGCTCGACGTTCCTCCGCCGCAGCGCGGACGACACGGACGACGTCGAACGCGTCATCGTCGCGAACGCGGACCAGATGCTCATCGTCATCGCCGCGGCCGACCCCGAGCCCCGGCCCCGGCTCGTCGACCGGTACCTCGTGGCCGCCTTCGACGCCGGGCTCGACCCGGTGCTCTGCATCACGAAGACCGACCTCGCCGACCCGGAGCCGTTCCTCGCGCACTTCGCGTGCCTCGACCTGCGCGTCGTCACGAGCGCCGCGGGTGACGTGCCGTTCGACGCGTTCGCGGCCGTGCTCCGTGACCAGGTGACGGTGACGGTCGGACACTCGGGCGTCGGCAAGTCCACGCTGGTGAACGCCCTGACCGGGGCCTCCCGGGCGACCGGCGTCGTGAACGCGGTCACCGGACGCGGGCGCCACACGTCGTCGTCCTCGATCGCGCTGCCGGTGCACGGTGGCGGCTGGATCATCGACACCCCCGGCGTGCGGTCGTTCGGCCTCGGGCACGTGCAGCCCGAGAACGTGTTCCGCGCGTTCGCCGCGCACGCGGTGCCGGTCCGCGAGCCCGCCGACGGCATACCGCTCGACCAGGCGCACGACTGGGAGATCGTCGACCGGGTCCAGGACGGCGAGCTCGGCCCCACGGGCATCGAGCGGCTCGACTCGTTCCGCGCGCTGCTCACGGGCATGGGCGAGCTGGACCCGGGCGCGGACTGACCTGCCCCTCTCCCCTCCTTCCGCCGCCATCGCAGTCGTTGCCGCTCCGACCGGTCTGCGAGCGGCACCGGGCGCGATCTCGCGGGGAAGGACGGCCGGGCCAGGTGCACCGTCGGTGCTCGGTAGGCTCGGCGCGTGGACCTCGCCGCCGACCTCGCGTTCGCCCGTTCCCTGGCCGACACGGCGGACGCGATCAGCCTCGCCCGCTTCCGGGCGGCCGACCTGCACGTCGACGTCAAGGCCGACCGCACGCACGTGACCGACGCCGACCAGGCGGTCGAGGCGGCCCTCCGCGAGCGGATCGCGGCCGAGCGTCCCGACGACACGTTCCTCGGCGAGGAGTCGACCGCCGCCGCAGGGACCACCGCGAGGAGTTCCGGACATCGGCAGTGGGTGATCGACCCGATCGACGGCACGGCGAACTACCTGCGCGGCGTGCCCGTGTGGGCGACGCTCATCGCCCTGGCCGTCGACGGCGTCCCCCGGGTCGGCGTCGTGTCCGCCCCCGCGATGGGCAAGCGGTGGTGGGGGGCGACGGGACTCGGGGCCTCCTCGTCGGAGGGTCCCCTGCGCGTGTCGGGAGTGGCGGAGCTGGCGGACGCCTCGGTGAGCTACCAGAGCCTCCAGGACTGGGACGAGGCCGGGCGGCTCGACGGCCTCCTGCGGTTGTCCCGGTCCGTCTGGCGGACCCGTGCCTACGGCGAGGCCTGGGCCTACATGATGGTCGCCGAGGGCACCCTCGACGTCGCGGGCGAGGGCGACCTGAAGCCGTGGGACATGGCGGCGATCGTCCCCGTGGTCGAGGAGGCGGGCGGGCGGTTCACGTCGCTCGACGGCGAGCCCGGCCCGTGGCACGGCACCGCCCTCGCGACGAACGGGCTCCTGCACGACGCGGTCGTGCGCACCATCCGCGGGTAGGCGCGACGACCCGGCGACGTCTCAGGCCTCCTGCGGCACGGGCGTCTCCTCGCCGCGCTTCTTCCGCGACACGAGGTCGACGATCGCGAGCGCGAGCACGAGCACGACGAGTCCCACGGTGAACGCCGTGCCTGCGCGGAACGCGTCGTGGTAGGCCGTGAGGTCCCCGGCCTTCCGGTCCTCGCTCCGCACGATCCCGTAGAAGACGCTCGTGGCGACGGCCGTGCCGATCGCGGTGCCCACGCGCTGGCCGAGCTGCTGCATCGACCCCGCGACACCGGAGTGCTCGACGGGGACCTGCGCGAGCGTCAGGGTCTGGTTCGGCGACACGACGAGGCCACCGCCCGCGCCACCGATGAGGAACGCACCCGCCATCGCCCATGGAGTGATCGACGCGGGGGTCGTGGTCGCGGCGACGAGCAGCGCCACGAACCCGACGACCACCGCGCAGAGCCCCCAGACGACGAGCGCCCTGCCGATGCGGTTGACGAGGCGACCGCCGAACCAGGCGCCGGCGGCGGCCGTGGCGGCGAACGGGATGCTCACCATGCCGGCGAACAGCGGCTCGAGGTGCAGGCCCTCCTGCAGGTACAGGGTCACCATGAGGAACGTCGCCGGCAGCGCCGCGAAGTACACCGCGGCGATGAGCAGGCCGTTCCGGTAGGACGACAGCCGGAACAGGTCGAAGTGCACGACCGGGGACCGTCCCGTGTGCGCGTAGTGCCGCTCCCACCAGACGAACAGGGCCCCGGACACCGCGGTGCCGACGAGTGCGAGCCACCGCAGGGGCGAGTCGCCCGTGCCCGAGGTGAGCACGAACGGCAGCATGAGCGTGACGACCGCGACGCCGAGCAGGACGATCCCGACGAGGTCGAGCTCGCGGTCGCGTGACGGGTCCTGGCGCTTCCGGGGCAGCAGGCGGACCGCGAAGTACAGGGCCGCGAGGCCGTACGGGACGTTGAGCCAGAAAATGTAGCGCCATCCGGTCTGTTCGCCACCGAGGGCGATGAGCGCGCCGCCGATCGTCGGACCGAGCGCGGTGGAGATGCCCACCATCGCGCCGAAGATGCCGAACGCGCGTCCGCGCTCCTCCCCACGGAACAGCTGCTGCACCAGGCCGATCACCTGGGGCATCTGCGTCCCCGCGGCGAAGCCCTGCAGGATCCGCGTGACGACGAGCACCTGGATGGACGGGGCGATCGCGCACAACAGGCTGGCGGTCGTGAACGCGATCAGGCCGACCACGAACATGAGCCGGCGGCTCCGGAGGTCACCGAGGCGCCCGGCCGGGACGAGCGCCAGGCCGAACGCCAGTGCGTAGCCGGCGACGATGAGCTGCAGCTCCGAGTTCGACGCGCCGAGCGACCGCTGGATCGACGGCAGCGCGACGTTCACCGTCGACAGGTCGATGATCGTGATCCCGGCGACCGCGATGCACACCGCGAACGCGTGCCACCGCTGCCGGTCGCGCTCGGTGTCCTGGTCGCCGGCGTCGGATCGGGAGGTCGTCGTCACCCGTCTCGTCTACTCCGCGTCGGCGCCGCGGTCGCCGAGCGGACGTCCCCCATGCCGGCGGGCGTCTGCCACCGCGGCTCCACCAGGAGCGCCGAACGGCGGGGGCCGGGGGGCGCCACCCGCGTTCCCAGGCTCGACATCGGCCGGGTGCGCGAAGATCCCCGGGTGCCGTCCTCCGCGCTCCTGGTCGCTCTGCTCGTCGGGGCGGCGCTGCCCTTCGTGCCCGCCGTCGGACGCGTCGCCCGGATCGCCACGACCATCGTGCACGAGGTCGGCCACTGCGTCGTCGTCGTGCCGTTCGGCGGCCGCATCCGCCGGATCGACCTCCACGCGGACGGCTCGGGAGAGGCATGGGTCGACCTCGGTCGCGTCCCCCGCGCCGCGCGGTGGGCGGTCCGGCTCGGCAACCTCTACGCCGGGTACTCGGCACCGCTCTGGGCCGGGGCCCTGCTCGTGATCGGGTCCGTGCACGCCGACCGCGTGCTCACGACGGCCGTCCTCGGCGTCGCCGCCGTGGTCGCCGTCCTGTTCGTCCGGAACGCCTTCGGCGTCCTGGTCGTCGTCGGGTTCGCGGCCGTCGCCGTCTGGGTCGCGGTGCGTCCCTCGGAGTGGACCGTGCTCGTCGTCGCTGCGATCGGCGCGCTGTTCGTCGTCGACGGCGTGCGGTCGGTCGTGCGGGTGGCCGGCTGGATCGCCACCGGCGCTCCGGTCCGAACGGACTTCCACATCGTCGCGAGCGAGTACCGGCTCTCCGCAGCGGTCTGGTACGTCCTGTTCGTGCTCGTGGAACTCGGCGTCGTCTGGCTGGCGCGTGCCCCGCTCGGCGCGGTCGTCGACACGGTCGCGGTCGGTCTGCGGACGCTCGTCGTGGGGGTGGTGCCGTAACCGGACGACGCCGGTCGTGCCTCCCGGCTCCGGCAGTGGGAGGATCGCCCGATGGGCGCAGGTGCGCCGGCAGAGGCAGAGAGAGGTGGGACGTGCCCGAGAGCGACACGGCGACGGCGGGGTTCGGGTTCAGCACCGAGCAGGTGCACGGCGGGGTCGTGCCCGACTCGGCGCACGGCGCGCGGATCACCCCGATCCACATGTCGTCCGGCTTCCTGTTCGACGACTTCGGGCAGGCGCGCGACCGGTTCGCCGGCGACGACGCCGGGTACACGTACACACGGCTCGGCAACCCGACGAACGCCTCGCTCGAGCGCCGCGTCGCCGTCCTCGAGCGCGGGGTCGAGGCGATCCTCGTCGGCAGCGGACAGGCCGCGGTGACCGTGGCGCTCCTCGGTCTGCTGCAGGCCGGCGACCACGTCGTGTCGGCGTCGAGCATCTACGAGGGCACGCGCGGCCTCCTGCTGCAGAACCTCGGACGACTCGGGATCAGCGTGGACTTCGTCGACGACGCCCGTGACCCGGACGCCTGGCGGGCGCTGATCCGCCCCGAGACGCGGCTCCTGTTCGGCGAGTCGATCCCGAACCCGAAGAACGACGTCCTCGACATCGCGATGGTCGCCGCGGTGGCGCACGAGCACGGCGTACCGCTGGTCGTCGACAACACACTCGCCACGCCGTACCTCGTCCGGCCGCTCGAGCACGGCGCGGACATCGTGGTGCACTCCGCGTCGAAGTTCCTGGCGGGACACGGCTCCGCCATCGGTGGGGTCGTCGTCGACGGCGGTCGCTTCGACTGGGCTGCCACGGGCGGCCGGTTCCCCCATCTGACCGAACCGGACCGCGCGCTCGGCGGCCGGAGCCACGTCGACCGCCACGGCGACCGGGCGTTCGTCGCGTACGCACGCGACGTCGTCGCCGCACGGCTCGGCCCCACCCCCTCGCCCTTCAACGCGTTCCTCATCCAGCAGGGCGTCGAGACGCTCTCGCTGCGCATGGAGCGACACGGCGCGAACGCGCTGACGATCGCCCGGTGGCTCGACGCGCAGCCCGAGGTCGCGAACGTGGACCACGCGGGGCTCGAGTCCAACCCCTACCACGACCTCGCGACGCGCTACCTGCCGCGCGGGGCCGGTTCGGTGTTCGCCTTCTCGCTCGCGGGCGGACGGGACGCCGCCCAGCGGTTCGTCGACGCACTCGGCCTGTTCAGTCGCATGACGCACCTCGGCGACGTCCGGTCACTCATCCTGCATCCGGCGTCGACGACGCATGCCCAGCGGACGCCCGAGGAACGCGCCGCAACCGGCATCGACGAGGGCCTGCTGCGCGTCTCGGTCGGCATCGAGGACGTCGAGGACCTGATCCGCGACCTCGAGCGCGGCTTGGCGGCGGTCCGGTCCGCCGAGGGGCCGGGGGTCGGTCTGCCCGCCGACGGTCCGGGAGGCCCGACACCGGTCGCGGAGACCGCCACCGCGGACGAAGACGTCCGGTCCGGCGAGTTCGGCGCTCCCCACATCGTGCTCGAGGAGATCTGATGCCACGGATGCAGCACTTCGGGTGGTTCTTCGCCCGCGGGTTCGGCCCCCAGGGGTGGGGTCGGCCCGACTGGGACTGGGGGTACGACTGGACCCGTCCGGAGCTGTACCAGCAGTCCGTCCGGACACTCGAACAGGCCGGCCTCGACCTCGTCATCGCCGAGGACGCGATCTCGCTCGGCAACCCGTCGACCCTCGACCTGCGCATCCGGCAGGCGTACGGCGGCCCGAAGCACGATCCGCTCCTGCTCGCGCCGTACCTCTTCGCAGCGACCCAGCACATCGGCGTCGTGCCGACCGTCAACGCGGGCATCACCCCGCCGTACCTCGCCGCACGGCAGGCGTCGACCCTGGCGCACCTGTCGGGCGGCCGGTTCGGGCTCAACGTCGTCACCGACGTCGGGAGCGCGCGGCACGTCGGCGCCGCGCCGCTGGCCCATGATGCCGCGTACGACCGCGCCGAGGAGTGGCTCGGCGTCATCCGGCACCTGTGGCACAGCTGGGGCGAGGACGCCCTCGTGGCCGACACCGACACGTGGCACTTCGCCGACGGCGAGCGTACCGACGGCTCACGCCACCAGGGCACGTACTTCGACGTCACCGGTCCGCTCAACGCGCTCCCGCTCGCGGACGACCCCGTCATCGTCTCGCCGGGTGGCTCGGGGCGTGGGCTCGCGTTCGCGGGCACGCACTCCGACGTACAGCTCGCCCTCGCCCCGCTCGACGCCGCCACCGTGCGTGGGTACCGGTCCCGCATCGCGGAGGCGTCCGCCGCTGCAGGCCGGGCGCCGGGCGCCGTCCGGACGATGTTCGTCGTGAAGCCGGAGATCGTGTCCTCGGCGACCGAGGCCGACCGGCTCGTCGACGCGTCGCGGCACCCGAGCGACGAGGACCTGCTCGTCGTGGCGATGGGCCAGTCGAGCGACCTCGAGACGGACCTCACGACGCTCGACCTCGACGCACCCCTGCCCGCGGGACTGTTCGGCGACCACGTCTCCGCGGGCACGATCCGCGGTCTCGTCGGCGACACCCCGGACGCCCCGCTCCGCGCGCTCCTGACCCGCAAGGCACGGAAGGGCCGGCTCGCGGACCGCACCGGCTTCGTCGGCACGGCGGAGGAGTTCGCCGACTTCGCCGAGGAGCTCGGCGACGACGCCGACAACGACGGCTTCATCCTCTCCGGAGACCTCCACCCCGTCGCGGTCACGCGGATGCTCGCGGACCTCGTCCCGGTCCTCCGTCGCCGCGGTCTGCTCCGTCGCGAGTTCGGTGACGGCGGCCTCCGGGCCAACCTCGCCGACTTCTGACGCTCGACCGCGCCACGATCACGGGTCCGGGAGCGACGAACGGGAGGCGGTGCGCACGTCGTGCGCACCGCCTCCCGTTCGATGTGAGCGGAGACCGCGATCAGTGGGTCGGCACGGCGTCGACGACGCTGGTCTCCTCGGTCTCGCGGACGTCCTCGGCGGTACGGAGGATCTCCTCACGGCTCGAGGCGCTGTTCACGGCCCAGTAGTAGATGACGATCGAGAACACCGCGGTGACCGCGATGTCCCACCAGAGCGGGAACCACGGGTGCTTCAGCGGACCGAAGTCGCTGAGGAACACGATGAGACCCATGCCGATGAGGTACGGGAACAGCCACTGCGCGGCCCGCCAGTCCCAACGCGGCTGGACCGCACGGTTCCCACCGAGCACCCGGTTCAGGATGATGATGACGAAGCCGAGCGCCACCGCGATCCCCAGCTTCCAGTCCGTGGACCAGCCCGTCCACAGGATGATGAGGTTCGCGACGATGAACGACAGGGGTGCGAGGACGCTGGCGGCCGGCAGCCGGTAGGGGCGCTCGGCGTCCGGGATCCGCTTGCGGAACGCGCCGAGGGCGAGCGGGGCACCGCCGTACATGAGGACCGAGGCGCTCGTGATGAGGCCGACGAGCGACTGCCAGGACGGGAACGGCAGGAAGCACACGACGCCGATGACGAAGGCGAAGATGAGGCCGAACCACGGCACCGCGCCCTTCGTGATCCACTCGAACGCCCGCGGGAAGTACCCGTTCTTGCTGAGGCCGTACGAGACACGCGACGACGCCGTGACGTAGATGAGGCCGGTGCCACCGGGCGAGATGACCGCGTCGATGTAGATGATGACCGCGAGCCAGGTGATCCCGGCGCCCATGGCGATGTCCGCGAACGGGCCGGTGAACTTCGTGTAGGCACCGGAGAGCCAGGTGTGGCCGATCTCGGACGGGTTGAGCGCACCGAGGAAGAAGATCTGGAGCAGCAGGTAGATCACGAGGCCGATGACGACCGAGCCGATGACCGCGCGCGGGATGTCACGCTTCGGGTTGCTCGACTCACCCGCGAGCTGGTCGGCCTGCTCGAACCCGAGCAACGAGAAGATGATGCCCGAGGTCGAGACCGCGGCGAGGATGCCCTTCGCACCCTCGGGAGCGAATCCGTCGGCGGCCGTGAAGTTGCTGCCGTGGAACCCGGAGAACCCGAGCACGATGATGACGAGGACGGGGATGCCGACCTTCCACCAGGTCGCCGCGGAGTTCGTGTTCGCGAGGATCTTGACGCTGAACAGGTTGATCACGGTGAGGATCAGCATGAGGAAGATCGCGACGGCGATGCCCGAGCCCGTGAGGACGCCCGTCGACGGCGTGACGAAGGTCTGCGCCCACTTCCAGTGCTGCGCGTAGTTGATCATCGCCTCGACCTCAATCGGGGCGACCGTCGCGGCCTGCAGCCACGAGAACCAACCGAACGACGCGCCGGCGACACCACCGAACGCGATGTGCGGGAAGCGAGCCGTGCCGCCGGCGATCGGGAACATGCCGCCGAGCTCGGCGTGGACGAGTGCGAGCACGAGGATCGCGACACCGCCGATCGCCCACGAGATGATCGCCGAGGGACCAGCTGCCTCGAGGGCATGCTGGGAACCGAAGAGCCACCCGGAACCGATGATCGATCCGGTCGAGGCCCAGATGAGCCCGATGAAGCCGACGTTGCGCTTGAGTCCGGTGTCCGGCGGCGTCGTCGTGGTGGTGGTCGTAGCCAAAGTCGCTCCTGTGTCGGATTGCTGAGGACTATGCGACTCTTCCACCATCCGCACCCGGTGAACGTTCAGGCAACGCGATCGGAACACAGCCGTAACCGGATGGAAACACGGCACCTGTATGATCGCACAGGTTCACTGGCCTTTCTTCGGCCCGCCCTTCTTCGACCGGTCCTTTTTCGCCGACGGGTCCTTCCGCTTCGACTTGTCCTTCTGCTTCGACGTGTCCTTCTGCTTCGAC
Source organism: Curtobacterium sp. MCBD17_034 (assembly GCF_003234515.1). Lineage (NCBI taxonomy): Bacteria > Bacillati > Actinomycetota > Actinomycetes > Micrococcales > Microbacteriaceae > Curtobacterium > Curtobacterium sp. MCBD17_034. Next base: position 83,766 of record NZ_QKTN01000007.1, on the reverse strand, counting down.
CGGTCCTTCTGCTTCGACTCTTCCTTCTTCTTCGACTCTTCCTTCTTCTTCGACTCTTCCCTCTTCTTCGACTCTTCCCTCTTCTTCGAGGCGTCCCTCTTCAACCGGTCGGGCTGCTGCGCGCGAGCGATGCTCGGCTCGCCCGAAGGCGGCGTGGGGAGCGGCGGGGCCTCGGTCACCGCGACCTGCGGCACGACTCCCACGACGACGGGCGCGTCCGCCATGAGCGCCGCCTCGTCCGGTGTCTCGGCGACGACCACCGCGTCCCCCGGTTCGGGCACGTCGTCGACCACGTGCCCCTCGACCGCCGGGGCAGCGGGGTCGACCACGCGCTCGACGACCACCATCGCACCGTCCTCCGCCAACCGGACGAGCGCGCTCGCGGCCCGGACGCGTGCGGTCAGACGCCCGGCAACCACGTCGGTGCGGGCGTCCTCGAGGAACCGGCGAAGCGCCCGCTCGGCAACACTCCGACCGCGCGGCGCACTGCGATCGAGGCGATCGAGCTCGCCGACGACTCCCGCGGCACCGTCGACCCGCTCCCCTGCGGCGGTCGCGATCGCCGACGCGACGACCACCGCCGCCCGCTCGACGGCCGAGGACCGGTCATCGAGCACGAGCACCATCTCGAAGCCGTTCGCGGTGCTCACGGTCTCGACCCGCACCGGGTCGCTGCCACGACCGCGCAGGACGAGACGCGCCTCCGGCGTGGGCAGCCAGCGGACGACCGCGGCGAGCGTGGCGACGGCCTGCACGGTCCGCTCGTAGTCGGACAGCCCGAGCCGCTCCCGAGCGGCGAGCCGGACCCGGATCGCGATCTCCTGCACGTGCGTCCTCCCGTCGACGGGCCACCCGCACCGCGGGACCCTCGTGTGAGCGAGCGGACCGGCGTCCGCCGACCCGACGCCGACGCTACCGACGGGAGGCGCTCGATCGATCGTGCTACGCAGGCAGCCCACAGGAACCCGGCCTCGCAGGTACCCAGGCCGGGAGTACCTGGGTCTCCGAGCACCGATGAGCCCCGGAGAACCGCCGGGCCCCGGAGAACCGCTGGGTGCTGGAGAACTGCTGGGCGCTGGAGATGGGGGCTGAAACGTCCGAGGCCGCACCGGCGCCGCGGAGCGGAACCGGTGCGGCCTCGGACGACCACGTGTGTGACAGTGACCCCGCGGATCGATCCGCAGTGGTGGAGATGGGGGGAATTGAACCCCCGTCCATCGCTGTGATTCGACGTCTTCTACGGGCGTAGCCAGATGAGGCGTTCTGCTCGACTCCGCCCTTTGCTACTGGCTTCTAGGACGACGAGCCCAGCCCGGATGCAAGTCCCGCGTGACCTCCGGACGGAATCACGCAGCGAGTCCCCTGGATGACGCCGGACACGGGATAGGGAACGATCACCCGGCCGACGGACTTCATGTGGCTCTACTGCTTACGCAGCGAGAGCGAAGTCAGTGCGCTTGGAATTGGCACTTGTTGTTTTCCACGGATCGTTGACGAGATGACCGTGGATCCTCGGCCCGCTTCCCGTCGGCACGCAGGCGATGTCGAAACCGATCATCCCCATGACGGAGGGCCACTGTCACACTGTGGAGTTGTCAGCGCCGCGTGAGCGGCACCACACGCCTCGTGGTGGAGGCGGTTGCCCAGTCTAGCGCGCTCACACCGGACCCTGCCAGGCCAGCACGGTCCTCCCGGGTCCGCCGGGGGCGAACGGCGCCGGAGCGAACGGCTCGGGAGCCCGCCCCGTCACTCCCCGAGGTGCCCGCGCGTCGAGATCGCGCGCTCGGCCTCACGGCGGTCCTGGCGCTCACGCAGCGCCTGCCGCTTGTCGTACTCGCGCTTGCCCTTCGCCACGGCGATCTCGACCTTGGCCCGGCCGTCCGAGAAGTAGATCTGCAGGGGGACGAGTGTGTAGCCGCCCTCCTTCGTCTTGTGGCTGATCTTGACGATCTGCTGCTTGTGGAGGAGCAGCTTGCGCTTGCGGCGGGGCGCGTGGTTGTTCCAGGTGCCCTCGGTGTACTCGGGGATGTGCACGGCGTCGAGCCAGGCCTCACCGCCGTCGATGAAGGCGTACCCGTCGACGAGCGATGCCCGGCCCTGTCGCAACGACTTCACCTCGGTGCCCGAGAGCACGATGCCGGCCTCGTACGTGTCCTCGATGAGGTAGTCGTGCCGCGCGCGCCGGTTCGTCGCGACGACCTTCTCCCCGCGTTCCTTCGGCATGTCGAGTCCTCTCCGCCGGCCACCGGTGTGTGGCGGCCGCCCAGTCTACCCAACCGGTGTCGACCACCCACGCTTCCCGAACGACAGCCGCAGCAGCGCGCGGGAAGGTCAGACCTTGAGGTACCGCCGGATCGCGACGCTCGCGGACAGCGCCGCCAGGATGCCGCCGATGACCACCACCGCCGGCACCACCAGCACCGTCTCGCTCATGCCGATGAACGGTGTGCCCGTGAACCGCGTCGCCAGGTAGCCGCGCACGAAGAACCAGACGACGGCGACGATCGCTCCCCCGGCGAGGACCGCCCCGATGAGCGAGGCGATCACCCCCTCGAGGATGAACGGTGTCTGGATGAACCGGTTCGACGCGCCGACCAGCCGCATGATGCCGAGCTCTCGACGTCGCGAGAACGCCGACAACCGGATGGTCGTCGCGATGAGGAGCACCGCCGCCACGAGCATGAGGGCCGCGATGCCGACCGCCGTGTACGACGACGCGTTGAGCACCGAGAAGATCGGCTGCAGGTACCCCCGCTGGTCGACGACGCTCTGCACCCCCGCGAGCTTCGACAGGCTCTCGATGAGCACGTCGGACTGTGACGGGTCCTTGAGGTTCACCCAGAAGGTCTCGTTGAGGTACTGCGGCTTGACGAACTCGGTCGCCGGGGAGTCCTTGAACTGCGACTTGAAGCGTGTGTACGCCTGGTCCTGCGTCTCGAAGTAGGTCTTCTGGATGAACGGCTTGAGCGTCGACGAGCGGAGCTGCTCCTGGACCTGCTCACGCTGGTCCGCCGTCGCCTTCGCCCCGGTGCAGTTCCCCGTCGTGTCCGTGTCGGTGCACAGGTACACGGCGACCTGCGCCCGGTCGTACCAGTACCCCTTCATCTGGGTGATCTGCATCTGCAGCAGGATCGCGGTGCCGACGAACGTCAGCGAGATGAACGTCACGAGCACGACCGACACGACCATGGACGCGTTGCGGCGGAGGCCGGAGCCGACCTCCGACATGACGAGCCCGAGCCTCATCGGACGATCCCCGGCAGCGTCTGGATGCCCGTGGTGGTCGACACCGGCTGCTGCCGCACGATCGGCACCGCCTGCGTCTGGTAGCCACCGGACTGCTCGTCGCGGAGCACGTTGCCCGCCGACAGCTCGATCACGCGACGCTGCATCTGGTTCACGATGCCGGCGTCGTGCGTCGCCATGAGCACGGTGGTCCCGCCCTGGTTGATGCGCTCGAGCAGGGCCATGATGCCCGCCGAGGTCGTCGGGTCGAGGTTGCCCGTCGGCTCGTCCGCGAGCAGGATCGCAGGCTTGTTCACGACCGCACGGGCGATCGCGACGCGCTGCTGCTCACCACCGGAGAGCTCGTGCGGCAGGCGGTTCGCCTTGCCCGACAGTCCGACCATCTTGAGCACGTCCGGCACCGCCTCGCCGATGAACCCCTTGCTCTTGCCGATCACCTGCAGCGTGAACGCGACGTTGTCGAAGACGTTCTTGTTGGGCAGGAGCCGGAAGTCCTGGAACACCACCCCGAGGTTCCGGCGGAAGTAGGGGACCTTGCGCGATGACAGGGAGCCGAGCCGCTGCCCGAGGACGTGGATCTGACCCTTGGTGGGGCGCTCCTCCTTGAGGACGAGCCGCAGGAAGCTGGACTTGCCGGAGCCGGAGGCCCCGACGAGGAACACGAACTCGCCCTTGAGGATCTCGAGGGTGAGGTCGTTGAGCGCCGGATTCGGGTTGCCCGAATACACCTTGGTGACCTGGTCGAATCTGATCATGACCCGATCAGGGTAGGTGCCGTTCCTCGGAACGCAAGTCAGGCGCGCGGTTCACGGCCGGGAGGGACGGGGCCGGTCCCGGCGCCGTCGTCACGGGCTCCTCAGGCGGCGACGCGCAACGCTGGCGCGGTGCCTGTCAGGCGTCGCCGCGCTTGCGCCACCGGATCCCGGCGTTGAGGAAGCCGTCGAGGTCGCCGTCGAACACGGCGCTCGGGTTGTTGACCTCGTACTCGCTCCGGAGGTCCTTGACCATCTGGTACGGCGCGAGCACGTACGAGCGGATCTGGTCCCCCCAGCTCGCCGTGATGTTCCCGGCGAGCTCCTTCTTCTTCGCGTTCTCCTCTTCCTTCTTGAGGAGCAGGAGGCGCGACTGCAGCACGCGCATCGCCGCGGCGCGGTTCTGGATCTGGGACTTCTCGTTCTGCATCGAGACGACGGTGCCGGTCGGGATGTGCGTCAGGCGGACGGCGGAGTCCGTCGTGTTCACCGACTGTCCACCCGGGCCGGAGGACCGGAACACGTCGACCCGGATGTCGTTCTCGGGGATGTCGATGGCCTCGGTCTCCTCCATGAGCGGGATGACCTCGACCGCGGCGAAGGACGTCTGGCGCTTGCCGGCGGCGCCGAACGGCGACATCCGGACGAGACGGTGCGTGCCGGCCTCGACCGACAGGTTGCCGAACGCGTACGGGGCGTCGACCTCGAACGTCGCGGACTTGATCCCGGCCTCTTCCGCGTAGCTGGTGTCCATCACCTGGACCGGGAACCCGTGCTGCTCGGCGTACCGGAGGTACATGCGCAGGAGCATCTCGGCGAAGTCCGCGGCATCGACACCGCCCGCGCCGGCGCGGATCGTGATGACGGCCGGGCGTGCGTCGTACTCGCCGTCGAGGAGCGTCTGCACCTCGAGCTCGCCCATCGTCCGCGAGAGGGCGGTCAGCTCGTCGCGGGCCTCCTGCGCGCTCTCCTCGTCCTCGGCCTCGTTCGCCATGTCGACGAGGACCTCGAGGTCGTCGAGACGCTGCTCGGTCTCGGTGATCTTCTTGAGCTCGGCCTGCCGGTGGCTCAACGCGCTCGTCACCTGCTGCGCGTGCGCGGTGTCGTCCCACAGATCAGGCGCGCCCGCCTGCTCGCTCAGCTCGGCGATCTCACGCTCGAGGCGGTCCACGTCGACCACCGAGCGGATGTTCCCGAACGTCTCGCGGAGGGCGGAGATCTGCTCGCTGATGTCCAGTTCGACCATGATCGACAAGCCTACCGGCCCAGCCGCCACCGTCCCCGCGGCCGGGGTCGGCAGTGGAGCATGCGCGGCGGCACCGTCCGCGCCACCGTCGTCCCGGCTGGCGGCCTCAGCGGGCGCCGATGACGGGCGCGTGTCCGGCCATGCCCGCGCGGGTGGCTCGTCGGACCGCGTCGGGCAGTGCATCGAGGAACGCGGCCACGTCGTCCGCCGTGCTCGTGTGCCCGAGGGTGATCCGCAGCGCGCCGCGCGCGGTCTCCTCGGACAGGCCCATGGCGAGCAGGACGTGCGAGGGCTCGGGCACCCCGGCCTGGCACGCCGACCCCGTCGAGACCGCCACGCCTGCCGCGTCGAGCAGGAACAGCAGGGAGTCCCCCTCGCACCCCGGGAACGTGAAGTGCGCGTTCCCCGGCAAGCGGTCCACCGGGTCGCCGCGCAGCACCGCGGTCGGCACGCGCTCCGCGACCCCGGCGACGAGCGCCTGCCGGAGCGGCGTGAGGTCCGGGTGGGGCGCCGACGCGGCGACGCCGAACGCCGCGGCCGCCGCCGCGTCCTGCGTCCCGGACCGGACCTGTCGCTGCTGCCCACCACCGTGGAGGAGCGGCTCGACCACGGCGGTCCGCGACAGGACGAGCGCACCGATCCCGACGGGGCCGCCGATCTTGTGCGCCGAGACGCTCATGGCGTCGACACCGCTGCTGTGGAAGTCGACGGGCACCTGGCCGAACGCCGAGACCGCGTCACAGTGGACGGGCACGCCCGCCGCGTGCGCCAGGCGGACGACGTCGGCCACGGGCTGGATCGTGCCGACCTCGTTGTTGGCCCACAGGAACGTGACCAGGGCGACGTCCGCGGGATCGACGAGCGCCGCCTCCAGGGCGACGAGGTCGAGGCGACCCCGCTCGTCGAGCGGGACCACGTCGACGACCGCGCCCTCGTGCCGGGCGAGCCACTCGACGGTGTCGACGGTCGCGTGGTGCTCCCCGGCGGGTACCACGACGCGTGGTCGACGGGCGTCGCGCTGCCGGGCCCAGTACAGGCCCTTGACGCCGAGGTTGACGCTCTCCGTGCCACCGGAGGTGAAGACGACCTCGACGGGATCGGCGCCGAGCGAGCGGGCGACCCGTTCGCGGCCGGTCTCGAGCGTCGTGCGCGCCCCCTGGCCCGCGCTGTGGATGGACGCGGGATTGCCGACCACCGACAGCGCACGCGTGTACTCGGCGAGCGCGGCGGGCAGCATCGGCGTCGTCGCAGCGTGGTCGAGGTAGACCGGCACGGTGCCTCCCGGGTGGTGCGTCCTCGCGCCCCCGGCCGTGGGCGCCTCCACAGGGTACGCCGGTCGCTCGCTAGCCTTGATCGGGTGCAGACCGTCGACATCGTGCCCGAGCCGGGGCTCCGTCCCGACGCTGACGGCGCGTCGTTCGCCGTCCGTTCCGCCACCGCGACCGCAGTGACCCTCGTGGTCGACGCCTCCGCGACCCACGGTCCGATCCGCGTCCCCCTGCAGCGCGACGGCGACGTCTGGACCGGCCGCGCCGACGGCGCCCGTGTGGGCGACACCTACCACCTGCTCGCGGACGGACCACGGGGTGCGCGCGACGACTTCGACCCCCTCCGTCCGCTGCTCGACCCGTACGCGCGCGGGATCGAGCCGGCCGGCGACGGCTGGACCTCAGTCGTGGTGGACGAGGGCTTCGACTGGGGCGGCGTGCCGAAGCCGGGCACCTCCATCGACCGGACCGTCCTGTACGAGGCACACGTCCGCACCCTGACCGCCGGTAACCCGGCCCTGCCCGAACACCTGCGCGGCACCTACGCGGGACTGGCGCACGAGAGCACGATCGCCCACCTCCGGCGGCTCGGGGTGACCGCGGTCGAGCTCCTGCCCGTGCACGCCTTCCGCTCCGAGGAGTGGCTCCGGCGAGCCGGGCGCGAGAACGCCTGGGGGTACAACACGCTCGGGTTCCACGCCCCGCACGCGCCCTACGCCTCGGCGAGCGCCCGGGCGGCCGGGGCGACCGCGGTGCTGCGCGAGTTCAAGGGCATGGTCCGGCTCCTGCACGAAGCCGGCATCGAGGTCGTGCTCGACGTCGTCTACAACCACACGGCGGAAGAGGGCCTCGGCGGCCCGACGTCCGGACTGCGCGGGCTCGACGGGGCGACGGCGTACCGCTGGGCGGAGGAACCAGCGGCGGGCGCGGAGCGGTACTTCGACACCTCCGGATGCGGCAACACCCTGGACACCTCCCAGCCGGCGATCGCCGACCTCGTCGTCGACAGCCTGCGGTACTGGGCACGCGAGGTCCAGGTCGACGGGTTCCGGTTCGACCTCATGGCGGCCCTGGCACGGGACGCCCACCACCGGTTCGACCCGGCACACCCGCTCCTGCAACGCCTGCGCGACGACCCGCTCCTGCAGGACGTCAAGCTCATCGCCGAGCCCTGGGACGTGGGGCCGGACGGTTGGCGGACGGGTGCCTTCGGCCCGCGCATCGCCGAGTGGAACGACGGCTTCCGCGACACGGTCCGGCAGTTCTGGCTCACCGACATCGCCCGGGAGCGCCGCGACGGCAGCCCGATGACGGGCATCGGTGCCCTCGCGGGTGTGCTCGCCGGGTCCCGTCACGTCTTCGGCGCCGACCGTGGCCCCACGGCGGCGGTGAACTTCGTCACGGCGCACGACGGCTTCACGATGCGTGACCTCGTGTCGTACGACCACAAGCACAACGAGGCGAACGGCGAGGACAACCGCGACGGCACGGACGACAACCGCTCGTTCAACCACGGCGTGGAGGGGCCGACCGACGACCGCGGGGTCCGTGCCGCACGGCAACGGTCCCTCCGGAACCTCATGGGCACGCTGCTGCTGTCCGCGGGCGTGCCGATGATCACCGCCGGCGACGAACGAGGTCGGACCCAGCACGGCAACAACAACCCGTACGCGATCACGGACGCGTCGATGTGGGTCGACTGGAGCCCGGACCCGGACGTCGAGTGGATGGTCGAGCAGACCGCCGCCCTCGTGCGTCTCCGGGCGGCGCACCCGGCCCTCCGGCCGTCGCGCTTCGGCACCGGCGGCGCCGACACGCCCTCGGCGACCAGGATGACCTGGTACGCGACCGACGGCACCCCGATGACGGACGACCGATGGGACGAGCCGACGCACCGGGCGCTGCAGTACTTCGCCGAGTCGACGCCCGAGGACGAACCCGACGACCGCGTGCTCGTGATCGTCCACGGCAGTGGACGCACCCGCGACATGACCCTCCCGGCGCACGGCGACGTCGAGGCCTACCGCCTGGTCTGGTCGAGCGAGAAGCACCGCGACCACGAGCGGCACCGGTCCGTCGGCACGGTGTTCACCGCCTACGGGCCGGGCATCCACGTGTTCGAGATCGTCTGAGCGTCGCCCGCGCCAGGACCCGCGGCGGACCCGCCCGCGGTCCTCCGAGTACGGTCGAATCGTGGCCACTGCAGACCGACCCGTCATCGGGCGCATCCCCATCACCGCGATCGAACCCTCGACGCCGAACGGCTTCCCGAGCAAGGCGTTCGACTCCGAGGTCGTCACCTTCGCCGCGACCGTGTTCCGAGAGGGCCACGGCGTCATCGGAGCGGACCTCGTGCTCGAGCGCCCCGACGGCGCCGTCCGGGCGGTGCCGATGGCACTCGTCGGCGAGGGCACCGACCGCTACGCCGCGACCGTGCAGGTCGACTCGGTCGGTCTCTGGACCTGGCACGTCGAGTCCTACGCCGACGACTGGGCGACGTGGATCCACGCGGCACGGCTGAAGATCGCCGCGGGCGTCGACACCGAGGCGACCCTGCTGGACGGCGCGGTGCTGCTCGACCGACTCGCCGACGAGGCCGAGTCGACCGCAGCCGCCGACGCGGCCGCCGTCATGCGCGACACGGACCGCTCCCCCGCCGCACGCCTGGCCGCCGCCGACGACCCGCGCGTGACCGCCGCGCTCGTGGACGCACCGCTCACCTCGCTCCGCACGACCTCCGCGACGCAGGAGCTCGACGTCGAACGCACCCGCGCCGGCGTCGGGGCCTGGTACGAGTTCTTCCCGCGCAGCGAGGGCGCGCGCCGACAGGCCGACGGCACATGGCGGAGCGGGACGTTCCGCACGGCCGCGCGCCGCCTCCCGGGTGTGGCGCGCATGGGGTTCGACGTGATCTACCTCCCCCCGATCCACCCGATCGGCGTCACCGCACGCAAGGGGCCGAACAACACGCTGCACGCCGGCCCGGCGGACCCCGGCAGCCCCTGGGCGATCGGCAGCGCCGACGGCGGACACGACGCGATCCACCCCGACCTCGGCAACGAGGAGGACTTCCGCTCCTTCGTGGAGACAGCGAAGAACACGGGCATGGAGGTCGCGCTCGACTTCGCGCTCCAGTGCTCGCCGGACCACCCGTGGGTCACCGAGCACCCCGACTGGTTCACGCAGCGCGCCGACGGCTCGATCGCGACCGCGGAGAACCCGCCGAAGCGCTACCAGGACATCTACCCGATCCAGTTCGACACCGACCCCGAGGGCATCGTCACCGAGGTCCTCCGTGTCCTCCGACACTGGATCTCGTTCGGCGTCGGCATCTTCCGTGTCGACAACCCGCACACGAAGCCGCTGTGGTTCTGGGAGCGCGTGATCCGCGAGATCCGCACGGAGAACCCGGAGATCGTGTTCCTCGCCGAGGCGTTCACGCGTCCACCGATGATGCGCGCGCTCGCCGAGGCCGGGTTCACGCAGTCCTACACGTACTTCACCTGGCGGAACACCAAGGAGGAGATCGAGTCCTACCTGGACGAGCTCGCGCACGAGACGAGCGCCTACCTCCGGCCGAACCTGTTCGTGAACACCCCGGACATCCTCTCGGAGTACCTGCAGTTCGGCGGGCGCGCGGGCTACAAGGTGCGGGCCGCGCTCGCGGCGACGGGTGCCGCCACCTGGGGCATGTACGCCGGCTACGAGCTGTTCGAGGACGTCGCCCGGCCGGGCAGCGAGGAGAACATCGACAACGAGAAGTACGAGTACAAGCCCCGGGACTTCGGTGCCGCCGAGGCCGCCGGAGCATCGCTCGCGCCGTACGTGACGATGCTCAACCGCTTCCGGTCCGCCCACCCCGCGCTGCGTCAGCTCCGCAACCTGCACGTGCACCACACCGACAACGACGCGATCGTCGCCTACTCGAAGCACCTGCCCGGCACGTACACCCGGTCGGGCCGCTCGGACACCGTCATCGTCGTCGCGAACGTCGACCCGCACTCGGCCCGCGAGGCGACCGTGTTCCTCGACCTCGCCGCGCTCGGGCTCCCGACCGACGGGCTGTTCGACGTGCGCGACGTCGTCACCGGTGCCCGCTGGACCTGGGGCGCCGCCAACTACGTGCGCCTGGACGCCTTCCAGGAACCCGTGCACCTGCTCGTCGTGGAGGGACCACACCGATGACCGAGACCACCGAACCCACGCGCGAGCCCGACGAGGGCCGCCCCGCACGGCGTTCGACCTTCGTCCCGACGGCGTCGGCGCCCCGTGACGAACCGAACACGTCCGCGCCCGGCGAGGACCTGCCCGGCGCGCCCGCGACGGCCGCCGAGGCCCCGGACCGCTCCGTCGCAGAGGCCGACACGCTCGCCGGTCGCGGGGCGAGTGCCCCGGCCGCGACCGACGACACGGACCCCGCGGCCACGGCGACCGACGCACCCGTCCCCGCGGGCGCGACGACGCCGGGTGCGACCAGGACGGACACCGGGGTCGAGCCGACGGGCGCGAGCACGGCCTCCCGGCCGACCGACACCGATGTCGACACCGACGCCGCCGCACCGAGGACCGATGTCGCACCGGCCGCGGAGCCGGTCCCCGGCCCCGTCGAGGAGTGGCTCCTGCAGCAGGTCGCCGAGGGCCGATGGTCGCAGCCCCACGACGTCCTCGGCCCGCACCCGGTCGACGGCGGCACGAGTGTGCGCGTCGTGCGTCACCTCGCGAACGCCGTCACGCTCGTGCTCCCCGACGGCACGGCCGCGCCCCTGCACCACGAGGGGTTCGGGGTCTGGGCCGGTGCCCTGCCCGGCACCGTGACGAGCTACCGCGTCGAGGCCGAGTACGACGACGAGACGTGGACGAGCGACGACGCCTACCGCTTCGCCCCGACCCTCGGTGACGTCGACCTGCACCTGTTCGCCGAGGGCCGCCACGAGCAGCTCTGGCACCTCATGGGTGCGCACCTCCGGTCGATCGACGGCGTCGAGGGCGTCTCGTTCGCGGTGTGGGCGCCTCGTGCCACGGCGGTGCGGGTGATCGGTGACTTCGAGGGCTGGTCCGGTCGGACCACCTCGATGCGCAAGCTCGGCGGTCTGGGCGTGTGGGAGCTGTTCGTCCCCGGCGCGAAGGACGGCCAACGGTACAAGTTCCAGATCCTGACCGACGGCGGCTGGGTGGAGCGAGCCGACCCGTTCGCGCGCCGGACCGAGGTCCCGCCGCTCACCGCGAGCGTCATCACCCGCGCCACCCACGAGTGGAGCGACGGCGATCGCGCGTGGATGGAACGGCGGGCTCGGACGAGCACGCACGACCACCCGATGAGCGTCTACGAGGTCCACCTCGGGTCCTGGCGCCCCGGCCTGTCGTATCGCGAGGTCGCGGACGACCTCATCGGGCACGTGCAGCACCTCGGGTTCACGCACGTCGAGTTCCTGCCGCTCGCGGAGCACCCCTTCGGCGGTTCGTGGGGCTACCAGGTCACCGGCTACTACGCCCCGACCGCTCGGTTCGGCAGCCCCGACGACCTCCGCTACCTCATCGACCGTCTGCACGAAGCCGGCATCGGCGTCATCATGGACTGGGTGCCGGGACACTTCCCGAAGGACGAGTGGGCGCTCGCCAAGTTCGACGGCTACGCGCTGTTCGAGCACCCGGACCCCCGGCGCGGCGAGCAGCTCGACTGGGGCACGTACGTGTTCGACTTCGGTCAGCCGCAGGTCCGGAACTTCCTCGTCGCGAACGCCCTGTACTGGCTCGAGGAGTTCCACATCGACGGTCTCCGCGTCGACGCCGTCGCCTCGATCCTCTACCTCGACTACTCGCGCACGGAGTGGCTGCCGAACAAGTACGGCGGACGCGAGTACCTCGAGGCGATCTCGTTCCTGCAGGAGACGAACGCGACGGCCTACAAGCGCTACCCGGGCATCGTCATGATCGCCGAGGAGTCCACCTCGTGGCCCGGGGTCACCCGTCCCACGAGCGAGGGCGGCCTCGGGTTCGGGCAGAAGTGGAACATGGGCTGGATGCACGACTCGCTCGAGTACATCCACCGCGAGCCCGTGTACCGCTCGTACCACCACGACGAGATCACGTTCTCGTTCGTCTACGCGTTCAGCGAGCAGTTCACGCTGCCGATCAGCCACGACGAGGTCGTGTACGGCAAGGGCTCGCTGTACGGCAAGATGCCCGGCGACCAGTGGCAGCGCCTGGCGAACGTCCGCGCGTACCTGTCGTTCATGTGGGCCCACCCCGGCAAGCAGCTGCTGTTCATGGGGCAGGAGTTCGCGCAGCCGAGCGAGTGGAACGAGGCTGGCGGACTCGACTGGTGGCTCCTCGACGACCCGGGACACCGCGGCGTGCAGGACCTCGTGGCCGAGCTGAACCGCGTGTACGTCGCGAGCCCGGCACTGTGGACCCACGACGACTCCCCGGAGGGGTTCGAGTGGCTCGAGGGTGGCGATGCCGAACACTCGACCATCGGTTTCATCCGGAAGGCCGGAGACGAGCGGATCGCCGTGTTCACGAACTTCTCGGGCGTCCCGGTCGAGCGTCGGTTCGGGCTGCCCGAGGCGGGCGTCTGGCGCGAGGTCCTCAACACCGACGCCACCGCGTTCGGCGGCTCCGGGGTGGGCAACATGGGCGCCGTCACCGCCGAGGACCAGCCCTGGGCCGGTCGTCCGGCGTCGGCTGACCTCGTGGTCCCGCCGCTCGGGTCGGTCTGGCTCCGGCTGGAGCGGTGAGCGATCGCCGCGCCGCACGCGCGCGGTGACGAACGGAACGGCCGGGAGGCGCGCCTCCCGGCCGTTCCGTTCGTCCTGCGTCCGCTGGGCGCGCGCCACGAGCCGGCGGTGCCGGCCGGGCGCGCCGGGCTCAGTAGAGCAGGGTCGCGAGCCGACGGCGTGCCGCCACGACCCGTGGGTCGTCGGCACCGACGAGCTCGAAGTACTCCACGAGCCGCGCGCGGACGGCCTCGCGCTCCGCGCCGTGCACGGTCGGGAACACGTCGAGGAGGCGCCCGAAGGCGTCCTCGACGTGCCCGCCGCTGATGTCGAGGTCGGCGACGCCGAGCTGGGCAGCCGGATCCGTCGGTGCTGCGGCCGCCGCGGCGCGGAGCTCGTCGGCGGTCGCGCCCTGCAGCCGGTCGAGGAGCGACACCTGCGCCAGCCCCGCCACGGCCATGCGGTCGTGCGGGTCCTGCGCGATCGCGGTGCGGTACTCGGCGATCGCCGTCGTGTAGTCACCCTGCTCGATCGCGTCGTACGCGGCCTGGTGGTGCGGCGGCAGCGGCTCCGGTTCGGGCTCGGCGGCGGCGTCGGGGGCGCCGTCGGCCACCTGCACGCGTCCGGCGATCCCGTTCTGCGCGGCGGCCTGGAGCACCTGCTCGATGACGTCACGGACCTCGGCCTCGGGCAGGGCGCCGACGAACAGCCCGAGCGGACGACCACCGATCACGGCGGCGACCGTCGGGATCGACTGTGCCTGGAACGCCTGCGTGAGCTGGGGGTTCGCGTCGACGTCGACCTTGGCGAGGACGATGCGCCCGTCGTACTCCTGCGCGAGGCGCTCGAGCACCGGTGACAGCTGCTTGCACGGCCCGCACCACTCGGCCCAGAGGTCGACGATCACGGGGACCTGCATGGACAGCTCGATGACGTCCTGGAACGTCTGGTCCGTCACGTCGACGACCAGCGAGGGCACCACGAGGGCGTCCGAGACCCCGGCGGCTGCGCCTCCGGGCCCGCCGGGGGCGGCAGCAGCCGCGGACGCCGGAGCCGGCGGCGATGCAGTGCCGCGGTTCACGAGGGACGACAGGTCGACCGCGCCACGGAGACCGGCGGGGGTCGGGGGGATGTTGCTCATTGCACCTCACTCGCTGCGATCAGGCCCTGCGTGAACCCGAGCAGTTCTATCTTGGCCTTGGATCCGACCGGCGGCACCGAGAACAGCACCTGCACGCCGTAGGTCGCGCTGATCCCCTTCGTGCTCGACCCGACCTTCGAGAGCGCCTTCACCGCTCCCTCCGTGTTCAGCGTCGCGCCCGACTGGGTCGGGGTCACCTTCTCGATCTCGTCGAGGCTCGTGGAGACGAGCGCGCCGGCGCCGTTCGTCGCGAGCGCGATGCTCGAGTCGGCCGACGGGACCTCGGACGAGTACGCGATCTTCGCGGTCGAGGACAGGCTCTTCGCCTTCTGGTCCTTGTAGGACTTGCCGATCTTCTGGCGGAGCTCGTCGCCCTCGGACGAGAAGACGTCGGCGTACTCGCTCGCCGTGTCGTTCGCGAGGATGTCCGCGTAGGCGGAGGCCACCTGGCCGGGCGGCACGGTCAGCAGCTTGACGTCCGGCGAGAGCTGCGCGGCACCGGTGGTGACGGGCGCGACCGACGGGAGCTTCGCGTCCGCCTCGAGCGAGACGTCGTACTCGACCTTGTACTGCGCCCGCGGCGACGCCTGCACGAGCGTCAGGGCCTGCGGAGCGACGTCCTTCTGCTGCTGCGATCCCGTCAGCACGACGAACACCGAACGCGGCCAGGTGTCGGTCTGCTGCGGCAGGGCGACCGAGATGCCCGACGACGGGATCGTCGGCGGGGCGTCGACGTCGGTGTCGCTCCCCCGGATCGTGTAGTTCGCCTTGCGCAGGTCGAGCGCGGGCCCGGTGAAGCGCTCCGCGGCCGTGGTGGCGTTCCGCGAGCTGTCCGCCTGCGCCGCGACCGCGGCGACGCGCGCGACGATGCGGCGGATCTGCGGGAGCGTCGCCGCCGTGGGCTCGGCGGCCGCGGCCGGGCCCGCCGTCGCGGTGATGGTCGGCGTCGGCGTCGGCGTACCGGAGGTCCCGTGCGGCCAGTACTCCGACGAACAGCCCGCGAGGGCGAGTGTCGTCAGCGCGACGACCGGCACGACCGCGACCATGCGGCGGCCACGGCGTGGACGCGGCGGGACCTGCGCGCCCGCGGCGACCGCGCGACGGCGCGAGACCCGTGCGCGCGGCGGCCGGGTGCCCCCGCTGCGCCGGCGGGGTCCGCGCAGCCGCCGCTGGTGGATGATGGCCCAGATGTAGAGCGCGATGCCGAGCGCGACGAAGAACCCGCCCGCCGTCATCAGAGGGCCGACGAGTGGTGTGGCGGTGTCCCGCGGCCAGGTGACCGAGAGGTGCGCGGGGGCCGGGTCCGACCCGTTCGACACGATGACGAGCGCGGTGTCCGCCGGCAGGTCGACGGTGAAGTCGAGGGTGTGCCCCTCGTACTCGCCGTACCAGAGGTCACTGCCCTTCGGCGACGGGACGTGTCGCTGCGTGCCCGAGACGCTGTCCCGGAGCGATGTGGTCTCGGCGTCGTAGCGGATGGTGTTGTGCCGGGCCTTCCCGACCCAGGCCATCACGTCGGCGGTGCGCCCGTAGGCCGCGAACGCGGTGCCCGAGGCCCCGGAGACGCGGACGTGCTGGTGGCCGGCGTTCGCGACGAGCGTCCGACCCGGGATCACCGTCACCGGAGCGTCGCCCGTCGTGGTCGTCGACGCCACGGTCGAGGAGGGCGGCGCGAACACCGTCCGCTGCCCGACCCCGAGGCCGACGAGCACGACGCCGATGACGAAGCTGATGATCGCCAGGACGAAACGCACGTGTACTCTCCCTCCGCGCCGGGGTGGGTTGCGGCGCGACGCCCCCACGACGTCGGACGCGGGGTCCCGCTTCGGATGGCGGGCGCCACGCTCCCGGCGGCCGCGCCGGAGCACGCCGCACGGGCGCGCGGAACGACGGTCCAGGATAGCCAACGAGCCTGGGAGGCGCATCTTCCCGGCGGCCGGTGTGGACCGGCGGACGATGCCGGCATGACCGTCCTGCGCTCCCGCCGTGCTCGCCGGACCCACCACTACAATCGACCCCGGGCGGAGCCGCCTCGACGAGTGACATCAGGAGCGACACGTGGCGTACGACGAAGCAGAGTTCGGTTCGGAGCTCCGGGGCTACCGGCGGGACGACGTCGATCGCGCACTCGGTGAGCTGCGCCGTGAGCTCATCAAGTCGAACAACGACCGTGCCGAGGCCGCCAAGGAGATCCGCCTGCTGCAGGCCCGGGTCGACGACCTGCAGTCCGAGCTCGACGAGGCCGGCACGCCGACGTACAGCGGGCTCGGCACCCGGCTCGAGAACACCCTGCGCGTCGCCGAGGAACAGGCGACCCGCCTCATCAGCCAGGCCGACATCGACGCCGAACGGCTCCGTGCGACGAGCAGGACGGAA
Organism: Curtobacterium sp. MCBD17_034; assembly: GCF_003234515.1. NCBI lineage: Bacteria > Bacillati > Actinomycetota > Actinomycetes > Micrococcales > Microbacteriaceae > Curtobacterium > Curtobacterium sp. MCBD17_034. The sequence goes on along the minus strand of NZ_QKTN01000007.1, from coordinate 67,021 downwards.
GCCGCCCGCCTCGTCGCGGACGCCCAGCGCGAGGCGACCGACACCCTCGAGGACGCCCGGGCCCGCGCGACGAGCGACGTGGCCCGAGCACGCGCCGAGGCCGCGGACACGATCGAACGCGCCCGGTCCGAGGCCGGATTGCTGCTCCAGGACGCCCGGAACGAGGCCTCGGCCACGCGCGGCGCCGCGGTCACCGAAGCCGCCGAGACCCGCTCCGTCGCCGTCCGCGAGACCGCTGCGCTCCGTGCGCAGGTCGAGCGCGAGGTCGCCGAACTGCGCGAGGTCGCCCAGCGCGAGGCCGCAGCGGCGCGCGAGGCCGCGGCGGCGCTCGACCGCGAGACCGAACACCGCCGTGGTGTGTTCGAGGCCGAGCACGAGCGACGCACCGCCGAGCTCGACCGCGCGATGCGCGAGGGCCACGAGACACTCGACCACGAACTGCGGAGCGGCCGCGAGTCCTGGGCCAGGGAGCTCCAGGCAGGTCGCGACGCCCTGGCGCTCGAGCTCGAGACCGGACGCGCGCAGCTCGAGGACGAGGTCGCCAGGCGGCTCGAGGCCGTCGACGCGGAACTCGCCAGGCGCCGTGACGACACCGAGGCCGGGCTGGCCGCCGAGCGTGCGGCGTGGGAGCACGAGGCCGTCCGCGCTCGGACGGACCTCGAGCAGGAGCTCAGCGCGGCCCGTGCCCGGTCGGACCAGGAACTGGCCGCGGCGCGCAGCGACCTCGACCACGAGATCGAGTCGGCGCGTGCCGCGATCGCGGTCGACACCGAGCAGACGCGCCTCGAGAACGAGCGCCTGGTGGAGGAGACCGCCGAGCGGATCGCGCGCGAGACCGCCGACCACCAGACCCGGATCGCGCGGGAGCGGGCCGCTGCGGAGGACGCCGCGGAGCGGGCCGCTGCGGCACACGAGCACGAACTCGCCGAGCGCTCGGCACGGGAGCACGCCGCGCTCGACACCGAGATCGCCGAGCGGCGCACCGCCGAGATCGGCGCACTGCTCGCCGAGCGGGACGCACTCCGCGAGCAGATCGACGTCGCCCGGGCCGACCTGGACCGTGAGGTCGACGAGATGCGCGCCGCCCTCGCCCGCGAGCGCGAGGACGCCCGCGCCGCCCTCGAGTCCGAGCTCGCCGGTCGCCGCGACGAAGCCGAGCAGGACTACCTGCAGAAGCACCAGGACACCGTCGCGGAGACCCAGAAGTACCTCGACGAGGCGAACCTGCAGCTCGCCGAGGCCGTCCGACGCGCCCACGACGCCCGAGCGGAGGCCGACCGGCTCGACCGCGAGTCGCAGGACGCCGCTCGCGCGCGCGAGGACCGCGCGGCCGAGCGTGCGGACGAGACCCTCCGCGACGCCCAGGAGCGCGCGCGCGCGCTCGTCGCCGAGGCCGAGGAGCGGACCGCTCGCCTGGTCGCCGACGCGGAGGACCGCCTCGCCGCCATCCGCATGGAGCGCGAGGCGGTGGCCGGGTACCTCGAGAACCTCCGGGGAGCGCTGACGCACGCGGTCGAGGTCCAGCGGGACTGAGCACGAGCCACGGCAGCGCCGCGCCGGCTCCCTCCGACGGCGGGGCGTCCGCCTCAGTCCGCGACCGGCCAGGTGGTCGGCAGCGGCGCGGATCCCGGCACGACCAGGTCGGCGATGGCGTCGAGCACGACCCGGACGGCCCGCTCCCCCACCCAGAGGTGCTTTGCTCCGGCGACGGGGACGACGCGGACGGCCGGCGCGATCGCGAAGCGACGGGCGGCCTCGTCGGGGCGCAAGAAGTCGTCGTGTTCCGGCACGAACGCGACGACGGGGACCTCGAGGTCTCGCCAGCGCGCCAGGACGTCGTCGGTCGTGCGGTGGAGGGGCGGCGACAACAACACCACGCCCGCGACCGCACCGGACCGGACGTGTTCGATGCCGTGCTGCAGGACGACCTCGGTCCCGAAGGACCACCCGACGAGCCACGGCGCCGGGAGCCCGCGGTCACGGACCTCGGCCACGGCCGCACGGAGGTCGAACCCCTCGGTGACGCCGTCCCCGAAGGCACCCTCGGACGTCCCCCGCGGCGACGACACCGAGCGGAAGTTGAAGCGGAGCACCGCGATGGCGGCGAGGGCCGGGAGGCGCGCGGCGGCTTTCCGGAACACGTGGGAGTCCATGAACCCGCCCGCCGTCGGCAGGGGGTGCAGCGTCACGATCGTCCCGGCGGCGGGCCGTCCCTCCGGCTCGGCCAGTTCGCCGACGAGCACGAGGTGGTCGTCGGTGACGAGATCGACCTCCGTGCGCAGCGCGGGCAGCACGACGTCGCTCCGGATCTCGGTGACGCGGTCGTCCGGGGCCGTACTCACGCGATCCTCCAGCAGTGGACGTGCCAGTGCCGACGACTGGCGAGGTCGGCGGCGTCACCGAGGACACCGTCCTGCCGCCACACCACGAGGTGTGCGACACCGGGCTCGATCGTCCCCCCGCACCCCGGACACACGTATGCCTTCTGTGCGGAGGACGCACTGATCGGTTGCACCGTGAACGTCCTGCCGCGCCGCGACTCGGTGCGCGCCCAACCGGTCAGGAGGCGGTCGAGACCGGACTCCTCATCGGGATCCGCGCGCCCGCGTCGCCGGGGCCGGTTGCTCCGCGGCACGGCCGGGCGCCGATCAATACCAGTTGAAGGCGTTGCTGTGCGCCCAGGCCGCGCACGGCGTCCCGTACGAGCCCTGGATGTACCCGAGCCCCCACGCGATCTGCGTCGCCGGGTTGGTCTGCCAGTCGGCCCCGACGCTCGCCATCTTGCTGCCCGGCAGCGCCTGCGGGATGCCGTACGCACCCGAGGGGTTGTACGCGTAGACGTTCCAGCTGGACTCACGGGTCCAGAGCGACACGAGGCAGTTGTACTGGTCCGTGCCCCAGCCCTTGGCGGTGACCTGCGTCAGCGCGATCGCCTTGGCGCTGCCCGGGTCCGGCGTACCCGCGGCAGGTGCGGCGTCGCTCGCGGTCGACGCGGCGCTCGAAGCGGTCGAAGTCGACGCTGCTGCGGCGGTCGTCGTCGTGGTCGTCGTCGGCGCGGTCACCTTCGGCGCCACGACCACGGGCTTCGTCACCTGGTAACCGTCGCGCGTGACGACGACGTTCTGGTACGTGCCGTGCGCCGTGAACTGCTGCGCGGGCGCCGAGGGCAGCGTCGGCGCGAGGACCGCCGCGGACGCGTACGAACCGGACAGTGGATTGACCAGTGAGCCGCCGACGAACCCGAACACCGCGAAGAACGACAGCGCGGGGATGGTCGCGCGACGACGGAGGAACGCGGTCAGGCCGACGGCACGCTCCGGACGCTTCGGCGGAGCCACCGGAGCGCGCCGCACCCGGACGACGCGGGCGGCGACGTCACGCTGCGCGGTCAGGGCCGACTCGGCGGCGGTCGTCGCGTGCAGCGCCGCCTCGCCCCGAGCGATGGGTGCCGAGACGCGGTTGTCGGCGACCGAGACCGGCGTCGGCAGCGCGGGAGTGGCCTCCCGGGCCGCCACGCGACGGGCCGCGGGCCGCTCGGCGCGAGGCCGCCCGAGGGCTGCCCGACGTTCGCCGATGACGGAGCTGGACCTGCCCTGGTCGACGGTGTCCTGCTGGAAGGACTCGTTCTGACGGGGGGTCCGGACGGATCGTGGTTCTGCGGTGTGCCTGCCCATGAGTCCGTCCAGGGTAACGGATGGATCACGGAATGCGAAGCACTGACTCACCGAACGGCGAGCATGACCTCCACCACGGCGTCGAGCACCGCGTCGACCTGGCCCTCGCGGTACCCACCGTGCTTGGGCCGGAACACCACCGATCGCACCTCGGTGAGGCTCAGGGGCTTGCCGTCGTGGAAGTACCCGCGCAGTCGGGCGGCGAAGGTGTCCACGTCCTTCGGGTGGTAGCCGACCGTCAGGAAGCCGACCCGTTGGAACCGCTGGCCGTCCGGGCGGTCGAGGCGCGCCACCACGTCGGACGCCTTGGCGCGGGCCTCGGCGTACCACGCCTTCTGTCCGTGACGGCTCAGCTCCGCCTCGCGCTCCCGAGCCGCGAAGGCGTCCTCGAGCCGCTCGAGCGCCGCGTCGACGTGCTGCGTCGAGTACCCGCCCTTGCGCATGCTGAAGGCGGTCGCGCGGATCTTGTCCGAGGCGACGTGGCCGTCGGCGCCGTCGTCCGTGTAGGCCCGCCGCGCGTCCTCGAGGAACCGGTCGACCTCGTCGACGTCGTAGCCGAGGGTCGAACGGTCCACGGTCGGGAATGTCGAAGCCACGGCGACATCATGCCATCACCGCCCATGCGAGCAGCACCGCGCCGTCGGCTCGGCTCGCGCCTCAGTGCACCACGAGGTACAGGACGTACGCGACCGCCGCCGACGGGAGCACGCTGTCGATGCGGTCGAGCAGGCCACCGTGCCCCGGCAGGAACGTCGAGATGTCCTTGATGCCGAGGTCGCGCTTGATCATCGACTCGGTGAGGTCCCCGATGGTCGCCGAGGCCGTGATCGCGACACCGAGGACGACGCCGAACCACCAGGGCTCGTCGAGGAGCAGCACGGACACGATCACGCCCGCGATCATGCTGGCCAGCAACGACCCGCCGAAGCCCTCCCACGTCTTCTTCGGACTGATCCTCGGCGCCATCGGGTGCTTGCCGAACGACAGACCACTCGCGTAGGCGCCCGTGTCGACGGACACCACGACGATGAGGAACGCCATGGTCCACCACTGGCCGTGTGGCAGCGCGGTGAGGAGCACCGCACATCCGGCGAGCAGTGCGACGTACACCTGGACGAACAGACCCGCCATGAGGTCGAGGACCACACTGCTCGCCGCCAGGCGCGGTCGGGTGGCAGCGAGCTCGACCAGGCGCCACACCGTGATGAGCACGATCCCGGCGATGAGTTCGAGGAGCGCGGCGCGCGGCCCCCCGAAGAAGGCGATCGGGGCGATGGCGACGCCGGCGAGGACACTCGGGATCCGGGGGACGTCACGGCCACCGGCGCGCATGGCCGTCGCGAGCTCGTAGACCGCGACACCGACCAGGAACGCGCCGACGAGGATGAACAGCGCCTTCCAGATGACGAGGCTGCCGACCATCACCAGGCCGAACACGACTCCGATGCCGATCGCCGCGGGCAGGTTGCGTCCGGTGCGCGCGGTCAGCTGTTCGTTCCGGGCCTCGATCTCAGCACGGCGCTGCCGCAGCTGCGTCTCGAAGTCGGTCCGCGCCGACCGTGCGCGCGCGTCGAGGTCGGCGCGGAGCCGCCGCGCGGTGGAAGTGGGCCGGGTCGCGCGATCGTGTTCGCCCGACTCGGGGCGGGGGTCCCCCTGCGACTGCTCCATCAGACCTCGAGGAGTTCCGCTTCCTTCTTCTTGAGCGCGTCGTCGATCTGGTCGACGTAGCGCTTCGTGAGGGCCTCGAGCTCCTTGTCGGCGCGCGAGATCTCGTCGTCCGAGATCTCGCCCTTCAGCGCGTCGAGGTCGTCCTTCGCGCGACGGCGGATGTTCCGGATGACCACCTTGTGGTCCTCGCCCTTGCCCCGGACGATCTTGACGAACTCCTTGCGGCGGTCCTGCGTCAGCTCCGGGATCGTGACCCGGACGATCTCGCCGTCATTCGACGGGCTCGCGCCGAGGTTCGGGAACGTCGCGATCGCGCGCTCGATCTCCTTGAGCGCGGTCTTGTCGTACGGCGTGACGATGAGGGTGCGCGCCTCGGGCGTCTGCAACGACGCGAGCTGCGCGAGCGGCGTCGGCGAACCGTAGTAGTCGACCGGGATCTTCTGGAACAACGCCGCGTTGATGCGGCCGGTGCGGACGGTCGAGAAGTCGTCCTTGGCCACCTCGACGGCGCGCGTCATCTTCTCGGTCGCCTCGGTCAGGACATCACTGATCACGGTCGTTCTCCTTCGGTACGCGTCGAGTCTAGTCGCGCGGGGTCCGTCGACCGTCCGGGAGGCCCCGCGCGCCTCGACCTCGCAGGGCTCAGTTGCTGACGACGGTCCCGATGCGTGCGCCGCGGATGGCGGCGGCGACGTTGCCCTCGCCCTCCATCCCGAACACGTGCATGGGCATACCGTTGTCCATGCAGAGACTGAAGGCGGTGGCGTCCACGACCTTGAGCCCGCGGACGAGGGCGTCCTGGTAGGTGACCCGCTCGAGCTTCTCGGCCGACGGGTCCTTCTTCGGGTCCGCCGAGTACACCCCGTCGACGCCGTTCTTCGCGACGAGGACCTCGTTCGCGCCGATCTCGAGCGCACGCTGCGCGGCCACGGTGTCCGTCGAGAAGTACGGCAGCCCCGCACCGGCGCCGAAGATGACGACACGGCCCTTCTCGAGGTGCCGCTCCGCCCGGCGCGGGATGTAGGGCTCGGCCACCTGCGTCATCGCGATCGCCGACTGGACCCGCGTCGCGGCACCCGCCTGCTCGAGGAAGTCCTGGAGCGCCAGCGCGTTCATGACGGTGCCGAGCATGCCCATGTAGTCGGCGCGGCCGCGGTCCATGCCGCTCTGGCTGAGCTCGGCGCCGCGGAAGAAGTTCCCGCCGCCGACGACCACGGCGATCTCGACGTCGCGTGCTGCTTCGGCGATCTCGCCCGCCAGGCGGCTCACGACCGCGGGGCTCACACCGAGGGATCCGGCGCCGAACGCCTCTCCCGAGAGCTTCAGGAGGACGCGCCTGCGGCCGGTCTTCTCGTCGGTCATCGTTCGGTTCGCCCTTTCGTCGTCGTGCTGGAGGGAATCTATCGGAAGCGGACATGACGACGGGGTCCGGAACGTGTCGTTCCGGACCCCGTCGGTGGTGGGTTACGCGCCGACCTTGACGCGGGCGAAGCCCTCGATGGTCAGACCGGCGTCCTGCGCGACCTTGGCCACGGAGACCTTCGAGTCCTTCGCGTAGCCCTGCTCGAGCAGCACGATCTCCTTGAAGAAGCCGTTCAGGCGGCCCTCGATGATCTTCGGGAGCGCGGCCTCCGGCTTGCCCTCGGCGCGCGTGGTCTCCTCGACGATCCCGCGCTCCTTCTCGACGGCCTCGGTCGGGACGTCCTCGCGCGTCAGGTACTTCGGGTCGGCGAACGCGATGTGCTGCGCGATCGACCGAGCCGTTTCGGCGTCGTCACCCGAGTAGGCGACGACGACGCCGACCTGCGGGGGCAGGTCCTGGCTGGTCTTGTGCAGGTAGATCGCGAAGTTCGTGCCGTCGACACGGGCGACCGTGCGGAGCTCGACCTTCTCGCCCATGAGCGCGGCGTTGTCGTTGATGTAGTCGCTGACCGTCTGGCCGTTGACCGTCGCCGCGTTGCCGGCCTCGACCGTGTCGGCACCGGCCTCGGCGACCGCGCCGAGGACCTCGGACGCGAGCGCGATGAAGCGGTCGTTCTTCGCGACGAAGTCGGTCTCGCTCGCGAGCTCGATGATCGTGGCGGCACCGGTGGTCTCGGTGGCGGCGACGAGGCCCGCGGTGGTCGCACGGCCTTCGCGCTTCGCGACACCCTTGAGGCCCTTGACCCGGAGGATCTCGATGGCCTTCTCGATGTCGCCGTCGGCCTCGACGAGCGCGTTCTTGCTGTCGAGCATGCCCGCGCCGAGGCGGTCACGCAGGGTCTTCACGTCAGCTGCGGTGAAGTTCGCCATGGTGGACGTCCTTTCTGGACTCGCGTGTGGTGATGAACGGGGAGGCGCCGGACGGCGCCTCCCCGGTGTGTCCTGTGCGGCTGGTGTTACTCGGCCGGGGTGGTCTCGGCGGCGGCAGCGGCCTCGGCCGTCGGCTCCGCGTTGACCGTCTCGAGCGGCTCGCCCAGCGGCTTCTCGGCGACCTGCGCGTCGGCGTCGTTCTCCTCGACCGTGGCGCCCTCGCCCTCGGTCTGGCCTGCGGCGGTGTTCGACCCGCCCTGCGCGAGGAGCTCCTGCTCCCACTCGGCCAGCGGCTCGACGGGCTCGTCCGACCTGCCCTGGTGGCGGACGGTCAGGCCCTCGGCGGCGGCGTCGGCGACGATGCGCGTCAGCAGACCGACCGAGCGGATCGCGTCGTCGTTGCCCGGGATCGGGTAGGTGATCTCATCGGGATCGCAGTTGGTGTCGAGGATGCCGATGACCGGGATGCCGAGCTTCTGCGCCTCGTCGATGGCGAGGTGCTCCTTCTTGGTGTCGACGACCCACAGGGCGCTCGGCGTGCGCGTGAGGTTGCGGATGCCACCGAGGGTCTTGTGCAGCTTGTCGAGCTCGCGCTTCTTGATGAGGAGCTCCTTCTTGGTGAAGCCCTTCGTCGTGTCGTCGAAGTCGATCTCCTCGAGCTCCTTCATGCGGGCGAGCCGCTTGGAAACCGTCTGGAAGTTCGTGAGGAGACCACCGAGCCAACGCTGGTTGACGTAGGGCTGGCCGACGCGCGTCGCCTGCTCGGCGATGGAGTTCTGCGCCTGCTTCTTGGTGCCGACGAAGAGGATCGTGCCGCCGTGGGCGACGGTCTCCTTGACGAAGTCGTAGGCGCGGTCGATGTAGGACAGCGACTGCTGCAGGTCGATGATGTGGATGCCCGAGCGCTCGGCGAGGATGAAACGCTTCACCTTCGGGTTCCACCGGCGGGTCTGGTGCCCGAAGTGCACGCCGCTGTCGAGCAGCTGGCGGATGGTGACGACGGCCATGGCCGTTCTCCTTTTCCGGCGCACGGCACGGCCGCGCGCTGATGTTGCGGTTTGTCGACCACGACCGGCGGTCGGGTCCCTGGTGCCCGGCGCACGACCGCCGCGACGCCGGAGAGGACCAGCGGGCGGACCGATGGGCGTGGAGGCCGATGGGCACGCGAAGTCAGCGCTCAGCGCGCTGCTGCACTCAGGATAGCACCAGCCGGTCGCGCCGCAGGACGCCGGGAGGCACGGTGCCGGTGACTCGATCGTCTCCCGTGCCCCGTGCCTCCTGGACGACCGGCAACGCCGATCGCGATGGTCCCGCGCCCGTCAGGACCTGCTGCCGACCTTGCCGCCATCGGCGCTGACACCCATCTCCTCGAGCGAGCGGCCCTTGGTCTCCGGGATCTTGGCGAGCACGAAGAAGAACGACACGAGCGCGAACAACGCGTAGATGCCGTACGTGACCGTCAGGTTGAAGCCCGACAGCGCGGGGAACGTGATCGTGACCACGAAGTTGGCGACCCAGTTGGCCGCCGAACCGATGCCGAGCGCGGTCGCGCGGATGCGGTTCGGGAACATCTCACCCAGGAGCACCCACATGAGCGGGCCCCACGTCGCACCGAACGACACGACGAACAGGTTGGCGAAGACGAGCGCGATGACGCCCCACGGACCCGGCAGGTGCGGATTGCCGCTGGAGTCCAGCGACGCCTGCGAGAACGAGATCGCGACCATGAGCAGCGACACGAACATGCCGGCCGATCCGGCGACGAGCAGGGGCTTCCGACCGAGGCGGTCGACCGTGAAGATCGCCACGAACGTGACGACGACGTTGATCACCGACGAGATGGTCGAGATCGTGAAGGAGTCCGACGCCTTGAACCCGACGGCCTGCCACAGGGTCGTCGAGTAGTAGAAGATCACGTTGATGCCGACGAACTGCTGGAGCACGGCGAGGATGATGCCGACCCAGACGATGCCCTTGAGGCCGAAGCGGTCGCCGCGGATCGTGCCCTTCTGCTGCTGTTCCTCCTGGCGGATGCCGTCCTCGATCTCGTCGAGGGACGTGTCCACGGTGTCGCTCGGCACGATCTTCGTCAGCACCTCCCGCGCATCGTCCTTGCGCCCCTGCGCGGCGAGGTACCGCGGCGACTCGGGCAGCACGAGCGCCAAGACGCCGTACACGACCGACGGGATCACCCCGACGAGGAACATCCACCGCCACGCCTCGAGGCCCCAGAAGTGTCCGCTCGCAGTGCCGCCCCCGCCGATCGCGATGACCTGGTCGGACAGCAGCGCGGCGAAGATGCCCAGCGTGATCGCCAGCTGCTGGAACGACGCCAGTCGACCGCGGATGCCCTTCGGCGCGACCTCGGAGATGTAGGCGGGCGCGATCACCGACGCGGTGCCGATGCCGAGACCGCCGATGAGGCGGAACACCACGAAGAACGTGGTGTCGGGCGAGAACGCCACCGCCACCGAGCTGACGAAGAACAGGATCGCCGCGATGAACATCACGCGGGTGCGGCCCCAACGGTCCGCGACCCGCCCGGCGAAGTAGGCGCCGAAGGCGCAGCCGATCAAGGCGCTCGCGACCGCGAAGCCGCTCCCCCCGGCCGACAGCTTGAACTGGTCGGTGATCGCCGACTCGGCGCCGTTGATCACCGAGCTGTCGAACCCGAAGAGGAACCCGCCGACCGCTGCGGCGATGGCGAACGCAGTCACCTTGCCCTTGAACGCCCGGTCTGTGCCGGACCTCGTCGTCGATGTGCTCACGTGCTCCTCGTTCCCGCCGGCGTACGACCGAGTCGCCGTGCGCTGCCCCGGAGGTCGGCTGGTCGCCGTCCGGGGCGGCGTTGCTCGGGACCGGAGCGCCTGCCACGGTACCCCTGGGGCCGTGTCCGTGGTCGTCATCGCGCGCCGCAGTCGCTCCCCCTCCCCAGGACCCGCCACCAAGCAGCACTCCCCGCACGCTCGCGCAGCGTCCCCTCGAGACGTGCGGTGGGGACCAGGCTCGGCCCATGAACACGACAGGACGGTCGCGAGCGGTGCCCCCTCCCCTGCGGACGACGACGCCGCGCAGATCCTGGACGCGCCTCGGCGCGGCGCTGGTGGTCGTCCCGCGCGTCCTCGTGCTGTGCGTCGTCGCGCTGTGCACCGTCACGCTGGGCGCTGGGCCCGCGCGTGCTGGTTCCTCGTGCGCTGGCCCCCCGTGTGCAGGGGCACCCCGGCGCCCGGCGTCGATCCGCACGTCGGCGAGCATGACGGCGTCGGCCTGGACCTGGCCCGTCCCGGAGCGCGTCGTCCTCCGGCCGTTCGAACCCCCGGCACACGACTACGGCGCGGGGCACCGCGGGATCGACGTCCGCGCATCCGTCGGCACGCTCGCGCTGGCCCCTGCGGCGGGGACCGTGGTGTTCGCCGGGCCCGTGGCAGGACGCGGCGTCGTGACGATCGACCACGGCCGTGGCGTCCGGAGCTCGCTCGACTCGGTCACGCCGGACGTCGTGGTCGGCACCACGGTCGCGGCCGGGACCGCTGTCGGTCGTGTCGCGGTCGGACACTGCCCGGCCGCCGCGCCCTGCGTCCACCTGGGTGTGCGGGTCGACGAGCGGTACGTCGACCCGCTCGCGTACCTCGCACCGGCGGCCTGGCCCGTGCTCCTGCCACTCGGTGATCACGCCCGAGGGTGAGCACTCCGGTACGCCTCGCGCAGGCGCGCACTCGACACGTGGGTGTAGATCTGCGTCGTGCCGAGGCTCGCGTGCCCGAGCATCTCCTGCACGGCCCGGAGGTCGGCCCCGCCATCGAGCAGGTGCGTCGCCGCGCTGTGCCGGAACGTGTGCGGGCCCGCGGGACCGTCCCCCGGTTCAGACGCCAGGATCCGCGCGATGAGCCGGTACACCCCGCGGACGCCGAGCCGGGCACCCCGGTCACCCAGGAACAACGCCGACGGGTCCGGCGCCTGGGCACGGCCGACGAGCACCGGTCGGCCCTGTTCCATCCAGGCACCGAGGGCGTCGTCCGCGGGCACGCCGAAGGGGACGACCCGTTCGCGTCCGCCCTTGCCCAGGACACGGACCGTCAGCCGGTTCCGGTCGACGTCTGTGAGGTCGATGCCCACGAGCTCACCGACCCGCAGCGCCGACGCGTACAGGAGCTCCACGACGGCGCGGTCACGGAGGGCTCCCGGATCGCCGTCCGCGGCGCGGTCACCGAGGGTCGTCAGGATGCCCTCGACACGGTCGGCACGCACCACTCGCGGCAGGTGGGCGCCGCCCTTCGGCGCACGGAGCCGGACGCCGGGGTCGGTGGCGATCCGACCGGTCTCGGCGGCCCACCGGGTGAAGGCGCGCACCGACGAGGCCCGGCGGGCGATCGTCGTCCGAGCGAGTCCACGCTCGGTCGCACGCCACAACCAGTCCCGGAGCACCTCGAGGGTGAGCTCGTCCGGCCGACCGACACCACGCTCCGCCGCGAACGCCACGAGGTCCTCGAGGTCACCGCTGTAGGCGCGGACCGTCTGGGCGCTCAGACCACGACCGTGGACGAGGTGGTCGAGGAACGCGTGCGTGGCGCGGACCAACTCCAGGTCTTCGGCCGCGGGCGTCATGGGCCAACCGTAGTCGCCGCCGGTCGCCCTCACGGAACCAGGCGCCACCCCGTCCGGTGGCGTTCCGCCCGGCCCTCGAGCTCGGCCAGGGCGAGCGCGTCCTCCGTCGCGGCGGTCCCCAGCCCAGACCGTCGAGCGACCTCGTCCACGGACAGTCCCGCGCGGCGGCTGAGCGCATCGAGCACACGGAGCAGCTCGGGGTCGTCCTGCGCCGATCGGATGCGGAGCGGCCCACCGTCGGCGTCCGGACCGCTCACCGCCCGCACCGCATCGGCGGGGGCGGTGAGCAGCGTCGCCCGACCGCTGGACACCAGTCGGTGGCACCCGACCGACGACGGTGAGGTGAGCGGACCCGGCACCGCCAGCACGGGTCGACCGAGCTGAGCGGCGTGATGGGCCGTGTTGAGCGCCCCGGACCGCACGCCCGCCTCGACGACCACGACGGCGTCGGCGAGGGCCGCGATCAACCGGTTGCGCTGGAGGAACCGCCACCGCGTCGGCCGGACCCCGGGTGGCGCCTCGGCCACGACGGCCCCGCGCCGCATGACGCGGTGGAGGAGTTCCACGTTCGCCGCCGGGTAGAGCTGGTCGACACCGCCCGCGAGCACCGCCACGGTGGGTGTACCCGCCGCGAGGGCCACGCGGTGTGCCACCGCGTCGATCCCGTGTGCGCCGCCCGACACGACCAGCACGCCTGCCTCGGCCGCGGCCGAGGCGAGGTCGGCCGCTGTCTCGGCTCCGTAGGGGGTCTCCGCGCGGGACCCCACCACCGCGAGCGATGGCGCGGACGCCCACCACGACGCGGGCGGGGCGGTGCTGCGCACCCAGAGCGCGAGCGGTGCGTGCGGGCCGAGATCCGCCAGCCGCTCGGGCCAGTCACGGTCCCCGGGAACCAGGAGTCGTGCGCCGACCGCCGCAGCCGCGTCGAGCACGCGATCGGGGTCGAGATGTCGCAGCCGCGGCGCCCAGCGGGCGAGCGCGGCGACGAGCGCCTGCACGAGTTCGCGGTGGTCCTCGTCGGCCACCGGAACCCGTGCGCGGCAGGCGTCGGCGATGCGGAGGGCGTCGTCGCCGCGCGTCACCAGGCGGAGCGCGTCCACCGCCCCCAGGGCGGCGACGAGGTGCCCGGCGACCGCGTCCCCCGGCTCCGTGACGACGGTCCAGAGCGCCGCGGCGACGGCCGTGTCCGGATCGCCGTCGTCCGTCCTGCCGACGCCGCGCAGGCGAGCGGCCGCGGTGGCGCTCACAGGGCGCTCCGCAGCGCGATCGCCTGACGCACGTGGTCGGTGTCGGGCCGCTCCTCGCCCGCCAGGTCGGCGAGCGTCCACGCCATGCGCAGGATCCGGTCGTACCCGCGCATCGTCAGCGTCCCCCGTTCGAGTCCGACATCGAGCGACCGTGTCGTCGTGGTCGGCAACGCGATGTCGGCGCTCCGGAGGTGGGTGCCGGGGACGTGGGCGTTGAGCCGCCACGGGGTGCCTCGCCAGCGCCGGGACATCGCGGCCCGGGCGGCGACGACGCGCTCTCGCGCCACGGCGGTGGTCATCGGGTGATCGACGTCGGAGCGGATGCGAGCAGGGGTGACCCGGGGCACCGCGAGCCGCACGTCGATCCGGTCGAGCAACGGGCCGGACAGCCGTCCGAGGTATCGACGCCGCGCGAGCGGCGGGCACTCGCACGGCGGTCCGGGGACGCCGTACCGGCCGCAGGGGCACGGGTTCGCCGCGAGCACGAGTTGGAAGCGTGCCGGGAAGTGCGCGCGTCCCACCGCGCGGTGGATGGTCACCGTGCCGGACTCGAGCGGCTGCCGCAGGGTGTCGAGCACGTTCCGGGGGAACTCGGTCGCCTCGTCGAGGAACAGCACCCCGTGTGTCGCACGGGACACGGCGCCCGGCAGGATGAGACGGCTGCCGCCGCCGATCAGCGCGACCGGGCTCGTCGAGTGGTGCGGGTGCTCGTACGGCGGCCGGACCGTCCACGACTCCGCGCCGTGGCCGGCGAGCGACCGGATGGCCGCCACCTCGAGCGCGGCGACCGGATCGAGGTCGGGCAGGAGGCCGGGCAACCGTTCGGCGAGCATCGTCTTGCCCGCGCCGGGTGGGCCGAGGAACAGCACGTGGTGACCACCGGCGGCCGCCAGGACGAGGGCGCGGACCGCGGTCGGGTTGCCGACGACGTCCGCCAGTTCCTTCGGTTCGGGGTCCGCCGCCGTGACCGCCGCGGCGGTCACGGGTTCGGCCGGCTCGGCGAGCAGGTCGGCTCCTGCCAGGATCGCGGCGTCGCGGAGGGTGACGACCGGCTCGACACGGATGCCGGGGACGTACGACGCCTCGGCGGCGTTGCCCGCCGGCACCACGGCACGCTCGGCACCCGCCTCGCGCGCGGCGGCGAGCATGGGGATGATGCCGGGGACGGGACGGACTCGCCCGTCGAGCCCGAGCTCGCCGATGTGCACCGTCCCGGCCGGGTCGGCGGGCACGACCCCCGCCGCGACGAACACCGCCATGGCGATCGCGAGGTCGAACCCGGAGCCGTGCTTCGGCACGGAGGCCGGGATGAGGTTGACGGTGATGCGCCGCGCGGGCAGCGCGCTGCCCGTGTTCGACGCCGCGGCACGGACCCGCTCCCGGGCTTCACCCAGGGCCGCGTCCGGCAGGCCGATGATGCTGAACGAGGGCAGCTGACTCGACAGGTGCGCCTCGACCTCGACCATGCGGCCGGTGATGCCGAGCAGCGCGACGGCCGTGGTCCGCCCGATGCCGCTCACGCGATGTCCTCGAGGTGCTCGACCGCGACGTGGTCGCCGACCATGAGGACCGCGACTGCGTCGACGCGGACGGCCGAGGCGCGAGCGACGCGGGGATGTGTCGCGCACCACTCCGCGGCGAGCCGGCGGAGCCGGGTGCGTTTGCGGCGGGTGATCGCCTCGAACGGGTGTCCTGCAGTCGTCACCGTGCGCGTCTTCACCTCGACCACGGCCACCGTCTGCCCGTGGCGCACCACGAGATCGAGCTCCCCGCTCGGGCCTCGCCAGTTCCGGTCGAGGACGCGGGCCCCCCGTTCCTCGAACCACCGCGCTGCGATGTCCTCTCCCGCCGCCCCGGTCCGGCGGTTGTGACCGCCATCGTCCTGTGTCACCTGCATCGTTCCTCCCGGACCGAGCCTGCCGAATCCGGGATCCACGCATTTCGCGTGGCGCGGATCGGTGGAAGGAATGCGATTCGGCTGGATTGTGGAGGACGGGAGGAATTGACAGGACGGATGTCCTGCTGAGAACACGAACGGCGGATCCGCGTGCGCGGATCCGCCGTTTCCCGACGGTCGTTCAGCGATCGTCGGAATGCGTCGTCAGTGGGCGGCCGCGTAGGCCTCCTGCACCGCCGCCGAGATACGGCCACGGCTGGAGACGTTGTGACCGTTCTCCTGCGCCCATTCCCGGATCTTCGCGAGATCGGCCGAGTTCCCGCGCTTGGCCGGGGTCTTGGTCGAACCCGATCCGGAACCCGAACGCCGGGCCCCCACCTTCCGCGCTGCGGCGATGTAGTCCGACAGGACTTCGCGGAACGCGTCGACGTGGTCGTTGGACAGGTCTATCTCGTAGGTCGCTCCGTCGAACGCGAACTCGACGGTCCGGCCGTCGCCCGCGCCGATCGGGGTGTCGTCGAGATCGTCCACCAGCTGAACGGTCACCTTCTGGGCCATGTGCACACTCCTTGCCCACCGTGGGGACGGTGGTTCTCCGGTCGTTGACGACGTCGATGACGTGGGGCATGCGGACATGTCCACGAATTGACGCCAGCACACAGCGTAACCATTCCGGATTGCACTCGCTCCCGGAATTGCGGAATGCCGTCGAATTCGTCGGCGCCGGGTCCCTGATTTCACCCCGCCGGGGTGAACACCCCGTGCACGGCGCACCTACTCGTCGAGGGCGAGTTCCTTGGGGAGTTCGAGCTCCCGACTCGTCAGTTCCTCGACGTTGACGTCCTTGAACGTGAGCACTCGAACTGATTTGACGAAGCGATCGGAACGGTAGACGTCCCACACCCAGACGTCGTTCATGCTCAGTTCGAAGTAGAAGTCGTGCTCGGTGTCCCGCCGGACGAGTTCGACCTCGTTCGCCAGGTAGAACCGTCGCTCGGTCTCGACCACGTAGCGGAACTGGGACACCACGTCGCGGTACTCACGGTACAGCGCGAGCTCGACCTCGCGGTCGTAGTCGTCGAATTCGTCGTCATCCATCGCCGCACATCCTACGGCGCGACGAGCTTCAGGAGCGCTCGGGGTCGGCTCCGACGAGCGGGCGGACCCCGTCGTCGACCGACGGGACCGCGTCGTGGGCGGATGGGACCGCGTCGTCGCCGGACGGGACGTCCTCGTCGAGCTCGAACAGCGGCTCGACCTCGACGACGGGATCGCATCGGTGGAGCCACGACCGACGGTGGAGCGCGTGCGGACCGGCGGCACGGATGCCGTCGTAGTGCTCGGTTGAGCCGTAGCCCTTGTTCGACGCCCAGGCGTAGTGCGGGGCCTCCTCGTGCGCGGCGACCATGAGGGCGTCGCGCCGCACCTTCGCGACGACCGACGCGGCGGCGACCGAGGCGCAGTCGCGGTCGGCCTTGACCCGCACGAGCACGTCGACCGGGTCGCGGAGCGCTCGGCTCAGCCAGTCGAACGAGCCGTCGAGGACCACGACCGCACCGTCCAACGCGATCCCGGCCGCGACGAGCTGGTCGATGCCGCGCGCCCCGGCCACTCCGAGCGCCGTGACGATGCCCTGCTCGTCCACGAGGTCCGCCGATGCCATCCCGACCGCGGTGGTCGCCCAGGCCTCGAGCCGCGGCACCAGCGCCTCACGCTTGGCGGGCGAGAGCAGCTTCGAGTCCGCGAGCCCGCTCGGCATCCGGCCGACCGCGATCGTGACCGCCGCGACCCCGACGGCCACGGGGCCGGCGATCGCTCCGCGACCGACCTCGTCGCACCCGATGACGGTCACGCGACCCTGCTCGAGCAAGGAGCGTTCCCATCGCAGGGTCGGCCGCGCAGGCCGCTTCGCGCCGCGCACTGCGCCCGCCGCCGTCACGAGTCCCGCTGCTCCACGCCCGCGAAGACGTCCGGGTAGTCGCCGAGCCACGACCACCGGCTCGTCGGCCACGAGATCACGAACGCGCGCCCCACGACGTCGGACTCCGGCACGAAGCCATGGCTCGGCGTCTGCCGGTTGTACCGGGAGTCCTTCGAGTCGTACCGGTTGTCCCCCATCACCCACAGCGAGTGGGCCGGCACGGTGATCGAGAAGTCCGTGCCGGATGCGCGGGTCTCCCCCGCCGGCAGGGTGATGTACGGCTCCTTGATGGGCACGCCGTTCACCGAGAGCTGTCCGAAGTCGTTGCAGCAGGACACCTTGTCGCCCGGCAGCCCGATCACGCGCTTGATCAGGTGGTCGTCGCTGTCCGCGGTCCCGAGGCCGACCTGCGTGAGCAGCCACTCGGCGGCCTTGCCGAGCGCGGTGTGCGGGGTCAGGTCGGGGAGCTGCTCGCCGTCGAGCCATCCACCCGGGTCCTTGAACACGACGACGTCACCGCGCTTGAGTCCGACCACGTGCGGCACGAGTTCGTTCACGATGACCCGGTCGTTCGGGACGAGGGTCTCCTCCATCGACGCCGAGGGGATGTAGAACGACCTGATCAGGAACGTCTTCACGAGGAACGACACGAGCAGCGCCGCGAGGAAGATGATGACGAGGTCGCGGAGGAAGGTGAGCGCTCCATTGCGGCGGCGCGGCTCGCCCCGGCGACGGGTCTCCCCGTCGGTGATCGGTTCGGTCATTGACGTCCTGCTGGTCCTTGAACGGTGACGGACGAAACAGCGAAGGCCCCCCGTCCAGCGAACACGCTACATGGACGGGAGGCCCTCGCCGACGCTCGGCGCGCTGGCTGATCCTTCGAGGAGGATCAGGCTTCGCGCTTCTCCTTGATCTTCGCCTTCTTGCCGCGGAGCTCGCGGAGGTAGTAGAGCTTGGCGCGACGCACGTCACCGCGGGTCACGAGCTCGATGTGGTCGATCACCGGGGAGTGCACCGGGAAGGTCCGCTCGACGCCGACCTGGAAGCTGACCTTGCGGACCGTGAAGGTCTCGCGGACCCCGTGGCCCTGCCGGCCGATCACGACGCCCTGGAACACCTGGACACGCGAGCGCGTGCCTTCGATGATGTTGACGTGCACCTTGACGGTGTCACCGGCGCGGAAGGCGGGGATGTCGCTCTTGAGCGAGGCGGCGTCCACCTGGTCGAGGAGCTGGCTCATGATGTGTCACTCTCTGCGGCCGCGCACGGGTCGGTCGCTGATCGATGGGAAGATGTGGTGCGTGCCCCACGAGCGGCGGTTCCCCCGTGGCAGAACCAGGCCAGGGCACGGCTGTCCATCTTGCCACAGGCTGTATGGCCAGCGCCACCCGGGCCGTCAGCCTGGACCACGTCCCGCGCGGGGTCGGCGTGCCGAAGCGCGGCCCGTGCGGTGCAGGATGGTGTGCATGATCGAACTGCGCACCCCCGCCGAGCTCGACGGCCTCCGCACCGCCGGACGGTTCGTCGCGGACGTCCTGGACGCGCTCGTCGACGCCACCGACGTCGGCGTCGACCTGCTCGACCTCGACGCGCTGGCCGGTCGGATGATCGCGGAGCACGGCGCGGAGAGCTGCTACGTCGATTACCACCCGTCGTTCGGCGCGATGCCGTTCGGCCGGTACCTCTGCACGTCCGTCAACGACGCCGCGCTGCACGGCCTGCCCCACGCGCAGCGCCTCGTCGACGGCGATCTGGTGAGCCTCGACTTCGCCGCGAGCGTGGACGGCTGGGTCGCGGACTCGGCCGTGACGGTCCAGGTGGGGACCCCGCGCGCCGAGGACCAGCGCCTCGTCGCGACCGTCCGGCGCGCGCTCGACGCGGGGATCGCCGCGGCGCGTCCCGGCAACCGTCTCGGCGACGTCTCGTCGGCCATCGGCTCGGTGGCACGGGATGCGGGCTACCCGGTCAACCTCCAGTTCGGCGGCCACGGTGTCGGCCGCTCGATGCACGGCGACCCCCACGTCCCGAACGACGGCCGCGCGGGCCGGGGGATGGTCCTCCGTCCCGGTCTCGTGATGGCGATCGAGCCGTGGCTCATGGCCGGCACGGACGAGCTCTACCAGGACCAGGACGGCTGGACCCTGCGCAGCAGCGACGGGTCGCGGGCGGCGCACGTCGAGCACACCGTGGCGGTCACGGAGGACGGCCCGGAGGTCCTCACGCTGCGCAGCGCCGAGCGGGCCGCCCTCCTCGCCTGACGTCTAGTCGCCGAGGAGGTCCGGGCGGACCCGCCGTGTCCGCTCGAGCTGCTGCTCGTGGCGCCACGCAGCGACGCGCCCGTGGTGCCCGCTGAGCAGGACCTCGGGGACGTCGAGACCCCGCCAGGACGCCGGCTTCGTGTAGCTCGGGTACTCGAGCAGGCCGTCCTCGTGCGACTCCTCGTTGAGGCTCTCGGGGTTGCCGACGACGCCCGGGACGAGCCGCCCCACGGCCTCGACGATCGCCATCGCCGCGACCTCGCCACCGTTGAGCACGTAGTCCCCGAGCGAGACCTCACGCAGGGACGCGCGGGAGGACGCCCACTCGACGACCCGCGCGTCGATGCCCTCGTACCGGCCGCACGCGAACACGAGGTGTTCCTGCTCGGCGAGGGCACGCGCGGTCTCCTGTCGGAACGGCACCCCGGCGGGGGTCGGCACGACGAGGGTCGAGGACCGGTCGGGCCGCAGGAGCCCTTCGAGCGCGAGGCCCCACGGCTCCGGCTTCATCACCATGCCGGCACCGCCGCCGTACGGGGTGTCGTCGACGGTCCGGTGGCGGTCCGAGGTGTGGTCGCGGAGGTCGTGCACGTGCACGTCGAGCAGCCCCCCCTGCCGCGCGCGACCGAGGAGCGAGACGTCCAGCACGCCGAAGAACTCCGGGAAGATCGTGACGATGTCGATCCGCACGGGTCAGTCCTCGTCGTGGTCGGTGGCGGACCCGTCGGCCTCCGCCTCCGACGCACCGGCGGCGTCCTCCGGGCCGTCGGCGGCGTCCTCGGGCGCTTCGATGACCTCCTCGAACAGCCCGGTCGGGGGCGTCACGGTGAGCGTGCCCCCGGCGATGTCCACCGACGGGACGATCGCGCTCACGAACGGGACGAGGACCTCGCCACGGGACGGCGTGTCGATCGCCAGCAGGTCCTGCGCCGGCAGGTGGTCGACCCGCGCGACCGTCCCGACCTCGACGCCCTCGCGGAGGACCCGGAGCCCGACGAGCTGGTGGTCGTACCATGCGTCGTCCTCGCCCGTCGGCTCGTCCTCGTCCTGCTCAACCCAGAGGATCGCCTTGACGAGCGTCTCGGCGACCGTCCGGTCGGGGACACCGACGAAGAACGCGACGGGGTGCGCGTTGTACCACCGGAGCTCCTGGAGCTCGAGGTCCTTGCCGGACCACGGCGAATCGTCCGGCACCTGGAGCGAGAAGACGGCTCCCGGGGTGAACCGACGGTCCGGGTCGTCGGTGTAGAGCTCGAGCTTGAGACCGCCCTTGAGCCCGTGCGCCTTGCTGAGTCGACCCACCCGGAGCTGGGTCGTGCGACTAGGAATCGGTGTCGACCACGTCGACCCGCACCCGCTGACCGTCGGCGAGCGCCGACACGAGGGTGCGGAGCGCCTTCGCGGTCCGTCCGGCGCGTCCGATCACGCGGCCGAGGTCCTCGGGGTGCACGCGCACCTCGAGGACCTCGCCACGCGGAGAGGTGGAGCTGGCGACGCGCACGTCGTCAGGGTGATCGACGATCCCCTTGACGAGGTGCGTCAGCGCGGATTCGAGCAAGACCTACGCCTCGGCGGCGGTCTCGTCGGTGGCGTCCGCGGCCGGAGCGGCCGGGGCCTGCTTCTCCGACTTCGGCTTGAGGACCGGCTTCTTCTTGTCGTCGGCAACGAAGGCCTGCTTCGGCTCGGCGGTCTTGACGGTGCTCGTCGCCGAGGCGTCGCCCTTGAACTTGCCCCAGTCACCCGTGAGCTTGAGGAGGGCGGCGACCTGCTCGGTCGGCTGCGCGCCGACGCCGAGCCAGTACTGCGCGCGGTCCGAGTCGATGTCGATGACCGAGGGCTCCTCGGTCGGGTGGTACTTGCCGATCTCCTCGATGACACGACCATCGCGCTTGGTGCGCGAGTCGGCGACGACGACACGGTAGTACGGCGCTCGGATCTTCCCGAGGCGCTTGAGGCGGATCTTGACAGCCACGTTTGCTCCTGTTGCGTGTTCAGAGTGGTTGAACTGCCGACCGTGGGCGTGGGGGCACACGCGGCGAAAGCTCGGATGGAAGTCGCGCACCGCCTGATAGAGGGTCGGGCGGGCAGGACTCGACCGTTCATTCTTGCAGATGACCGGGAGGCTCGCCAACCGGCACGCGGTCGGGCGTCAGGGAGCGAGCCGCCGGACCGCTTCGAGCGCCTCCGTGGTCGCGCGG
Organism: Curtobacterium sp. MCBD17_034; assembly: GCF_003234515.1. NCBI lineage: Bacteria > Bacillati > Actinomycetota > Actinomycetes > Micrococcales > Microbacteriaceae > Curtobacterium > Curtobacterium sp. MCBD17_034. Next base: position 45,261 of record NZ_QKTN01000007.1, on the reverse strand, counting down.
ACCGCGTCCACCGAACGGGCGTCCCGCGCACCGCCGACGACCGCGAACGGCACCCCGGTCGCCGCGAGTTCCGACGCCAGGTCGCTCGACGCCTCCTGCCCGGCGCAGAGCACCACCGTGTCCGCGGGCACGGCGACCGGTGTGCCGTCCTCGTCGAGGATCCGGAGCACCCCGGGCTCGATCCCCACGTACTCGCGCACGCCTCCGATGAAGCAGACCCCCGCGTCCCGGAGACGGCCGAGCGCGACCCAGCGCGAGGTGATCCCCACACCCTGTCCGAACTTGCCGGAGCGGCGGAGCACGGTCACGTCGGGCCCCGGCCGGAGCGTGCGGTCAGCGGCGGGTTCGCGCTGCGGCAGGTCACCGACGAGCCCGTCGAAGCCGTCGAGCCCCCAGCGCTCGTCGAACTCCGCGGCCCGACGCGACTCGTCGGGCGACTCCACGAGGAACGCGGCCGTGTCGACACCGATCCCACCGCCGCCGATCACGGCCACGCTGCCCGCGGGAACGCCGTGCCGGAGCGCCTGCTCGTACGTGACGACGTGCGGCAGGTCCGCTCCGGGGATCGTCACCGTGCGGGGCACGACGCCGGAGGCGAGCACGACGCCGTCGCTGTCGGCGAGGTCGGCGGCGGTGGCGGTCCGGCCGAGCAGGACCTCCGCGCCGCGCTCGACGAGTTCCGCGTGCGCGGACCGGACCGGACCGGCGTAGTCCTCTTTCCCGGGGATGCGGGAGGCGAGCCCGAACTGCCCGCCGAGCTCGTCCGCGCGCTCCCAGAGTCGCACCCGGTGCCCGCGACGCGCCGCGTCGACGGCCGCCGCGAGACCCGCCGGTCCCCCGCCGACGACGTCGATCCGCTTCGGCTCGGCCGTCGGACGGACCGGGAACGCGACCTCACGAGCGGCCCGCGGGTTCACGAGGCACGACACCGGCTGACCGACGATCGACCGGTCGAGGCACGCCTGGTTGCAGCCGATGCACGTCGTGACCAGGTCGAACCGGCCGCGGAGGCTCGTGCCGACGATGGACGGATCGGCGAGGAACGGGCGGGCGAGGGCCACCGCATCGACGAGCCCGCGTTCGAGGACCGCCTCGACGTCGCGGAGGTCGGTCATGCGGTTCGACGCCAGCACCCGGACGTCCGGGCGGTCGGAGGAGCGCACGACGCGCGCGATGCGTTCGACGTACGACAGCCAGACACCGTGCGGCACGGCGGCCTGCACGGTCGGTACCCGGGACTCGTGCCAGCCGACCCCGACGCTGATGCCGTCGATCCCGGTCGGCAGCAGGTCGCGGACGAGTGCGTCGACGTCCTCCGGCGACGACGACCCCGGCATGAGGTCGACCCCGGACAGGCGGATCGTCACCGCGAGGTCCGGTACCGCGCTGCGGACGGCGCGCGCGACCTCCACGGCGAACCGCCGCCGACGCTCGGGGTCGCCACCCCATGCGTCGTCCCGCTGGTTCGTGAGCGGCGAGCAGAACTGGTTGACGAGGTAGCCCTCGGACGCCATGATCTCGACGCCGTCGAACCCGATGTCCCGGGCGGCCCGGGCCGCGTCGGCGAAGTCCTCGATCGTCCGGAGGACCTCGTCGTGGGTCAGCGCCTCGGGCACGACACCGCGCGCGGCCGCCCACGGCAGGGGCGACGGCGCGACGGCGCGCTGCGGCGCACCGTTCCGGTCCGTGAGCCCGGCGACCAGGGCGTAGCGACCAGCGTGGAAGAGCTGGGCGAGGATGGCGCCGCCCTCGGCGTGCACGGCGTCGACGGCGGTGCGGAAGCGGTCGTCGGTGTCCCCCACCCCGAACACCGCGAAGTCCGGGCCGCCGCGCGCCTCGTCGTTGACCGCGATGCCGCCGGTGATGAGCAGCGCCGCTCCCCCGGCGGCTCGCTCCCGGTAGAACGCGGCCATGCCGGCGCCCCCGTCGTCGTGCACCTCGAGTCCGGTGTGCATGCTGCCCATCACGACACGATGCGGCAACGTGATCGGACCGAGCGACCACGGGGTCGTGGTGACGGCGAGCGGTGCGGCGGTCGTCAGTGGTGTCGACGGGTCGGACATGGGCGCGAGGGTCCTACTCCGGCAGGACGGCGTCGCGCAGCGGCGACGTCGTGTCCGACCAGAAGGGCGGCGCGATGACGGTGAGCCCACCGTCGACCGACAGCACCTGTCCGGTGATGTAGGACGCCTTGTCCGAGAGCAGGAAGTCGACCGCGTCCGCGATGTCGTCCGGGGTGCCGGGCCGCTGCAGCGGCAGCTTCTCGAGCACGGTGTGCATCGGGGCCTGACCGGGGACGTTCGAGTAGAAGTAGTCGAGCGAGTCGGTGTCGATGAGTCCACCGTTGACCGCGTTGACGGTGATCTGCCGCGGACCGAACTCGACCGCCATGTACTTCATGTAGGACTCGGTCATCGCCTTCGCGGCGCCGAGCGCGGCGTACGTGGGGAACGCCCGCAGCGAGCCGTAGGACGTGACGACGACGATCCGACCGCCGTCGTCCATGAGCTCCGCCGCGCGCTGGGCGCCGAGCACGAACGACCGCGCGTTGGTCGCGTAGCTGCGGTCGAGGTGGTGGAGCTTCAGCTCCTTGACGGCCTTGAACGCGCTGGCTGCCGCGTTCGCCACGAAGTAGTCGAGCCGTCCGTAGGTGTCGCGGACGACGTCGAAGAGCGCGTCGATGGACTCGGGCTGCTCGATGTCGACCTGGGCGGTGATGCCGTCACCACCGGCGGCCTTGACGTCGGCGAGCGACTCCTCGGCCAGGTCGGCGTTGCCCTTGTAGGTCACGACGACGGTGACGCCGCGCGCGCCGAGCTTCTTCGCGAGCAGGCGGCCGATGCCGCGGGATGCGCCGGTGATGACGGCGACGGGTGCACTGGTGGTGTCGGCCACGGGGGTTCCTTGTCTCGCTGGTGCCGGCGCGTGCGCGCCGGTCGGGGGTGGGGCGGACGTCACGCGGGTGGGACGGTCACGCTGGTGCTGACGGTCGGGAGGCACGGGACGGGCCCGCCCCGCGCCTCCCGACCGAGGTCATGTCAGAATCGCGCCTGTCCGGTGACGACCGCGCGGCCGACCACGAGCTTCTGGATCTCGTTCGTGCCCTCCTCGAAGCGCTGCGCACGGGCGTCGCGGTACACGCGCTCGATCGTGTTGCGCTTCCAGTAGCCGGATCCGCCGTGCACCTGCAGGGCCTTGTCGGTGACCCGCGCGAGCATGTCCACGGCGACCATCTTCGACGCGCTCGAGAGCGTTCCCGCGTCGGCGCGGCCCTCCTCGTAGGCGCGGGCGGCCTCGTACACCAGGGCCCGCGCGGCCGCGATGTCCGCGTAGTTCTCGGCGAGGTAGAACTGGATCGCCTGTCGGCTGCTCAGCTTCTTGCCGAAGGTCTCGCGGGTGTTCGCGTACTCGACGGCCAGTTCGTTCGCACGCTCGGCCAGACCCACGGCGCTCATCGCGACCGACACGCGGCTCGGCAGGAGGAACCCGCCGAGCGCGACCTCGAGCCCCTGGCCCTCCTCGCCGAGGCGCGCGGACACCGGCACCGGGACGTCGTGGAACTTGAGGATGGCGTGGTCGGTGCCCCGGATGCCCATGGTGTCCGAGTCGTCGATCACCTCGGCGCCCGGCAGACCCGAGTTCGGCATGAGGAACGCGACCGTGCCCTCCTGGCCCGTCGACCCCTCGAGCCGCGCCGCCAGCAGCCAGTAGTCGCACTTCACGCCGAACGTGATGAGGTGCTTCTCGCCGTTCATGACGTAGGTGTCGCCCTCGCGCCGGACGGTCGTGCGGATGTCCGCACCGGTACCCGCGGTCGCCTCGGTCAGCGTGAACGCCACGAGCGTGTCACCGGCGATCGACGGCTTGACGACCTCTTCGAGCTGCTCCGGAGTCGCGTACGGCGCCATGGCGCGCCACGTGCCGTTGATGACGTGCACGAGCATGCGGATCGAGCCGTGGGAGCGCGAGATGATCTCCATGATCTCGAGGTAGCGCGGGAACGGGATCCCACGACCGCCGAGCTCGACGGGCGCCGCCAGGCCCAGCCATCCACGCTCGCGCAGGTCCACGAGGACCTGCGGGGGGACCTGCCCGGTGCGCTCGATCTCGTTCGCGTAGTCCTCGCCGGGGCCGCGCACCCACGCGTCCACCTCGGCCTTGAGCTGCTGGAACGCGTCCTCGTCGAACGGGGCCACGGTCTCGGTCACCTGCGTCATGAGTTCTCCTTCTGGGCGACGAGCGCCGCGGCCTGCTCGCGCAGGACGTTCTTCTGGACCTTGCCCACCGCGTTCCGCGGCAGTTCGTCGATGTACTCGAGCCGCTCCGGCCAGTAGTACTTCGACACGTTGGCGTGCTCGAGGTACTGCTGCATCGCACCGAAGTCGAGGGTCTCGTCGTCACGCGACGACACCACGAACGCGCAGGCACGTTCCCCGAGTCGCTCGTCGGGCATCGCGACGATCGCGACGTCCGTGACGAGGGGGTGCTGGTACAACAGGTTCTCGATCTCGACCACGGGGATCTTCTCACCGCCGCGGTTGATGACGTCCTTCACCCGGCCGGTGATGCTGAGGAACCCCTTGTCGTCGATCCGCGCGAGATCGCCGGTGCGGTACCACCCGTCCGGGGTGAACACGTCGTCGGTGAGGTCGGGGCGGTCGAGGTACCCGTCGAACATCGTCGGCGAGTGCAGCTCGAAGTTGCCCTCGCTCCCCACCGGGAGCTCGGCGCCCTCGTCGTCGACGATGCGCAGGCGGATGCCCGGCAACGCGCGCCCGTCGTGCCCGTATGCGTCCGCCGGGTCGTCGCTCGGGCTCGAGAGCGCGCCGAGGCAGGTCTCACTCGTGCCGAAGGCGCCGAGGATCGCGCTCCCGAGCACCGTCGCGGCGCGCTGCGCGAGCGCGCGTGGGACCGCGGCGCCCGTGGGCACGAAGATCCGCAACGACGCGGGCTGCTCGGCCCCGGCCTCGACGAGGTCGACGAGGTCGGTCAGGAACGGCGTCGCGCACTGCACGAACGTCGCCCCGGCCGCTCCGAACGCCTGGTCGAGCGCCACGCGGCCGTCCCAGACGGGCTGGATCACCTGCGCGACGCCGAGGCGGAACGCCAGGAGCATGCCGTAGAGGAACCCGGTCTGGTGTGCCAACGGCGACGGGATGTAGATGCGGTCCTCGGCACCGAGACCGGTCTGCGCGACGTGCATCGCGGTGGCCAGGCCCAGCGTCCGGTGTGGGTGCTGGACGCCCTTCGGCTCCCCCGTCGTCCCGGAGGTGAACAGCAGCTGGCAGATGTCGTCCGGACCGGGCGACATCGAGCGGATCTGCGCGGTGTCCGGTTGGACCGACTCGAGCGCGGTGTCGTAGTACCGCCAGTTCCACTCGGAGGCGTCGACGCGGTCCATGGCGTCAGCGGGCATCGGCGGCAGGTTCGTCGGGGTGTCCTGGTGCCCGCGGGCCTCCGACCGCAGGACCACGACGTGCTCGACCGCGAGCCGACGGTTCTGCGCAGCTGCCTCGTCCACCACGTCGAGCAGCTCGATCGCGGGCCGGCGCTTGCGGAACACGTTCGGCAGGAACACGACGCGGGCACGCGACCGCGCGAGCGTCATGGTGGTCTCACGCGGTCCGAACACCGGCATGATCGGGGTCGCGACGGCGCCGATCTGGACCGCGCCGAGCGTGATGGCGACGAACTCCCGCCAGTTCGGCAGCTGCATCGCGACCGACTCGCCCTTGCGCACGCCGAGCTCGAGCAGGAGCGCGGACACCTGGTCCGCCTCGTCCTGGAGCTGCTTCCACGTGGTCGTGACCGCGGCCGGTCCGCCAACCTCGATCACCGCGGCTCCGTCGGGGTCCGACTCGGCGAGTGCCCGGACGCGCTCGCTGAGCACGAGCGGCTCGGCGTCGATCCCCGCCGGGACCGCGGTCTCCTCGGCGGCGACGGCGCCGAGGTCCTCGGCGGCGTCCTCGGGGTCGAAGCCCTCGGCGGAGTCGGCCGCGGCGAGCGCCGCGGTGGCGTCCCCGACCTCCATGTCGAGCCCGACCGAGTTCATCGCCTCGAGGAACGTCGGGTAGGAGATGCGGTACGCCCTCGGGTAGGTGAGCGCGGACACGCCGTCGGCCTTCGACGCCGCGACGGCGAGCGACATGAGCACGCGGTGGTCGTTGAACGACGACATCGGCGATCCGGTGAGCTGCTGCACCCCCGTGACGCGGAGCTCGTCCGCGCCCTGCTCCGCGCGGCCGCCCATCCGGTTCAGCTGCAGCATGGCGGCGACACGATCGGACTCCTTGAGACGGATGTGCGCGACGTTCCACAGGCGGCTCGTGCCCACGGCGAAGGTCGCCATGGTGGACAGGATGGGCAGGAGGTCCGGGATCGGTTGGCAGTCGATGTCGAGTGGCCGGAGCGGCGAGCCGTCGTGCGTGATGCGCACGAACCCGGTCTCCTCGTCGATGCGCATCGGGACGCCCATCGCGGTGGCGAGGTCGAGGAACTCGCTCTCGGGGTGGTCGGTGTCGGCGGTCCGGAACGAGGTCATCCCACGCAGGAGCACGTCCGATTCGCGGATGCCCGCGGCGGCGATCCCGAACGCGGCCGAGCCGATGTCCGGCGGGATGACGTAGTCGTGCGGCGTCGCGCGCTGGTTCGCCGGCACGCGGTACTCGAGCCAGTCGTCCGAGACCTCGACGGTCAGTCCGAACTGGCGCATCATCGCGACCGTCAGCTCGACGTAGGGCTGCTCGTTCAGGCGGCCGCCCGTGATGTGGATGCGGGTCTCCTGCTCGGCGAACGGGGCGACCAGGAGCAGTCCGGAGACCCACTGCGACAGGGTGCCGGCGATCGAGACGTCGCCACCGCGCGGCCGTCGGGGCTGCACGGTGATGGGCGGGCAGTCGTTCGTCGCCTCGAGTTCGACGCCCATCTGCGTGAGCGAGGTCAGGAGCGCCTTGATCGGGCGCCGCTGGAAGTACTTCATGCCCGTGAGCGTCATCGGGCGGTCGGCGAGTGCGGCCAGGCCCGTCATGAAGTAGAGGGTGGTCCCGGACGAGCCCATGTTGAGCAGACCGTCCGCCCCGCGGGAGCCGTGGTCGACGATGTCGGTGGCGACGTAGCGACCGCCGAGCCCCGTCACGAGGTAGTCGTTGCCCCGTCGCACGATGTCGACACCGAGCGCCCGCAGCGTCCCGACCGTCCACTCGACCTGCCGCGTCGTGCTGATGCCCGACACGACGCTGGTGCCCTCCGCCAGTGATGCGAGGACCAGCGCTCGATGCGCGTGGTACTTGGACACGGGGATGTCGAGTTCCCCGACGAGGGGTGCGGATGTCCCGCGGACGACCAGCTGCATGCGTACCTCATTCCGTGGCGGAGCGGATCCACCGTAGTCCTCGCCGAGCGCGGGTCGAAACCGCCGGGGGAACGACGCGCGGGAGCCGTTGTTGTGCGTGTCCGACAATGCACGAGGCAGGATGGGACCCGATCCGACAAACCGGCGCCCGACCCCGGGCGCGTGTCCCGAGCCGGCGACGGAGCCGTGTCCCCGGGCGCACCGACCGCCTCCGAAAGGCCGCGCATGGACATCGCGTTCACGTCGTCACGACCGTCCACGATCGGGATCGAGTGGGAGCTGCCGCTCGTCGATCGCACCACGGGCGACCTCACGCCGCGGGCGCCCGACGTGCTCCTCGCGGTGCGGGAGCGGTTCGGACACGACCGGGTCACGAACGAGCTCCTGACGAACACCGTCGAGGTCGTCTCGGGCGTCCACGACACCGTCCGCGACGCGGTCCGCGACCTGGCCGGCATCGTGAGCGCGGTGCGCACGGCCGCTGACGTGCTCGACACCGACGTGATGTGCTCGGGTACGCACCCCTTCGCGCAGTGGGACCAGCAGGAGGTCACGCCCGACAGTGAGCGGTACACGACCCTCATCGATCGCACGCGCTGGTGGGGTCGCCAGATGCTCATCTGGGGCGTGCACGTCCACGTCGGCATCGACGACCGCGAGAAGGCCCTGCCGATCCTCAACGCGATGCTCGCGTCCGTGCCACACCTCCAGGCGCTGACGGCGTCCAGTCCCTACTGGGCCGGCGTCGACACCGGCTACGCCTCGAACCGCGCGCTCATGTTCCAGCAGCTGCCGACGGCGGGACTCCCCCCGCAGTTCGGTGCGTGGGCGGACTACGAGGAGATGGTGGACGACATGGTGCGCACCGGTGTCGTGGACGACCACACCGAGTTGCGCTGGGACCTCCGACCGTCGCCGAAGTGGGGGACGCTCGAGAACCGCGTCTCGGACGGCATCAGCACGGCGCACGAACTCGCCGCGGTCGCCGCGCTCGTGCAGTGCCTGGTGACGGAGGCGTCCGATCGGCTGGACGCCGGGGAGACCCTCCCCACCATGCAGCCCTGGTTCGTGCGCGAGAACAAGTGGCGTGCGGCCCGGTACGGGATGGAGGCGGAGATCATCGTGGACGCCGCCGGTGACGAGCGCCTCGTGTCCGACGACGTCCGCGACCTCGTCGTACGACTCGAGCCCGTCGCCGAGCGCCTGGGGTGCCTCGAGGAGCTCCACGGGCTCGACCGCGTCCTCGAGGAGGGCGCGTCCTACCAGCGGCAGCTCCGCGTCGCGGCAGAGCACGAGGACGACATGCGGGCCGTCGTTCGGTCCCTGGTCACCGAGCTCGAGGAGAGCATCGACGCGGTGCTGTGACCGGGCGACCGACGGGACGGACGGGAGGCGCACCGCACGTCCGTCCCGCCGCTACCGGTTCAGGAACTTGCCGAGCGCGGCCATCTCCTCTTCGGTGGGCGCCTTCGGGTTCTTCGCACCGCCGAGCCCGAAGCCACCGCCGGTCGGCGCCGTCGGCGCCTGCGGTCCGGACGCGATGGCCGCGTTCTGCGCAGCGCGCTTGGCCGGGTTGCCCGCCTTGGACCCCTTCTTCTTCGGCTGCTGCCGCTTGCCCGCGTAGGACGCACCGGGAACCGGGCCCATGCCGGGCACCTGGGGGACGCCGCCCTTGGCGACCGTCTTCATCATCTTCGCGGCCTGCTCGAACCGGTTCACGAGCTGGTTGACCTCGGTGACGGTCGACCCGGCACCGCGCGCGATCCGCAGGCGACGGGACCCGTTGAGGATCTTCGGCAGCGCACGCTCCTGCGGCGTCATCGACTGGATGATCGCCTCGGTCCGGACGATCTCGCGCTCGTCGAAGGAGTCGAGGGCCTCGCGCATGCCCTTCGCGCCGGGCAGCATGCCGAGCATGCTCTTGATCGACCCCGCCTTGCGGAGTTGCTGCATCTGCTTGAGGAAGTCGTCGAGCGTGAACGAGTCGGTCGCGATCTTCTCGGCGACCTTGCGGGCTTCGTCCTCGTCGAAGGCCTGCTGCGCCTGCTCGATCAGCGACAGGACGTCACCGAGGTCGAGGATGCGGCTGGCCATGCGGTCGGGGTGGAACGGCTCGAAGTCGTCGAGGTTCTCGCCCGTGGACGCGAACATGATCGGTCGGCCCGTGATGCTGGCCACCGACAACGCGGCACCACCGCGGGCGTCACCGTCGAGCTTGGACAACACGACACCGGTGAAGTCGACGCCCTCTTGGAAGGCGCGCGCGGTCGCCACGGCGTCCTGACCGATCATCGCGTCGATGACGAACAGGACCTCGTCCGGGTCGACGGCCTTGCGGATGTTCGCCGCCTGCTTCATGAGCTCGGCGTCGACGCCGAGTCGCCCGGCGGTGTCGACGATGACGGTGTCGAACTGCCGGTCCACCGCGACCTTCATCGCGTTCTTGGCGACCTTGACCGGGTCCCCGACGCCGTTGCCCGGTTCGGGCGCGTAGACCTCGACGCCGGCCTGCTCGCCGACCACCTGGAGCTGCGTGACCGCGTTCGGCCGCTGCAGGTCGGCGGCGACGAGCATCGGGGTGTGGCCGTCCTTCTTGAGCCACTTGCCGAGCTTGCCGGCGAGCGTCGTCTTGCCCGCGCCCTGGAGGCCCGCGAGCATGATGACCGTCGGCGGGCGCTTCGCGAACTCGAGGCGGCGCTGCTGGCCGCCGAGGATCCCGACGAGTTCCTCGTTGACGATCTGGACGACCTGCTGGGCCGGGTTCAGCGCCTTGTTGACCTCGTCCGACAAGGCGCGTTCGCGGACCGACGCCGTGAACGACTTGACGACCTCGAGCGCCACGTCGGCGTCGAGCAGGGCACGCCGGATCTCACGGACGGTGCCGTCGACGTCGGACGGGGTGAGTCGACCCTTGGACCGCAGGTTGCGGAAGGTCTCGGTGAGCCGATCGGAGAGTGTGCCGAATTGCGCCATGGTCCCGTGATTCTACGCGCCGGACCCGTGCCGTGCCTCCCGGCCCGCCCACCGCGGGCGCGCGCGCCGGTCGTCAGGCGCGACGACCGGTGACGAGGCGCACCAACCACCCGATCACCGCGATCACGAGCACGACGATCCCGATCCAGAGCAGGATGCGCAGGGCTGCGCCGAGCAGACCGACGACCAGCAGGACGATGCCGACGATGATCGCGATGGTGAGGAGCCAGCGCATGAGAGCCTCCGGGTCGAGCCGACGGCCGGGCGACCGCCCGACCACCGTCGACGCTAGCCCCGCGGGCGCGAGCTGTCCGGGAGTAGAAGGGTTCGAGATCGCCGCGCAGGTGGTCGTGGACGAGGCGGTGCGCATGGAGTCGGTGGACGAGCAGCGACGTGGACCGGTGCTCGGCGCGCCCCTCCCGAGGGTCGAGGGCGCCGACAAGGTCCGCGGACGGGCTCGGTACGCCGCCGAGACCGGCGGCGAGGACGTCGCCTGCTACGCGTGGGTCGTGCAGGCCGCGATCGCACGCGGCCGGGTCGTGGCGATCGACCGGGAGGCGGTGCTCGCCATGCCGGGGGTCGTCACCGTGATCGCGGCCGACGACGCACCACGGCTCACCGCCGTCCCGACGACCGAGCTCTTCGTGCTGCAGAGTGACCGCGTCCACTACCGGGGCGAACCGGTCGCGCTCGTCGTCGCGGAGACCTTCGAGACCGCGCGGGCGGCCGCGGCCGCGCTCCGGGTGACCTACGACGCCGAGCCGGCGGACACGGTGTTCCCCGACGAACCGTCCTTCGGTCCGGACGACGCCCCCGGGGTGTTCGTCGCCCCGGAGTCGATCAACGGCGACCTCGAGCCGGACACCGACCAGGGCGACCTCGACCGCGCGCTCGCCGACGCGGACGTCGTCCTCGACGCGACCTACACCACGCCACCCCAGGTCAACAACCCGCTCGAGCCGCACGCCGCGACCGCGTGGTGGGTCGGCCCGTCGCGCGAGCAGGACGAGGACGGTCGACCACGCGCCGCTGCCGGTGCCCGGCTCGAGCTCATCGAGGCGACGCAGGGGCCGTCCCTGGCCGCGGGTGTGGTCGCCGACCTGTTCGGCATCGACGACAGCGCGGTCCGGCTCCGCACCGAGCACGTCGGCGGCGGGTTCGGCTCGAAGGGCTCGCCGAAGCCCGATGTGCCCCTGGCCACCATGGCCGCACTCGTCACCGGCCGTCGTGTGAAGCTCGTGTTCACGCGGCAGATGGTGTTCTCGATCGGTGGCTACCGCACGCCGACCGCGAGCCGCATCCGCCTCGGAGCGCGTCCGGACGGCACGCTCACCGCGATCGGTCACGACGTCCGCACCCAGACCTCCACGATCGGCACGTTCGTCGAACAGGTGGCGGACTGCACCCGCCACGTGTACGCCGCACCGAACCGCCGCACCTCGCACCGGTACGTCGCACTCGACGTGCCGACACCCCGCTTCATGCGCGCTCCCGGAGAGGCACCCGGGAGCTTCGCGCTCGAATCGGGGATGGACGAGCTCGCCGCCGCACTCGGCATCGATCCCGTCGAGCTCCGCCTCCGGAACGAGCCGGACGTCGACCCGATCGACGGGGCGGCGTTCAGCACCAGGAACCTCGTCGGGTGCCTCCGCCGGGGGGCGGAGCTGTTCGGGTGGGAGGCCCGTGGGCGCGAGCCGCGCATGCGTCGCGACGGACGGTGGCTGGTGGGCGCGGGTGTCGCCGCCGCCTACTACCCCGCTCGCGTCGTCCCGAGCGGAGCGACCGTCACCGCCGAGGCGGACGGGACGTTCACCGTCGGCGTCGCCGCCTCGGACATCGGGACCGGGTCCCGCACCGTGCTCCTGCAGGTCGCGGCCGATGCCCTCGAGGTCGGGGTGGACCGCATCCGCATGCACATCGCCGACTCGACGCTCCCGCAGGCCGCGCTCGGTGCGGGGTCGTTCGGGACGACCTCGTGGGGATGGGCGGTCGACAAGACCTGCCGCTCGTTGCGAGAGCGACTCGAGCGCGGAGCGGTCGTGCCGTCCTCCGGTCTCTCGGTGACGGAGCGGACCGACGACGACGTGCAGCACCTCGCGGAGCGGTCGCGGCACGCGTACGGCGCGCAGTTCGTCGAGGTCAGCGTGGACACGGACTCCGGCGAGGTACGGGTCGACCGCATGGTGGGCGTGTTCGCCGCGGGCCGCATCTACAACGCCCGCACGGCCCGAGCGCAGCTCGTCGGTGGGATGACGTGGGGCATCGGCATGGCGCTGCACGAGGACGCCGAGATCGACCCCGTGGCGGGCGACATCGGCAACCACGACCTCGCCACGTACCACGTCGCGACGAACGCGGACGTGGAGTCGATCCACGCCGAGTGGCTCGACGAACCCGGCGAGGACCTCACGCCGCTCGGCGGCAAGGGGATCGGGGAGATCGGGATCGTCGGTGCTGCCGCGGCGCTGGCGAACGCCGTCTGGGACGCGACCGGCGTGCGGGTCCGTCGCCTGCCGATCCGACCGGACGCCCTGGTCGATCGGATGCCGGCCCGAGCCTGATCCGGCGCCCGTTCGGACACCCGGGCACGGTCACCGTCCAGGCGTCGAACGGTCAGCCGACGAGGTTCTGCACGAAGACGTGGGGCGTGAACCCCGTGAGGTCGTTGATGCCCTCGCCCTGGCCGATGAGCTTGATGGGGATCCCCGTCTTCTCCTGCACGCTGAGCACGAACCCGGCCTTCGCCGAGCCGTCGAGCTTCGTGATGACGAGACCGGTGACGCCCGCGCCCTCGATGAACGCCTGCGCCTGCGCGAGGCCGTTCTGCCCGGTGGTGGCGTCGAGGACGAGCAGCACCTCGGCGATCTCCGTCTGCTTCTCGACGACGCGCTTGATCTTCGAGAGCTCGTCCATGAGGCCCGCCTTGGTGTGCAGGCGGCCGGCGGTGTCGATGACGACGATCTCGATCCCCTCGCGCATCGCCCGGTCGACGGTCTGGTAGGCCACCGAAGCGGGGTCCTGTCCGGGCTGCTGCGGTCGCACGACCTCGACCCCGGCGCGCTGGGCCCACGTCGCGACCTGCTCCACCGCCGCGGCACGGAACGTGTCCGCGGCGCCCACGAGCACGCTGCGGTCATAGGTACGGAGGAACTTGGCGAACTTGCCGATCGTCGTCGTCTTGCCGACGCCGTTCACACCGACGACGAGCACGACGGCCGGGCGGTTCGACAGCTTCAGCGTGGTGTCGAGCTTCGACAGGCGCTCCTCGAGCACCTCGCGCAGCATCCGGTTCAGGTCCGCCGGATCGGTCGTCTGGTACCGGTCGACCTGCGCACGGAGGTCATCGACGACCTCTTCGGTGATGTCCGGCCCGAAGTCGGCACCGATGAGCGCGGCCTCGAGGTCCTCCCAGGTCGTCTCGTCGATCGTGCGCCGTTGGAACAACCCGCGGAGCCGACTCGAGAGGGACCAGGAACTCGCCATGCTCCCAGCTTAGAGCGGGCCGAACGCGCGCGATCACCGGTAGCCTGGCACCACGAAGGGGAGTATTCCTCCCGCGGTGGTGCCGTCAGTACGGTCCGGGACGATCCGGGCCCGGTGCCATCGGCCGCTCGTCCGGGCGGCGGAAGAGACCTTCAGTCGTCGTCGTCCCCGATTCCGGGAACGGCCCTACTGGAGGATCCACGTGGACGTCCACATCGCCGTCTGGCTCGGCACCATCGCGCTGGTGCTCGCGCTCCTCGTCTTCGACTTCTTCTCGCACGTGCGCAAGGCGCACGAGCCCACCATCCGCGAGTCGACGACCTGGTCGCTCGTGTACATCGGGATCGCGGTCCTCTTCGGCCTCGGCGTCTGGGCGTTCGGCGGCCACCAGGCGGGCGGCGAGTTCTTCGCCGGGTGGATCACCGAGGAGTCGTTGAGCATCGACAACCTCTTCGTGTTCCTCATCATCATGACCGCGTTCAAGGTCCCGCGCGCCTACCAGCAGAAGGTCCTCCTCGTCGGCATCGCGATCGCGCTCATCGCACGCGGGGTGTTCATCGCCCTCGGCGTCGTCATCATCGACAACTTCTCGTGGGTCTTCTACCTGTTCGGCGCGCTGCTGTTCTGGCTCGCCTGGAGCCAGGCGCGCGGCGGGCACGAGGACGAGAGCGCCGGCGAGTCGCGGCTGATCCGCGTGCTGCGCCGCATCCTGCCGACCTCGGAGGACTACGACGGCGACCGCGTCACCACGAAGGTCGACGGCCGTCGCCTCCTCACGCCGATGGCGCTCGTCATGGTGGCGCTCGGCCTCACGGACGTGCTCTTCGCCCTCGACTCGATCCCCGCGATCTTCGGGCTGACGCAGGACGCCTACATCGTCTTCGTCGCCAACGCGTTCTCGTTGCTCGGTCTGCGACAGCTGTACTTCCTCATCTCCGGGCTCCTCGAGCGCCTCATCTACCTCGGGCAGGGACTCGCCGTCATCCTCGGGTTCATCGGCGTGAAGCTCGTGTTCCACGCCATGCACGTCAACGAGCTCCCGTTCGTCAACGGCGGTCACCACATCGAGTGGGCTCCGGAGATCCCGATCTGGTTCTCGCTGTCGTTCATCGTGCTCGTCGTCGCGGTGGCGACGATCGTCAGCCTCGTCGTGTCCGCGCGGCGGGTCCGCCGCGGCGAACCGCTCGACGGCCATCACGACCAGCGCGTCGAGGCCTGATCCGCTGATCGGGGCGCTCAGCTCGCGGCGCGCTCGCGCTCCGCGTCCTGCACGCGCTGCCCGACGACCGCGCTGACGCCGTCCTGCCGCATCGAGACGCCGTACAGCGCGTCGGCGATCTCCATCGTCCGCTTCTGGTGCGTGATCACGATGAGCTGCGACGAGGTCCGGAGGCGTCCGAACACGGTGAGGAGTCGCCCGAGGTTGGCGTCGTCGAGCGCGGCCTCGACCTCGTCCATGATGTAGAACGGGCTGGGCCGGGCCGTGAAGATCGCGACGAGCAGCGCGATCGCCGCGAGGGAGCGCTCGCCGCCGGACAGCAGGGTGAGCCGGTCGATCTTCTTGCCCGCGGGGCGCACGGCGACGTCGATGCCGGTGGCGAGCATGTCGTCCGGATCGGTGAGCTCGATCGTGCCCGTCCCGCCGGGAAACAGGATCGGGAACACCTCGTCGAAGGCCCGCTTGGTGTCCTCGAACGCCGAGCGGAAGATCTCCTGCATCTTGCCGTCGAGCTCCTCGATGATCGTGAGGAGGTCCCCCCGCGTGCTCGTCAGGTCGTCGAGCTGCTCGGTGAGGAACCGGTGCCGCTGCTCGAGCGCCTGGAACTCCTCGAGCGCGAGCGGGTTCACCTTGCCGAGCTGTCCGAGGTCCCGTTCGGCGTCGCGGAGCCGGCGTTCCTGCTCCGCGCGCACGTACGGCACGGTCGGGACCTCGGCCTCGGCCTCGGAGCGGGGCGCGGCGTCCGGGTCCGGGAGCGCGGGGCCGCCGGGCAGTGTGGAGACCTCGGCATCGAGCGTCGCGGGGTCAGCGTCGGCGTCGACATCCGCGTCACGGTCGACTCCCGCCGCGCGCATCGCCTCGCGGTGCTGGCGCGCACGCACGCGGGGGTCGACGAGCACGTCCACGGGGACCGGGACGTCGGGGCCGTACTCGGCGACGAGCACCTGCTCGACCAGGCCGAGTTCGCTGCCCGCGCGTTCGAGCAGCGATGACACGTGCAGCTTCTTCTCGTAGATCTCCATCTCGAGCCCGTGGAGGCCGTCGGTGACCGACTGCAGCCGGTCGCGGAGGGACTGCTCGTCGGCCCGCAGGGTCTGGAGCTCCGTGTTCCGCCGCGCACGGTCGGCCTCGGCGGCGGTCAGCCGGACGCGGGCCTCAGCCACGGAGCGATCGACGGCGTCCAGGACCGCGGGGAGGTCGGCGATGACCCCCTCGGCGGCCTCGATCTGCCGGCGACGGATCACCGCGAGGCGCGCTTGTTCCTCGGCGGCGGCGCGCTCCGTGGCCAGCTGCCGCTCCAATGCCGCGCCCCGCGCCCGTTCGGCGCGCGCCCGCTCACGGATGGTCTCGACCTGGATGCGCTGGTCGATCTCGTCGCTCCGCGCGGCCTCGAGGTCGTCGAGGAGGTCGTCACGCGCGGACGCGTCGAGGATCGGCCGTGGTGCGGCGAGGAAGGCGGCGTGCTCCTGGTCTGCGGCGGCGAGCGCCTGCTCCGCCTGTTCGACGGCGCCCGCGGTCTCGGCGAGCGCGGCGCGGAGCCGGTCGGCCTCGCCTCGCGCGTTCTCCGCGCGGGTGCGCGCGGTCGCCGATGCCCGGTCGAACGCCGCCTTCGCGGCCACGTGGGCGCGGAGGGTGCGGTCGGCCTCGTCCGCCGCGGCGCGTGCCGCATCCACGGCGTCACGCGCAGCTCGGAGGTCGGTGCCCGCCGCGTCGGCGGCCGCGACGACCTCGACGTGCCGGCTCGCCGCCGTGTCCCGCTCGGCCACGAGTTCGAGCCGCGACGTCGCGCGTTCCCCGCCGCCCGTGACGAGGACCGCGCGGACGACGTCACCCGCGGCGGTGACGACCGTCGCCTGCGGAACGGCGGCGAACAGGGCCTCCAGATCGGCCGTGGCCGGGTCCGCGCCCGGCTCGACGACGACGGTGTCCGCGAGCAGCGCCACGATCGCGGGAGGCCCGTCGACCACCTCGAGTGCCGGACGGACGCCGGACGGGAGGGCCGGGGGCAGGTGCGATCCCGTGCCCGGGGCGTCGGCGACGACGACGTCGATGCGACCGATGTCGTTCGTCCGTGCGGCGGTCACGGCGTCGAGCGCGGCGGACCGGGTGGCGGCGAGCACCGCGTCGGCGAGTCCGCCGAGGGCGGCCGCGACCGCGGCCTCGTACCCGGCGGCGACCCGGATGTGGTCGGCGAGTCGGCCGAGCACCCCGGCGCGCCCGGCGTCGATGAGCGCCTGTGAGCCGTCGCGGACGTCGAGCGACAGCCCGAGCGCGGTCACGCGTGCGGCGAGGGCGTCACGCTCGCGCTCGAGCCGGTGCAGCCGCTCCCGCGCCTCGTCCCGTCGCGACTGGGCGCCCTCGAGCGCCGCCCGGGCGTCCGTGAACAGCTGCGCCAGGTCGTCCTCGTCCGCGTCCAGTCCCGGGTCGCGGGCGATCCCGGCGAGCTCCTGTTCGGCGCGTCCGGCACGCTCCTCGGCCTCGGCGAGCGCTCGCTCCCGACGGGCACGGTCGGCCGTGGCGGAGGCGAGCCGCTGCCGCGCCACGTCGACGCGGTTGCCGAGGCGCTGGGCGTCCAGGTCGTGCTGCGACACGAGTGCGCTCTGCGCCGCGATCTCCTCGTCGAGGGCGTCGAGCGACGCACGCGCCCGGGCCACGCGCTCGGCCGCCGACGCCAGCGCGCCCTGGAGGTCCTCGGCGTTCGCCTCGAGACGCTCGGCCTCGTCCCGCGCGTCCGCGACCATCGACGGGGTGACGGTGGGGCCCTGGGCGGGCACGTCCGCCTGTTGGGCGAGCAGCAGGAGGCGCTGGTTCGCGAGGGTCGACAGCCCCCGCAGTCGCTCCTGCACGCTCTCGAGGCCGTGGAGCACCGTCCGCGCCCGGTCGACGTCGTCACCCACCATCGTCTGCTCGACGTGCTGCTGTCGGATGCGCGCCTGGTCGAGCCGCTCCTGGAGCACGATGCGCTCGCTCTTCCGGCCGGCCTCGACCGCGAGGTGCTCGGCGAGCTCCCGCCGCAGCCGGACGACGTCGTCCGCGAGGATCCTGGCCCGCGCGTCCCGGGCGACCGCCGCCACGGACTGCGCCTTGCGCGCGACCTCGGCCTGCCGTCCCAGCGGCTTCAGCTGACGCCGGATCTCGCCGGCGAGGTCGGACAACCGGGTGAGGTTCGCCTGCATCGCGTCGAGCTTGCGGAGCGTCTTCTCCTTGCGCCGACGGTGCTTGAGGATGCCGGCGGCCTCCTCGATGAAGCCGCGTCGGTCCTCCGGCGTCGCGTGGAGCACCTTGTCGAGCTGTCCCTGCCCGACGATGACGTGCATCTCGCGGCCGAGCCCCGTGTCCGACAGGAGTTCTTGGACGTCGAGCAGGCGACAGTTCTCGCCGTTGATGGCGTACTCGCTCCCGCCGTTCCGGAACAGGGTCCGCGAGATCGTGACCTCCGCGTACTCGATCGGGAGCACGCCGTCGCTGTTGTCGATCGTCAGGGTGACCTGCGCGCGGCCGAGCGGTCCCCGCGTCGAGGTGCCGGCGAAGATGACGTCCTCCATCTTGCCGCCGCGGAGCGTCTTGGCGCCCTGCTCCCCCATCACCCACGCGAGGGCGTCCACGACGTTCGACTTGCCCGAGCCGTTGGGACCTACGATGCAGGTCACGCCCGGCTCGAGTGCGAAGGTCGTCGGTTGCGCGAAGGACTTGAACCCCCTGAGGGTCAGGCTCTTCAGGTACACGGACGGCCTTCCATGCTCGCGCGGTCGGTGGGCACAGGCTAGCCCAGGCGCGACCGCGGCCGTCGCTGGCACACGGGGCAGCGGTGGCTCGAGCGGTTCATGAACGCCTCGCGCACGATCGTCGCCCCGCAGCGGGGGCACGGCTGACCTTGTCGCCCGTACACGGCGAGCCGCTGGGAGAAGTACCCGGACTGCCCGTTCACGTTGACGTACTGGGCGTCGAAGCTCGTGCCGCCGTCCTCGAGCGCCCGGCGGAGCACCGCGCGCACCTCGTCGAGCAGGCCGGTCAGCGCGCGCCGGCTCAGTGCGTCGGCGGGGCGGTCGTGGTGCAGCCGGGCCGCCCACAGGCTCTCGTCCGCGTAGATGTTGCCGATCCCGCTGACCACACCCTGGTCGAGCAGCACCCGTTTGATGCCGCTGTGCCGCCGGTGCGCGAGCGCGACGAACCGCGCGTCGTCGAACGCGGGGTCGAGGGGGTCCCGTGCGATGTGCGACACCTGCGTCGGGATTCGCCGTCGCCACGCCCCGTCGGGATCCGCGTGGTCGGCGGCACCGGCGTGCCCCGCGGGTGCGCTGTCGACGGTCGGGACGGTCGCGTCGACCGCCATCGAACCGAAGGTCCGCTGGTCGACGAACTCGAGCTCGACCGGCGGCTCGACGAGGCCGTCGGCGGTCCGGCCCGCGGGCTGCACCGCGAGGACCACCCTGCGGTGCCGAGCGGCCGGGCGGTCCCGACCGAGCAGGATCTGACCGCTCATGCCGAGGTGCGCGACGAGGGCCTCCGGACCCGCGCCGACGTCGTCGAGCGGCATCCACAGGAACTTGCCGCGCCGCACGGCGGCCTGCACGGTGCGCCCGGTCAGGCGGGCGACGAAGTCCTCGGCCGGGCCCCGGTGTCGCGTCAGAGCGCGCTCGTCGACGACCTGGACGTGGAGCACGCGGGCGCCCGTGACGGCCGGTTCGAGGCCCGCGCGGACGACCTCGACCTCGGGGAGTTCGGGCACTAGCGGGCGTCACCCGTGCCGGCGTCGGGGCCGTCCGCCGCGAGGAGGTCGACCGATTCCTCGCCGCGGCCGGACAATCGCGTCCACGCGCCGAGCGCCGCGGCCATCTCGGCGTTCTTCTTGCTCGATCCGGTACCGCTCGCGATGTCCTCGCCCATGAGCACCACGGTGGCGTGGAAGGTCTTGTCGTGGTCGGGGCCCTCTTCGGTGACCCGGTACGCGGGGTTGCCGAGGGACCGTGCCGACGCCAGTTCCTGCAGGCTCGTCTTCGGGTCCATCGCCGCGCCGAAGCGGTCGGGGTCGACGAGCAGGGGCTCCACGAGGCGCAGCACGAGCGCGGTGGCGACGTCCGGCCCCGCGGACAGGTAGGTCGCGCCGATGACGGCCTCGACCGTGTCGGCCAGGATCGACGACTTGTCCCGGCCGCCCGTGAGCTCCTCGCCGCGACCGAGCTTGAGGAAGGCGCCGAGGCCGATGATGCGGGCGATCTCGGCGAGGGCGACGGTCGACACGAGACTCGCGCGTCGCTTGGCGAGCTCACCCTCGTCCAGATCCGGGTAGTCGCGGTAGAGCTTGACCGTCACGGCCTGCCCGAGGATCGAGTCACCGAGGAACTCGAGTCGCTCGTTGTGCGCGATGCCCCCGTGCTCGTAGGCGAACGAGCGATGCGTCAACGCCAGGTCGACGAGATCCGGGTCGACGTCGACGTCGAGGACGGCCAGCAGACGTGCAGCGTCCGACTCCGCGGGGGTCGACCCACGGGAACCGGACGCTGCACGCACTGATCCGCCTCGATCAGACGTCGGCGACCTTGCGGCCCTTGTACTCCATGTAGAGCGCGGTGCCGGCGCTGTCCTCGACGACCTTGGCGCGGTGCGGGAGGCTGTAGGTGACCTTGCCGTTCTCGACGGTCTTCACGAGCGCGACGGGCGCCGCCTTCCACTGCGAGCGGCGGGCGTGCGTGTTGGCGCGGGACTTCTTGCGCTTGGGAACGGCCATGGCTTATCTCTCTTCCTTGTCGGCGTCAGGACGAGCGCCGTCGGGGTCGGTGGTGTCGATTCGGAGTGCTGCGAGCGCGGACCAGCGCGGGTCGATGACCTCTGGGGTCACACGCTCGCCGACGTCCGCCAGGCGCTCACCCGTCACCGGGTCCAGTCCTGGGCAGTCCGGTCGGCAGACCGGTCGGAACGGCAGTGCGAGCACCACCGCGTCTCGGATCACCGGTTCACAATCCACGTGATCATCGTGAACCTGGAGATCAGAATCCTCCGAGGCATCATACGCGAACAACTCGGTGAAATCGACCTCGACCGGCTCGGTGATGTCGATCAGACAGCGGCTGCACTCGCCGACGGCCTCGGCGTCGGCGTGGCCGGACACCAGGATCCCCTCGTGCAGCCCCTCGAGTCGGACCTCGACGTGGAGCGCCCCACCGACCGGTACGGCGACCTGTCCGGCACCGAACGGTTCCGCGAGCTCGACGTCGATGACGTGCTCGCGCATCTCGCCCGGGCGGTGCATGATGTCACGCACCGGCAGGGTGTACGGGGTGTTCACGAAGCCAGGCACGAGGATCGATCCTACCGCGCATCCCGCCCGAGAGCGAGCGCCAGCATGCGGCGCGCACCCGGTGCGGTGCGGGCAGGACGGCGGCGACCGCCACCGACGGTCACCGCTCCGGGTCAGTGGGCCAGGGCCTCCACCACGACCCGCGGCACGTAGGGCGAGACGTCCCCACCGAGCGACGCGACCTGCCGGACGAGCGAACTCGACACGTGCGAGCGACCGGGCTCGGGGACGACGAACACGGTCTCGACGCCCGCGAGGTCGCGGTTCACGGCCGCCATCGGTGTCTCGTACGCGACGTCCGCGCTCGACCGCACCCCCTTGACGATCACGCGCGCACCGACCTGCCGGCAGTAGTCCACGAGCAGACCGGAGGACCACGACTCCACCCGGACGCCGTCGTGCAACCCGGCCTCGTCGAGCGCGGCGTCGATGAGCCGGACCCGTTCCGCGGCGTCGAAGAGGCTGCTCGTCTTGTCCGGGTTGTGCACGACGAGGACGTGGACCTCGTCGAAGATCGTGGCGGCACGCTGGATCACGTCGAGGTGCCCGACGGTGACGGGGTCGAACGAGCCGGGGACGACGGCGATCTGGGGCATGGACCGACCCTACCGACGCCGCCGTGTCAGTTCTTGCCGAGGAACGCCGCGTCGGTCTCGTCGAGGCGCCGGTCGAGCGCGGCCCGGAGCACGGCGTGGTGCTCGAGCGTCGGGTCCGCCGTCAACAACCGCTCCGCCTCACCCCGGGCGTCGACGATGACGTCGGCGTCCCGCACGACCCGCAGGAGCGTGAGCGACGACCGGCCGCCCGACTGTCGCTCACCGAGCACGTCGCCCTCACGTCGGAGTTCGAGGTCGACGCGTGCGAGCTCGAACCCGTCGTCCGAGCCGGCCACCGCGTCCACGCGCTCGCGCGCCGGTGTGCCGTCCTCGGCGCTCGTCACGAGCAGACAGACGCCCGGGTGACCGCCACGCCCGATGCGCCCACGGAGCTGGTGCAGCTGGGACACCCCGAACCGGTCGGCGTCGAGGACCGCCATCATCGAGGCGTTCGGGACGTCGACGCCGACCTCGATCACGGTCGTCGCGACGAGCACGTCGACGTCCCCGGCGGCGAACGCGGTCATGGTGGCGTCCTTGTCCTCGGCGGGCATCCGACCGTGGAGGACCGCGATCCGCCGGTCCCGCAGCTCCGGCATCGCGCGGATCCGCTCCGCCGTCCCGACGACGGTGGCAGGGGGACGACGAGTGGGACCCGTCGCGCCCGCGTCGGCCTGGACCGCGTCGTCACCGGCTTCCTCGCCCTCCTCGACCGAGCCGTCCTCGATGGCCGGGCACACGACGAACGCCTGCCGCCCGGACGCCAGTTCCTCGGCCATCCGGGTCCAGATCCGGTGCTCCCAACCCGGGTGGTCCGCGAGGGCGACGGTGTGGGTCTCGACGCCGGCCCGACCCGAGGGCAGCCCCTGGATCGTCGACACGTCGAGGTCGCCGAAGACGGTCATGGCGACGGTGCGCGGGATCGGGGTCGCGGTGAGGACGAGCACGTGCGGCGGGGTCCTGCCCTTGGTGCGCAGGGCCTCGCGCTGTTCGACGCCGAACCGGTGCTGCTCGTCGACGACGACCAGGCCGAGCTCGGCGAAGTCGACCCGATCGCCGAGGAGCGCGTGCGTGCCGACGACGAGCCGTGACCCGCCGCTCGCCGCCGCGAGGAGCGCCCGCTGCCGCTCGCGGGAGGACTGGGAACCGGTGACGATCACCGGCCGGAGCTCGGCGGCGAGGTCCGGTCCGAGGAACCGCACGATCGAGCGGAGGTGCTGCGCCGCCAGGACCTCCGTCGGTGCGATGAGCGCCGA
Organism: Curtobacterium sp. MCBD17_034; assembly: GCF_003234515.1. Taxonomy (NCBI): domain Bacteria; kingdom Bacillati; phylum Actinomycetota; class Actinomycetes; order Micrococcales; family Microbacteriaceae; genus Curtobacterium; species Curtobacterium sp. MCBD17_034. The sequence goes on along the minus strand of NZ_QKTN01000007.1, from coordinate 22,085 downwards.
CTGGCCGCCGGACTCCGCCACCGTGAGCATCGCGCGGATCGCCACGAGGGTCTTGCCGGATCCGACCTCGCCCTGCACGAGCCGGTGCATGGGGTGGTGCTCGGCCAGGTCGGCGGCGATCTCCGCGCCGACGGCCGTCTGGTCGTCCGTCAGCGTGAAGGGGAGGTGCCGGTCGAAGCGCTCGAGCACGCCACCCGGCGCCGCGACCCGCGGCGTCGACGCGGTCGCCCGCGCGGCCAGGCGCCGTCGGACGAGCGCGGTCTGCAGCACGAAGGCCTCGCGGTACCGGAGCGCGTCCTGCGCGGCCTTCCAGTCGGCGGTCCGCTCGGGCCGGTGCAGGAGCTCGAGCGCGCGCCGGTGCCCGAGCAGGCCCAGTCGGGCGCGCACCGACGACGGCACCGGGTCCTCGAGCTCGGGCAACGTGTCGAGCACGACCCCGACGGCCTTGGCGATCTGCCACGACGACAGCGTCGAGGTCGCCGGGTAGATCGGGATCGGCTGTCGCGACCAGCGCATCGCCTGCTCGCCGTCGGCGTCGGCCGTGGCCCGCGGGTCGTCGGCGTCGAACAGCTCGTAGTCGGGGTGCGCGAGCTGCCGTGCGCCCCGGTAGTCGGACACCTTGCCCGCGAAGATGCCGCGTGCGCCCGCGACGAGGTCCTTCGCGCGCCAGCCCTGGTTGAAGAACGTGAGTGTGAGGATGCCGTTGCCGTCGCCGATGCGTGCCTCGAGGATGGACCCGCGCCGCTGCCGCATCGTCCGTTCACGGACGTCCACGACCTCGGCCACGATGGTCACGGACTCCCCCACCGCGAGCTCGTCGAGGGCCGTCAGCGCGCCGCGCTCGGCGTACCGCCGCGGGGCGTGCGCGAGCAGGTCGCCCACCGTGCGGATGCCGAACGCCTTCTCGAAGGCCGTCGCGGTGCGGCCGCCGAGCACCCCACTCAACCGTGCGTCGAGCGGGTCCGGAGTGACTGCCGGGGACGACGCGGACGCGGGACTGGCGGTGACCACGTCGCAACGGTAGTCGCTCCCGCCGACATGCACCGGGCCTCCCGGCCGTGCACGACGTCCGCTGGTGCCGATACGGTGTCGTGCGTGACCCGGATCATCGCGGGGGCCGCTGGCTCCACGACGCTGCGCGTGCCGCGGGCCGGCACGCGACCCACGAGCGACCGTGTGCGCGAGGCCCTGTTCTCCTCGCTCGACGCGCGGGGACTCGTCGCCGGCGCGGCGGTGCTCGACCTCTACGCCGGCACGGGCGCTCTGGGCCTCGAGGCGGCGTCACGCGGCGCGGTCGAGGTCGTGCTCGTCGACCGCGCAGCACCCGCGGCAGCCGCCTGCCGCGAGAACGCCCGGTCGGTCCAGCGGAGGACCGGCGGCGCCACCCACATCGACGTCCACGCACAGTCCGCGCTCGGGTACCTCCGATCCACCGGTCGCCGCTTCGACCTGGTGTTCATCGACCCGCCGTACGAGGTGGACGAGGACGAGATCCACGCCGTGCTCGCGGCCCTCGTCCCCCGGCTCGGGCCGGAGGCGCTCGTGGTCGTGGAACGCAGCACCAGGTCGCCGCAGCCGACCTGGCCCGACGGCCTCCAGGCCTGGAGCAAGCGCACGTACGGCGACACCGTCGCGTGGGAGGCCGCGCCCGACATCACGGACTGACCCCGGCGCCCACCGCGCTCGTCCCTGGTGTCAGCCGACGGCGCCGTCCCAGCCCACGTACGGGTCCCACCCCTGCGTCGACACCGGGACGCCACCGCGCGTCACGCCCGGCGCACCGGCCGCCGACACGGCCGTCCCGATCCGCCGGAACCCGGCCGGGAGGCCCGACCCGCGTGGGAACGTCGCGAACAGTCCGTGGTCCTCACCGCCGTGCAGGGCCGGCCCCTCCGGGACCACCGACGGGTCGAGGTCGATCGTGACACCGCTGGCCCGGGCCACGCGACCGGCATCGATCGCCAGCCCGTCGGACAGGTCGAGCATCGCGGTCGCCCCGGCCTGGGCGGCGAGGACCCCCGCGGCGACCGGCGGACGGGGGCGACGCTGCCGCTCGACGCCCGGGTCCGTCCCCCCGGGCGAGGCCGCCAGGAACGCCGCGGTCCGTTCGGCGTCCGGTTCGCCGCGGTCGTCGACCCCCTCCGCGAACAGCCGCGCGAGTCCCCGGGCCGCGACGCCGAGTTCACCCGCGACCGCGACCTGGTCACCCGCTCGTGCGCCCGACCGGAGCACCGGCGCCCGGCCCTCCAGGTCCCCGAACGCCGTGACCGTCACCGTCGCGGTCGCCGACGTCGACAGGTCGCCGCCGACCACGCCGCAACCCGGGGCGAGGGTGGCACACGCCGCCGCGAACCCGTCGGCGATGGCCTCGAGCACGCCCACCGGGGTCTGCGGCGGCACGGCCAACGCCACGAGCAACGCGGTCGGGCGCGCCCCCATCGCAGCGACGTCGGACAGGTTCGTCGCGGCCGCCTTCCAACCGACGTCCGTCGGCGAGGACCACGCCCACCGGAAGTCCGGGCCGTGCACCATCATGTCCGTCGTCACGACGAAGCGTCCGTCCGGCGCGGTGACGACCGCGCAGTCGTCGCCCGGGCCGAGCAGGGCGGATGCGGCGGACGGGAGCCGACGGGTGATCCGACCGAGCACGCCGAGCTCGCCGACGCTGCCCACCGTGTCGTCGCTGTCGTGCACTCTCCGACCGTACCGTTCGCTCGGGTAGCCTGATGGCGATGCACTCCTCGCGCCGACTCCCCCGGGCACTCGGGGCGATCGCCCTGGCGGTCGGCCTCGTCGCGGCCCTCGAGGGCTGTGCTGACGCCGTCGCGCTGACGCCGGCGCCGGCGGCGAACTCCGCGGCCTGCGCCGCGGTCCAGGTGCGCCTGCCCACCACCGTCGAGTCGAAGCTCGCGATCCGAGCCACGAACGCGCAGTCCACGGCCGTCTGGGGCACCCCGGCAGCCGTGGTCCTGCACTGCGGCGTGCCCGTGCCGACCGTGTCCGACCTGCCGTGCTTCACCCTCGGATCGGTCGACTGGATCCGGGACGCCCGGAAGGACTCCATCGTCTACACGACGTTCGGACGCTCGCCCGCCGTGCAGGTCGCACTCGATCCGACGGCGGCGACGAGCGACGTGCTGCAGGACATCGGGGACGCCGTGTCGACCCTGCCGAAGGACGGCCACGCGTGCCTCGACCCCTCGGACGTGGCAACGCCCTCCGCGCCCGCCACGCCGTCGGCGAGCGCCACCCCGGCGGGCTGACCCGCCACGACCGCTCAGCGGACGGCGACCGCCCCGAGCTCGACGAGTTCGCGGACGAGGTCCGGGTAGGGCAGCCCGGACGCGGCCCAGCACCGGGGGTACATCGAGAACGGGGTGAACCCGGGCATGGTGTTCACCTCGTTGACGACGAACCCGTCGTCCGTGAGGAAGCAGTCAACCCGTGCGAGGCCCGAACCGGCGATCGCCTCGAAGGCGCGGGCGGCGATGGAACGGACCTCGTCGGTCTCGTCCTCGGACAGCGGGGCGGGACACCGGAGCTGCTCGTCGCCACCGAGGTACTTCGCCTCGAAGTCGTAGAACCCCGCTTCGTCGACGACGATCTCGCCCGGGAGGCTCGTGCGCGGGGTGCCATCGCGACCCTCGAGCACCGCGACCTCGATCTCGCGCCCGACGATGCGTGGCTCGACGATGACCTTGCTGTCGTGCTCGAACGCGGTCGCGAACGCCGCCGGGAGCTGTCCCGGCTCGTCGACCCGCGAGACCCCCATGCTCGACCCGGCACGCGCGGGCTTCACGAACAGCGGCCACCCGTGCGCGGCCGCTCGCTCGAGGACGTCGGCCTCGTCGGCGTCCCATTCACGGCGGAGGACCGTCGTCCAGGGCGCCACCCGGAGACCGGCGTGCTCGAGCACGACCTTCGACAGGTGCTTGTCCATGCCGACCGCGCTCGCGAGGACGCCGTCGCCCACGTAGGGCAGCCCCACCAACTCGAGGAGGCCCTGGACCGTGCCGTCCTCGCCGAAGGGGCCGTGGAGGATCGGGAACACGACGTCGACGTCGCCGAGCGAGGTGATGGATCCGTCGGCCTGCACCACCGCGAGGGCGCGGGAGTCGACCGAGTCCGGCCAGCGCACGCGGGTGCCGTTGTCCGGGACCGAGGGGAGGTCGGAGCCGCGTAGGGCCCAAGCGCCCGGGTCGTCCGACTGCAACGTGAACGCGCCCGCACGGGTGATGCCGACCGGCACGACGTCGAACAGCGAGCGGTCCATCGCGGCCATGATCCCGCCCGCGGTCACGCAGCTGATCGCGTGCTCGCTCGAGCGGCCGCCGAACAGGACCACGACACGGGTCCGAGCCCCGGCTCCGGCCGGCCGGGCGTCGATGGCGGTCGTCTGCGTCATGGGATCACTCGCCCTGGGGTTCGTCGGTCTCGGTCAGGTGCGGCGCGATGTTCCGCGGGTCGAGCCTACCGGCGAGCACCTCGCCCACCTGGCTGACGATGGGCATGTCGACGCCGTGGTCGGCGGCGAGCGCCAGGATCGGAGCGACCGACGCCAGACCCTCGGCGGTCTGGTTCATCTGCCGGACGACCTCGTCGTATCGGTAGCCCTGGCCGAGCAGTCGGCCCGCGGTGTTGTTCCGCGACAGCGGTGACTGGCACGTCGCGATGAGGTCGCCGAGCCCGGCGAGACCGGCGAGCGTCTCGGGGCGCGCACCGTTGGCGACCGCGAACCCGGTCATCTCCGCGAGGCCACGGGTGATGATCGACGCCTTCGTGTTCTCGCCGTAGCCGACACCGTCGACGATGCCGATGGCCACCGCGATGAGGTTCTTGAGCACGCCGCCGAACTCGGTGCCGATGACGTCGGTGTTGATGAACGACCGGAAGTACGGGTTCGTGGCGGTCGCCGCGACGGCGGTCGCGGTGTCGGTGCTCGTCGACGACACGACGGCCGCCGTCGGCTGTCGTCGTGCGATCTCGAGTGCGAGGTTCGGGCCGGACGCCACCGCGATCCGATCCGGATCGATGTCGAGGCCCTGCTGGAGGACCTCGCTCATCCGGAGGCCCGTGCCCTTCTCGACGCCCTTCATGAGGCTCACGACGGGCGCCTCGACGGGCAGCAGTGTCCGGACCGCCTCGAGGTTCGCGCGCAGGCTCTGACTGGGCACCGACACGTAGACCTGCTCGGCACCGTCGAGCACGCGGTCGAGGTGGTCCGAGGCGGTCAGCGTGCGCGGGAGGTTGATGCCGGGCAGGTAGTCGGAGTTCCGCTTCGTCTCGGTGATCTCGCGCGCGACCTCGGGTCGACGCGCCCAGAGCACGACGTCGGCCCCGCCCTCCGCGAGCACCTTGGCGAACGTTGTGCCCCAGCTCCCCGCGCCCAGCACGGCGACCCGTCGCGACTCGGCGCGACGGAGGACGACGTTGATGGCGGCGGTGTCGACCGCGCCGCGGCCTGGATGGTCGGGCGCGTCAGGCAAAGCGGCCGGTCTCCTTCTGGTTGTTCGCTGCCGGGTCCCACCGCTCGGCGGGTGCACGCTCGCCGCGCAGCTCCTCGACGAGCGCGGTGATCGCCTGCATGAGCTCGGCGGTGGCCTGCTGCAACAGGTGCTGGTCGAGCGGACGTCCCCGGTACGCGGAGAGGTCGAGCGGCTCGCCGATCGCGACGTCCACGCGCGACGGCGGGAAGAGCCGGAGCGTGCGCCCGTACCGCGGCATGATGCGCTGTGTGCCCCAGTGGGCCATGGGGATGAGCGGGACGTCGTTCTCGAGCGCGAGTCGGACCGCGCCGGTCTTCCCGCGCATGGGCCAGAGGTCCGGGTCGCGCGTGAGCGTGCCCTCGGGGTAGACGATGAGACCGCCGCCGCCCGCCACGAGGGCACGACCACCGGTGAGCGGGTCGCTGCCGCGGGTCCGTCCGGAGCGCTCGACGGGGACGTTGCCCATGCCGCGCATGAAGTACCCGAGCACCGGGACCCGGAACAGCGAGGCCTTCGCGAGGTACTGCGGGAGTCGACGGTGTAGCCACACGACCGTGCCGACGACGAGCGGGTCGATGTTCGTGTAGTGGTTCGGCGCGACGATGAACGGACCCTCGGCCGGCAGCCGCGTGCTCCCGTGCCACCGGAACCGCGCAGCGACCCGGATCATCGGGATGACGATCGACGCGACGACCCGGAACGCACCGTTCAGGTCGCCCCGGTGGAACCGCCGTCCCGGGGTGGGCAGGCCAGCGGTGACGACCTCGCGCCCGCCGCCCTGCTGCCCGCTCGTCGACCCCGTGCCGTTGTCCGGCACCGCGCCCTCACCCGGCAAAGTCGAAGTCCGCGCCGAGCTTGCGGAGCTTCGGGATGAAGTGCTCGTACCCACGGCTGATGATGCCGACGTTCGTGATGTGCGACTCACCGCTGGCGGTGAGCGCGGCGATGAGGTGGCTGAACCCGCCCCGGAGGTCGGGCACGCGCACGTTCGCGCCGTGCAGCGGCGTGGGTCCGGTGATCACCGCGGCCTGCTCGAAGGGACGACGAGCGACTCGACGGTCGTGGCCGGGCAGTCCCTCTTTGTGCACGACGATGTCCGCACCCATCTCGTTGAGCGCGTCCGTGAACCCGAACCGGTTCTCGTACACGGTCTCGTGCACCACGCTGCGGCCCTCGGCCTGCGTCAGTGCCACGACGAGCGGCTGCTGCCAGTCGGTCATGAAGCCGGGGTGGACGTCGGTCTCGATGACGACGGGCTTGAGCACCTCGACCTCGCGGTAGAAGCGGATGCCGTCCTCCTGGATGTCGAACCCGCCGCCCACCTTGCGGAAGACGTTGAGGAAGGTCATGAGGTCCTGCTGCTTGGCACCCTCGACGAAGATGTCACCGTTCGTGGCGAGTGCGGCGGCGGCCCAGCTGGCGGCCTCGTTGCGGTCGTTGATCGCCCGGTGCGTGTACCCGCGCAGCTTCTCGACGCCCTCGATGAAGATCGTCCGGTTCGGCTCGACGGAGACGACGGCGCCCATCTTCTGCAGGATCGCGATGAGGTCCATGATCTCGGGCTCGATCGCGGCGTTCCGCAGCTCGGTGACACCCTCGGCCAGCACGGCGCTGAGGAGCACCTGCTCGGTCGCGCCGACGCTCGGGTACGGCAGTTCGATGTTCGCGCCCTTGAGACCGTTCGGTGCCTCGAGGTGGATGCCGGCGACCTGCTTGTCCACGACGGCGCCCATCGCGCGGAGCGCGTCGAGGTGGAAGTCGATCGGGCGGTCGCCGATGCGGCAACCGCCGAGGTCGGGGATGAACGCCTCGCCGAGCTTGTGGAGCAACGGACCGCAGAACAGGATCGGGATGCGGCTCGACCCGGCGTGGGCGTCGATCTCGGCGAAGTGCGCGCTCTCGACGTTCGAGGGGTCGAGGATGAGCTCGCCACGGGCAGGATCGCTGATCCGGACGCCGTGCACCTCGAGCAGGCCCCGGACGACCTTGACGTCGCTGATGTCCGGCACGTCGCGGAGGATCGAGGGTGTGTCGCCCAGCAGCGCGGCCACCATCGCCTTGGTCGCGAGGTTCTTCGCGCCGCGGACCTCGATGCGTCCCACGAGCGGCTTGCCGCCGCGGATGACGATCTCGTCCGACTTGAGACCGACGCGAGCGCCTGCAGCCGCTGCGTCCTGTACGAGAGAGTTCACTTACTTCACCGGCAATGTCTCGGGCCGCCACGAGGCGCGGCGGGATTCGAACTCCGTGATCGACGGTTCGTCGCGGAGGGTGAGCCCGATGTCGTCGAGCCCTTCCATCAACCGCCATCGAGTGTATGCGTCGATCTCGAACGGGACGTCCACATCACCCACCGACACGCGCTGCGCGACGAGGTCGACCGTCGCCTCGACTCCGGGCGCGGCATCGATCGCCGCCCAGATCCGCTCGACGTCGGACTCGGTGACCACGGCGGTCAGCAGCCCCTGTTTGCCGGCGTTGCCGCGGAAGATGTCCGCGAACCGCGGCGAGACGACCACCCGGAACCCGAAGTCCCGGAGCGCCCACACCGCGTGCTCCCGGCTCGACCCCGTGCCGAAGTCCGGACCGGCGACGAGCACGGACGCACCCTGGTACTCGGGACGGTTGATGACGAACCCGGGATCCTGCCGCCAGGCGGCGAACAGGGCGTCCTCGAAGCCCGTCTTCGTCACCCGCTTGAGGTAGACGGCCGGGATGATCTGGTCGGTGTCGACGTTCGCCCGACGCAGCGGTGCCGCCACGCCGGTCACGACCGAGAGCTTGTCCATCAGTGTTCCTCCTCGGGCTGCGCGACGCCTGCCTCGGCGTCGGCGACGGTCGTGCGGCCAGCGGCGACACCGACCGGCGTGACCTCGTCCACGGCACGCCGCGCGTCGTCCTCCTCGAGGTCCCACGGGCTCGACAGCGTGCCCCGGACGGCGGTGGCCGCGGCGACGAGCGGTGACACGAGGTGTGTCCGGCCGCCCTTGCCCTGGCGCCCCTCGAAGTTGCGGTTCGACGTGGACGCACATCGCTCGCCGGGGGCGAGCTGGTCTGGGTTCATGCCGAGACACATCGAGCAGCCGGCGAACCGCCACTCCGCGCCGAAGTCGAGGAACACCTGGTCGAGCCCCTCGGCCTCGGCCTCGAGGCGGACCCGCGCGGACCCGGGCACCACCATGACCCGGACGCCCTCGGCCTTGGTCCGACCGCGGACGATCGAGGCGAACGCGCGGAGGTCCTCGATGCGCGAGTTCGTGCAGGAGCCCATGAACACCGCGTCGACGGGGATCGCCTTCATCGGGGTGCCGGGGGTGAGGTCCATGTACTCGAGCGCCCGTTCGGCGCCCGCACGGGCGTTGGCGTCGGCGAAGTCGGCCGGCGAGGGCACGGTCGCCGACAGCGAGACGCCCTGACCGGGGTTCGTCCCCCACGTCACGAACGGCTCGAGCTCGTCGGCGTCGATGAACACCTCGGCGTCGAACACGGCGTCGTCGTCCGTCGCCAGCGTGTCCCAGTAGGCGACGGCGTCGTCCCAGTCCTGCCCGCTCGGGGCGTGCGCCCGTCCGCGGAGGTAGTCGTAGGTCGTCTGGTCGGGTGCGACCATCCCGGCGCGTGCACCGGCTTCGATCGACATGTTGCAGATCGTCATCCGGCCTTCCATCGAGAGCGCCCGGATCGCGCTGCCGCGGTACTCGAGGACGTAGCCCTGACCACCGCCGGTGCCGATCTGCGCGATCACGGCGAGGATGACGTCCTTCGCCGTGACACCGGGGCGCAGCGTCCCCTCGACCGTGATCGCCATGGTCTTGAAGGGCTTGAGCGGCAGCGTCTGCGTGGCGAGGACGTGCTCGACCTCGCTCGTGCCGATCCCGAACGCCATGGCCCCGAACGCGCCGTGGGTCGAGGTGTGCGAGTCGCCGCACACGACGGTGATGCCGGGCATGGTGAGGCCGAGCTGCGGTCCGACGACGTGCACGATCCCCTGCTCGGCGTCCCCGAGCGGGTGCAGCCGGACACCGAACTCCGCGCAGTTGCGCCGCAGGGTCTCGATCTGCGTCCGGCTCGTCGGGTCGGCGATCGGACGGTCGATCGCGAGCGTCGGCGTGTTGTGGTCCTCGGTGGCGATGGTGAGGTCGGGGCGGCGGACGGGCCTCCCGGCCTGGCGGAGGCCGTCGAACGCCTGCGGACTCGTGACCTCGTGCACGAGGTGGAGGTCGATGTAGAGGAGGTCGGGAGTGCCGTCCTCGCCCTTGACCACGACGTGGTCGTCCCACACCTTCTCGGCGAGCGTCCTGCCCATGACCTCGTGCCTCCCATGCGTGTGGTCGCCTGTCCTGTCGGACGGCGACCGGGTCGTCCGCGCACCCCGAGCGAGGTGCGCCTCCCGCGTGTCGCGGGCCCGGCGGGCGCCGGGTCCAGCGAGTCTACGCTCGCGTCCGGGCCCTCCGAGGCCCGTGGATGCCCGCAACCACGGGCCTCGAGCGTCCATTCCCGGTCCGATCCGCATGCTGGCGCGGATTGGTATACCAGCAGCACGACACCTGTCGTTCTTCTCCGTCTCGCGCGTCGTCCGGGCGTCCTCCCCCAGCACGCCCGGTGGGATGATGGACAGGACATGACGACGACCGAACGACCCCCCCACTCCGCCCGCACGATCAACATCGAGGGAGCGGCACGGGCCGCCGTGGCCGGCGGGGTCCCGCTCGCCGTGCTCATCGGTTCCGGTCTGTCGGGCTACGCCGCCTTCGCGCTCTTCGCCGGGTTCGCCGCGATCCCGGGCGCGCGGGAGCCCTACGGACGACGCGTCGTCACCGTCACCACCGCGGGCCTGCTGCAGGCCGCGTGCATGCTCGCCGGCGTCACGATGAGCATGACCGGGGCGCCGCTCTGGGCCGAGGCGGTCGGACTCGCGGTCGTCCTCGTGGTGGCCGTCGGCACGCTCTCGGTCCTCCAGGCCATCCCCGCGCAGCCCATCTTCCCCGTGTTCGCGTTCGTCGTCTGCTCGCTCGTACCGGTGACCCCGGCCCAGCTGCCGGGCGTGGTCGGGATCGTCCTCGGCGCCGTGGCGTTCGCCTGGGTGGTGTCGATGGGCGGGTTCCTCGCCCGGGCCGTGTGGGGCGAGTCGATGCGCCACCTGTTCCGACCCTTCGTCGAGCCACGACGCCGGTCCTTCGCCGTGCTGCGGAGTCCCGCCCTGTGGGAGACCGTCGGCCTCAACCTGGTCGGCGCGCTCGTCGCCGGCGCGGTCGGCGAGGCGACGGGGCTGGGACACCCGTACTGGGCGGTGGTGGCGGTCGTGTCGACGCTCCCCGCGCTCCGGCAGCGGCACACGATCCAGCGCGCTGTGCAGCGCGTGGTCGGCACCATCGGCGGCACCGTGGTCGCCGTCGGCGTCCTGCTCCTGCACCCGACGGACTGGTGGATCGTCCTCATCGCGGTGCTCGGCCAGTTCTGGGCCGAGATCTTCGTCGCGCGGAACTACGCGGTCTGCCTGCTGTTCCTCACGCCGCTCGCCCTCGCCGTCTCGTGGCTCAGCCTCCCCGAGGCACCCGAGCGTCTCACGGTCGAGCGGATCGTGCAGACCGCGCTCGGGGCGGCCGTGAGCGTCCTCCTGCTCCTGGCCGGGCGCGCCGTCGAGCGTCGCCGTGGCCGGCCCCTCGGTGCGACGAGCGCGATCCGCACCGTCTGACGGCCGGGAGCCGTCCGACGGCTGGGAGGGCCGGGGAACGACAGCGCGGCACTCCCGGCACCGGGGCCGACGGTTCGACGGCCGGGAGGGACGGGCCGCCCCGGCCCTCCCGGCCGTCGGGCCTATCCCGGCTGGACGTTCCAGTGGTCGATCACCGGGCGGCCGTGTTCGTAGCCGAGCACGCTGACCGAGGCGGTCGAGAGCGCGAGGACTGCGCCGTCCTGCGGCGCGAGTCGGATCCAGGCCGCACCGATCGCGCGGAGCACGTGCCCGTGCGCGACGAAGATCGCGTCCTGCCCCTCGGCGAGCACCGGTCGCGCCCGGTCGAGCACCCGTTCGGCCCGGACCCGGACCTCGGCGGCGTTCTCACCAGGGGTGTCGCCGGCGGGGACGCCGTCGGTCCAGAGGTCCCAGGGCCCGTGCCGCTGCACCTTGATCTGCGGCGTGGTCAGTCCCTCGTACGCGCCGTAGTCCCACTCGAACAGGTCCTCGTCCGGCTCGGCGTCGACGCCGACGAGCCGCGCGGTCTCGCGCGCTCGCTCGAGCGGGCTCGACAGCGCGAGGGCGAAGTCGCGATCGGCGAGGAACCGCCCCGCGCGCTTCGCCTGTTCGATGCCGTTCTCCGTCAGGGGGATGTCCGTCCTACCGGTGTGCTGGCCGCTCTTCGACCACGCGGTCTCTCCGTGGCGGACGAGGACGAGTTCACCGGGGCGTTCCGAGGTCATGTGTTCCTTCCGAGGAGGAGGCCGAGCGCTGCGGCGCCGACCGAGACGACGAGCATGCCGATCCCGTTCAGCAGCGCGAGCCACGGATGACCGGCACGCACGAGCTGGACCGTCTCGACACTCGCCGTCGAGAACGTCGTGTACCCGCCCATCATGCCCGTCCCGAGCGTCGCGACGACCAGGCTCGGGAGCAGCCCGGCCGTTCCGAGTCCGGTGACGTACCCGAGGACGAGCGATCCGCTCACGTTGATGACGATCGTCCCGAGGGGAAGGGAGCGCGGCCAGTGCGCTCTGACGGCGCCGTCGAGGACGAAGCGGAGCACGGCGCCGACGCCACCGCCGGCCGCGACGAGCACGAGTTCGACCGTGCTCACCGACGCGCTCCCCCGGCGTCGGTGCGCGTCACCGCCGCGACCACCAGACCCACGACGACCGCGACGAGCCCCGCGACGACCGAGAGGAGGCCGTACCCCACCGCGGTGCCCGCGTGGCCGGTCCGGAGCAGCGTGGCCGCGTCGACCGCGAGCGTGCTGTAGGTCGTGAAGCCCCCGAGCACGCCCGTCCCGAACAGGAGCCGTAGGGATCGGCGGCGCCCCTCGTCGGAACCGCGGCGCGTCAACGCCTCGAGCAGGAGCCCGAGGCAGAACGCGCCGAGGACGTTGATGCCGAGGACCGGCCACGAGGCGGGACCGGACGGCAGGGCCGAGGTGATCAGCGCTCGCGCAGCCGTCCCGACCGCTCCGCCGAGCGCCACGAGGCCGATGGACGGCCAGCGGAGATGCAGCGGACGGATTGGCGCACCGCTCGCGGTGTCGTCGACCTCGACGTCAGGGTCGGACAGCAGGCCGTCACCGCTCGACGCGGGGGCGGCGCTCGGTCCGCCGGACGCGTTGGTCATGGTGCTCCCATCTGCTGGACGCGTCGAGGACGCGCGATCGGAGACAGGGACCGTCGTCGCTCGACCGGCCGGTCGGCGAGGTTCGGGTCCGGCAGGCCCCACTGGCGGGTGGGAGACCCCTGGAGCGTACCAAGCCGGAACGACGGAATCCCCCGCCCGCGGGCGAGGGATTCCATGCGGCTGCCGTGCTGGTTCTGCAGTCACTGTGCGCGTGACCCCAGCGGGATTCGAACCCGCGTTACCGCCGTGAGAGGGCGGCGTACTAGGCCACTATACGATGGGGCCGTTCCGGCAACCAGAAGAGTATGACACAGGTCCGGGTCACGACGCAAAACGAGCGGCCGTCGGTGTGTCGGCCCGGCGCCGGGGCATACCGTGGGGCGATGCCCGACCCCGACCCCGACCCCGACGACCGCGCCGAGTCCAGCGAGGGCGAAGGGCGCATCGGGGGCGCCGCCACCATCGGGGGCACCGACCGTCGCGCGCTCGCCCGGTCCGCCGGGGCCCCTCCGACGGGCGCCCTCGCCCGCGTCGGGCTCTCCGGGTGGCAGTACGACGGCTGGCGGGGCGACTTCTACCCGCAGCGCCTCGCCAAGCGCCGCTGGCTCGAGTACGTCGGCGATCGGTTCCCGACCGTGGAGCTCAACGGCTCGTTCTACTCGCTGCAGCGCCCCGAGCGGTACCAGGCGTGGCGGCACGCCGTCCCCGACGGCTTCGTCTTCGCCGTGAAGGGCGGGCGCTACCTCACGCACATGCTGCACCTGCGGAACGTGCACACGGCGCTCGCGAACTTCATGGCGTCGGGCGTCCTCGAGCTCGAGGACCGGCTCGGGCCCATCCTCTGGCAGCTCCCCGCGGCCTTCGCCCCCACCCCCGACGTCCTCGACGCCTTCCTCGACCAGCTGCCCACGACCTTCGACGCCGCACGGGCGCTCGCCGACGACCACGACGCGAAGGTGCGCGCGTCGGACAGCGTGCCCGGTTCCGACGGCGACGGTGACGGGCGATCCGGGGACGGCACGCCGGGCGGACGGGTCATCCGTCACGCGCTCGAGGTCCGCACCCCCGCCGCCGTGACGCCGGACCACCTCGCCGTGCTCCGCCAGCACCGGGTGGCGTTGGTGGACAGCGACGCCGGTACGGCCTGGCCCCGCTTCGACGCGCCGACGACCGACTTCGCGTACCTGCGCCTGCACGGCAGTCCAGAGGTCTACCACAGCGGCTACGACGAGCACGCGACCGGGCAGTGGGCGCACCGGGTCGAGGAACACCTCCTCGCCGGGCGGGACACGTTCGTCTACTTCGACAACGACGCCGAGCGCCACGCACCCTGGGACGCGTTGGCGCTCGACGCGGCGCTCGCTGCGCGGGGTGCGGTCAGCCGGGAGGCACCGCACCGGCCCGGCGGCACCCTCGGGTCCTGACCGGGCGCGGTCGCGATCCGTCAGCCGCTCCCGCCGACGTCATGGGAGGCCTCCCGTCCGTCGTGCCCGCCGGTCCGGCGGACGAGCGCCGCGCGCCGATGCAGCAGAGCCGCGACGAGCGCGACGACGACGAGCAACGCGAGCGCCCATCCGAGCGCGGACCGCCCGGTGAGCTCGCACGTGATCGTCACGACGAGGAGGACCGCGCCGAAGAACCCACTGAACCCGATCAACGTGTCGGTCGTGTCCGTGGGGCGCGGCGGCCGCATGCGCGCCACGATCAGCCCTTGACGCCACCGGCCGTCAGGCCGGCGACGATCCGACGCTGGAAGACGAGCACGAGGATCACGAGCGGGATCGTGACGATCGTGCCCGCGGCCATGACCGCCGTGTACGGCTCCTGGTGGGGCTGGCTGCCGGCGAAGCTCGCGATCGCCACCGTCACCGGCTGTGTCCGGTCGCTCGAGAGCTGACTCGAGATGAGGTACTCGTTCCACGACGAGATGAACGCCAGGATCGCCGTCGTGAAGACCGCGGGAGCGGCGAGCGGCAGGATGACCCGTCGGAACGCCTGGATCCGCGTGCAGCCGTCGATCCGCGCAGCCTCCTCGAGGTCCCACGGCATCTCCCGGAAGAACGAGGTGAGCGTGTAGACCGTCAGCGGCAGCACGAACGAGATGCTCGGCAGGATCAGGGCCTGGTAGGTGCCCATCCAACCGAGGTCCGTGAACAGCTGGAACAGGGGCGAGATGAGCGCCACGCCGGGGAACATGGACGCGGCCAGGATCGCGCCGGCGATCACCGACTTGCCGCGGAACTCGAGTCGGGCCAACGCGTAGCCGGCACTCGTCCCGACGAGCAACGCGATCACCGTCACGGTCCCACCGATGACGAGGCTGTTGCCGAGGGCACGTCCCAGGTGGTTGCCGAGTCCGGTGGAGAACGCCGTCCGGTAGTTCTCCAGCGTCACGTGGGTGGGCCAGGGCGTCGCGTCGAACGTGAAGCCGACGTCGCGGAACGACGTGACGACCATCCAGTAGAAGGGCAGGAGGCACCAGATGACGATCACGGCGGCGCTGATGCCCGTCCGGATCGCAGGACCTCGGTGCCGCTCGACCCGGATGGTCGAGGTGGTCGTGTCGCGATCGCGGACGGCGGCGCGGGCCCGAGGCGCTGCGATGGTCATCGGAGTTCACCCTTCTGCTGCGCGGCCTGCGTCTGCACGACGTTCGCACCGAGGAACCGGACGAACAGGAACGCCACGGCGAAGATCACGAGGAACGTGATCGTCGACAGGGCCGACGCGGAGTTGAACCCCTGTCGGATCTGCTCGACGACGAGGATCGAGAGCGTCGTGGTGGCGTTCCCCGATCCCCCGCCGCCGCCCGTGAGGATCGCCGGGAGGTCGTACAGGCGCAGCGCGTCGAGCACCCGGAACAGCACGGCCACCATGAGGGCCGGGCGGACGAGGGGCAGCGTGATGTGGAGGAACCGCTGGACCGTCGTGGCACCGTCCACCTTGCCGGCCTCGTAGACCTCCTCGGGGATGAGCTGCAGGCCCGCGAGGATGAGCAGCGCCATGAACGGGGTCGTCTTCCACGTGTCGGCGATGACGATCGCGAACCGCGACGACCACTCCCCACTCGTCCAGAGCACGTGGGTCCCGAGTACCTGGTTGAGAACGCCGTTGACGTCGAAGATGAAGTACCAGAGCTTGGCCGTCACGGCGGTCGGGATCGCCCACGGAACGAGCACCGCGGCCCGGACCAGCGCCCGCCCGGTGAACGGTCGGTTCATGATGATCGCCATCCACACCCCGATCACGGTCTCGAAGACGACCGTCACCGCGGTGAAGAAGAACGTGTTGCCGAACGACGTCCAGAACGTCGCGCCGAGGCTGCCGGGCGGACACGCGACCGCGCTCCCACCGGTGCCGCACCGCTGTCCGAGCCAGTGCACGTAGTTGGCGACACCGGCGAAGCCGCCGCTGACGAACATCCCGGTCGCCTTGTCCAGGCCGGCGTCGTTCTGGAACGACTGCACGATCGCGCTCACCACCGGGTACCCGATGACGATCGCGAGCAGGAGCAGGGTCGGGCCGATGAGCCAGACGGCCCACCGGCCGTGCGCGGCGTTGAGACCGCTCCGTCCCCGACGTCGTGGTTCCATGCCCGACGGGGCCGGGATCGCGGCCGGGATCTCTGTTGCTGCTGACACGGTGGCCTCCTCGCCTGGTGTCGCTTCGTACCGGTCTCCGGACGGAACGGACGGGAGGGGCGGCGCGGCTCCGTCACCGCGCCTCCCGTCCGTCGGTCGGGAGGACCTGGAGGGTCAGTTCGAGTTCGACGCCGACTTGACCGCGGCCTGCATGTCCTTGAGTGCCTGCTGCACCGACTTCGAGCCCTTGAGCGCGGCGTACGCGTTGTCCTGGATCGCCTTCGTGACCGCGGGGTAGTACGGCGTCACCGGACGGGGTTCGGCGCTCTTGATCGAGGTGAGCAGCGTGGGCAGGTACGGCAGCTTCGACGTCAGGGCCGGATCCGTGTAGAGGCTCCCGACGACGGGCGCGAGGGACCCCTGCGTCGCGAAGAACTTCTGGGTCTCGTTCGACTCGAGGAACTCGAGGAAGTCATGCGCGGTCGCCTTGTGCTTCGAGTACACGCTGATCGCGGCGTTGTGACCACCGAGCGTCGACGATCCGATGCCGTCGGCGCCCGGGATCGGCGCGATCCCGAACGTGTCCTTGACCGTCGACGAACCATCGGTCTTCGCGAGGTTGTACACGTACGGCCAGTTCCGCAGGAACAGCAGCTTGCCGGACTCGAACGCCTGGCGTCCCTGTTCCTCCTGGTACGTGATCGCCTCCGCGGGGATGTCGCCGTCCTTGAACGCGGTGACGAGGTTCTGCAGGCCTGCCCGGGCCTTCGCGGTGTCGAGCGTCGGTGTCGAACCGTCCTTCGCGAGCACCGATCCACCGGCACCGTTGATCGCCTCGGAGGTGTTCACCGTGAGGCCCTCGTACTTGGCGAACTGACCCGCGTAGCACCCGATCCCGGCCCGCTCGGCGATCGAGCAGTCCTGCATCATGGCCGACCACGTCGTCGGCGGCGTCGTCACGAGGTCCTTGCGGTAGTACAGGAGCGCGCCGTCCGACGTCTGCGGTGCGGCGTACAGCGTGTTGTTGTACGTCGCCGTCTTCACGGTCGGTGCGAGCAGCTTCGAGGTGTCGATCCGCATCTTCCCCGTGAGCGGCGTCAGCCAGCCCTTCGCCGCGAACTCGGCCGTCCACACGACGTCGACGTCGACGACGTCGTACCCCGAGTCCTTCGCCTGGAAGTGCTGCACCAGGTCGTCGTGCTGCTGGTCGGCCTGGTCGGACTGCTCCTTGAACGTCACCTTCTCGTCCGGGTGCGCGGCATTCCACTTGGCGATGAGCGGGCGGACGACGTTCGAGTTGTCCTTGCCCTGCACGTACGTGATCGGCCCGCGGCTGGTCTGGCCCGAGGTCGCGTCGCCGCCACCCGAACCCGAGCCGGAACCGCCGCTCGAACACCCTGCCAACGTCAGTCCGATCACCGCGACGCCGGCCGCACAGACGATGCGCAGCTTCCCTCGTGTCCTGTCCACTGTCGTCTCCTCGTTGAGATCGCAGGCGACACGCCTGAGCAGGCCTCATTGCCCGCTGGTTCGGGACGGTACCCCCGGAAGGGGGAGGCGCGCACCCGCTCGGGGCGTCGCGACACCACATCGTTATCAACCCGCTGGACGCCGGCCCGACTCCGAGGACGAGGCTGGTGCGGGGTTGACTGAAGCGCTTCAGTCAACCACGCTCGGTCCACGGCGAAGAACACCGCCACCCACCCCACTCGACGAGGAGTGCCATGCGCAGGACCACCACCACCACCACCACCACCGGGACCCGCGGGACCGTCACCCCCAGGAGCACCAGGCGATGGTGCATCGGGGCCGCGGCCGCCATCACGCTTGCGGCCGTGCCGCTCGCACCGTCCGCTGCGAACGCGGCGACGGCAGGCCGTCCGGACCACGGACATCAGCAGCACCACGCCGTCAAGCACGGCCCGACCAGCGTCGCGTACGTCGAGGTCAACAACGACCAGCTCGCGAACGTCGGCCGCTACACGCTCGCCGACGGGGCGAACGCGTTCGACATCGGGATCATCTTCGCCGCGAACATCGACGACGACGGCACGAAGGCGCAGCTGTCGCTCAACGCCAACGTCCAGGCGACGCTCGACCAGGCCGCCACGCAGATCCGGCCCCTCCAGGCGAAGGGGATCAAGGTCGAGCTGTCCATCCTCGGCAACCACCAGGGCGCCGGCATCGCGAACTTCTCCACACCCGCCGCCGCCGCGGACTTCGCACGGCAGGTCCGCGACGTCGTCACGAAGTACCGCCTCGACGGCATCGACCTCGACGACGAGTACTCGGACTACGGCGTGAACGGCACGCCACAGCCCAACGCGCAGTCGATCGGCTGGCTCATCTCGGCGCTCCGGGCAGACCTGCCGCACAAGCTGCTCTCGTTCTACGACATCGGCCCGGCATCGACCAGCCTCGACGCTTCGAGCCCGCGCATCGGCTCGAAGCTCGACTACGCCTGGAACCCCTACTACGGCACCTACAGCGCCCCGGCGACACCCGGCCTCCCGAAGTCGCGGCTCTCCCCCGCCGCCGTCGACATCCAGAGCACCCCGATCGCGACCGCGCAGGCGCTCGCACGACGGACCGAGGCGGAGCACTACGGCGTGTTCATGACGTACGACCTGCCCGACGGTGACGACAGCGCGTACGTGTCAGCACTCACGCACAGCCTCTACGGACAGGGTGCGACGTACCGCTGACCGGAACGGCCGCGCGGGACGCCCGGCGCGGGAGGGACGGTGGCGGCGCCGTCCCTCGCGCTCGCCCCAGGAGATCGTGCCGTCGACGGGCCGGCACGCCCGCCGGGCGCTCGCGACTGTTCCCCGGAAAAGCAGCAGGCCCCCGATCGCTCGGGGGCCTGCTCGCTGCTGGGGTACCTGGACTCGAACCAAGAACAACTGAACCAGAATCAGCCGTGTTGCCAATTACACCATACCCCAATGGTCACGAGGCAGCCTCGGACCATGGTTCCGTGGTGTCCGGAACCGAGTGTCTACTGTACAGCATCCCGAGCAGGCCGAAGACCACGGACGAGGTCACGATGGACGGCAGCGGCCGTCACGGCGCCGGCACCAGCCGCGACGATGAGCTGCTCGGGGCCGGGCGGGGTGACGTCGCCCACGGCGTACAGTCCCGGGACACCCGTCCGGCCGTGCCGGTCGACCACGACGAACCCGTCCTCGTCGTGGTCCAGCCGCGTGTCGAGGAAGTCGAGATCGACGTGCCACCGGGGTCGCACGAAGCCGGCGACACGCGGGACCACGACGCCGTCGACGAGCCGGACGCCCGTCAGTCCATCACGTCCGCCCTCGAGGTCGGCGATCGCCCGGTCCTCCACAGCCACCCCGGCGGCATGGAGGCGAGCGCGGTCGTCCTCCGACAGACGGCCCACGCCGTTCGTGAACACGACGAGGTCATCCGTCCACGCCGCCAGCACGAGCGCGCGCTCCGCCAGGTCGTCGGTCTCCCCGATCAACGCCAGCGGCTGCCCGGCCTTCTCGTACGCGTCGCACTCCACGCAGCTGTGCACGCTCGTCCCGTAGAACGCACGGAGGCTCGGGAGGCTCGGGAAGCTCTCGCGGAGTCCAGTCGCCACGACGACGGCCGCACCGCGCGCCGCGACGGGCGTTCCCCGCCAGGCGCCCGAGACCACCCAGCCGCCAGCGTCCGCGTGGACGTCATCCACCACCGCCTGCGTGACCGTCGCCTCGGGGTAGGCCTCGACCTCCTCGCGGCCGAGCTTCCGGAGCTCGAGGGGCGAGACGCCGTCACGGGTGAGGAACCCGTGCGCCCGCAGCGTCGCCGCGTTCCGCGGGCGGTTGGCGTCCAGGAGCAGCACCCGCCTGCGCGCGCGCACGAGGTTGAGCGCGGCGCTGAGCCCGGCAGGGCCGGCCCCGATCACGACGACGTCGTAGTCGTCAGCGGGGGGCACGTCGGGGCCGTGCGGCGCCGCAGGGGCGCTGCCCCGAGGCACCGCTCCCGCCCCGGATGGGTCCGTCACCGGTCGCGGAGCCGGCGGAGCCGGGTGAGCGTCGACGGCTTTCCCAGGATCTCCATCGACTCGAACAGCGGCGGACTCACCCGTCGCCCGGAGACCGCGACCCGCAGCGGACCGAAGGCGACCCGGGGCTTCAGGCCGAGCCCGTCGATGAGCGCAGCGCGGAGCGCCGACTCGATGGGCTCCGCTCGGAAGTCCTCGATCGCTTCGAGGGCGTCGATGGAGGCGTCGAGCACGGTCCGCGCGTCCTCCTTGAGGGTGGCGAGCGCGTCGTCCTCCATCGCGAGGTCGTCGTCCGCAACGAAAAGGAAACAGAGCATCCCCCGCGCATCACTCAGGACGTTCATGCGTTCCTGCACGAGCGGCGCCGCGCGCTGCAGCACGGACCGCTCGTCCACCGTCACCGGGTCGCTCAGCACGCCGTCGAGGTACGGCACCAGACGATCCGTGAAGTCGTCGACGGCGAGGAGTCGGATGTGATCGCCGTTGATCGACTCGGCCTTCTTGGGGTCGAACCGCGCCGGGTTCGGGTTGACGTCCACGACGTCGAACGCCGCCACCATCTCGTCGAGGGAGAACACGTCCTGGTCCGCCCGCAGCGACCAGCCGAGCAGCGCGAGGTAGTTCACCAGCCCCTCGGGGATGAACCCGTTCGCCCGGTGGTGGAACAGGTTCGACTCCGGGTCGCGCTTGGACAGCTTCTTGTTGCCCTCGCCCATCACGTAGGGCAGGTGCCCGAACCGCGGCACGAACGAGGTCACGCCGATCTGCACCAGGGCCTCGTACAGCGCGATCTGCCGTGGCGTCGACGAGAGCAGATCCTCGCCGCGGAGCACGTGCGTGATCCCCATGAGCGCGTCGTCGACCGGGTTCACGAACGTGTACAAGGGCTTGCCGTTCGGCCGGACGACGACGAAGTCCGAGAACGATCCGGCGGGGAACGTGATGTCGCCCCGGACGAGATCAGTGAACCCGAGATCGCGGTCCGGGACCCGGAGACGGAGCGCCGGCTGCCGACCCTCGGCCCGGTACCCCGCACGCTCGGCTTCGCTGAGGTCGCGCTCGAAGTTGTCGTACCCCTGCTTCGGATCACGGCCGTTCGCGAGGTTCCGGGCCTCCATCTCCTCCGGGGTCACGAACGACTCGTAGACGAGCCCCTCGGCCTTGAGGCGCTCGATGACGTCCACGTAGATGTCCGACCGCTCGGACTGCCGGTAGGGGCCGTGCGGACCGCCGACGTCGATGCCCTCGTCCCAGTCCAACCGCAGCCAGCGGAGCGCGTCGAGGATCTGCTCGTAGCTCTCTTCGCTGTCGCGGGCCGCGTCGGTGTCCTCGATCCGGAACACGAAGGTCCCGCCGGTGTGCCGTGCGTAGGCCCAGTTGAACAGGGCCGTCCGGATCAGTCCGACGTGGGGCGTCCCGGTCGGTGACGGGCAGAAACGAACTCGGACGTCGGAGCCGGAGGCGGTGGTGAATGGCGCTGTCATGACGCCCCGATCCTACCGTGACGCCCGTCGACACCGACCGGAGACGACGAAAAGCCCCTGATCAGCACGCTCCTCGAGCGAGTGATCAGGGGCTTCCCTGAGGTTGAGTCCGGCGGTGTCCTACTCTCCCACAAGGTCCCCCTTGCAGTACCATCGGCGCTGAGAGGCTTAGCTTCCGGGTTCGGAATGTGACCGGGCGTTTCCCTCTCGCTA
>NZ_QKTN01000006.1:0-163791 GCF_003234515.1 Curtobacterium sp. MCBD17_034 | reverse complement strand
CGCCCCTCCCGCCCGCCTGCCCCCATCCCGCGAGATCGCACTCGTTGCCGCTCTGGAGGCACCAGAGCGGCGACGAGTGCGATCTCGCGGGAGGAGATGCGGGGACGTCGAACGCCCCCGTCGGCGGAGCGACAGGGGCGTTCGATGTGGATCGGGGGAGCCGCCTACGGCTCGTACCGCTCGACCTTCTGCACCGTGACGGCGATCTCCCTGCCGTTCGGCGCGGTGTAGCTCGTCGCGTCGCCCGCACGCAGCCCCATGATCGAGGCGCCGACCGGGCTCGACGGGCTGTAGACCGTGAGGTCGGCGCCGTCGGCGACGATCTCACGGTTGCCGACGAGGAACGTCGAGTCGTCACCCGCGATCGTGGCCGTGACGACCGTGCCGGGCTCGACCGTGCCGTCGAAGTCGGCCTCGCCGACCGTGGCGTGCTTGAGGAGCTCGGTGAGCTGACGGATGCGGGCCTCGATCTTGCCCTGCTCGTCCTTCGCGGCGTGGTAGCCGCCGTTCTCCTTGAGGTCGCCCTCCTCGCGCGCGGCCTCGATGCGCTGCGCGATCTCGGTGCGAGCGGGGCCGCGCAGCTGCTCGAGCTCCGCCTGGAGACGGTCGTGCGCCTCCTGGGTCAGCCAGGTGACCTGGGTGTCGTTGCTCATGGGTGTTCCCTTCGGCCGAAAAAAAGGAGACCGGCCGGAGGGGCCGGTCTCGCTTGGCGAATCAGAGCAGACTAAGGGATCCAGCAGGTGTTGATCAAGCCGGTGACACCGCGGGAACTCGTCTTGACGACCGTGTCGATCGAGGTCGTGCGCTGGGTGCTCGCCGGCAGGTCGACGACCTTCCACCCGACGATGGTGAACGACTTGTCGAGCACCTGCACGGCGCAGTCGACGCGGTTGCCGGGGTCGACGGACACCTGGGAGTGCACGAGCGTCGCACGGTCCGACTGCACGTGGTACCCGACGTCCTCGGAGTCGAGGCCGTGGTCGGTCTGGCCGGGACCGGCCCAGATGACCCAGACCGTGAACACGACCACGATGACGATCGCCGCGGCGACCGCGACGAGGACGGACCGTCGGCGTCGCCCCGGGGTGCGACCGTAGCGGTCGTCGAGGGCGGCTGCAGCCGATCCCTGTGCGGATCCGAGGCCTGGCGTGGGGGTGTGCGAAGCGGACAGCATGGACTCCTGGAACGATTATCCTCGTCCCAGGGTAGTTCACCCGGCCCCTCGCGGGGTTCGCCCGCCCGGCCAGCGCCGGCAGCATCGAGGAGTGTCGTGCCCCTGCGTCTCATCGCGGTCCATGCCCATCCTGACGACGAGTCGAGCAAGGGAGCCGCGACGTACGCCAAGTACGTGGCGGAGGGCGCTCAGGTCCTCGTCGTCTCGTGCACGGGTGGTGAGGCGGGCGACATCCTCAACGAGCAGCTCCCGGAACCCGCGCGCAGCCGGGCGCACCGCGACATGGCCGGACACCGACGGACGGAGATGGCGGCGGCCCAGGCGGCCCTCGGGATCGACCACGTCTGGCTCGGCTACCACGACTCGGGACTCCCCGACGCCGAGAAGGGCGAGACGGTGCGGCCGGGGACCTTCGCGACCGTCCCGATCACGACGAGCGCGGCGGTCCTCGTCCGGATCGTGCGGCGCTTCCGTCCGCACGTCATGATCGCGTACGACGAGAACGGCGGCTACCCGCACCCGGACCACATCCGGTCACACGAGATCGCGATGGAGGCCTGGCGCACGTCCGGCGACCCGACCGCCTACCCCGAGGCGGGCGCCCCGTGGACCATCGACAAGCTCTACTACGAGCGCACGTTCAACCCGGATCGGTTCCGCGCGATGTACGCGGCGATGGCCGAACGCGACCCGGACGCGCCGGAGCTCGCCGAGATGGCGACGTTCCTCGAGCGGTTCGAGGGGCGCGAGGACCTCTCGACCTCCCATGTCCACGTGGCCGAGCACCTGGCCGCGCGTGACGCCGCGCTGCGGGCCCACGCCAGCCAGGTGCCCACCGACAGCCGCTTCTTCTTCTGGCCCCCGGACGTCGTCGCCGCCATCTGGCCGACCGAGGACTTCCAGCTCGTCGAGTCCCGTGTGCCGACCACGCTGCCGGAGACCGACCTGTTCGCGGGGATCGACGAGGAGTCCGCCCGATGAGCGCCACCGTCCTGACCGGGGCCCTCGTGCTCGCGGCCGCCACGTCACCGACCACGCCCGCCTCCACGGTCCCCGACGTCGACGTCACGCCCGGCGTGTGGGGGTTCGTCGTCATCGCGATCGTCGCGGTCGCGACGATCGCGCTCGTCGTCGACATGACCCGGCGCATCCGCCGGACCCGGTACCGGTCGGAGATCCGGGAACGGCTCGAGGCCGAGGCCCGCGGCGAGCTCCCGGGCGAGGACGCCGACGGCGTCGGGGACCTCGACGGCCGCGGCGGTCAGGACGACCGCCGGGGCCCGGGAGGCCGCGGAGACGTCCGCGGGACCGGTGACGGCGGACGCGCGGACGTCGGGGACGACACCGAGCGCGGCTGAGGCCTCCGGCCGGATCGCGGTCAGCGCACCGGATGGAGCGCGACGACGAGCACGCCCGTCCACTGCGCGACGAACGCCACGACGGTCAAGGCGTGGAACACCTCGTGGAACCCGAAGACGCGCGGCGCGGGGTCGGGCCGCTTGAACCCGTACACGGCCGCACCGAGCACGTACGCGAGCCCGCCCGTCAGGACGAGGACCATCATCGCCGTGTCGGCGGCGAACAGCTGCGGCAGGTAGAACAGCGCGGAGCACCCGAGCAGGACGTACAGCGGCACGTAGAGCCAGCGCGGGGCTCCGACCCAGAACACCCGGAACGCCATCCCGAGGGCCGCGCCGCTCCACATCACGACGAGCAGCACGGTCGCGTCGCGGTCGCCGAGCGCACAGACCGCGACGGGCGTGTACGTGCCGGCGATGAGCAAGAAGATGTTCGTGTGGTCGATCCGCTTGAGGACGCCCTTGACGCGTGGGCTCCACCGGAACCGGTGGTAGGTCGCCGAGACACCGAACAGCACGAGGGACGCCGCCGTGAACACGGCGCTCGCGGCCTTCGCCGCCGGGGTCGCAGCCAGGCAGACGAGCACGATGCCGAGCGCGGCCGCGACGGGGAACGCCCCGAGGTGGATCCACCCACGCCAGGCGGGTGGCGGGACCGGCGCCGACGCGACCGACGCGTCCCGGGCCTCCTCGGCTTCCTCGACGAACGGCACGTGCGGGAGCGCGTCCGGGCTGGGATCGGTCATGGTCCAACGGTAGGCGACCCGGCTGTCGTGCGTGCGTCGGCCGGATCCCGGGTGCAGGTCCGTGCACTAGCGTTGTCGCGTGAGCGCCAGGGCGGGATGGACAGGGCGAGGCCTGGTCTACCGCGCCTACCAGCGCCGCATCCGCGCGCAGATCGCCGCCACCCCACGTCACGTCGCGATGATCGTCGACGGCAACCGCCGATGGGCAAAGCAGCTCGGGCTCGAGACGGCCGCGCACGGCCACCGGGCCGGAGCCGCGAAGATCCCGGAGTTCCTCGGTTGGTGCGACGACCTCGGCGTCCAGGTCGTCACGCTGTACCTGCTGTCCGCCGACAACCTGACGGGGCGGCACTCGGACGAGCTCCGGCAACTCACCGGGATCATCGCCGAACTCGCCGCGAACCTGGCGGCCCATCCCACGTGGCGGGTGCAGCACGTCGGGTCGAACGAGGGACTGCCGCCGGAACTCGTCCGCGCGCTCGAGGGCGCCGAGGCCGAGACCGCCGAGCACTCGGGGCTGCACGTCAACCTCGCCGTCGGGTACGGCGGCCGGCGCGAGATCGCGGACGCCATGCGCAGCATCGTCCGGGCGCACGGTGCGGGCGGCGGGACGCTCGACGACCTCGCCGAGGTGCTGACGCCCGAGCTCATCGGCGACCACCTCTACACGCAGGGACAGCCCGACCCGGACCTCGTCATCAGGACGTCGGGCGAACAGCGTCTGTCCGACTTCATGCTCTGGCAGAGCGCACACAGCGAGTTCTACTTCGTCGAGGCGTTCTACCCGGACCTGCGCGAGGTCGACTTCCTCCGCGCGGTGCGGGACTTCGGGCGGCGGTCGCGCCGGTTCGGCGGCTGACGGCTGCGGGCCTCCCGACCGCGGTCCGGCCGGATCGCGTCGTCCCGGCCACGGTCCTCCCGGCCCTGCCGGACCGCCGGTGCGTGCGCTCTGCGGCTCCGGTGCAGCGGCACCAGCGCGTTCTCGGTACACTCACAGCGCTCGCGTCCATGAGGACGCATCGACCGGGGATGGGGACGGTCGGCGGACCAGAACCAGGAGACCACCGGACGTGACCACCATCGACGAGTACGCCGCCGGGTTCCAGGAGGAGCCGGGGTACCTCGACCACGCGGCGTTCGGCCCGGTCCAGACCGCGGTGCTCGAGGAGCAGCGCGTGCTCGGCACCATCCAGGAGCACGTCCGCTTCGGCGCCATGGAGGTGCTCGACGAGCAGGACGCGCGGGTGCGCACCGTCGCCGCGCGCCTCGTCCGCCGTCGCGACGACCAGGTCGTCTCGCAGACCGCGACGACGCCCGGACTCCTGCACACCGCGTTCGGCTTGACCGGCGGTGTCCTCGTCGCCGCGGACGAGTACCCGTCGTTGCCGCTCGCACTCGCGAGCGCCGCCGCCGCCACGGGGCGCGTGCAGCCGCTCGTCATCGAGTCCGGCGCGGGGTGGATGACGCCGGACCTCATCGCCTCGCGCCTCAGCGACGACGTCGCCGCGGTCGCGCTCAGCCTCGTCGACTGGCGGACGGGGTACCGAGCCGACCTCGCGGCGATCCGCGACGTGATCGGGGACCGCCTGCTCATCGTCGACGCGATCCAGGGCTTCGGCGCCGTCGACGAGCCGTACGAGGTCGCGGACGTCATCGCCACCGGCGGCCAGAAGTGGTTGCACGCCGGCTGGGGGACCGGGTTCGTGTCGTTCAGCGACCGCGCGCTCGAGCGGCTGCAGCCCGCGCTCTCCGGGCCCGCCGGCACCGTCGGCGAGCCCGGCGAGGTCCCGACCGTCGCGCCGGGCGCCGCCGCGTACCAGATGACGCGCATCGACCCGGTCGCGCAGGCGCGGCTCGCGGTCTCCCTCGAGTCCCTGTCCGGCGTCGGTGTCGCCGCGGTCGAGGCCGCCGTCGCCGAGCGGGCCGAGCGGGTGTTCGACCTGGCGGACGAGTTCGGCGTCGTCGTCGAGTCCTCGCGCGACCGCCGTGAGCGCGCTGGCATCGTCGTGCTCCGGCCCGCACCCGAGCGGTTGACCGCGCTCGCCGCGTCGCTCCACAACCACGGCGTGACCGCGACGACCCGCGCCGGGACGCTGCGTGTGTCGGTCTTCGTCTCGACGACCAACGAGACCCTGGCGATGCTGCGGGACGCGCTCGTGTCCTTCGCGACGATGGTCTGACCCGCTCCGGCGTCCGGCGTCCGGCGTCCGGCTTCCGGCCCGGCCCCGAACCTCCGCGATATCGCAGTAGGTGTCGTTCTCGCGCCGTCACAACGACAACGACTGCGATCTCGCGGAATGGCACGGGCCGGGCTGGGCCGGGCCGGGCCGGGCTGGGGCAGGAGTGACGAGCGTTCACGCCCTCGTAACCCGGAGCCGCCGCGTGTCCCCGGGAGCGTGTCGGTGGGCGGACGTAGATTCGCGACATCGGGCATCGTGCCCGGTCGAAGCGGCCACCGGCGGAGCTTCGAGACCGCGTCGTGGCCGTTCCGAGGACAAGGACCGGGTCGAACGCGGCCCGGGGATGGAGTGGTCGTGACCTCTCAGAACACCTCGCGTGGAACGTCCTCGACAGCGGGGGCCACACCCCGCTCGGGACGGGCCGCCGATGCGTCCGCCGGTACCGCCCAACGGACCTACGTGCTCGACACGTCCGTCCTGCTCAGCGATCCGCGCGCCCTGTTCCGGTTCGACGAGCACGCCGTCGTGCTGCCGGTCGTCGTGGTGAGCGAGCTCGAGTCGAAGCGGAACGACCCCGAGATCGGGTACTTCGCTCGGCAGGCCCTGCGGATCCTCGACGAGCTCCGCATCGAGCACGAGCGCCTCGACTTCCCCGTCGCGGTCGGCGAGGGCGGTTCGCTCCGCGTCGAGCTCAACCACTCCAACATGACCGTGCTGCCGTCGGGGCTGCAGCTCGGCGACAACGACTCCCGGATCCTCGCGGTCGCCATGAACCTGGCGAACGACGGCCTCGACGTCGTCGTCGTGTCGAAGGACCTCCCACTCCGCGTCAAGGCGGCGTCGATCGGCCTGCCGGCCGAGGAGTACCGCGCGGAACTCGCGGTCGACAGCGGCTACACGGGCGTCACGACGCTCGAGATCTCGGGCGACCAGATGGCGGGCCTCTACGAGCACGAGGAGGTCCGCTCCGCCAGCCTCGACGGCGTGCCGGTCAACACGGGCGTGGTGATCCACTCGGAGCGCGGGTCGGCACTCGGACGCGTGCACACGCCGGGCGCGGTGGCGCTCGTCCGCGGTGACCGCGAGGTCTTCGGCCTCCGAGGCCGGTCGGCGGAACAGCGCCTCGCGATCGACGCCCTGCTCGACCCCGAGATCGGGATCGTGTCCCTGGGCGGCAGCGCCGGCACCGGCAAGTCGGCGCTCGCGCTGTGCGCCGGTCTGGAGGCGGTGCTCGAGCGGCAGCAGCACAAGAAGGTCATGGTCTTCCGCCCCTTGTACGCGGTGGGTGGCCAGGAGCTCGGCTACCTGCCGGGCGACGCCGCCGAGAAGATGAACCCGTGGGCGCAGGCCGTGTTCGACACACTCGGTGCCCTCGTGTCGGACAACGTCCTCGAGGAGGTCCAGGAGCGCGGGATGCTCGAGGTCCTGCCCCTGACCCACATCCGCGGGCGTTCCCTGCACGACGCGTTCGTGATCGTCGACGAGGCCCAGTCCCTCGAGCGCAACGTGCTGCTCACGATGCTGTCCCGGATCGGGCAGAACTCGCGCGTGGTCCTGACCCACGACGTCGCGCAGCGCGACAACCTGCGCGTCGGTCGGCACGACGGCGTCGCCTCCGTCATCGAGCGGCTCAAGGGCCACCCGTTGTTCGCGCACGTCACGCTGACGCGGTCCGAACGGTCGGCCATCGCGGCGCTCGTCACCGAGATGCTCGACTCGCCCGAGCTGGCGTAGCGCCGCGCCGGCGGAGCGCCGAGCCGGCGGAGCGCCCGACTCCTCCTCCACACCGGCGCCGCCGACACGTCTCTCCACAGATCCGGGAGGGACGGGTCGGCGGCGTCGGTCGTCCCGCCATGCTGGATCCGTACACGCCGCGGGTCGGTTCCGGCTCTGGGGACGGCCTCCGCCGGCTCGCGGCGTGTGCAGCCCGGGCGGCCTCCGGTGGGGGAGTCGAGGTCGCCCGGGTCCTCGTCCGGTCCGAGCTGGGTCAGTTCGGGTGCGTCATGCTCAGCACGTCGAGCGCGCTGTCGAGCTGCTCCTCGGTGACCTCGCCCCGCTCGACGAACCCGAGGGCGACGACGGCCTCGCGCACGGTGATCGATTCGGCGACGGCGTACTTGGCGACCTTCGCGGCGGCTTCGTACCCGATCACCCGGTTCAGGGGTGTGACGATGGACGGGGACGACTCGGCGAACCCGCGGGCTCGGTCGAGGTCGGCCTCGAGCCCGACGATGGTCTTGTCGGCGAGCGCACGCGTGCTGTTCGTCAGGAGCCGGATGGACTCGAGCAGCGCGGTGCCCATGACCGGGATCGCCACGTTGAGCTCGAACGCGCCGGAGGCTCCGGCCCAGGCCACGGTGGCGTCGTTGCCGATGACGCGCGCGGCGACCATGAGCGTGGCCTCGGGGATCACCGGGTTGACCTTGCCGGGCATGATCGACGATCCGGGCTGCAGGTCCGGGATCCGGAGCTCCCCGAGCCCGGTGTTCGGACCCGACCCCATCCACCGCAGGTCGTTGTTGATCTTCGTCAGGCTCACGGCGAGCACCCGGAGCGCGCCCGATGCCTCGACGAGGCCGTCACGAGCGCCCTGCGCCTCGAAGTGGTCGGCCGCCTCGGTGATCGGCAGGCCGGTGTCGGACGCGAGCTGCTCGATGACGCGCTGCGGGAACCCGGCGGGGGTGTTGATCCCGGTGCCGACCGCGGTGCCGCCGAGGGGGACCTCGGCCACCCGCGGCAGGGTCGCCTGCACGCGCTCGATCCCGAGTCGGATCTGCCGGGCGTACCCGCCGAACTCCTGCCCGAGCGTCACCGGGGTGGCGTCCATGAGGTGCGTCCGGCCGCTCTTCACGGCCGTCGCCCAGAGCGCCGCCTTGTCCTCGAGCGCGGAGGCCAGGTGGTCGAGCGCGGGGACCAGGTCGTGGACGAGCGCCGCGGTCACCGCGATGTGCACCGAGGTCGGGAAGACGTCGTTCGAGGACTGCGACGCGTTGACGTGGTCGTTCGGGTGCACCGCGGTCTCCGAGGCGTCCGACGCGAGCGTCGCGAGGACCTCGTTCATGTTCATGTTCGACGACGTGCCGCTGCCGGTCTGGTAGACGTCCACGGGGAACTGGTCGTGGTGCTCCCCGCCGATGATCCGGTCGGCTGCCGCCACGATCGCCTCGGCGACGTCCGGCCCGACGACCCCGAGCTGCCCGTTGACGATCGCCGCCGCGCGCTTGATGCGGGCCAGGGCGACGATCTGCGCCGGCTCGAGGCCGCTGCCCGAGATCGGGAAGTTCTCGACCGCCCGCTGGGTCTGTGCGCGGTACAGGGCCGAGGCCGGTACACGGACCTCGCCCATCGTGTCGTGCTCGATGCGGTAGTCGCCGCTGTCCGCCGTGCTGCCGTCGGCGGATGGGGAGGTCGTGGTGTCGGTCACGTCGTCGTGGTCCTTCCTGTGGTGCCGGTCCCCGGCGGTCGGCCGGTCGGCTGCGGTGCCGAGTGCGGCGATTCGCGCCGGTCGACGGAGGCGTCGGGCGCGGGGCCCGGCCGTGGCGGGAGGACTCAGGCGTCCCCGACCACGGTGTCGATGTCGACCAGTCCCGTCGTGAGGTCGTAGGTCGCACTGACGACGGCCAATCTACCCTCGGCGATGGCGTCCGACACGGCACCGGAGCGCTCGATGACCGTCCGCATGGTGGCCTCGAGGTGGGCCGCACCCACGGCCTCCGGGTCGACGGCGAGGGCGGTGTCGGCGGCGGCGTCCGGCGCCGGGGCTCCCGCGGCGGCGCCGACCGTGGACCGCACCCGCTCGACGCTGGGGGCGATCGCGTCCACGAGGGTCTGGAGGTGCGGCGCCGGCACGGGTTCGCCCGAGCACGCCGCGTTGACCGCTCCGCAGCGGGTGTGCCGGAGCACGACCACCAGCGGCGTGCCGAGCGCGACCACCGCGAACTCGATCGACCCGAGCACGACGTCGTCCGCGATCTGCCCGGCGTTCCGGATGGCGAACACGTCGCCGATGCCGGCGTCGAACACGTGCTCGAACGGCACGCGGCTGTCCGAACAGCCGAGGACGGTCGCGAAGGGCGACTGGGACGCGGCCAGCTCGCTCCGGCGCTCGGGGTCGGTGCGACCGACGCGACGTTTGTCGGAGGCGAACCGAGCGTTGCCCTCGACGAGCAGGCGCAGGGCCTCGGCTGGGGTGCTGGCGGCGCGGCTCATCGGTTCTGGTCCTCCAGTTGGGTGGCGATGCGGTGTGCGACGGTGCGGAACGAGGCGTCGTCCGCCGTGCCGGCCAGGACGACCGTGCTCGCACCGAAGGTCGCGACGAGCGAGTAGGCCTCGTTCCCGGCGCCCTTGCCCTCGTCGCGCCGGTCGTACACGGCCCACTTCGTGCCGTCGATGGTGCGTGAGCCGGTGGCGGCGTGTTCGTCGAGCTGGTTGGCGACCCACGTCTGGTTCGCCCTGATGCCCTGGTGCACGCCGATGTACTGGTCGTCCGGGGTGATGAGTCCGACGGTCCAGACGTCGACCCCGTCGGCGGTGTCGTCCTGGAAGTCCGCGCGGTTCGCCGAGTACCCCGACGGCAGTCGTGGCGCGGCCAGGGTCACGTGCGGGACGTCGGCCTGCGCCGCGACCGACCGGTAGTCGACGTGGCTCGACGTGCTCGACGGGTGATCGGGCCGGGCGACGATCGCGACGAGTGCGAGCACGACGGCCAGCGACGCCGCGAGGGACAGCACGAGGTTGAGCGCCGTCTGGTGCTGCCGGCGGACGCGACGGGCGTCCTCCTTGCGGATCCGGGTCTCCTCGGCGGTCTCGGGGCGTCCGAGTTCGGCGACGACCGGCGCGCTCTGCGGGTGTTGGTCGCTCATCGGTCGTCCTCGGGCGACACGCCGTTGCGTGCCGCGTCGAGTCGTGCCCGGGCGCCGACGAGCCACTCCTCGCACCGAGCGGCCAGGGCCTCGCCCCGCTCCCACAGCGCGAGCGACCGTTCGAGTGTCGCGGAGCCCTGCTCGAGCTCGGACACGACGCGGACGAGTTCGTCGCGAGCGGCCTCGTAGCTCAGCGAGGCGACGTCCGACCCCTGGTCGGCTCCGGAAGCGGCTGGTGCTGGCACCGTCCGATCCTACCGAGCACCCGGTGACAGCACGGCGTCGTCGGCGTCGAGCTGGGGATCGTCCCGACCCGCCCCGTCGGACTCGGGCCCGTCGGACTCCGCCCCGTCGGATGCCACGGCGTCGGACGCCGCGGCGTCGCCCGGCGCCGGACGCGCGCCCTGCGGACCGGGTCCGTCGGCGGTGATGGTGCCGACCGCCGTGCCGTCGCCGAGCGTCACCCGTACCGAGGTCGGCGTCGCGACCTCGGCGGACGAGCGCACCACCGCGCCGTCGGCGGTCTGGACGATCGCGTAGCCGCGCCGGAGGGTGTCCCGCGGCGACAGCGCCCGCAGCCGACCGGTGAGGTGCCCGACCTCGTGGTGGGAGCGCTCGATCGTCCGCTCGAGGAGTTCACGGCTGCGGGACAGGTCGCGCGCGACCTCCTCGGCCCGGGTGTCGACGAGCCACGCGG
Organism: Curtobacterium sp. MCBD17_034; assembly: GCF_003234515.1. NCBI lineage: Bacteria > Bacillati > Actinomycetota > Actinomycetes > Micrococcales > Microbacteriaceae > Curtobacterium > Curtobacterium sp. MCBD17_034. Next base: position 152,774 of record NZ_QKTN01000006.1, on the reverse strand, counting down.
TGGACGCGAGCGCGGGACGGGACCGGAGCGCGGCGATCCGGTCCGCCTCCACCGAGAGCGTGTGCGACAGGCGGAGTCCGATCCGGGCGCGGGCCTGGCGGACGTTCGCGAGCTCCTCGGCCACGTCGGGCACGACGCGCTTGGCGGCGTCGGTGGGGGTCGACGCACGGAGGTCCGCGACGTGGTCGAGCAGCGGGCGGTCGGCCTCGTGCCCGATGGCCGAGACGATCGGCGTCGTGCACGCGGCGGCGGCGCGGACCAGACCCTCGTCGCTGAAGCCGAGCAGGTTCTGGAAGTCACCGCCACCACGCGCGACGATGATGACGTCGACCTCCGGGTCGGCGTCGAGGGTCTGGATCGCCGCGGTCACCTCGGCCACGGTGCGGTCGCCCTGCACGGCGGCGTGCACGGTGCGGAACGCGACCTGCGGCCAGCGGAGCTGCGCGTTCCGGAGCACGTCCTTCTCGGCGTCGGAGTCCTTGCCCGTCACGAGTCCGATCCGTCGGGGCAGGAACGGCAGCGGGCGCTTCCGCGCGGCGTCGAACAGCCCCTCGGCGAGCAGGATGGCGCGGAGCCGCTCGAGGCGTTCGAGCAGGTCCCCGAGTCCGACGTGCTTCATCTCGACGACCTGCATCGTCAGGGAGCCGCCCTTGACCCAGTAGTTGGGCTTGATCGCGGCGACGACACGGTCGCCCTGCCCGAGGTCGGACGGGACCCGCGCACGGACGCTCGACCAGATCGAGAACGACACGGTGGCGTCGACCTCGCAGTCCTTGAGCTTGCCGTAGACGTTGCCGCCGGCCACGTTCCACTGCGTGATCTCGCCCTCGACCCACGCGGTGCCGAGCCGGTCGATCCAGTCCCGGAGCTTCGCGCCGAGCAGCGCGACCGGCCACGGGTTGTCCGCGGTCGGGGGGCCCTGGTCGATCGCCATGCACTGCTCCTGTCGTCGTGCGCCGACGTCGTGCCGTCGGTCGTGGGAGGGTCTCCATCATCCCCCGTGCCCCGGACGGTCCCGGTCGTCCGGGGCGTTCCTCCACACCGGTTCCGCCCAGGGCGGACGCCCAGGGGACGTGTCAGCGTCGGCACCTAGGATCGATGCGTGACGATCACCAACGGACGCACCGTGCAGCTCGCGCCGCCCCGCGTCCCGGCGGCACGCGGCCGACTCCGGGACGAACCGGTCGCCGGCACCAAGAAGGTCCTCCTCGCCGCCCCTCGCGGGTACTGCGCCGGGGTCGACCGAGCCGTCATCGCGGTCGAGAAGGCGCTCGAGCAGTACGGGCAGCCCGTGTACGTCCGCAAGCAGATCGTCCACAACGTCCACGTCGTGTCGACGCTCGAACAGGCGGGCGCCGTGTTCGTCGACGACGTCGCCGAGGTCCCGCACGGCGCGCACGTCGTCTTCAGCGCCCACGGGGTCTCGCCCGCGGTCGTGCAGGGGGCGGCCGACCGCGACCTCCACGCGATCGACGCGACCTGCCCGCTCGTCACGAAGGTCCACCGCGAGGCCCTGCGGTTCGCCAAGGCCGACCGCACGATCATCCTCATCGGTCACGCCGGACACGAAGAGGTCGAGGGCACGATGGGGCACGCCCCGGAGCGCACGATCCTCGTCAACGGCCCGGAGGACGTCGCCGCGCTCGAGGTCCCGGACCCGACGAACCTCGTCTGGCTCTCGCAGACCACGCTGAGCGTCGACGAGACGATGGAGACGGTCCGCCTGCTGCGCGAGAAGTTCCCGCTCATCGAGAACCCGCCGTCCGACGACATCTGCTATGCCACGCAGAACCGCCAGGTCGCGATCAAGAAGGTGGCGGCCGACGCCGACCTGGTGATCGTCGTCGGCTCCGCGAACTCGTCGAACAGCGTCCGCCTGGTCGAGGTCGCGCTCGAGCACGGTGCCAAGGCCGCGCACCGCGTCGACTACGCCGAGGAGATCCAACAGGAGTGGCTCGACGGCGTGCAGACCGTGGGCGTCACCTCCGGCGCCTCCGTCCCCGAGGTCCTGGTGCGCGAGGTGCTCGAACAGCTCGCGGACGCCGGCTTCGGCACGGTGGACGAGGTCGTCACCGCGCACGAGGACCTCATGTTCTCGCTGCCGAAGGAGCTCCGCACGGACGCGACGGGACAGCGCGACGCGCGCGCCCTGGGTGGCCGTACCCGGTGAGCGACGCGACCGACGGCCGGGAGGCCCCTCCCGCGTCCGGCGGTCGGCCCTCCGATCCCGTCGGCCGGGAGGCCCCTCCCGCGTCCGGCGATGGTCCCACTCCCGAACGCCGTCCGGATCCGGCCGACGCTGCCGGCCGCACCGTCGGTCGGCCCGCCCCGCAGTACGGCGAGTACGCGCCCGAGGGCTGGGTCAATCCGGTCGAGGTCGAGCGCGCACGCGGTGAACGCGAGGCGGCGGAACGCCGCCGGGCTGAGGCCGACGACCAACGAAGGCCGGTTCCGGTGGGCCGGGTCGGGCCTCCCGGCCGTGCACCGGGGCGATCCCGTTCCGCGGTGCCGACGTCCGGCCGGTTCGGCGCGTCCGCCGGAGACCTGCTTCTGACGGTGCTGCTGCTGGCGTTCGGGTTCACGACCGTCGTGCAGCAGCTCTTCGGCATCAGTCACACCGCCGCGACCATCGCCGACCAGATCGCCGCGCGCTACACCGAACTCGCCCACCCGGAGGCGCTCGTGCCCGCGAGCGCGCTGTGCGCCGTCGTGGACCTCGTGTTGTTGATCGGCACGGTGTGGTGGTCGGTGGCGCGCCTCCGCCGTCGCCGGGTCACGTTCTGGGTGCCGCTCGTCGGTGGTGCGGTCGCCGGGGCGTTCTCGGTCGTCGTCTACGTCGTCGTGCTCGCGCACGACCCCGCGTACGTCACCTGGATGGTCACGCACAGCGGGCTCTGACCGAGCGCCACGGAGCGGCGGCCGAGCGTCACCGATCCGGTGGCCGCACCGCGCCGATCAGCGGCCGGACCGCGCCGGCCTCAGTCGACCAGGAACGCGCCCACCGCCGCGTGGAGGGCCGCGAGGTCGTCCACGTGCACGAGCTCCCGCGCCGAGTGCATGGACAGCAGCCCGACGCCGATGTCCACGGTGGGGATCCCGAGCCGGGTCGCGGCGAGCGGACCGATGGTCGAGCCGCCGGGGATGCCGTTGTGGTTGACGAAGGGCTGGTACGCGACGCCGGCCGCGGCGCATGCGGCGGCGAACACGGCCTCGCCCCGGGCGTCGGTCATGTACCGCTGGTTCGCGCTGATCTTGAGCAACGGACCCGCGCCCGGTCGGGGCCGGTTCGCCGGGTCGTGCTTCTCGCCGTGGTTCGGGTGCACCAGGTGTCCGGCGTCGCTCGAGAGCAGCCACGACGCGCGGAACGCCCGCGCCGCCTCGCCGACCGTCGCGCCGAGTCCGGCCTGGACACGGCGCAGGACGTCCTCGAGGAAGGGTCCGGACGCACCCGACGGGGTTGCGGAGCCCACTTCCTCGTGGTCGAACGCCGCGAACACGGGGACGTGGTCGGCGTCCCCCGGCGCCGCGATGACCCCACTGAGCCCGGCGTGCACGCTCGTCAGGTTGTCCATGCGCCCGGACGCCAGGAACGCGCCGTCGATGCCGATGCGGGCCGGGGCCTGCGTGTCGGCGAGGAACAGGTCCCAGGCCACGACGTCGCCGGGGATCCGGGCGCGGAGCCACTCGACGACGTCCGGCCCGCCGAGGGTGCCGCCGTCGGTACCGACCACGGGCAGCACGTGTCGCTGTCGGTCGATCGCCGTGCCCTCGTTCACCCCGCGGTCCAGGTGGATGGCCAGGTTGGGGATGCGCGCGACGGCCTCGGTCGCCACGAGGGTCGTGCTGCCGTCGGCGAGGACCGCGCGTCCGGCGATGCGGAGGTCGCGGTCGAACCAGGTCGAGAGGATCGGTCCGCCGTACACCTCGACGTCGAGTTGCTCCCACCCCGCGTTCCGGACCACCGGGTTCGGCTTGACGCGGAACCCGGGGGAGTCCGTGTGGGCGCCGACGATCCGGAACGGGGTGGTGGGCGTCGCGCTCGCCGGCAGTCGCCATGCGATGACGGCGCCGTCGCGCACGACGACGTACGCGCCGGCGTCGGTCGGCCAGTCGTCGAGCTCGTCGAGCTGTGTGAACCCGGCCGCCACGAGCCGGCGGGCCGCAGCGTCGGCGGCGTGGAGGGCCGTGGGCGCGTCGACGACGAACGACGCGAAGTCGGGGACGAGGGCGTCGGGGTCGGTCACGCTCAGCTCTGGGACTGTCCGGCCGACCCGAGCACCTTCGCCGCCTGGACGACGCGGGCGGCCATGGCGGTCTCGGCCTTCTTGCCCCAGGCCCGCGGGTCGTACTGCTTCTTGTTCCCGACCTCGCCGTCGACCTTGAGCACGCCGGTGTAGTTCGTGAACATCGAGTCGGCGATGTCGCGCGTGAACGCGTACTGCGTGTCGGTGTCGATGTTCATCTTGATGACGCCGTTCGACACGGCCTCGTGGATCTCGTCGTCGGACGACCCGGAGCCGCCGTGGAACACGAGGTCGAGCGGGTTCTGACCGGTGCCGTGGTGCTCGGCGATGCCGCGCTGGATCTCGCCGAGGAGCTCCGGACGGAGCTTGACGTTGCCCGGCTTGTAGACGCCGTGCACGTTGCCGAACGTCAGCGCGGCGATCCACCGGCCCTCGTCGCCCATGCCGAGCGCCTCGACGGCCTTCTCGACATCGCCGAGCGTCGTGTACAGGGCCTCGTTCGTGCCCTCGTGCTTGACGCCGTCCTCCTCGCCGCCGACGACGCCGATCTCGACCTCGAGGATCGCGTTGATGTTGCGGGTCTTCTGGATCATCGTCTTCGCGATCTCGAGGTTCTCGTCGAGGGGGATCGCCGAACCGTCCCACATGTGGGACTGGAAGATCGGGTCGCGGCCCTGCCGGATCTCGTCCTCGCTCGCCTGGATGAGCGGCAGGACGAACGAGTCGAGCGCGTCCTTGGGGCAGTGGTCGGTGTGGAGCGCCACCGTGATCGGGTAGTTCTTGGCGACCTCGTGCGCGAACGCCGCCATGGCCAGCGCGCCGGCGGCCCGGTTCTTGACCGTGTGGCCGGCGAAGTAGTCGGCACCGCCCGTCGTCACCTGGATGATGCCGTCCGACCCCGCCTCGGTCAGGCCCTGCAGGACGGCGTTGATCGTCTGCGACGACGAGACGTTCACGGCCGGGTACGCGAACTTGCCGGCCTTCGCGCGGTCGATCATCTCGGCGTACTGCTCGGGGGTTGCGATGGGCATCTCGGCTCTCCTTCGACGTGTCGATCCGTCCACGATCGTAGCCAGGGGCCGGGAGGCCGGTCACAGGTGGTCGAGGGCGGCCTCCCGCCCGGCGCGCCTCCGGCTCCGGACGACAGCTGTCGCTCAGCTCTGGGACGCCCGAACGTCCACTGGGAAGCGGCTCGGTACGCTGGACGGGTGAATGCGACTGACACCGGTGCCCTGTTCCTCCAGCCCGACCGCAACCTGGCGCTCGAGCTCGTGCGTGCGACCGAGGCGGCGGCGATCCGCGCGCAGCCGTGGGTGGGGCGGGGTGAGAAGAACCTCGCCGACGGTGCCGCGGTCGACGCGATGCGCAAGTTCCTCGGCACGGTCAACTTCGACGGCGTCGTCGTGATCGGTGAGGGCGAGAAGGACCAGGCGCCCATGCTGTTCAACGGCGAGCACGTCGGCAACGGGCACGGACCCGCGTGTGACATCGCGGTGGACCCGATCGACGGCACCTCGCTCACCGCGGCCGGGCGGCAGAACGCGATCTCGGTGATGGCGGTGTCGGATCGCGGGTCGATGTACGACCCGTCGGCGGTGTTCTACATGAACAAGATCGCGGCCGGCCCCGAGGGGCGCGGGGTCCTCGACCTGCACAAGCCCGTCGGCGAGAACATCCGTGCGCTGGCGAAGGCGAAGCACAAGGACATCGAGGACATGCAGATCGCCGTCCTGGACCGTCCCCGGCACGAAGAGCTCATCCGGCAGATCCGCGCGGCGGGTGCCGGCACGCGGCTGTTGCTCGACGGTGACGTCGCCGGCGGGATCTCTGCGGCGATGCCCGGATCGAAGATCGACATGTGCGTCGGTGTCGGCGGGACGCCCGAGGGCATCATCACCGCCTGCGCGATCAAGGCGCTCGGCGGCGTGATCCTTGGGCAGCTGCAGCCCAAGGACGACGACGAGCGGCAGAAGGCCATGGACGCCGGGCACGACCTCGACCGCGTGCTCGACCAGGACGACCTGGTCACGGGCGACAACACGTTCTTCGTGGCCACGGGTGTCACCGACGGCGTGCTCGTCGACGGCGTCCGTCGCTCCCGCGGTGTCATCCACACCGACTCGATCGTGCTCCGTTCGCACTCCGGCACGGTCCGCCGGATCCAGGCCGACCACCGCGTCGAGAAGTGGTTCTGACCCCCACCCCCTCGCGGGATCGCACCTGTTGCCGTTCTGACCACCGTCGGAACGGCAACAACTGCGATCTCACCGAGCTCAGCGACCCGTCGCCGTCGCCGGTGGCCGGTCGCTGTCAGTCGTCGTCGACCGCGGCGACGAGTTCCGGCGCGGTGAGCAGGCGGGGCTCGTCCTCGACGGGGGTGGGTTCGGCGATCACCTTGGCCTCGTCGAGCAGCGACAGGCGACGGGCCGACGGCAGCACCTGCCGCTCGAGCGAACCGACGAAGCGGTTGTAGTCGACCACGGTCCCGCGGATCGTCCGACCGAGCTTGTCCACGTGCCCGGCCATCGTCGCGAGCCGCCCGTACAGCTCGCGGGACACGCGGAACAGCTCGCGGGCCTCCAGGGTGACGACGTCCTGCTGCCAGCTGAACGCGACGGTCTTGAGGACCGACCACAGCGTCACCGGCGAGGCGAGTGCGATCCGCTTCCGGAACGCGTGATCGAGCAGCCCCGGATCCGCGGCCAGTGCACTCGACACCAGTGACTCGGACGGGATGAACGCGATCGTCAGCTCCGGTGAGGCGTCGTACCCGGACCAGTACTCACGCGCGGCCAGGGCGTCGACGTGGGCGCGGACGGCGCGCACGTGCTGGTCGAGCAGTGCCTGGCGTCGGGCGGCGGCCTCGCCCGTGGCGGTCTCGGGGATGCTCGTGGCCTCAAGGTAGGCGCTGAACGGCACCTTGGCGTCGACGGCGATCGTCTTGCCGCCCGGCAGGTGCACGACCATGTCCGGACGGGCTGCCCCCGCGGTCGTGGTGACGCTCGACTGGACGTCGAAGTCGACCCGTTCCAACAGCCCCGCGGCCTCGACCACGTTCCGCAGCTGGGTCTCGCCCCACACGCCGCGGGTGCTGTTCGACGACAACGCGCTCGCGAGGGTCTCGGCGGTGGCGCGCAGTCGCTCCTCCGACTCGACCGCGGCACGGAGCTGTGCCGACAGCGCGCCGTACTGCTCCCCACGGCTGCGCTCGAGCGCCGTCACCGTCCGCTGCATCTGCTCGAGCGTGGCCGCGACCGGCCCGAGCGCCGTGAGGACGCGGGACTCCTGCTCGGTCCGCGTCGTGTCGGCACCGTGCATGCGGGAGACGATGTGCTCGAGCTCGGCGGCCCGGCGCTCGAGCGACTCGACCTGCCGGCGGTACTGGGCGTCCTGCATGGCCAGGCGGTCGGCGTGCTCCTGTGCCCGCTCGGCGTCGTGCGCGGCAGCGTCGGCGACGGCACGGTCCAGCTGCGCGCGGAGACCGTCGGCCGTCGCCCGGGCGGTCGCGAGATCGGCGCCGGTGCGACCACGCACCACCGACCACGCCACGAGGGCGCCGAGCGCGGCCCCGACGAGCAGTCCGACGACGAGCAGGAGAGCGTCCATGTCCCCGAGCGTGGCAGCGACCCCCGACACCGGCCGCGGGCCCATGCTGCGGGCGGGTGACCCGAGCGGGAACTCAGTCGGCGAACGCCATCGCGCGGTCGCCGCGGGGCTCGGACGTGCGCGCGTGGACCGTCCCGAGCTTGGCGTTCGTGGCCGTCGACAGCCCCTCGAGCGAGTCGACGCCGTGCTGCGCGGCAGCGTGCACGATGATCGCGGCGCAGGCCTCGGCGTCGGCGAGGGCGTCGTGGTGGCGGAAGCCGTCGAACCCGGCCGCGCCCGCGGCCATCGGGAGCCGGTAGGACTCGAGCTGGTAGGTGCGTCGAGCGACCTGCAGGCTGCAGAGGTGCCGGTGGGCCACGACGTCGATCCCCGTGGCCGCGCACCCGCCCGCGATGACGCCCATGTCGAACCGGGCGTTGTGGGCCGTCAGGACGTCCTCGCCGGCGAAGGCACACAGCTCGACGTACTGTTCGGCCCAGCCGAGGGCGTCGATGACGTCCTCGGCGACGATGCCGTGGATCCGCGTGTTCCACTCGAGGAACGCGTCGTGCCCGACCGGCGGCCGGATGTACCAGGAGGCCCGTTCCACGACCACGCCGTCGCGCACCTTGACGAGTCCGACCGAACACGCCGAGGCGCTCGATCCGTTGGCCGTCTCGAAGTCGATCGCGGTGAAGTCCAGGGGCACGTCGCCATGCTCGCACGACGCTCCGACATCCCCTCGTGTCACACGCCGCGTCCGTCGCCCGCCGCCGGATCGGGAGGTGCGGGGCGGGCCCGCACCGTCCCTCCCGGCCGCCGCCGGACCGGAAGTGCGGGGCGGGCCCGCGCCGCTCCTCCCTGCCGCCGCCGTTAGGCTTGTCCGTCGTGGCACTCACCATCGCGATCGTCGGACTCCCGAACGTCGGCAAGTCGACCCTGTTCAACGCCCTGACGAAGAACCAGGTCCTGGCGGCGAACTACCCGTTCGCGACCATCGAGCCGAACGTCGGCGTCGTCAGCCTGCCGGACCCGCGCCTGCAGCAGCTCGCGGACCTCTTCCACTCGGAGAAGGTCCTGCCGGCTCCCGTGTCGTTCGTCGACATCGCGGGCATCGTCAAGGGCGCGAGCGAGGGCGAGGGTCTCGGCAACAAGTTCCTCGCGAACATCCGCGAGGCCGACGCGATCGCGCAGGTCGTCCGCGGCTTCGCGGACGACGACGTCGTGCACGTGTCCGGCCAGGTCTCGCCGCGCGACGACCTCGAGGTCATCAACACCGAGCTCATCCTCGCCGACATCGAGACCATCGACCGCGCCCTGCCGCGGTACGAGAAGACGGTGAAGCTCAAGCAGGCGGAGCCCGCGGTCCTCGAGACCGCTCGGGAGGCCCGTGCCGCGCTCGAGCAGGGCACGCTCCTGTCCGCCACGTCCATCGACCTGGCCCCGATCAAGGAGCTCGGGCTCCTGTCGGCCAAGCCGTTCATCTTCGTGTTCAACGTCGACGAGGCCGTGCTCACCGACGACGCCCGCAAGGCGGAGCTCGCCGCGCTCGTCGCCCCCGCGCAGGCCGTGTTCCTCGACGCCAAGATCGAGTCCGAGCTCATCGACCTCGAGCCGGACGAGGCGCAGGAGCTCCTCGAGGCCACCGGGCAGCCGGAGTCCGGGCTCGATCAGCTCGCCCGCATCGGGTTCGACACCCTCGGACTGCAGACGTTCCTGACCGCCGGTCCCAAGGAGTCCCGCGCGTGGACGATCGGCAAGGGCTGGAAGGCGCCGCAGGCCGCGGGCGTCATCCACACCGACTTCGAGAAGGGCTTCATCAAGGCCGAGGTGATCTCGTTCGACGACCTCATCGCCGCGGGGTCGATCGCCGAGGCACGGTCTCGTGGGGTCGCCCGGATCGAGGGCAAGGACTACGTCATGCAGGACGGCGACGTGGTCGAGTTCCGCTTCAACAACTAGCGACAGCAAGTAGATGCCGGAAGAGGAAGGTCTTCGGGATCGCGCTTCAACCCCTCACCTGGAGCGGGACGACTGGTGCACAGGTGCGTCCTGACTCGTAAATCTGAATGTCCTGGACCTCGATCGGGCAGCGGCTCTCGAACGTCCACCAGGCGTCTTGTGTTATCCCGTGCGGTCGGGAGACGCTGTCGAAATGCCCCCAACTATTCGAAGAAATGTCGACGTGCTCGCATGTCGTTATAACTCGAATACCCCATTCTGCGGCATAGCGGCGAAGTTCAAGGATACCGACGTTCTTAGCATCTGCATCGAGCTGGACCCAGTTGGCCTGGTATAGAAAGCTGGCGTATAGTCGCTCCACTGTGTCGTGGAAGGGTCGGTCACCGTTATGGCGGCCAGCGACCGCCCAGATCTCGTTTGACAGCGCCGATCCGTAGCCATGTTCTGATACCTTGAAAAATTTTCTCCCGGCTATCTCTTCACAGAACCGCCGAACGGACTCTTCGTCGCTGATCGGTCGCTCAGCAGCTACCTGCATTATCCCGTAGGTGCCACTGCCCCGAAGTGAGCCAAGGAGTCGCTCTCCGCGCCTGAACCAAGCGGGCCGCTGGAGAATCTCAACGATCGCGAACGCTTTGACGAGAAGTGGGTCTGCGCTCGCTGCACTGGCCGTACTGAAGAGCATGTCAAAAGTGTCGATGGAAGCATCTCGGACAGCACGGTCAACCCAGTATTCGAGTGAGTTTGGGTTACGATCCGGGGCATCGGTTCCCACCATTCGCAACACGAAACCCGCTGCCGTCGCTACCAAGAGTGCCGTCCAAAATCCATCCACCAGCGATTCGCGGCTTGGAACATATTCCTTTGCGAACGGTGCAACCAGGGAGCTCCCGACTCCCGCCGCAGAGGCCACGGAACTAGCCACGAGGTGATAACTACCATAGTTGATTGCGGCCTCTGGTCGTCCGGAATGAAACTTCTCGCGAACGCTCGCCCGTTACTGCTCAGTATGTGGATGGTGACCATCACAGTTACTGCAAGCCAGCCTGATCCCTTCAGTCGATGTGCGATGGTCCATATCAAGATCCCTGCCATAAATACAGGCCCAGCGCGAAAGCTGACTAAGCGCCACAACCGTTGGGTAACCTTCAATCCGAAAGTATCTGCAAGGTTGCGGTAGGTGCCGGGCCACTGGAACTCAAAACCGTAATAAACGACGGCGAGCAAAACCGCGCCGAGAAGGCCGCACATCAGGTCGACAATGAGTTGCACCGCTGCTCCAGGGAAGAATGATAGTGAAGGATCCATCGTCATCGTACTGGCGATTTGGAGTCCGCCGATCGACGGGAGGCTTCGTGCTAGCCGGGGTGACTCACGGATTACAGACTGCCTCGGTCGTGGTAAAGGTGTTTGGGTACGGACCGCAGTGGAGTTCCGCTTCAACAACTAGTCATGCGCCGTGACACGAGCCCCACGCCGTTCTACCCGTGCGTGTGCTGGGTCGCTGGCGGCCGATCGAACCGCTGACCGACGCGTTCGAGACTGAGCCGGAGGGGACACGGCCTCGCGACCCCGACGTCGTGTCCTGGTGGCGTCCGTCGTACTCGTGGCGGAGGCGTGACGGCGCTCCGGCCCGATGACTGCGGTGAGACCTGACGGACCGCTCGCCCAGCCAACGCCCCGAGGGGGGCTACTCGACGGGTTTGTGCTCGGAGGCGGGGATGGGCTGCGGTGCGAGCGAGCCGCTCTTGTTGTAGTCCCATTCGCCGGTCGCCTCGAACCACCGAACGGTCTTGTAGTGACTGCTCAGGGCGTTCAGCACGGCGGCTCGAATGACGACGTACATCAGCCACAAACCGACGGCGGCCCCCAGGAGCCAGGTGGACAAGAGCAGCATGACGGTTCCACTTCTGACGTTGTGCAGATCAGTGTAAGTGGCGATCACCGCTCCGCTCCGCTCAGCCCTCGTCCGGGAGGATGGATCATCTGCCTCGGTTTTGCAACCCCGAGGTCACCGCGACGGTTCGCTCTCGGTCCCCCCGACGGCCGCGGCGGCCGCATCACCCTGCCGGCGGTCCCACGACCTCGCGGACTCGTCGACGTCGCGGTCCCTGCGCCGCGGCTCGGGGTGGGGCGGACATTCCCGACAGGCTGGCGCACAACGGTCCTGGAGGCACAGCACGGTCCTCCTGGATCGGCTCGACGACCGCGACCGCCGCGACTGTCACGCGGGGCGGGCCTTCGCGCACGGGTAGCGAGGCCGATCAGCCGGCTCGTCTGATCACGGACCTGGCAGCTCCCCGACGTCGACCGGCGGATCGGATGAGCACAGATCCGTGAGCGGCGTCAGGAGCTGGCGTCGAGCGTGTCGAAGGTCCGGCGAAGCAGATCGACGGGGAGGACACCGGGGGTGTCCTCCACGGCCCAGATGCTGATCGCCACGTCGAAGCAGCTGAGCGCGGCGTGCACGAGCGTCCGGGCGCGGAGGTCAGCGTCGTCGCGGGCGATGCGTTCAGCTGTGAGCGGCACGAGTACCTCGGCCCAGGACAGGTGCTTCTCGAGGTTGCGGGCACGGAGCGACGGCGTGCGCAGCATCACGCGGACCGATTGACGGCCGGCGTCGGAGTCCGCGCCGCCGCGTTCGAGCATCACGACGAACGCTTCGCGGAGCGCGTCCCAAACAGGTTCGCCCGCTGGTCGGGCGCGGAGCGCGTCGGCGAGGTCGTCTCGGTGGCGAGCCGGATCGCCGATCACCGCGTCCTCCTTCGCGGGGAAGTAGCGGTGGAAGCTCCGGGCGGAGATGCCGACCTCGGCCGCGATCTGCTCGACGGTCACGCTGTCGAACCCCTCCGCGTCGAATCGAGCGACGGCCACCGCGGCGATCCGAGAACGCACGGCGTCGCGGGTGATGTCCCGCAACCCCGTCCGGCTCGTCGTCTCGCTCACGGGGTCATCCTACTGCCGTGGCACTGTGAGCCCAGAGTGTCAGAGTCTGACACGAAGGGCGTAGACTGACACCACTTGCTCTCCACACGGAAGGAACCAACATGCAGCAGCGCATCCTCGGCGACCAAGGTCTGGTCGTCAGTGCTGTCGGTTACGGCGCGATGGGCACGGCGTTCGCCTACGGGCCGAGCGACGACACCGAATCGACCGCCGCCATCCGGCACGCGCATGAACTCGGGGTCACGCACTTCGACACCGCAGAGTTGTACGGGTGGGGCGTCGGCGAACGCCTGCTCGGAACCGCCCTCGCTCCGATCCGCGACGAGGTCACCATCGCGACGAAGTTCGGCTTCGCCCGTGGTGCCTACACGCCGGACTCGCGCCCGGAGCACATCCGCGAGGTGGTCGAGGCGAGCCTCCGGAACCTCGGCACCGACTCGATCGACCTCCTGTACCAGCACGTCCATGACCCCGCGGTGCCCGTGGAGGACGTCGTCGGCGTGATGCAGGAGTTCGTCCAGGCTGGGAAGGTCCGCTACCTGGGGCTGTCGAACACCGATGCCGAGCAGCTCCGCCGGGCGAACGCCGTCCACCCGATCTCGGCGTTCCAGACCGAGTACTCCGTGTTCGCCCGAGAGTCCGAGGAGCTCTTCCCCGTCGTCGATGAGCTCGGCATCGGTGTGGTCGCGTACTCGCCGCTGGCGCGCGGCTTCCTGAGTGCAGCCGTCCGCCCTCGCTCCGACTACCCGTATGACGACATCCGACACATGCTCGACTGGTGGGCACCGGAGCACTTCGACGCGAACGTCGCCGTCGCCCAGGGGCTGTCGGCAATCGCGGACGACAAGGGCATCTCGCTCTCGCAGCTGTCACTCGCGTGGATCCTCGCGAAGCGCGACGACCTCGTCCCGATCCCGGGGTCGCGCAATGCGAACCGGGTCGCGGAGAACGTGGCCGCGGCGGACGTCGTCCTCACGCCTGATGACATCGCCCGCATCGACGCGTTCGCCGAGCGCGTGCAGGGATCGCGCGCGGCCGCGACTGCCTGAGACGCTCCCCGATGACACGGGGTGCGTGACGCGCTCTTCGGGCGCCGAACCGAGGAGAGAACCGCTCTGGCCTGGTCGACGCCTCGTGTCGACCAGGCCAGCCTGTCGGGCTCGACCAGCTCGCCCGTATCGGGTTCGACACCCTCGGGCTGCAGACGTTCCTGACCGCCGGTCCCAAGGAGTCCCGCGCCTGGACGATCGGCAAGGGCTGGAAGGCGCCGCAGGCCGCGGGCGTCATCCACACCGACTTCGAGAAGGGCTTCATCAAGGCCGAGGTGATCTCGTTCGACGACCTCAGCTCCGCGGGGTCGATCGCCGAGGCACGGTCCCGTGGGGTCGCCCGCATCGAGGGCAAGGACTACGTGATGCAGGACGGCGACGTGGTGGAGTTCCGTCACTCCTAAACATGACCTGCTCGTGGTTCTCGTCCGGCGAGCCGGTCGTACGGCTTGCTTTCCTGGCGTGCCCGGTAGCGGGCCACGAAGAACATGCGCATCTTTCTGTGCGAGACGCCGCAGACGCACACGTCTAGCTGATGGAAGTGTGTCAGGGCAGGATGTCGGCACATCGGTCGTGACGGTCACGTCAGAACCCGGGGCTCGGCTTCTCGTCATCTGAGAGGTTGGGCTTAGCGGGTGTGAGTGGCATGCTCAACACATGGCAAACCATCCTGATGCACAGCTCGGGATCGCAATGTTGACCGCGAGGCTGCACAACGACCGGGCCGCGTTCGAGCAGCTGCTGGCGGACATGCCTGAGGGATACGCGGTCGCGCTGTTGTTACGAACCGCCGAGATGATGGTCAACATGATTGCGGACATGACCGGGCAGACGAAGGATGAAGCTCTCAAGACCATCGCGGCCGCGCTGGCGGCGGAGTCTTGAAGAGCAAGTGCGGCGCTGCAATTACTTCGTCGTCACGCGTAACGCTCTTATGACCGGATGCGACGAGCCGGCGGAGGGCAGATGACGAACATTTGGTATCACCCACCTGCTGGGCATGTCGTGATGGAAGGTGAATTCCCTTCCCAGCATTGGGTCTTGCAGCTCATTGCGGATTTCTCCGTCTTACAGTCAACCGTCGAGTTAGCCATCGACCAGAAGCTTGCACTAAGTGCTCCGGCGGTGGCAAAGGTCATCAGCAAGAAGTACTTGCGCAAACTGCCCGATGATGACCGTTGGGCGCTCGTGAAAGCTTTAGCGGCCGACACGAAGTACGAGGGCGATATGGTGGCGGCCTCAGATGTGTTTTGGCAGGCCAAGCGAACCCGCGATTTGTTCGCTCATCGAAGCGACTTACCGTTAGTGCGGGAACCTAACAGCTCGCAATACTTTTACTTGGTGAGCGGTAACATTCCCGTCGGGCTGCCATCACCACTCACTCCGTCGGATGCTCGGCAGATGAGCGCTAACTGCCGGTGGCTTCGCGCGCTCGTTCTCCACCTGGCGTCGCTGGGCGGCGCTCGATTTGCGTCGTTCCTTGTCAAGCATGGGTCAGATGGTCGCGCGTACCTCCCTCGGGTGGAGGTGCTGCCACCACCTCCCTTGCCTGTGCCGCCAGACTGGGAAGCCCTGGACCTCTCCCGCGAGGTCGGCGACAGCGGCGTCCCGGTGGCACAGAACGCGGACGATGTGGAGTTCCGCTTCAACAACGAGTCGTGACCCGCGACTCGGGCCCCACGGCGAAGCGCACGGTGAGGCGTGGCGTGGTGTGCTCGCCGCACTCGGCTCCTCCGGATGAGCACTGACCTGGATGTCGCACTCGCCGCGCACCGAGCAGCGCCGTTCCCCGACGCGGTGGAACGCGGCGAACAGTACGGTCTCGTGGACGCCGTCATGGTCGACTCGGATATTTTCGGCTGGGCGACCGAAGTGTCCGCTGGGGTTGTCCTCGCGCCGGAGGCCGCCCGCGGGCTCCGGCAGTGCGCTGACGGACTGTCGGCATCGCTCATCGCGTTCCCCGAGGCTGCCCGGGTGTACTCCGTACACCTGCTGCTCGTCGCCGAGCTTGCGCTGCGGGACGATGCTCTGCGGATCGCGGGCACGAGCGACCCGCTCGCGCCCGACACCGTGGCGGGTGACCCCGAACGTGAGGCGACGACCGCCACTGTGCCAGGAGCCGGGCCGGAAGCCGCACGGCGCCCGCGGTCCGGGCTCGCCGGACTGTTCCGGGCCTCCCGGTCGTCGCACCCCCAGCCCACTCCGGACCCGGCGGCGTTCGTGCCCGAGCTCGAGTCGATCCTGTTCTCGGCGGATCCGGTCGGCATCGCGTTCGAGACGAACACCGACGAGTACCGGCCCGAAGCGGAGACGATCGCGCTGCGCCTGCCGGACGCGACGTCGGTGGACGACGTCCAGCGGATCATCCACGAGGAGTTCGTCGCCTGGTTCGATGCCTCGACGGCCGGTCCGGCCCTCCGCTACCGCGCGCTCGCGGCCCGGGTCTGGCTGCTGTGGAGCGAGCGGGGCTGAGACCATCCGGGTGGGCGCCGCGGTGCCGCTCAGTCCACGAGCGCGATGATCACCGCGGGGATGCGGTGCTCGATCACCGCCCACACCCGGACGTCCATGGGGTGTCGGTCGCGGAGCGCCCTACTGCGTCTGTGGATGATCCCCGACGCTGGTGGATCAGCACTACCGTGGTGCCCACCCACCCGAACGAGGAGGAACGCATGTCGAACGTCGTCGACTTCGTGGACGTCAGCACGGCCGGTCTCGAGTCCTCGCCCGTGGCCGACGCGCTCGCCGGCCTCCGCGCGAACGAGGCCCGGTACTACAAGAACAAGTACGACCACGAGTTCGTCACCTCCCCGGCAGACGAGGCCCCCGACGCGGTCGACCGGGTGACGCGGATCCTCGCTGAGGAGCGCGACATCGTGATCGCGTCCCGCCCGCTCGAGGCCACCGACTTCGTGGTCGACAGCCTCCGGATGACGTACGTGTTCTACGAGTCGGGCCTCGCGATCAACGTCATGTACGGCATCGAGGACGGCGGCAAGCGGGCGGTCGGCTTCAAGCTCTCGCAGGGCATGGACGTCCCCGATGAGCTCGCGTCGAAGTTCAAGTTCGCCCGGCAGCGGTCGAAGCTCGCGGGCGAGATCCGCGGCTCGTTCTTCGTGATCAAGGGCGAGTACTGACGTACCCATGATCACGGCCGATCGGCGCAGCTGCGCATGCGGACGACAAGTGCACATGCGGGCGCAAGCGCACTTGTCGTGCGCATGCGCATGTCGGCGCTCCGCGCTCCGCGCTCCGCGCTCCGCTCAGCCGAGGGGCGCCGTCGACCCCCGCACGACGAGCCGGCACGGCACCTCGGTACGCCCGCCGTCGTCCTGGCCGTCGATCGCGGCGAACAGGCGGTTCGCGGCGATGCGGCCGAGTTCCTGGAGCTGCATGTCGACGCTGCTCAGTTCCGGGCGTGAGCTCTGTGTGACGACGCCCCAGTTGTCGAAGCCGAGCACGGCGACCTCGGTGGGGACGTCGCGCCCGAGCTCGTGGAGCACGTCGACGACGCCGCGCGCGATCTGATCGCTGCCGCAGAAGACCGCGTCGACGTCGGGCGTGGACTCGAGGAGCATGCGGGCGGCACCGCGACCCCAGGCCTCGTTCCAGGTGCCGTGCAGGACGCGTCCGCCCGCGAGTTCGAGGCCCGCGTCGTCGAGCGCATCGAGGGCACCGCGCGCGCGGTCGCGGGCGGCGTGGTACTCGATCTCGCCGGTGATGTGCGCGATGCGCCGTCGTCCGGCGTCGATGAGGTGCTGCATGCCGACCCGGCCACCCTGCACGTTGTCGCTGACGACGGAGAGCGCCGCGGGGTCCTCGGACGGTGCGTACGCGTAGACGACGGGGACCGGCAGGTCGTCGCCGAGCGACGCACGTGGGTTGGTGCTCGACCCGACGACGATGAGGCCGTCGACCCGGCGCGACAGCAGCGCCTGGACGTGGTGCTGTTCACGGATCGTGTCGCCACGGGCGTCGCACAGGAAGATCTGGGTGGCACCGGCGCCGAACGCGTCCTCGGCGCCCATCATGATCGGGAGCGAGAAGCGGCCCTCGAGGTCGGACGTGATGAGGCCGACGGTGCCGGTGCGGCCGGCGAGCAGGTTCTGCGCGAGCACGTTCGGCCGGAACGACAGGCGCTCGGCGACGGCGAACACGCGGTCGCGGGTCTCGGAGCGGACCTCGCCCCGCCCGTTCAGCGCGCGGGAGGCGGTGGCGATCGAGACCCCTGCGGCTCGTGCGACATCCGTGAGCGTGGCCGCCTTCTGCCGTTCCTTCACGCAGCCCCCTCTTGTCCGACCGCCCCAGGCGTCGACCCCGCTGCCGTGAACAGTACCGGCAACCCGCTGCCGCAAACAGTACCGGCAGCTTTCCGCTTGACGCAATCGAGACCCGGCAGTTACGGTTCGTAAAGCTTTCCGGAGATTTGCAGCAAGGACGCACGAATGACCGACATCAGCACCACCCCCACTTCGCAGCGCGGCCTCGTGGTCGCGCCGACGACGGGCCGCCTCCGCCCCGTCCCCATGACCGACGTCACGATCACGGGCGGCTTCTGGGGTGACCGCCAGGCGACGAACGCCCGCGCCACGCTCCGCCACTGCCTCGAGTGGATGGAGCGACTCGGCTGGGTCGGCAACTTCGACCGCGCCGCCGAGGGGCGAGAGGCTCCGTCCGCAGGCCGGGAGTTCGCCGACTCGGAGATCTACAAGCTCCTCGAGGCGCTCGCGTGGGAGTCCGGACGCTCGGGTGATGCCTGGGTGGAGCAGACGTTCCAGGACCTGTCGGCCCGTGTCGTCGCAGCCCAGCAGGAGGACGGCTACCTCAACACGCGCTTCGGAGGCCCGGGGCAGCAGCCGCGCTGGTCCGACCTCGAGTGGGGCCACGAGCTCTACTGCGCCGGGCACATGATCCAGGCCGCTGTGGCGCGCGCCCGCACCGCCGGCCGCGACGCGTTCGTCGAGGCGGCGATCCGCGTGGCCGACCACGTGTGTGACGTCTTCGGCGCGGACGGCGACCAGCGCGTGTGCGGCCACCCGGAGATCGAGGTCGCGCTCGTGGAGCTCGCCCGCGTGACCGGTGACGAGCGGTACCGGACGCAGGCGGCGCTGTTCATCGAGCGCCGCGGGGACGGCACGCTGCACGATCCCGACGTGCCCGCGTCGTACTTCCTCGACGACCTGCACGTGCGCGACGCAGACGTGCTCCGTGGCCACGCGGTCCGCGCGCTCTACCTGGCGGCCGGCGCGGTCGACCTCGCCGTGGACCGGGGCGACGCCGAGCTGTCGGACGCGCTCCGGACGCAGTGGCACAACACGGTCGCGCACCGCACGTACCTGACCGGTGGCATGGGGTCGCGGCACGAGGGCGAGTCCTTCGGCGACGACTTCGAACTGCCCTCCGATCGGGCCTACTCCGAGACCTGCGCCGGTGTCGGGTCGATCATGTTCAGCTGGCGGCTCCTGCTCGCCGACGGTGAGGAGCGGTACGCCGACCTCATCGAGCGGACGCTGTACAACGTCATCGCGACGAGCCCGGACGAGCAGGGCACCGCGTTCTTCTACGTGAACCCGCTGCAGCGGAACGTGCCCGGCACCCCGGCCGCGGTCGACGAGCCGAGCGAGCGCGCCGCGTCGAGCCAGCGTGCGCCGTGGTTCGCGGTGTCGTGCTGCCCGACGAACGTCGCGCGCACCCTCGCCAGCCTCACCGCGTACGTGGCGACGGTGGACGACGACGGCCTGCAACTGCACCAGTACGCGGAGGGCCGGATCGACACGACGCTGCCCGACGGCCGCACGGTCCGCCTCCAGGTCGCCACGGACTACCCGCTCGACGGCCGCGTGCGGGTCGTCGTCGCCGAGGACGCGCCCGAGCCGTGGACCCTGACCCTCCGCGTGCCGGGCTGGGCCGCTGGCAGCGCCACCGTCGACGCCGGCGAGGGAGCCGAGACGGTCGACGGCGGGTCCGTCGCGATCCGTCGCGCCTGGCGTGCCGGCGACGTCGTCACCCTCGACCTCCCGACGCAGCCGCGGCTCGTGGCCCCGGACGAACGGATCGACGCGCTCCGCGGGACGGTCGCGGTGGAGCGCGGGCCGCTCGTGCTCTGCGCTGAGTCGATCGACCAGGACGCCGATCGCGTCGACGCGATCCAGGTCCTCCCGGGGGCCGAGCCGACCGCGGACGGCGCCACCGACGCGGCGCTCGACGCGGTCGCCGTCGACGCGCCCGAGCGGGACTGGCCGTACGCCGCCTCGCCCGCGCACGACGCGCAGCGCCCCGGAACCGTCCGGCTCCGCCCGTACCACCAGTGGGCCGAGCGCGGTCCGTCGACCATGCGCGTCTGGCTCCCGCTGGCGGACGCCGCCACCGCGCAGGCCTGACCCGAACCCGAACCAGCAGCACCACCCGTCATCACGCCAGGGCAAGGAGGCCCATCATGATCAAGCGAACGCGAACCGTCACCGGAGTGGGAGCGCTCGGCATCGCCGCGGCGCTCGTGCTCACCGGCTGCAGCAGCTCGGGCAGCTCGGGCTCCGGCTCGAGCTCGTCCCTCAAGGGCACCGTCACCGTCGGGTACTCCGGCGGCGGCGTCGTCGACACCTACATGTCGGACATCATCAAGCACGCCGAGAAGGAACTGCCCGGCGTCACGATCAAGACGCACGTCTACCCGACCTACGACGACCAGCTGAACCAGCTGCCGACGCAGTTCGCCGCGGGCACGGCCCCGGACATCACCCTCTGGGACAACTCGGCACCGGTCGCCGAGTACGCGACCGAGGGGGCGATCGCGTCGATGGACGACGTGATCGGGAAGACCGATGTCCAGCTCAGCGCATTCCCGAAGGCGCTCGTGAACGGCTGGAAGATCGGCGGCAAGCTCTACGCGGTGCCGTCGTACCTGCAGAACTCGGGCTACGCCTACAACCAGGACGTGCTCGCGGAGGCGGGCGTCACCTCGACCCCGAAGACCCTCGCCGAGATCGCGACGGCCGCGGCGCAGGTCAAGGCGAAGACGGGCAAGCCCGGCGTGGTGCTGCTCGAGAACCTGTTCCACCTGACGCAGTACATGATCGCGAACGGTGGCGGCTACCACGGCGGCACGACGATCGACTCGAAGCAGAACGTGCAGGCGCTCGACCAACTGTTGACCATGTTCAAGAACGGCGACGCCGAGAGCGCCGAGCAGCTCGGGGCGACCTGGGACGGCGAGGCCTTCGGCAAGGGGAACGCCGCCATGTCCGACGCCGGCCCCTGGTACATCGGCTTCATGCAGACGAGTGACCCGTCGACGAAGTACACGCTGACGACGCTCCCCGGGAAGACGGCGTCCTCGTCGACGGTGGCGACCTACGGCGGTGGCTTCAGCATCGCCCAGAAGTCGAAGGACAAGGCGGTCGACATGGCCGTCATCGCCGCGATGACCGACTCGTACTCGCAGAAGGCGATCATCACGACCAAGCTCGGGTACGTCCCGGCCGCCACGAAGTACATCAGCCAGTACCGCCAGGACACCCCCCAGTACGCGGCGTTCACGAACTCGGTGCTGGCGAAGGGCGAGTCGCTCGACTACCCGACCAAGTCGACCGAGTTCGGCAACGACCTGGTCAACGGGTTCCAGCAGCTCGTCGCGAAGAAGGCGACGAGCTCCACGGCCCTGCTGCACCAGCTCCAGCAGAAGTACGGGAAGTAGCCGAGCGGCGTGAGTGCCATCAAGAGCTCCATCAGGGCGGCGCGACGGCCCACGTCGTCGCGCCGCCGCGCCTGGCTCCGGACCGACAACCCGGCTGCGTGGCTCATGCTCGCCCCCGCGGTGGTCCTGCTGCTGTGGTGGTTCGCCTACCCGATCGCGCAGTCCGTCGTGCTCAGTGTGCAGCAGGTCGGCAAGTTCGACTTCGACCAGCGCAGCTTCGTCGGGCTGCAGAACTTCGGGCAGCTGTTCGCCGACCCGGCGTTCGGCCGCTCCCTCGGGATCACGGCGACCTTCGTGGCGGGCGTCGTCCCGGCCCAGACGGTCCTGGCGATCGTCGTCGCCGCCGTCCTGCGCGGTGCCACCGTCGGCAAGGGCGCACTCCGCACCGCGTACTTCGTGCCCTACATGACATCGACCGTCGCGATCACGACGATCTTCATGCAGCTGTTCGTCAAGGGCGGCATCGCGTCCACCGCACTGTCGCTGTTCGGCCTGCCGAACGCGACCTGGTACGCGAGCCCCGGCCTGGCGCTGTGGTTCCTCGTGATCGTGTACGTGTACATGTTCGTCGGGCTGTACATCGTCATCTTCGTCGGGGGCATGGAGACGATCCCGGCGGACCTGTACGAGGCCGCCGAGATGGACGGTGCGGGCGCCTTCCGTCAGTTCCTCAGCGTGACGCTGCCGGGCGTGCGTCCGTTCACCGCATTCGTGGTGCTGACCGGCATCATCCAGGCGATCCAGGTCTTCGACCAGGCGTACGTGATCTCGGGCGGGACGGTGCTCGGCAGCCCGGCCGGCGCGACGTCGACGATCGTGATCTTCATCTACCAGCAGGCGTTCCGCTTGAGCAACATCGGGTACGCCTCGGCGGCGACCGTGATCCTGCTCGCCATCGTGATCCTCGCCGGCGTCGTCAGCCGGCTCCTCGGCCCGAAGGAGCAGGACGCATGAGCGCCACCTCGACGCAGCGCACCGCGGTCACCCGCCCGAGCACACCGACCAGCGGCACCGGTCGCCCGATGCGCTCGCACCGCACCCAGCAGACGGTCGCCCGGTCCGCCCGGTACACGTTCCTCATCGTGTTCGGACTGATCATGGTCGCCCCGCTGCTGTTCGTGCTGTACTGCTCGTTCCTGTCGCCGGCGGACTTCTTCTCGATCGTCCCGCCGTCGCACCTGACCCTGTCGAACTACACGTACGTGTTCACGCACGCCCCGATCGGACGCTGGTACGCGAACACCGCGATCGTCACGGGCTGCGTCGTCGCCGGCGCCGTCATCGTGAACACCCTGGCGGGTTGGGCGCTGGCCCGTCTGCAATTCCGCGGCAAGCGCGTCGTGTTCACGGGCATCATCGTGATCCTGCTCGTGCCGCTGCAGGCGTACCTCATCCCGCTCTACCTGCAGATCGTCAAGCTCGGCTGGCTGAACACCTACGCGGCGCTCATCATCCCGTTCATCGTCAACCCGCTCCTCATCTTCCTCATGCGGCAGTCGTTCGGCACGATCCCGAAGGACCTCGAGGAGGCCGCGGCGCTCGACGGCGCGAACCGCTTCCGGATCTTCCTACGGATCGGGCTGCCACTGTCGGTCACGGCGATCGCCACGCAGGCGATCCTCGCCGGCACGTGGACGTGGAACAGCTTCCTCATCCCGGTGACGATGACGAGCGACAAGGACATGTACGTCCTGACGCTCGGCCTCAACAGCCTGCAGTCGCAGAACTACACGCTGCCGACGGTGCAGATGGCGGGCGTGGTGCTGCTCACCCTGCCC
This sequence comes from Curtobacterium sp. MCBD17_034, assembly GCF_003234515.1. Lineage (NCBI taxonomy): Bacteria > Bacillati > Actinomycetota > Actinomycetes > Micrococcales > Microbacteriaceae > Curtobacterium > Curtobacterium sp. MCBD17_034. The sequence goes on along the minus strand of NZ_QKTN01000006.1, from coordinate 129,517 downwards.
GTCGTGGCGATGTTCCTCGTGTTCCAGCGGTTCATCGTGCCGAGCATCGCGTCGAGCGGCATCAAGGGATGACCACGCGCGTCGAGGCCACCGACGTCCCGGGCGGGCTCGGCGTCCGCATCACGACCCCCGGTGGGGGCGGTCCGGCGCTCGTGGCGGCGGCTCCCTTCGTGGTGCTCACGTGGAAGCCCGGAACGGACGCGGACGCGGCCACGGACGCGGACGCGGACAGCGGCGTCGAGACCGAGCACCGCGCGCCCTACGAGTCGCTGACGGTCACGGCGGACGGCCTCGTCGGCACCGCACGCATCGACGTCGGGGGCGGGACGGTCCTCCAGGTCGAGGACCGGTGGGACACCGACGGCGACGACGTCCGCATGGCCCGCCGGGTCACCGTCCGCGGCGGCCAGGGGCCCGCCCGCGGCTACGGCACGGCGGTCGTCGTCGAGGTCGACGCGGCCGCGCCGTGGGAGCGCGTCGAGCCGTTCTGCCCCGGCGTCGCCTACGGCAACGCGCCACAGGTCGCGCCGCTCGCCATCGCCGGCGTGCACGCACGGCGGGCCGGGGTCACCACCGCGATCGTCCGGGAGGACCGTGCCGCGGCACCGCTGTTCGGCATCCGACTCGAGGACGGAGGCTGGGCGGCCATCGCCCACCGCGACCCGCGCGGTGACACCATCGCCGCCGACGGGATGGTCGAGGACGGTGGCGAGACGATCGTCGACCCGCGGCTCGCGTTCGCGTCCATCGGCGCGCGGAGCACCGGCGACCGCGTGGAGCTCGGCGTGTGGTTCCCCGGCACCGAAGGACCCGTCACCTACAGCAGCGGCGGTCTTCCGCTCCTCCAGCTCGACGCGTGGCGGCGCCGCTTCCACCCCCTGGACGACGGCGCGACCCAGGAGTACGCCGTCGCGGTGCGGACGGGAGGCTCGACCGACTTCCCCGACGTCGTCCGGCAGACCTGGCGCTGGGTCTGGGACCACTTCGCCCCGGCCGTGCGCAGCGCGGACATCGCGGACGTCGTGCGCAGCGCGGCGGCCGTCCTGGCCGATCAGGTCGTGGCGGTCGGCGGCCGGACCGGGGTCCCGCTCGAGGCGGACGCGGTCGTTCCGCAGCGGACGGACGAGGCGACCGCCGCGGTGATGGGGTTCGTCGGGGCGAACACGGACGCAGCCGTCGTCCTGCTCCGCGAGGCGGACAGCACCGATGACGGAGCCGTGGCCGAGCGGTACCGGGCGAGCGGTCTGGCGATCATCGACTCGTTCGTCACGCTCGCCCTGGACCCGCCCGCTGGCGAGGGGTTCGACACCGTGACGGGTGCGACGACCACGTACCGCACGTTCCGGGACCAGCCGGCGGTGTACGCCCGCGCCGTGGCCGAGGGAGCGCTCGCGGTGCTCGACGCCCTGGCGCTCGAACGCCGTCACGGCGAGGAACACCCGCCCTGGGCCGCCTGGGTCACGAGGGCAGCGACCTGGTTGCTCCGGAACCAGGCCCTCGACGGTTCCCTCCCGCGCGCCTGGGTGGCCGGCACCGGCGAGGTGCTCGACGACTCGCCGTCCGGGACCGCCACCGTCGTGCCGTTCCTCGTCGCCGTGGGGTCGGAGGAGGCGCTCGCCGGCGCCGTGCGTGCCGCCGAGTTCGTCTGGCGGGAGTACGGACGCCGCGGGTGGTACGCCGGCGGCACCCTCGACAATCCCGACGTGGTGGACAAGGAAGCCGCGGTCCTGGCCGCCGAGGGGTTCCTCGACCTGTACGACGCGACCGACGGGGCCGAATGGCTGGACCGGGCCGCCTCCGCGGCCTCGGTCGCCGAGACGTGGATCTACGTCTGGGACGTGCCCATGCCGGAGGACGCCGATCCAGCGCTGCTCCACTGGAAGCACGGGGTCTCGACCATCGGACACCAGCTCATCGCGTCCGGGGTGTCGATGACGGACGGGTTCCTCGCTGTGAACGCCTCGGTGTTCGCCCGGCTGTTCGCGCTGACGCACGACGACCACTGGCTCGACGTCGCTCGCGTGGTCACACACGGCACGACCACGATGTTCGCGACGGTCGAGCACGCGTTCGACCTCCGCGGGGTCGGGTGGCAGCAGGAGCACTGGTCGTTCGCCCCGCGTCGGGGGTTCGGCCTCAACCGTCGGTGGTTGCCGTGGGTGCCGGTCGCGCACGCCCGGGGGATGTACCGCGTCGAGGATCGGTGTCCACCCGACGTCGCTGCACGCGTGCTCCGCGCCGACTGAGCCCGCTCAGGGCCGGGCGCGTGTCACGGTGCCGTCGGGCGGTACCGCGGCGTCGGGCGGAACGGTGCCGTCGGCACCGCGCCGTCGGGCGGAACGGTGCCGTCGGGCCGCACGGTGTCGTCAGGCCGCGAAGGCGAGCGCCGCGAGCTGCACGTCGTGCGCCTGCAGGATCGTCCGGCTCGGCTCGTGCCGCCAGGGACGGCCCGGGACGACCCAGCCGGCGGCTCCGGCGGCCTGCACGTGGGCGCCCGCGACGACGTGCGCGCCGAGCTCGGTGCGGGGGAGGCGGACGAGGAACTCGCGACGGGAGACGTCGTCGGCGACGACGAACTCGACGAGGTCGTCGGTGGTCAGGACGGGCGCGTCGAGCACGGTCCCGCTGATCTGGATGAAGTCGATGGTGCTGGTCATGGTGCTGTCTTTTCCGATGGTTCGTTGGCGACGAGCGCGGTGCGCTGGCCTCGATCCCTTGTACAGGGCGCTGGCCGGGCGGGCACTCGGATCGCACACGCCGGAGGTCGGCGTGGGTTGTCCGGCCATGATCGGCGGGACGGGGCCCCGGTGGAATGCGACTCGATGGAGCCGGTACGGAGCAGGCGGCGGGGCGGATGAGATGGGTCCGCGGCAGAACGCCAGCTCCGAACTCTAGCACCATCAGGGCAGGACTGGAAGGGGGCCGCGCCGGTGGCGGGTTCGTCAGCGAAGACGGCGACGAGTGCGCGCACGGCCCGCCAGCGAGGGCCGCCTCGCTCAGGAGACCGGGCGACCGCCGCTGTCGTTGCCGTGGTCGTGCGTGCCGGGGTGACGTGTGCGACCTGTGTGGGTCCAGAATCCGTACCGTGCGGCTGGGGGACGCATCCGCCGCCGCTCGGCGGATGAACGGCGCGTGTTCCGACCATCGGCACCCTCCGGCGGGGTACAGAACACTCGTTCTACCTCTGGTCTGGGGACGTGCGGGAGCTGCGGCGGACACGGCCGTCCCAATATGCTCGCAACCAATCCGGGCTTCGGGGCCCGTGGTTACGAGCGGCGATTCGGGTGCCGCCGGTGGTGGGCTCGGCTTCGGGTGTCGAGCCCCCACCCCTCCCGATCCGGTCCTCCCGGCAGGTCGAGGGCGTCGGATCTTCCTCCCGCTCCCACAGCAGGCCGCCCGATGGGCCGCTGCGCCGTCGCTCCCAGTTCGCACGTACCCCGTTGGGCCGGACCGCCACTCGTGGGCGGCCTACCGTGGCGGCATGACCCGCATCGACCAGCTCCGCCGCGGCGGCCTCGTCCTCGACGTCGACGACAGCGGCCCAGAAGACGGTCCGGTCGCGGTCCTCCTCCACGGGTTCCCCGCCGACCGGAGCACCTGGCGGGCGGTCACGCCGCTCCTGACGGCCGAGGGCCTCCGCGTCGTCGCGCCGGACCAACGCGGGTACGCGGTCGGGGCTCGACCGGAGGGACGCCGCGCGTACCGGCGTGACTGGCTCGTCGACGACGTCCTGGCGCTCGCCGACCGACTCGGCGCAGAGCGGCTCCACCTCGTCGGCCACGACTGGGGCGGGCTGGTCGCCTGGCGGCTCGCGCAGCGGGCTCCCGACCGACTCGCGTCGCTCACGGTCCTGGCGACCCCGCACCCGCGGGCGATGGCGCTCGCGGCGGTCCGCTCCGACCAGGCCCTACGGTCGTGGTACATCGCGGCGTTCCAGGTGCCCTGGCTCCCCGAACGGCTGCTCCGGGGGCGTCTCGTCCCGGTGCTCGAGGGCATGGGCCTCGCACGCGCCACCGCCGAGCGGTACGACCGTCGGATGCGCGAGCCAGGAGCACTGCGCGCGGCGATCGACTGGTACCGCGCACTGGCGCTGCCCACTCCGGCCGGCACGCCGCGCGTCGACCCGCTGGTGCGTGTCCCGACGTCGTACCTGTGGGGCTCCCGGGACGCGGCACTCGGTCGGGTCGCGGCCGAGGCGACCGAGCGGTACGTCGCGGCGCCCTACCGGTTCGTGGCCGTCGACGAGGACCACTGGCTGCCCGAGAACGCGGCCGCGCTCGTGGCCGAGGTGGTGCTCGACCGCGTGCGGTCCGTCACGGCGTAGCGGGGCTCAGAGCTCGACGACCTCGAACTCGAGCAGATCCGCGCCGGTCGCGACGGGGCGTCGGGCGCCGTCCTGCGCGTCGCCGTGTCCGGCGGCGGCCCCGTGCTCGGCAGGAGCACCGTGTCCGGCAGGAGCGCCGTGCTCGCCGGGCGCCGCCGCATGCCGACCGTGCGCACCCTCGGACCCACCGGCGTGCGCCGCCTTCGCGCCGTCGGCGGCCCACGCCTGGAACGACGCCTCGTCCGCCCACGTCGTGACGACGAAGTACCGGTCGTCGCCCTTCACCGGCCGGAGGAGCTGGAAGCCCTCGAAGCCGGGAGCCCCGTCGACCGCGTGTCTGCGGGCAGCGAACCGCTGCTCGAGCTCGGCGCCGGCACCGGCGGGGACGTGGATGGCGTTGATCTTGACGACGGACATGCTGCGGTGGTCCTTCCGGTCTGGAGGCGCGGTGCGGGCCGCACCCGTGCCTCCCGAACCGTAACGGGGCGCGCTGAACGCGACCGGGGCGCGGTGTCAGGCGGGCAGGACGGCTGCGCGGGCCAGGCCCAGCTCGTCCTCACGCCAGGGGCGGGCGCCGACGGTCCGCAATCCGAGCCGGGTCAGCGCGAACGCCACGTGGTCCACGACGTCGGGTTCCCACTCGCCCTCGACCCCCATGCCGAACGAGGCGATCTCGTCGTCGGCCTCATCGAGGACCGTGACGGACCACCGCCCGGCGTCGTGGCGTTCGACGGTGACCCAGCGCGCTGCGGCGAACCGGTCGGGAGCACCCGTGGTCACGCGGTCTTCATGACGTCCGCGGTGAAGTTCTGCACGCGCTGGAGCAGGGCCGCGGACCGGGCTGCGATCGTCTCGGGCGGGTTGAGGTGCGGGGGCGCCACGCGGATGAGGAGCGAGCACGCCAGGTCCTCGCAGATGTAGGACCCGATGGTGTTGCCGTTCCGGCCGGACTCGCCGGCACGCGCAGCCGAGAACAACCGGACCTGCGTGGCCGGCTGGGGTGAGTGGCAGAAGGAGCACATCGCCGCGATGCCCGGCCGGAGCGAACCGCCGGCCGCGCGGACGACGATCCCGGTGGGGCGGCCGTCCATCCAGTGGACCATGTAGCCGCGGCGGGCGGCCTGCGGGTCGCGCCAACCGAGGTACTCGCGCTCGTCCCAGAGCATCTCGTGCAGACCCGGGATCGGCAGGTGGTCGAGCTCCTCCGGGGTCGCGTTGACGAACGACGATCGGATGTCGGACTCGGTGAGTGCCTTCACGGTCCCCCTCATGGTGGTGGTACCCGATCCTACCGCGCGGGCCGGACACGGCGCCCTGGTAGTACCCCTGTCCGGGGGCCAGGTCAACCCCTGACTCGCCGAGAACGCTGCACGTACTGTCGAAGGACCAGAAGCGCACCGCGTGCACACCGAGCGCAGCGAGCGCCGACGTCGTCCTCGACGGGCGACGACCGACCACCGACACCCAAGCGATCAGGCACCAGGGGATCAGATGAGTCTGTACGAGTCCGAGCCGGGCGTCCCCCCGGCTCGCATCAAGACGTTCCGACAGCAGCGCCGCGAGCGCCGTTGGGGGTACCCGGTCGACGGGGACCTCGAGCCCGTGCTCTACGCCGACTTCTTCCGCGACGTCACCGGAGCTGCCCGCCACCGGCGCTGACCCGGTGTGGCCGGTCTCCGGAGTCGAGCGACCCGGACGCCGGTCAGGGGCGCCGCACCACCGACGTCACTGCGCTCGATCGCTCGGGCCACCACCTCGGCACCGACGCGTCTGGCGGCGGTGTCGTCGGCGGCGAACTCGACCAGGACCCGGGTCACACGCGCCATGGCGCGCGCGCCGGGCACCCACGGCACCGCCCGCTCGATCGACTCCGCGACGCCGACCACGGCCGCGTGGTGCCCCGTCAGGTGCGCCGCCTCGTGTGCGACGACGGCATCGAGTTCGTCGGGACGGAGGCGCGCCGCCAGTCCGGTGCTGACGAGCACGGTGCGGTCGCGTCCGGGCACGGCGCACGCCAGGGCCCGCTCGCCCGCGACCACCGCGATCTCGGTCCCGGCGACCCGACGACGTTCCGCCGCCCCGGTTCGCAGGGCCGCGCGGACGGCCGCGTGCTCCGGCCCGGGAGGGACGCGGACGGCGACCACGAACGCGAGCACCGCGGCGACGGCGACCACGAGGTGCGCGCCGTGGGTCGGCGAGGCCGCCAGCCGGAACGGGTCCGCCCCGTGTCGACTCCCGAGCGCGACGAGCGTGACGCCCGACACGGAGCCGCCGACCCCGATGAGGACCGCGGCGCACCAGCTGACGAGCGCGGTCCGAGGGCGGTCGATCGTCCACGCCCACCGGGTGAGCAGCCGGGGTGCGGCGGCGGCCACGACGACCGCGGTCACGACGAGGGCGACGCCCCAGACGATCACGGTCGTTCCCGTCAGGACCGGGCGCGCGCGTCGATCGCGCGACGCAGGGCCTCGAGGTCGTCCGACGCCAGGGAGCCGGTGAAGCGGAGCAGCGCGGCCTCGCGGTCGCTCGACGCGGCGAGCGCGGACTCCATGAGGGACGCGGCGTGATCGGCGCGGGAGCGGCTCGCGCGGAACCGCAGGGGGGCGTCGGCCTGTTCGTCGCGGAGCACCCCGCCCTTCCGCCCGAGGCGCTCGAGCACCGTCAGCACGGTGGTCAGCGCGGGTCGTGGTTCGTCGCAGCGGTCGAGGACCTCACGCGCGGTGAGCCCGTCGGGGCCCGCGGACCAGAGCACGTCGAGCACCGCCTGCTCGAGCTGCCCACGCGGGCGCGATCGCTGTCCGGCCACGCGGTGATCCTACGAGATGTCGAACGACCGGCCGGCCTCGTCACGAGGCCGTAACACGGCGTTGGTACGATCGGGGCCACAACAGCACACCGGGCCGCCCACACCCTGCGGGAGAGTCCGATCACGAGCGCGCCGAGCCGGCGACCGCGAGACCGGACACCGAAGGAGCAACCTCCCCGTCAATCTCTCAGGTCGTACGACCGCAGGGGTCAGGCCACTCTGAAAAGCAGGGCGCCGTCACGGCGTGCCCTCGCCCACGGTGAAAGCCGACCGCCTCCGACCGGTCGGCGAAACTCTCAGGCACATGACAGAGGGGGAGTTCCGACCGGCGTCCCCGCCGGGACGCGTCGACGCAGGAGAACTCCACCCCATGACCGATCCGACCCCGTCGGGCAGTGCCGGACCATCGGTGCACCGCCGATCCCCACTCCACGCGGCCCATGCCGCCGCCGGCGCCACGTTCACGGACTTCGCGGGCTGGCAGATGCCCGTCCGGTACAGCTCCGACCTCGCCGAACACCACGCCGTGCGCAGCGCGGCGGGGCTGTTCGACCTCTCGCACATGGCGGAGATCGGCGTCCAGGGGCCCGACGCCGGCGCGTACCTCGACGCCGCGCTCGCGGGCAAGCACGCCACGATGCCCGTCGGTCGGGCGAAGTACTCGCTGCTCCTGACCGACGACGGCGGCGTGCTCGACGACGTCGTCGTGTACCGCACCGAGGACGACGCGTTCCTCGTCGTCGCGAACGCCGCCAACCGCGACGTCGCCGTCGCCGCGCTGCGCGACCGCGCGGTGGGCCACGACGTCGAGGTCACGGACGACAGCGACGCCACGGCCCTCGTCGCGATCCAGGGTCCGGCCGCAGCGGGCACGCTGGACGCGCTCGTCGTCGCCGATCGCCTGCAGCCCGAGACGCCGCTCGACGAGCTCCGCTACTACCGCGTCCTGCACGCCTCGTTCGACCTGCAGGACGTCCTCATCGCCCGCACCGGCTACACGGGCGAGGACGGCTTCGAGATCTACTGCCCCACGGACCTGGCGCCCGTGCTGTGGGACGCCCTGCTCGACGCCGGTGCCGACCGCGGCGTCGTGCCCGCCGGGCTCGCCGCGCGCGACACGCTCCGGCTCGAGGCCGGGATGCCGCTGTACGGCCACGAACTCGACACCACCGTGCGTCCCGCGCAGGCCGGACTCGGTCGCGTCGTCGCGATGGACACGGAATTCGTCGGGAGGGCCGGGGTCACGCCCGCCACCGACGCGCCGGTCCTCGTCGGGCTCGTCATGGAGGGCCGCCGTGCCGCCCGTGCCGGTTACCCGGTGCTCGACGGCGGCCAGACCGTCGGCACGGTCACCTCGGGCGCCCTGTCACCGACGCTCGGGCACCCCGTCGCCATGGCGTACGTCGACCCTGCGGTCGCCACCCCGGGCACCGTCCTGCGCGTCGACGTGCGCGGCACCGCCGTCCCGGCGACCGTCTCCGAACTCCCCTTCTACCGCCGCCCCGCCAGCGCCGCCCCAGGCCAGAAAGGCTGACCATGACCGACATCACCGCGCTCCGCTACACCAAGGACCACGAGTGGCTCCTCGTCGAGGGTGACGTCGTCACCGTCGGCATCACCCAGTTCGCCGCGGACCAGCTCGGCGACGTCGTGTTCGTCGAGCTCCCCGAGGTCGGCACCACCGCGACGGCCGGACAGACCCTCGGCGAGATCGAGTCGACGAAGAGCGTCGGTGAGCTGTTCTCGCCGATCGAGGGCACCGTCGTCGAGCGCAACGACGCCGTCGTGGACACCCCGGACCTCGTCAACCAGGACCCCTTCGGTGGGGCCTGGCTCGTCAAGATCCAGGTCGACGGCACCAGCTTCCCCGAGGACCTCATGGACCACGAGGCGTACGCCGCCTTCGCGGGCTGATCGGATGGACGAGGACATGACCCAGCACGACCGGACCCCGCAGGCCGACCAGAACCTGCAGACCACCTTCGCCGACCGCCACATCGGCACGGGCGCGGCCGACCAGCGCCTCATGCTCGAGACCGTCGGGTACGACTCCCTTGACGCGCTCGTCCGCGCGGCCGTCCCCGCCGCGATCCACGCCGAGCCCGTCGTCGACTCGGTGATCCCCGGTGCCGTCGGCGAGACCGAGGCGCTCGCGGAGCTCCGTCGGATGGCGGCACGGAACACCGTGCGCCGCCCGATGATCGGACTCGGCTACCACGGCACCCACACGCCCGCCGTCATCCAGCGGAACGTGCTCGAGAACCCGAGCTGGTACACGGCCTACACGCCGTACCAGCCGGAGATCTCGCAGGGCCGGCTGGAGGCGCTCATCAACTTCCAGACGATGGTCGCCGACCTGACGGGCATGGCCACCGCGGGCGCCTCGATGCTCGACGAGGGCACCGCGGTCGTCGAGGGCATGCTGCTCGCCCGCCGGGCCTCGAAGGTCCGCGGGGACGTGTTCCTCGTCGACCGGGACGTCCTGCCGCAGACCATGGCGCTGCTCGAGCACCGGGCCGAGGCCGTCGGCATCACCCTGCGCACGTTCGACGTCGCCGGGGGACCGGACCAGGTCGACGTCGAGGGCGCCTTCGGACTCGTCGTGCAGTACCCGGGCGCGTCCGGCCGGGTCGTCGACCCCGCGTCGGTGATCGAGCGGATCCACGCCGAGGGCGGCATCGCCGTCGTCGCGGCGGACCTGCTCGCGATGACGCTCCTCGCGTCGCCCGGTGACCTCGGCGCGGACGTCGCCGTCGGCACGACCCAGCGCTTCGGCGTGCCGCTCGGCTTCGGTGGACCGCACGCCGGCTACCTCGCCGTCCGCGCGGGCCTCGAGCGGCAGCTGCCCGGTCGCCTCGTCGGGGTGTCCTTCGACGCGGACGGTGGCATGGCCTACCGCCTCAGCCTGCAGACCCGCGAGCAGCACATCCGGCGCGAGAAGGCGACGAGCAACATCTGCACCGCGCAGGTGCTCCTCGCCGTCATGGCCTCGATGTACGCCGTCTACCACGGCCCCGAGGGCCTGCGGTTCATCGCCGACCGGGTCGCCCGCACGACCGCCGCGATCGCCGACGCGGCTCGCGCCGCCGAGATCGGCGTGCCCGTCGACGCCTGGTTCGACACACTGACGCTCCGCGCCCCCGGCCGGGCCGCCGCGATCGTCGACGCGGCGCGCGACCGCGGGTACCTCCTGCACCTCGTCGACGCGGACACCCTCCAGCTCTCGGCGGACGAGACGACCACGCCCGAGGACGTCGCAGCGCTCGCCGACGTGTTCCGCGACGTCGCCGCAGCCCACTCGGAGGCGTCCGAGTCGGCCGCGTCGACCATGACCGTCCCGATGGCGGAGGCCGCCGTGCGTGACGCCGCCCCGGGCCTCCCGGCCGCGCTGCGGCGCGAGTCGGCCTACCTGACGCACCCCGTGTTCCAGGCACACCGCAGCGAGACCCGGATGATGCGGTACCTCAAGCACCTCGCCGACAAGGACTACGCGCTCGACCGCGGCATGATCCCGCTCGGCAGCTGCACGATGAAGCTCAACGCCGCGACCGAGATGGCCGCCGTCACCTGGCCGGAGTTCGCGGGGATCCACCCGTTCGCGCCGCGTGAGGACGTCGCCGGGTACCTGTCGATGATCGCCGACCTGGAGTCGTGGCTCGCCGAGGTCACCGGGTACGACACCGTCTCGGTGCAGCCGAACGCCGGGAGCCAGGGTGAGCTCGCCGGACTCCTGGCCATCCGCGGGTACCACCGCGCCAACGGGGACACCGCACGCACGGTCTGCCTCATCCCGCAGAGCGCGCACGGGACGAACGCCGCGAGCGCCGTGCTCGCGGGCATGCGCGTGGTCGTCGTGGCGTGCGACGAGGACGGCAACGTCGACCTCGCCGACCTCCGCGCCAAGACGGAGCAGCACCGGGACGACCTCGCCGCGCTCATGATCACCTACCCGTCGACCCACGGTGTGTACGAGCACGAGATCCGCGCGATCTGCGACGCCGTGCACGAGGCGGGTGGGCAGGTCTACGTCGACGGCGCGAACCTCAACGCGCTGCTCGGGCACGCGCGCTTCGGCGACTTCGGCGGCGACGTCTCGCACCTCAACCTGCACAAGACGTTCTGCATCCCGCACGGCGGCGGCGGACCCGGTGTCGGACCGGTGGCCGCCAGGGCACACCTGGCCCCGTTCCTCCCCGGCCATCCGTTCGCGCAGGACGCCGACCGTCGCCCCGGCTCGGTCACGCCGGACGGCGCGGACCGGCTCGCGCACGGTGGCGGACCCGTCTCGGCGGCGCCGTACGGCAGCCCGAGCATCCTGCCCATCACGTGGACCTACGTCCGCATGATGGGCGTCGAGGGGCTCACGCGCGCCACCGAGTCGGCCGTGCTCGGCGCGAACTACCTGGCGGCGAAGCTGCGCGACGCGTTCCCCGTCCTCTACACGGGCGACGACGGTCTCGTGGCGCACGAGTGCATCCTCGACCTCCGGCCGTTGCGTGAGGCGACCGGCATCACCGTGGACGACGTCGCGAAGCGCCTGATCGACTACGGGTTCCACGCGCCGACGATGTCGTTCCCGGTCGCGGGCACGCTCATGGTCGAGCCGACCGAGAGCGAGGACCTGGCGGAGCTCGACCGGTTCGTCGACGCCATGCTCGCGATCCGTGCCGAGGCCGACGAGGTCGCCGCGGGCACCTGGCCGGCCGACGACAACCCGCTCGTCGGGGCGCCGCACACCGCGTCGAGCGTCATCGCGGGCGAGTGGGCGCACGCCTACACGCGTGAGCAGGCCGTCTACCCGCTGCCGGGCATCGCCGGTCGCAAGTACTGGCCGCCCGTGCGCCGGATCGACCAGGCGTACGGGGACCGCAACCTCGTGTGTGCCTGCCCGCCGATCGAGGCGTTCGCGCAGGCCTGATCAGCCCGGCCCGTCCGGCCCGGCGCCGAGAGCGCAGAACACGCCGCTCACCTCGCGAGGTGAGCGGCGTGTTCTGCACTCTCGCCGGACGGGGACGGCCGTCAGACGACCGGCAGGTGCGTGTTCCACCAGCGGAGGACGTGGTCGAACCGCTGCACCCGGTGGCTCGGGCGCCCGGACCGGGACAGCTCGTGGCCCTCGCCCGGGAACAGCAGGAACTCGGCCTCCACCCCTGCCCGGCGCAGGGCGACGAACTGGCGCTGCCCCTGCTCGAGCGGGCACCGCCAGTCCTGCTCGGAGTGCGCGACCATGAACGGCATCGTCACGTCCGCGGCGTAGGTCAGGGGGCTCTGGCGGCGCTGGTCCTCCGGGTCCGCGCCCACGTACGCCTCGGCGAAGAACCATCCGATGTCCGAGCTCCCGGCGAACGAGTCCCAGGCGTTGACGGCCCGCTCGCTCCAGGCAGCCGTGAACCGCTCGGGCTCGCGGGCGGCGATCCAGCTCGTCATGAACCCGCCGTACGAGCCACCCATGATCCCGACCCGCGAGGCGTCGAGGTCGTCCCGCTCGAGCGCCACGTCGAGCAGCGCCAGGACGTCGTCGACGTCGACGGTGCCGAGGCGTCCGATGATCGCCTGGCCGTGGTCGAAGCCGTACCCGGCCGAGCCGCGTGGGTTGCCGAGGACGACCGCGTACCCGGCTGCGGCGTAGACCTGCGCCTCGTCGAACACCGCCCGGTCCTGCTGCGCGAACGGGCCGCCGTGCACGACGCGGAGCACGGGGTGGGGGCCCTCGCCCTCGGGCAGGACGAGCCAGCCGTGCACCTCCTGTCCGTCGGGAGCGGTGCCGACGAGTTCCTCGACGGGCCGCAGTCCCACAGCGCGGAGGCCGGCGCCGAGATCGCTCAGGGTCTCGACGGAGCCCGCCGCGGTGTCGATGAGCACGACCTCCCCGGCGCTGTCCGGCAGGCCGACCGTGGCGATGACGACGTCCTCGCCGATCGCGGTGATCGCCCGCACCACGACCTCGCCGCCGTGCAGCACGGGGAGGGCGTCGAGGGGCAGCGGCTCCGCGCCGGTGCTCGCGTCGTCGTCCGCGGCGCTCGCGGTGGCGTCCGTGGTCCACGGGACGGCACGGAGCTCGACCGCCCCGCGGTGCAGCACCCCGACGAGCACGTCACCGCTGCGCGGGACGAGGAGGCCCGGCCCCACCTCGAGGTCGACGGTGCGGTGGTCCGTCAGGCGACGGGCACGGACGGGGCCGTCGTCCGTGGTCCGCGCCGCGTACAGCCCGGTCGGGACCGCGACGATCCCCTGCGTCCGGTCGGTCCCGAGGAAGAAGAGGGTGCCGTCGGGTCCGAACTGCGGTGCGGCCGCGGTGCCGTCGGACTCGACGAGCAGCGTGATCGCGCCCGAGACCGCGTCGACCCGGTAGAGGTCGCTCTCGGTCGTCTCGGCGGCGCCGGTGTCACGCGGGGCGCTCACCACGAGCGCGGTGCCGTCCGGCGTCCACGTGGGGTCGCTCACCGCGGTGGTGTCATCGGTGATCGCGGTGTCGACGGGGTCTCCCGTGAGGGCGGCGGCCACGTCGACGACCACGAGACGCCGCAGACGGTCGCGGAGGAACCCGACGCCGTCCTGGCGGTAGTCGAGCCGGGTGATGTGCCGCGGGGGCTCGGCCGAGGCGTCCGCGGCGATGCCGTTCGCGGTCGGGGTGCCGTAACGGCCGGGTTCGGGGATCCGGGCCGTCGTCGCGATCCGCGTGGAGTCGGGGGACCACACCGGGGCCTCGGCACCGAGCGGGAGGGCCGTGACCACCCGGCCCTCCCCGCCGGCCATGGGCATCACGACGAGTTGCGGGTGGGCGTCCGGGCCGGTGCCGCCGATGCGACGGAGGAACGTGACCCACCGGCCGTCGGGCGAGATGGACGGGGCGCCGTCGTGCGGGCCGTGGGTCCAGTCGGTCGTGGTCCACCGCCCGTCGGCGGCCGCGAGACGCACGACGTGGCCGACGTTCTCGTCCGCGTCGAGGTCGGGACGGGTGAGGCCCACGAGCAGCGGGGCCCCGGAGCGGGGGTCGGCGACGGCGGCGGCGCGGGACGGCATGACGAGGTGGGCGATGTCGGAGGGGTGCATGGTGCAACGCTAATCACCGGTCGGCGGGAGGGGGAGTGGGGCCGTACCCCGGTCCTCCCGGACGGCAGGAGACGGGCGGCGTGCGGTGCGGTTCGTGCGGATCGGTCCTGCGACGTGCCGCGCGGACGCGTGAGCGCAAGCAGAATCATTGCGAATCGGTGAACCACAAGCAACGAAACGGCGGCTGGTGCATGGATCCTGCGCCGTCATTTCCGGTGTGTAACAAGTTCCCGCTGGATTTTGAGGTGCTCGCGAGGCCCACCTATGGTTCTTTGCGAACGCGCCGGTGCGCCCTGCCGCCAGCGGTTCGATCACATTCCATCCAGGAGGATCACAGAGTGAACATCACCAAGAGGCGGTGGCGACAGGTCATCGGATCCGTCGCGATCGCGGGCTCGGCTGCCGTCGTGCTTGCCGGTTGCACCACCTCGACGTCGAGCGACAGCGAGACGTCGAGCTCGGGCGGCACCGTGACGGTCGCTGAGGTGAACGAGGCGACCTCGTTCAACTACAACACCCCGCAGGGCAACCTGGACACCAACGGGTTCATCTGGCAGCTCACGCAGCCCCAGTTCATGACCCTCGGCACGAACTACAAGGTCGAGCCGAACACCGACCTCGGCACGTACAAGAAGATCAGCAGCTCCCCGCTGAAGGTCCGGTACACGCTGAACAAGAACGCCAAGTGGTCGGACGGCAAGCCGATGACCTCGGACGACCTCCTCCTCGGATGGGCGCAGTCGTCGGGCTACTACGAGTCGGCCACCACCGACGCGGACGGCAACGTCACCAAGGGCACGCAGTACTTCGCGTCCGCCGCGGGCTACCCGTTCCAGACGGACTACCCGACGAACATCACGAAGCAGTCGATCACCATCACGTACAAGAAGCCGTACGTCGACTGGAATCTCGTGAACCCGATCCAGTTCCCCGCGCACATCGTGTCGCAGGAGGCCGGTGTCTCCGAGTCCGCCTTCATCAAGGCGCTCAAGGACACCCCCGCCGGCAACACGGCGAGCCCGGCCCCGGCGAACGACACCCTCAAGAAGGTCGCGAGCTTCATCAACACCGGTTACGACCAGACGAGCCTGCCGAGCGACAAGAAGCTCCTCGTCTCGGGCGGCCCGCTCCAGGTCAGCGCCTGGACGCCGAAGCAGTCGATGACCTTCAGCAAGAACCCGTACTACAAGGGCAAGCACGAGGTCCAGTTCAACAAGCTCGTCATGCGCTTCATCGGTGACGCCAACGCCCAGGTCACGGCCCTGCAGAACGGCGAGGTCGACGCGATCCAGCCGCAGGCCTCGGCCGACACGGTCAAGGCGCTGAAGCAGGCGTCCGGCATCAAGATCCAGCAGGGCAGCCAGGTCGCCTACGACCACCTCGACCTCAACTTCGGTTCGAGCGTGTTCAAGGACGAGAACGTCCGCAAGGCGTTCCTCATGACCATCCCGCGTCAGCAGATCCTCGACTCGATCGTCACCCCGATCAACAAGAGCGCCAAGGTCCTGAACTCGCAGCTGTTCCTGCCGGGTCAGAAGGGCTACGACGAGGCGGTCAAGAACAACAACTCCGACGAGTACGACAAGGTCGACATCGCCGGCGCCAAGAAGCTCCTCAACGGCGCGACGCCGACGGTCAAGATCCTCTACAACACCGAGAACCCGAACCGTGTCGACACGTTCCAGGCCATCCAGGCCTCGGCGGCGAAGGCCGGCTTCAAGGTGGTCGACGGTGGCTCGCCCGACTGGAGCTCGCTCCTCACCGGCGGCAACTACGACGCCTCGCTGTTCGGTTGGGTGAACCCGGGTGCGGGCAACGCGGCGGTCCCGCAGCTGTTCCAGACCGGCAACTCCGGCAACTACAACCGGTTCGCGGACGAGAAGGCCTCGAAGCTCGCGGTCGACACGCAGACGACCCTCGACGCGTCGAAGCTGCAGTCCATGAAGGTCGACATCGACAAGATCGCGTTCAACGACGCCTACGGTCTGCCGCTGTTCCAGCTCCCCGGCATCTTCGCCACGAACTCCACGCTCCACGGCGTGAAGTACTTCGGCGGCCAGAACGGGATCTTCTGGAACGTGTGGGACTGGACCAAGGGCTGATCCCCAGGACCACCGCATCCTGAGCACCACCGCGGCGGGGGCGCCGGGCTCGACGAGTCCGGCGCCCTCCCGTGTGGGCGGGCGGGGACGCCCTGCGATCCCCGCCCCGCCCCGTCGGTCACTCCGGCGGCCCCCCGCCTGAGCGACCCTGCAGCACCGCCCCGTCCGGCGCCCCAACCGGGCTCGTCGGGCTCAGCGGCACCCGTTACCCTTGGTCGGCGCGTCACGAACGTGATCGACCGTTGCACCCTTCCCACACCGGAGAGGCCCCTTCGCCCATGGTGAGCTTCATCGCGAGACGGATCCTCGTCTCGGTCCTCATCCTCATCGCCGCCTCGTTCATCATGTACAACCTGGCGGCGATCGCGGGGAACCCCCTGCAGGACCTCCAGGGGAGCAACTCCCCGAACCGCGCAGCGCTCATCGCCGCGCGCGTCGCGACGCAGCACCTCGACGTCATCCCGCCGCTCCGCTGGGGGATCTGGATCGGTGGCGTGGGCAAGTGCGTCATCGGACAGTGCGACCTCGGCACGACGTTCCACAACCAGCCGGTGACCCAGCTCCTGCCCCAGGCGATGCAGTCGACGCTCCAGCTCGTCACCTTCTCGTTCGTGCTCGCGATCATCTTCGGCATCGGGCTCGGGATCGTCACCGCGCTCCGCGCTTACTCGGGCTTCGACTACGGCGTCACGCTCGTCAGCTTCTTCCTGTACTCCCTGCCGTCGTTCCTCATGGCGGTCCTCCTCAAGTCGTTCGTCGCGCTCGACTACAACAACTTCCTCGCGAAGCCGCACATCGCCGTCACGACGCTCATCGTCATCGCCGTCGTGCTCGGGGCGATCGTGCAACTCGTCGTCGGAGGCGACGCCCGCCGCCGCGCCATCGTCTTCGGCCTGACCGCCGTGGTGACCGCGGGCATGCTCCTGCTCATGGAGGCCACCGGCTGGTTCAACGACCCGTCGCTGGGCCCGGTGTTCGTGATCCTGTTCAGCGCGGGTCTCGGACTCGCGATGGTGACGATGCTCGCCGGCACCAGGAACAACCGTGCCTGGCTCGTCGGCGGCATCAACGTCCTCATCGCGATCATCTGCTACTTCACGCTGCAGGGCCTGCTCAACGTTTCGTCCGGCGGCACCATCTTCATCCTCGCGGTCGCGGCGGTGGTCGTCGGTCTCGCTTCCGGGTACTTCGTCGGTGGGCACGACCGCGGCCTGATGATGCGCATCGGTGCGCTGACCGCGTTCCTGACGGCCGGGGTGATCGTGCTCGACCGCTTCATGCGCTCGTGGCACAACTACTCGATCAACTTCGTGGGCGGCCGACCGATCGCGACCGTCGGATCGGGCACCCCGGGCCTCCAGGCCGACTTCTGGATCACGGGTCTCGACACCTACACGCACCTGCTGCTGCCGTCGATCAGCCTCCTGCTCATCAGCTTCGCGTCGTACACGCGCTACTCGCGGTCCGGCATGCTCGAGGTCCTCGAGCAGGACTACGTGCGGACGGCGCGTGCGAAGGGCCTCCCGGAGCGGACCGTCATCGTGCGGCACGCCCTGCGGAACATGCTCATCCCGATCGCGACGCTCGTCGCGACGGACATCGGCGCCCTGCTAGGTGGCGCGATCATCACCGAGACCGTGTTCGCGATCTCCGGCATGGGCGCCCTGTTCAACAGCGGCCTGTCGATCACGGACGTCAATCCGGTGATGGGGTACTTCCTCGTGATCGCCATCACCGCGATCGTCTTCAACTTCCTCGCCGACCTCGCCTACTCGGTGCTCGACCCGCGGGTGCGCGTCCGATGAGCACGGCAACGACCAACACGGAGGACATGCGATGAGCACCCTGCAGGGCGGCGCCCCGCTCGAGCCGAACATCAGCGACGGCTTCGACGACGCGGCCTCCGGTCAGGAACACGAGCCCGGCGAGAGCCAGGGCCGCATCATCCTGCGTCGGTTCCTCGGCAACAAGCTCGCGGTGATCTCGCTGGTCGTCTACGTGCTCGTGATCCTGTTCAGCATCTCGGCGATCGGACTCGGTCCGATCCCGGGGTGGTGGCACTACTCGTACAAGGCGCTCAACCCGCTCGTCGGCGGCGGCGCCCCGAGCAGTGACCACCCGTTCGGCCAGGACCGCATCGGCAAGGACTACTTCGCGCTCACCATGCGGGGCATCCAGAACTCGGTGCTCGTCATGATCGTGATCGGCGTCTTCGCGACCTTCATCGGCGTGGTCGTCGGCGCGGTCGCGGGGTACTTCCGCGGCAAGACCGACGCGATCCTCATGCGCATCACCGACATCTTCATCGTGATCCCGGCGATCGTCATCGGTGCCGTCGTCGGCAAAACGGCGAACGGCCTCGGGGCGTGGGGTCTCGCGCTGCTGCTCGGACTCGTGTCGTGGATGGTCATCGCCCGACTCGTGCGCGCCGAGTTCCTGTCGCTCCGCGAGCGCGAGTTCGTCGAGGCGGCCCGCGTCGCCGGCGCGTCCGACATCCGGATCATCTTCCGGCACATCCTGCCGAACGCGATCGGCGTGATCATCGTCTCCGCGACGCTGCTCATCGCCACCGCGATCCTGCTCGAGACCGCCCTGAGCTACCTCGGCTACGGCATCAAGGCGCCGGACTCGTCGCTCGGTCTCCTCATCAGCCAGAACCAGTCGGCGTTCCAGACGCGGCCGTACCTGTTCTGGTGGCCGGCCTCGTTCATCGTGCTGCTCGCCCTGTGCGTGAACTTCGTCGGTGACGGCCTGCGTGACGCGTTCGACCCGCGCTCGAAGCGGTTCAGCATCCGTCGCACCAAGGAGCGCGAGCTCCACAACTCCTCCGAGTCGGAGATGATCAGCGCGTGACCGCCCTGGTCCTGACCGTCAGCGGTCGCGGAGCCGCGCGGGCGTCACTGCGCGGCGATCGCGAACCAGCCGCCGACGCCCGTCGCCACGAGCAGGGCGATCGTCACGACGTGCAGGCGCACGGGGACGGCGACCGTGTCGGCGACGCCGAGTTCGATCCGACCGGACTCGCGCAGGCCGTCCCAGTGCTCACGCACCAGGTACGCCGCGTCGCCGGACTCCGTCGACAGCAGGTCACCGGCGCTTCGTTCGCCGGGCGCGGTGGTCGGGGTCAGTCCGACTCGGCCGTGGCGCTGGTTGCGGCGCCGCGCGAGGGCGACGCCCGCTCGGCCGGGCGCGGGGGCCGCCCAGGCGGCGACCTTGCGGTGCGGCGTGACGAGCGTCAGCGCGAAGCGGGTGTCGACGTGCACGAGCGCCGCCCACGGGACGTCGGCGGTGTGGAACACGTTGACCACCTCGACGCCGTCGTCGTCGACGACCAGGCGCGGGTGCCAGAGCGCGGTCCAGCCGAGCAGTCCGCCGAACGCCGCGGGCACGAGGCCGAGCCAGCGGTGCCAGTCGTGGCCGTTCGCCACGCCGGCGGCGAGCAGCGCCGCCACGATGACCCAGAGGGCGATCGCCAGCACGCGGTTGAACCTCGAGACGAACACGGTGCGCGGATCCGGCGCGGGGGAGACCATGCGGCCATCGTCGCAGGTCGCCACAGCGCTCCGCACATCGTCATCACCAACCACGCGGTCGCCTCGTGCGGCCGGGAAAGGACCGGACGTCGATGAGCACGAGCACGCCCGCCTCCGCGACTGCCGCCCGGACCACGGTCGGTGCGCCGATCGTCGAGGTCACCGACCTCGACGTCGACTTCGCCGTCGACGACTACTGGACCCCCGCGGTCAAGCACCTCAGCTACGAGATCCGCTCCGGGGAGGTCCTGGCGCTCGTCGGCGAGTCCGGTTCGGGCAAGTCGGTCAGCTCCATGTCCATCCTCGGGCTGCTGCCCAGGAACGCCCGCGTCAACGGCTCGGTCCGCTTCCAGGGCACAGAACTGCTCGGGCTCCGTCCGGCGCAGATGCGGGACTACCGGGGCAAGGAGATCGCGGTGATCTTCCAGGAGCCGATGACCGCGCTGAACCCCGTGTTCACGGTGGGCTCGCAGATCGTCGAGACGCTGCGGATCCACTACGGGATCTCGCCGAACGAGGCACGCGACCGCGCGATCGAGCTCCTCGCCATGGTCGAGATGCCCGACCCGCAGAAGGCGTTCGACTCGTACCCGCACCAGCTCTCCGGCGGTCAGCGTCAGCGGGCGATGATCGCGCAGTCGATCTCGTGCGATCCGAAGCTCCTCATCGCCGACGAGCCCACGACCGCGCTCGACGTGACGGTGCAGGCCGAGATCCTCGACCTGATCCGTGACCTCGCGGGCAAGCTCGGCAGCGCGGTCCTGCTCATCACGCACGACATGGGCGTCGTCGCCGACCTGGCGGACCGCATCGTCGTCATGCGTCAGGGGGAGGCCGTCGAGACCGGCACGGTCGCCACGGTCTTCGCGGACCCCCGCCACGAGTACACCCGGACGCTGCTCGACGCCGTGCCGCGGCTCGGGCAGGCCGGTGGCGAGGCCATCGACGTGACCGAGACGCTCGAACACGTCGTCGAGTCGGACGAGCCGGTCGCCGTCGTGCATCCCGTGCACCACGACGTGCCCGAGGTCGGCAAGCCGGTCCTCGCGTTCGACGACGTCGTGATCGAGTACCCGGGCCGCGGGCGCGTCAAGGCGTTCCGTGCGGTGGACCACGTCGACCTCACGGTGCACGAGGGCGAGGTCGTCGGTCTCGTGGGCGAGTCCGGCTCAGGCAAGACGACGCTCGGTCGCGCGGCGATCGGGCTGCTGCCGATCACCTCGGGCCGTCTCGACGTCACGGGCGTGGACCTGTCGAAGTCCACGCGGTCGCTCGTCCGTCAGGTGCACAAGAACGCCGGCATCGTGTTCCAGGACCCGGCGTCGTCGCTCAACCCGCGGATGACCATCGGGCAGTCGATCGGTGAGCCGCTGCTGCTCGCGAAGGGCCTCAAGGGCGGCGCGCTCAACCGCGAGGTCGAGTCCCTGCTCGACAGCGTCCGGCTGCCGCGCGCCTACGCGACCCGCTTCCCGCACGAGCTGTCGGGTGGGCAGAAGCAGCGCATCGGCATCGCCCGGGCACTGGCGCTGAAGCCCGCGCTCCTCATCGCCGACGAACCGACGAGCGCGCTCGACGTGTCCGTGCAGGCGACCGTCCTCGAGCTCCTCAAGGACCTGCAGCGTGAGTTCCGCTTCGCGTGTCTCTTC
This sequence comes from Curtobacterium sp. MCBD17_034, assembly GCF_003234515.1. Classification (NCBI taxonomy): domain Bacteria; kingdom Bacillati; phylum Actinomycetota; class Actinomycetes; order Micrococcales; family Microbacteriaceae; genus Curtobacterium; species Curtobacterium sp. MCBD17_034. Next base: position 108,053 of record NZ_QKTN01000006.1, on the reverse strand, counting down.
ATCACGCACGACCTCGCCGTCATCGACGTGCTGGCGGACCGGATCGCGGTGATGCACCACGGCAAGCTCGCGGAGTTCGGCACGCGTGACCAGATCCTGCGTGACCCGCAGGACCCGTACACGCAGCGCCTCATCGCCGCCGTCCCGCTGCCGGACCCGGAGGTCCAGCGCGAGCGTCGCGAGCTGCGCCGGGCGATCCTGGCGGCCGGCGCGGACGCCTGACGGGAGGCCCTGGTCGGGCCTCCCGGCCGGTTCCGGTGGCGCACCGGGCCGGACCGGGAGGCCCGGTTCCGATGTGCGGGCCGGGCCGGACCGGGAGGCCCGGTTCAGATGCGCGCGCCAGCCATCGACCCGAGCAGGCCGAGCGCGATGAGCGCCACCACGCTCCAGCCGTGCACGCGGTGCTCGATCCGAGCGGGCGTGACCTCGGCGGGCGGCGGGCCCTCCAGGGGTGCCGGGGACGGGACGAAGGCCCGGAGGCGGTCCGCCGCCTCGGCGACGGTGAGGGTGGTCTCCGCTGCCTGCGCCGGGCCTCCCGGTCCGAGCGGTGCGACGGGGGTCAGGCGGAGACGCGCGGTGCGCCGCGGGGCGATCCACGTGCGGCGGTCACCCTCGCTCGTGACGACCTCCAGGCCGAACCGTGATCGGACCTCGAGCACACGGCCCCACGCGATCCGCGTCGTGCGACGGACGTCGACGACCACGACGCCGTCGGCGGTCGCGAGCACGCGGGGACGCCAGAGAGCGGTCCAGGCGAACCACGCCGTGAACGCGGACGGGGCGGGGACGAGCAGCAGTGCGCGGGGGCCGTCGGTGATGAGCCCGATGGGCACGAGGGCGACGGCGACGATCCAGAGGGCGACGGCGAAGCGGCGCATCCCGGGCGCGACGAGCCGGAACGGGACGGGGTCGTCGTGCGGCACGCTCACGCTCCCATGGTCGCAGACACGAGTGGCCGCTGCACCGGCGATGACGTACCCGTCGTCATCGCCGGTGCTGCGCCGGACGCTCCCGGACGACCTACCCGTGGTCGTCGTGGGAACGGAGCCGACAGCTGCGGTTCCTGCCGTACCCGTCGGCGGGGGCCGCAGCGGTCTGCGGATTCCTCCTTGCAGTGCTGCGTGTTGCGGTGGAGCATGCGGTGCGGGTCCCTGAGTGGGGAGAGGTCTCCCCGGGGACATTCTGCCGAGCGGGCGTGACACGCACCGCGAACCGGAGAAAGACCCGATTCCCCGGGGAGACAGTCCTGAAGGAGGATGACTCTCCGATACCAATTAACGGGTACCCCCTGTTCGGGTGTCAAGCCCCCCGGTCGAAGACGTCATCCCGGGCGCGCCGTGTCCAGTGGAACACCGCGCGTCGGCGGTGCCGCCCCGGCGGAGCGGTGGGCGCCGGAACCGGGGGCGCGGGTTCCGGTCCTGGCCCTCAGGCGACGAGTGCCTCGACGTGCTCGCGGATGGTCGAGGCCTTCGGGAACCGCATGCCGACGAGGCCGACGTGGCGCCACCGCACGACCCCGTCCGGGCCGATCACGAACACCGAGCGCCGGACACCGATGCCCGGGGCTTGGACACCGTACGCACGGACGACCTCGCCCGCGGTGTCGGCGAGCAGCGGGAACGACAGCGAAGCCCCGCGGGCGAACGACTCGTGCGAGTCGAGTCCCTGGCGACTGACCCCCCAGACGATGGCCCCGAGCTCCAGGAACTCGTCGAGCTCGCGTTCGTAGCTGCACATCTGCGCCGTGCACACGGGCGTCGCGTCCCCGGGGTAGAAGGCGAGCACGACGGTCCGGCCGATCTGCGCGCGCAGCGAGTAGGCGTCGTCGGTCCGCTCTCCGCGGCGCAGGAGCGTGCCGGGGAGGGTGAAGTCGGGAGCCAGCTCGCCGACGCCGGGGATCGCCATGCGTCCACGCTAGGCGTCCTCGGGCGGTCACTGGACCGCCGACCTGCGAAACCCCCTCGATCTGGGGGCCGTCGCCGATGTCTCGGCCGATCCGATGCGCGGTCGGTGGGCGCCGAACCGATCGACGGAGCGGTCAGTGCGCACCGAAGAGGTGTGGGAACGCCGACGCGACGTACGGGTAGCCGACGAACACCGCGGCGTCGAGCAGGCAGTGCGTGATCACGAGCGGCAGGAGCCGCCCCCACCGCGTGTACACCCAGCCGAACACGATGCCCATCACGGCGTTGCCGACGAACGCGCCGAAGCCCTGGTACAGGTGGTAGCTGCCGCGGAGGACCGCCGTCGACGTGATCACCGTCCAGCGGCCCCATCCGAGCCGGCCGAGGCGCTCGTACAGGTAACCGACGACGATCACCTCCTCTTGCAGGCCGGAGCGGATCGCCGACAGCAGGAGCACCGGGACCGTCCACCAGTACGTGCCGAGCGCGGTGGGCACGACGTCGACCGTGATGCCGAGCGCCCGTCCGGCGAAGTACAGGCCGAGCCCCGGGACGCCGATGAGCAGGGCCAGACCTGCGGCGCCCCCGAGGTCCGCACGCGGGCGGAAGCGGTCGATCCCCAGCCGCGCCAGGTGTGGTCGCGCGCTCCGCCAGAGCAGGAACGCGACGAGCGCGACCGGCGCCAGGTCCACGGCGACGCCGATGAGCTGGTCGAGCAGGTCGAAGAGCGAGCGGTCGTCCTGCGACGTGTTCAGCGTCGTCGTCTGCGACGCCAGCGCCGTGGTCTTCGTCAGGTCGTCGACGATCTCGACGATCGAGTACACGGCGCTCGCCCCGAGTGACAGGGCGAGGACGATGACGACCTCGGCGGCGAGCCGGCCGCGGGACGTCGGCGGAGCGGTGTTCGCGGTGGGCGTGTCGACGTCCTCGTCCAAGGTCCCTCCGGGTCGTCCGCGCCCGGTAGACTCGGACGCCGGGCATTCTGCCCGATCCTCTCCCTCACGCTCTAAGGAAGTCCTGTATGGCGCTCGCCACCCGGTCCGACCTGCGCAACGTCGCCATCGTGGCACACGTCGATCACGGCAAGACCACCCTGGTCGATGCCATGCTCACGCAGACCAACTCGTTCGACGCCCACTTCGAGGGCGAGGATCGGATGATGGACTCGAACGACCTCGAGCGCGAGAAGGGCATCACCATCCTCGCGAAGAACACCTCGGTGCTCTACAACGGGATCCACGCGGCCGAGTTCAACGACGGCGGACGCATCACGATCAACGTGATCGACACCCCGGGCCACGCCGACTTCGGTGGCGAGGTCGAGCGCGGCCTCTCGATGGTCGACGGCGTCGTCCTGCTCGTGGACGCGTCCGAGGGCCCGCTGCCCCAGACGCGCTTCGTGCTCCGCAAGGCGCTCGCGGCGAAGCTCCCCGTGATCCTGCTGGTCAACAAGACGGACCGTCCCGACTCGCGCATCGACGAGGTCGTCGCCGAGTCCCAGGACCTCCTGCTCGGGCTGGCGTCGGACCTCTCGGACGAGGTCGACGACCTCGACCTCGACGCCATCCTCGACGTCCCGGTCGTCTACGCGTCCGGCCGGAACGGTGCCGCGAGCCGCAACAAGCCCGCCGACGGCACCCTGCCCGACAACGACGACCTCGAGCCGCTGTTCGAGGCGATCCTCCAGCACGTCCCGGCGCCGACGTACGACGACACCCACCCGCTGCAGGCGCACGTCACGAACCTCGACGCCTCGCCGTTCCTCGGTCGTCTCGCGCTGCTCCGCATCTTCCACGGCACCATGAAGAAGGGGCAGACGGTCGCGTGGGTCAAGCACGACGGTTCCGTCGTCAACGCCCGCATCACGGAGCTCCTCATCACGAAGGCGCTCGACCGGTTCCCCGCCGAGTCGGCCGGCCCGGGTGACATCGTCGCCGTCGCCGGGTTCGACACCATCACCATCGGCGAGACCCTGACCGACCCCGAGGACGTCCGCCCGCTGCCGACCATCACGGTCGACGACCCCGCGATCTCCATGACGATCGGCACGAACACGAGCCCGCTCGTCGGGAAGGTCAAGGGGCACAAGCTCACCGCGCGCATGGTCAAGGACCGCCTCGACCGCGAGCTCGTCGGCAACGTCTCGCTCCGGGTCGTCGACATCGGCCGTCCCGACGCGTGGGAGGTCCAGGGCCGCGGCGAGCTCGCCCTGGCGATCCTCGTCGAGCAGATGCGGCGCGAGGGCTACGAGCTCACGGTCGGCAAGCCGCAGGTCGTCACCCGGCGTGACGAGAACGGCAAGCTTCAGGAGCCGTACGAGCACATGACGATCGACACGCCCGAGGAGTACCTCGGCGCGATCACGCAGCTCATGGCCGCGCGCAAGGGTCGCATGGAGAACATGACGAACCACGGCACGGGCTGGGTGCGCATGGAGTTCATCGTCCCGTCGCGTGGGCTCATCGGCTTCCGCACCGCCTTCCTCACCGAGACCCGCGGCACGGGCATCGCGAACGCGATCTCGCACGGGTACGGCGAGTGGGCCGGCCCCATCCAGACGCGCGTCAACGGCTCGATCGTCTCCGACCGCGCCGGCGTCGTGACCCCGTTCGCGATCACGAACCTCCAGGAGCGGATGACGTTCTTCGTCAACCCGACCGAGGAGGTCTACGAGGGCATGGTCATCGGCGAGAACTCGCGCGCCGACGACATGGACGTCAACATCACCAAGGAGAAGAAGCTCACGAACATGCGGTCGTCCACGGCCGACACGTTCGAGTCGATGACGCCGTCCCGGCAGCTCTCGCTCGAGGAGTGCCTCGAGTTCGCGCGCGAGGACGAGTGCGTCGAGGTCACCCCCGACGCCGTCCGGATCCGCAAGGTCGAGCTCGACGCCCAGTCCCGGGCCCGGGCCACGGCGCGTCTCAAGCGCCAGGACGCCTGAGCCGCGGTCCCTCCGCACACGACGACGCCCGTCAGCCCCTCCGGAGCCGGCGGGCGTCGTCGTTCCCGGACGAGATGCCCGTCGCGTCGACGGCAGCCGGTTACGGTTGTCGGGTGACGACGCTCCCGCTGTTCGACATCTACCGCGACCTGCACGCGCACCCCGAGCTCGCGTTCGCCGAGCACCGGACCGCCGGTGTCGTCGCGGACCATCTCCGATCGCTCGGCCTCGAACCGACCACGGGGGTCGGTGGCACGGGCGTGGTCGCGGTCCTCGAGAACGCTGCCGGCCCGGTGGTGTGGCTCCGCGCCGACATGGACGGCCTGCCGGTCGCGGAGCGAACGGGCCTGGCGTACGCGAGCGTCCACACCGCCGTCGACGAGGACGGCTCCGAGACCCGCACGATGCACGCCTGCGGTCACGACCTGCACATGACCTGGCTGCTCGGTGCGCTCGAGCGGCTCATCGCGACGCGGGACTCGTGGGCGGGGACCGTCGTCGCGGTGTTCCAGCCGGCCGAGGAGGTCATCGGCGGTGCCCGCGCGATGGTCGACGACGACCTGGTCGGTCGCGTCCCCCGCCCCGACGTCGTGCTCGGGCAGCACACCGCGCCCGAGCCGGTCGGACGGGTGACGGTCGGGTCCGGGCCGGTGATGGCCGCGAGCGACCGGTTCACGATCACGTTCCGCGGCCGGGGCGGCCACGGCTCCGCGCCGCAGACGACCCGTGACCCGGTGGTCGCCGCCGCGTCGGCGGTCGTCCGGCTGCAGTCGGTCGTCGCCCGGGAGGTCGGTCCCCGGCAGGCCGCGGTCGTCACCGTCGGCAGCATCCACGGTGGCACCCGCGCCAACATCATCCCCGACGAGGTGACGATCGAGGTGAGCACGCGTGCCCAGACCGACGACACCCGGCACCAGGTCGAGCAGGCGGTGCGCCGGATCGTCGCGGCGGAATCGGCGGCGGGCGGCCTCGAGGAGCCACTCGTCCGGGTGCGGCCGGGGGCGAACGTCCTCGTGAACGACGCCGACGCCGCCGGGCGCGTGCTGGCCGCCCTCGAGGGGGTCGTGCCGTCGCTCGTGGCCGGTGACTCGGTGCTCGGCATGGCGAGCGAGGACGTCGGCGACCTCGCGACGGCGGCCGAGGCCCCCATCGTGTACTGGTTCACGGGCACGACGGACCCGGCGCTGTTCGCCGACGGCGCCGAGGTCCCGACGAACCACTCGCCGTTCTTCGCCCCGCTCGCCGAGGCGTCGATCCCGGTCGGGGTGGACGCCTTCGTCGCGGCGACCCGGGCCTGGCTCGCCTGATGTCGCGCACGCCGCGTTCCGGTCGGGCGCATCGCCGTGCGGCGCGACCGCGGGTCGTGCCGACGGCCGCGGTCCTGGCGGTCCTCGCCGTCGGGCTGACGGGTTGCGCCGGGATCACCGACCACGTCTCGGGGGTCGGGACGGCGGTCGCGTCGTCGGTGGCGTCGGGCGTCCGGTCGGGCCTCCAGGGCGTCACGGGCGGTTCGATCCAGCGCGGGATGCGGCAGGTGGCCGGCGGCATCGACGGCGCGCTCGACGCCGCCCTGCGGGGCGCGGCGGTGACGACCGACGGTGCGGTCCCCGCTGGGTTCCCGACCCACGCCGTCCCGCTCGTCGACGGCACGGTCCTCGGCGGGGGGAGCGGACCCGCCGGGTCGGGCTGGGTGGTGCAGGTCCGCGTCGCCTCGGTCGCGGAGTTCACGACGGCACACGCTCGGCTCACCGCGGACGGCTTCGCGGACGGTGCCGTGCGGAGCGACGCCCGCAGCGCGTTCGGCCTCTTCCGGAGCGACCGGTACCGCGTGGTGCTCGCCTTCTCGACCGGCCACGACGGCGTGACGGCGACGTACATCGTCACCCCGCGCTGACCGCCGTCCGGCGGCGCTCCGCCACCGAGCCGATCCCAGCCGATCCCGTACCCTGGGTGGCGATGTCCACGCCCACCCCGGCGACGCGCCCCGAGCGTGTCCTGTTCGTCCACGCCCACCCCGACGACGAGACGTTGGCGACCGGGGGCACGATCGCGACCCTGGTCGAACTCGGTGCCGACGTGACGGTGCTCACCGCGACGCGGGGTGAACGCGGCGAGATGCTCACGCCGGCGCTCGCGCCGCTCTTCGGCGACGCGCCCCGGGTCGCCGCGCACCGCGAGACCGAGATCGCGGCCGCGCTCGCCGCGCTCGGCGGGCCTCGGCACCTGTGGCTCGGCGGCCCCGGCGCCCGTCCCACGGACCTGCCGCCGCGTCGGTACAGCGACTCCGGCATGCGGTGGGCCGCGGACGGGCGGGCGACGGCCGCCGCGGACGCGCCGGCCGACTCGCTCACCGCGGCGGACCTCGGGGAGGTCGTCGACGACGTGCGCGCGGCGATCCGCTCGACGGGTGCCGATGCCGTGGTCAGCTACGCGGACGACGGCGGGTACGGACACCCGGACCACGTGCGGGTGCATGCGGCTGCCCGGTACGCCGCCCGTGCCGAGGACGTCCCGTTCTCGACCATCGTCGACGCCGACAGCGGTCAGGCCGACCTCGTCGTCGACGTGCTGCCGGTGCGCCCCCGGGTGCGTGCCGCGCTCGAGCAGTACCGGAGCCAGCTCACGGTCGATCCCCTCGACCCCGAGCAGCCCGAGCGCCTGACGTACGTCATGCCGCACGGCGCACGGCTCGAGGCGCCCGCGCGCGAGGGCTTCCGGCACGACGCGCCACCCGCAGCGCCGGCGGCGCAGACGTTCGCCGAGCACGGCCGGGGGGTGCAGTCACTGCTCGTCGTCGCCGCGCTCGCAGCGGGGGCCGTGGTCGGCGGCCTCGGCACGATCACCCACCAGCAGACCCTGGGGAGCCTCCCGGTCGGCATGGTGATCACGACGCTGCTCGTCGCGTGCCTGCTGCTCGGCGTCCGGCTCGTCTTCCGCTCCCGGTGGATGGTGACGGCGGCGGCGCTCGGGGTCCTGCTCGTCACCCAGGTGCTCGTGGCGGTCGGCGGGACGAGTTCGCCGCTCGTCCTCGCGAACACGGCCGGGTACGTGTGGACGTTCGGGCCGGCCGTGATCGCGATGCTCGTGCTCGCGTGGCCGTCGTTGCCCCCTCGCGGCGCTCCGCCGGCGGGCACGGTCCCCGCCGACGGCCGAGAGCGCGGTCCGGCCGGCGTCGACGTCACGGCGCCGACGGCGGGGACGCCCACCCGCCCGGAGTAGACTCGACGCTGCCGCCTCGAAGGGACACCGAAGAACCGTGACGTACGTGATCGCCCAGCCCTGTGTGGACGTCAAGGACCGCGCCTGCATCGACGAGTGCCCGGTCGACTGCATCTACGAGGGCGACCGCTCGCTCTACATCCACCCCGACGAGTGCGTCGACTGCGGTGCGTGTGAGCCGGTGTGCCCGGTGGAGGCCATCTACTACGAGGACGACCTCCCCGAGGAGTGGGCGGACTACTACAAGGCGAACGTCGAGTTCTTCCAGGAGATCGGGTCGCCGGGCGGCGCCGCCAAGGTCGGTGTGATCCATCAGGACCACCCGGTCGTGCTCGCCGAGCCGCCGCGGGGCTGACCCGTGCCGCTCGACCTGCCGGACTTCCCCTGGGACCAGCTCGCCGCCGCGAAGGATCGTGCGGGCGGCCATCCGGACGGCATCGTCGACCTGAGCGTCGGGTCGCCCGTGGACCCGACGCCCGAGCTCGTCCGTCGCGCTCTCGCCGACGCCACGGACGCCCATGCCTACCCGCAGGTGGCCGGGACCCCCGCGCTGCGCGAGGCCATCGTCGCCTGGTACGGCCGACGCCAGGGGATCACCCTGACGACGGACGAGGTCCTGCCGACGATCGGGTCGAAGGAGTTCATCGCCGGACTCGCGCTGTGGCTCGGCATCGGCCCCGGTGACACGGTCGTGTTCCCCGAGGCCGCCTACCCGACCTACGAGCTCGGCGCGGCCCTCGTCGGCGCCGAGGCGTTGGCCGCCGATGACCCCGCGTCGTGGCCGGCGTCGACGAAGCTCGTCTGGCTCAACTCGCCGGGCAACCCCGACGGCCGCGTGCTGTCGATCGAGGAGCTCCGGGTCGCGGTCGAGCGAGCCCGTGCCCTCGGCGCGGTCATCGCGGGCGACGAGTGCTACGCGGAGCTCGGGTGGGAGCCGCCGTACGACGACACCCCGACGCCGAGCATCCTCGACCCCCGCGTGGTCGGAGACACGCACGACGGCGTGCTCAGCGTGTACTCGCTGAGCAAGCAGTCGAACCTCGCCGGCTACCGCGCCGGCTTCGTGGCGGGTGACGCGCGGGTGCTGGCCGAGGTCCTGGCCGTCCGCAAGCACACCGGCATGATGCCCCCGGCGCCGGTGCAGCAGGCGATGATCGTCGCGCTCGCCGACGACGCCCACGTCCGCGAGCAGAAGGCGCGGTACGCGGGACGGCGCGACCGCCTGGCGTCGGCACTCGTGGCGGCGGGCTACCGGATCGACCGCAGCGAGGCCGGGCTGTACCTCTGGGCGACGCGCGGCGAGGACGCCTGGACCACGGTCGCGGCGCTCGCGGAACTCGGGATCCTCGTCGCGCCAGGCACGTTCTACGGCAGTGCTGGTGGTTCGCACGTGCGCATCGCCCTCACCTCGACCGACGAGCGCATCGATGCCGCGGTCGTGCGGTTGCGGTCGTCCGGGACCGGTCCGGTCGCCGACCACGCGGCGGAGTCGCCGGTTCCGCGCTGACGGGCGCCGGGCCTCCCGTGCGCGTGCGCCACGGTCGTCGGTTTAGGCTGTCGTCGTGACTGACACTGCCAATGACGCTCAGAAGGCGGCCACACTGCCCTCGACCGGCACCCCGGACGAGGCGGCACCCACCGCGGTCCTCCACTACCCGGGAGGCACCGCCGAGTTCCCGATCCTGCGCAGCACGGACGGTGCGTCGGCCATCGACATCGCGACGTTGACGAAGCAGACCGGCTTCACGACGCTCGACTACGGCTTCGTGAACACGAGCGCGACGAAGAGCTCGATCACCTACATCGACGGCGAGCAGGGGATCCTCCGGTACCGCGGGTACCCGATCGAGCAGATCGCGGCGAACTGCACGTACCTCGAGGTCGCTTGGCTCCTCATCTACGGCGAGCTCCCCACGGCGGACGAACTCGCGGCGTTCGACGACCGCATCCGGCGGCACACGCTGCTGCACGAGGACCTCCGGCGGCTCTTCGACGCCCTGCCGCACTCGGCGCACCCGATGTCCGTCCTGTCGAGCGCGGTGAGCGCCCTGTCGACCTACTACGAGGACGACATGGACGTCGACGACCCCGAGAAGGTCGAGCTGCAGACCGTCCGCCTGCTCGCCAAGCTCCCCGTGATCGCGGCCTACGCGCACAAGAAGAGCATCGGGCAGGCGTTCCTGTACCCGGACAACCAGCTGAGCTTCGTCGACAACTTCCTGCGGCTCAACTTCGGCACCATGGCCGAGCCGTTCGAGGTCAACCCGGTCCTGTCGAAGGCGCTGGAGCGGCTCCTCATCCTGCACGAGGACCACGAGCAGAACGCGTCGACGTCCACCGTGCGACTCGTCGGCTCGACGAAGGCGAACATGTTCGCGTCGATCTCGGCGGGCATCAACGCCCTCTACGGTCCGCTGCACGGTGGTGCGAACGAGGCCGTGCTCGAGATGCTCGCGAAGATCCGTGACTCGGGCGAGCCGGTGTCGCGGTTCGTCGAGCGTGTGAAGAACAAGGAACACGGCGTCAAGCTCATGGGCTTCGGGCACCGGGTCTACAAGAACTACGACCCCCGGGCCAAGCTCGTCAAGGAGTCCGCCCACGAGGTCCTCGAGGCACTCGGGGTGCAGGACGACCTGCTCGACATCGCCATGGAGCTCGAGGGCATCGCGCTCGCGGACGAGTACTTCGTGTCGCGGAAGCTGTACCCGAACGTCGACTTCTACACGGGCGTCATCTACAAGGCGATGGGGTTCTCGCCGCGGATGTTCACCGTGCTGTTCGCGATCGGCCGGCTGCCCGGGTGGATCGCCCAGTGGCGCGAGCTCAACACCGACCCGCAGAACAAGATCGGTCGGCCGCAGCAGCTGTACCTCGGCCACCCCGAGCGCGACCTGCCGCCCCGCGGCTGATCCCCGCAGCTGCCCCGCGGCTGATCCCCGTACGGAACGGGAGCGGCCCGGCCGGCCGGGCGGTGGCCGGCCAGCCAACCCGGCGCCGGCCGGACCGGCCGCCCGTCAGGCGTGCAGCGCCGCGTTGAGCTGGATGCCCGTGCCGGACCGGGGCAGGGCCTCCACGGCGCCGGTCCGCGAGTTGCGGCGGAACAGCACATTCGGCGCGCCGGACAGCTCGACGGCCTTCACGGTCCGGGGGGTGCCGTCGGGGGCGGGGGCCGCGCCGACGAGCGTGACCTTCGTGCCCGCCGTGACGTACAGGCCCGCCTCGACGACGGAGTCGTCCCCGAGCGAGATCCCGAGCCCTGCGTTCGCGCCGAGGAGCGCGCGGTCCCCGATGCGCACGCGTTGGGTGCCGCCGCCGGAGAGCGTCCCCATGATGGAGGCGCCCCCACCGATGTCGCTGCCGTGCCCCACCACGACGCCCTGCGAGATGCGGCCCTCGACCATGGCGTCGCCGAGGGTGCCCGCGTTGAAGTTGACGAAGCCCTCGTGCATGACGGTCGTGCCCGGGGCCAGGTGCGCGCCGAGCCGGACGCGTGCGGCGTCCGCGATGCGGACGCGGTCGGGCACGACGTAGTCGAGGAGCCGGGGGAACTTGTCGATCGCGTGGGCGACGATCCCGGCCCGCTGCAGTGCCGGTCGGAGTCGCGGGAAGTCGTCGGCGGCGACCGGACCCGCGTTCGTCCAGACCACGGTCGGCAGGTGCGCGAACACGCCGTCGAGCGCGATCGTGTTCGGCCGCACGAGCAGGTGGCTGAGCAGGTGGAGCCGGAGGTACGCATCCGGGGTCGAGGCGGGCGCGGCGTCGAGGGTGATCTCGACGGTCGTCACCGTGAGCCGGACGCCGCGGCGCGGGTCGTCGTCGGCGGCCTCGGCGAGGTCGGCGGGAACGGCACCGTCCGTGCCCTCGGGCCGTCGGCCGAGCCGCGGTGCCGGGAACCACGTGTCGAGGACCGTGCCGTCCGCGGCGATCGTCGCGAGACCGTGCCCCCACGCGTGTGTCGGCACCCGGTCGTCGCCGACGGCGTCCGGGTCACGCTGCTGGGCGTCGGTGCTGCTGCTCGATTCGGTCACGGGCACCAGGGTAGCGGCGCCCCTCCGTCCGTCCGCGGACCGTCCGGACGGGAGGCCCGGCCCCCCTCAGCCGCTCGTCCTGCGTGTCCACGCGGGCGGTCGCGGGCCTCCCGGTCGGGTGCCGGGGCGGCCCCGCTAGGCTGCCCCCATGCCCGTCGCCACGCTGGACCTGACCGCTTCGTCCATTGACATCACGCGCGCGATCTGCGACATCGAGTCCGTGTCGGGGAACGAGGGCGGACTGGCGGACGCCATCGAGGCCGTGCTCACGCCGCTCCACCACCTCGAGGTCGTGCGCGACGGCGACGCGATCGTGGCGCGGACGCGGCTCGGCCGTGACCGCCGGGTCGTCATCGCCGGTCACATCGACACCGTGCCGCTCAACGCCAACCTGCCGACCCAGACCCGCACCGAAGCGGACGCCGAGGTCCTGTGGGGCCGCGGCACCGTCGACATGAAGGGCGGGTGTGCCGTCCAGCTCAAGCTCGCGCACGACCTCGTCGACCCCACCGTGGACGTCACGTGGGTCTGGTACGACCACGAGGAAGTGAGCGACGCCCTGAACGGCCTCGGGCGCCTCGCTCGCACGCGGCCCGAGCTGCTCGCCGGGGACTTCGCGATCCTCGGCGAACCGTCGAACGCCCAGATCGAGGGCGGGTGCAACGGGAACCTCCGCGCCGAGGTCCGCGCGTACGGCCAGCGGTCGCACAGTGCCCGCTCCTGGATCGGTGACAACGCCATCCACAAGATCGCCGGGGCGCTCGACCGTCTCGCCGCCTACGAGCCGCGCACGGTCGAGGTCGACGGTCTCGAGTACCGCGAGGGCCTCAACGCCGTCGGGATCACCGGCGGCATCGCGGGCAATGTGATCCCCGACGAGGTCATGCTCCACGTCAACTACCGCTTCGCACCCTCCCGCTCCGCGGACGAGGCCGTGGCGCACGTCACCGAACTGTTCGACGGGTACGACGTCACCATCGTCGACCTCGCGGCCGGTGCGCGCCCCGGGCTCGACGCGCCGCTCGCGCAGGAGTTCGTCGCCGCGGTCGGGGGCGCCGCCCCGAAGCCGAAGTACGGGTGGACGGACGTCGCCCGCTTCTCGGCGCTCGGCGTGCCCGCCGTCAACTACGGCCCCGGGGACCCGGCGCTCGCCCACCACGACGAGGAGCGCGTGCCGGTCGCGCAGATCACCGCGGTCGAGGAGGGCCTCCGGCGGTGGCTGACGGCCTGACGACCGCGAGGCCGGAGCGGGAGCGCCCGCGACGGCCGGTCCGGGTCCGGCTGCTCGTGCAGTACCGGATGGTGCCGTGGTGGTTCCGCGTCACCATCGTGTACGTCCTCGCGCGGATCGTGACCTTCGGGCTGCTGGCCGCGTTCGCGCGCGTCCAGACCCAGAACTCGTTCACGCTGGCCTCGCCGCGCTACCTCGACTTCGCGACGATCTGGGACGGCCGTTGGTACGCCCTCATCGCCCAGACGGGGTACCCCGCGACACTGCCGATCGGGACCGACGGCGCCGTGACGGAGAACGCCTGGGCCTTCATGCCCGCCTACCCGTTCCTCGTCCGCGGCCTCATGGAGGCGACCGGGGCGGGGTACGCGGTCGTCGCGGTGACGGTCTCGGTGCTGTTCGGATGGGCGGCGGCCCTGCTCTTCCGGCGTCTCGTCGGCCGGTTCCTGCCCGAGGGCACGGCGACCTTCGCGACGGTGCTGTTCTGCGTGGCCCCCGTGTCCACGATGTTCCAGGTGGCCTACGCGGAGTCGATGGGGGTGTTCCTCCTGACGCTCGCGTTGTGGCTGCTCGTCACGCGCCGGTTCTGGTGGATGCTGCCCGTCGTGGTCGTCCTCGGGTTCACCCGGCCGACCGGCCTGGCGATCGCCCTCATGATGGTCGGCTACCTCGTGCTGCGGTTCGTGCGCCGCAGTGCCGCGGACCCCCTGTCGCTGCGCGCCGCGATCCCGTCGGCGGTCGTGGCCGTGGTCGCGGGGCTCGTCGGGCTGGCGTGGCCGACCATCGCGTGGGCGGTCACCGGGGTGCCGAAGGCGTACACGGACACCGAGCTCGCTTGGCGGCAGTCCTACATCGGCCGACACGAACTCGTCCCGTTCGCGCCGTGGATCCAGGGGTTCGACTGGTGGTTCCACGAGCCCGCGGGCGGCGTCCTGCTCGTGCTCGTGCTCGCGGGGTTCGCCGGGTTCCTCCTCATGCCGGCCGCCCGGGCGATCGGGCCGGAGCTGCGGATCTGGTCGGCGTCGTACTTCGTGTACCTGCTCGCGGTGTTCTTCCCGCAGTCGAGCACCTGGCGCATCCTCATGCCGCTCTTCCCGATGCTCGCGATCGTCGCCCGCCCGCGATGGGTGACGTACCGCGTCGCCGTGGTGGCCGTCTCGATCGCGCTGCAGGTGGCGTGGATGTACTCCTGCTGGTGGATCAACGGGTACGACTGGACGCCGCCGTGATCCGGCTCCCGGGGCGGTTCGGGGTACGTCGAGCTGGATGGTTTCGCAGATCGGCCCTCCGTGCCGGATAATGGAGGGGCATGTACTGCACGAAAGGGGACATCTGATGGCAGCCATGAAGCCGAGGACCGGTGACGGGCCGATGGAGGCTGTTAAGGAGGGTCGACTCATCATCGTGCGGGTTCCGCTCGAGGGTGGAGGCCGTCTGGTCGTCTCGGTCAACGATGCCGAGGCGAAGGAACTCCACGACGCACTCGCCGAGGTCGTCTCGGTGTAGTCGTCACGACGCACCACACGAACCGCTCGGGTCCTCGGACCCGGGCGGTTCGTCGTCTCCGCCGCCGGAGCGGCCGTCGCCGGGCCGCCCGGATCGCCGTCGCCGCGCCTCCCCGGACGGCGGTCAGCGGGCCTCCCGGATCGGGCAGGATGAGCGCATGCCCGCCTCGCGCCTGCCCGTCCGTCGGATCGAGGAGCGCGGGGGTGACCCCATGCCCCGCGGCGTGTGGCCAGCGACCCTCGCACCGGTCGCGCAGGTCCTCGAGTCCGGGCTCGACCTCGATCGGTGCACGGTCCTCGTCGGCGACAACGGCGCGGGCAAGTCGACGATCGTCGAGGGGCTCGCCATCGCCTTCGGACTGAACGCCGAGGGCGGGTCGACCGGAGCGGTGCACCGCACGCGTGCGTCCGAGTCGACACTCGGCGACCACCTGCGGCTCGTCCGGGACCCCGGCGCGGAGCGCAACGGCACGTTCCTGCGCGCGGAGACCATGTACGGGTTCTTCACCTACCTGGAGCAGCACCCGGGCGGACGGCCCGAACCGGTGTTCCACGAGCGGAGCCACGGCGAGGCGTTCCTCGACTTCGTCGCCGACCGGTCCACCTGGCCGGGCCTCTGGCTGCTCGACGAGCCCGAGTCGGCGCTGTCGTTCCAGGGGTGTCTCGAGCTCATGCGGCTCATGCAGGACGTCCTGACGGATCCGCGGGCGCAGATCGTGCTGTCGACGCACTCGCCGATCCTGGCGTCGTTCCCCGGTGCGAGCGTGCACGAGGTCGGCGGGTGGGGCATCCGGCCGTCCGCCTGGGAGGACCTCGAGCTCGTCAGGAACTGGCGCGCCTACCTGGACGCGCCGGAGCGGTACCTGCGGCACCTGCTCTGATCAGCTGGTGACCTTCGTCATCTGGAGCAGACCGTCACCGGCGGGCGAGAGCGCGCTCCGGACCGCCCCCGACGTCGAGACCTCGGTGAGCAGCGTGCGGAAGTCCGTCGCCGCCCGGTCGCGCTTGGTGGGATCGGCGACCCGGCCGCGCCAGAGGGCGTGGGGGACGAGGACGGTCCCGCCGATCCGCGCGAGCCGCAGCCCGTGCTCGACGTACTCGATGACGTTCTCCGGGTCCGCGTCGACGACGACGACGTCGTACGAGGCCTCGTTCATGCGGGGGAGCACCTGGGCGGCGCGACCGGGGATGAGGCGCACGCGGCTCGGCACGGCACCGGCGTGCAGGAACGCGTCGCGCGCGTACTGCTGGTGGTCCACCTCGACGTCGATGGTCGTGAGCGTGGCGTCAGGGGCACCCGCGAGCAGGTACAGCCCCGAGACGCCGAGCCCCGTCCCGATCTCGATGATGCCCGTGGCGCGGGACGCCGCCGCGATGACGCTCATCTGGGCGCCGACGGCGGGGGACACCGCTTCGACGCCGAGCTCGAGGGAGTGTTCCCGCGCACGGGCCACGACCTCGGGCTCCGCGACGATGTCCTCCGCGAACTTCCAGTTCGACTCTTTCTCTGACACGCACACTCCTCGGCCATCAACTCTACGGGTGACCTGACCGCCGGAGGCGTTACCCTTCTCCCGTGTCCATCTCGTTCGACAAGATCCTCGTCATCGGGATCATTGCCGTGTTCCTGTTGGGCCCGCAGCGACTCCCGATGTACGCGCAGAAGCTCGCGCAGTTCGTCAAGATGCTCCGCGGCCTGGCCGACACCGCGAAGACCCGCATGCGGGACGAGATGGGGCCGGACTTCGACGACATCGAGTGGCAGAAGCTCGACCCGCGACAGTACGACCCCCGGCGCATCATCCGTGACGCGCTGTTGGCCGACTCGGTGGGCGAGACGCCGCAGCCGATCACCCCGCCGGCGGTCCGGGCGACCGCGCCCGTCGAGACCCTCGAGGCGGGCGAGGCGGCGCCGTACGACGGCGAAGCGACCTGACCCGAGCCTCCCGACGCCGGGACGCACCGCTCGCTTCCGGTCGAACCGCGTGATCCCGGTGTTCGACCGGAATCCAGCGGTGCGACCGCGCCGACGCCCCGACGAGCGGGTCACCGCACGCCGAGCCCGAGCTTCCGGCCCGCCAGACCGCGGCCCATCGCGACGAGACGGTCCGCGACGGCGGTGAGCGCCACGGCAGCGGGGTCCTCGGGGTGAGCCGCGACGACCGGGACACCGGCGTCCCCGCCCTCGCGCAGCGCCACCGACAGCGGCACGCTCCCGAGCACCGGCACGGGCTCGTCCTGCCCGACGGACAGCCGTCGGGCGGTCTCGGCACCGCCGCCCGACCCGAAGAGCTCGAGGACGCTGCCGTCCGGCTGCACGAGGCCGGCCATGTTCTCGACGACACCGACGACCCGCTGACCGGTCTGGCGCGCCACGACGCCGCTCCGCTCGGCGACGTCCGCCGCCGCCGCCTGCGGTGTGGTGACGACGAGGACCTCGGCGTGGGGCAGCAGCTGCCCGACCGAGATCGCGACGTCACCGGTGCCGGGCGGCAGGTCGAGGAGGAGGACGTCGAGGTCGCCGAACCACACGTCGGTGAGGAACTGGGTGATCGTGCGGTGGAGCATCGGCCCGCGCCAGGCCACGGCCGTCGAGGCGTCGTCGACGAACATCCCGATCGAGACGACCTTCACGTCGTGGGCCACCGGCGGCAGGATCATGCTGTCGACCCGGGTCGGCCGCGGCGCCCGCCCACGCTCGTCGGTGAGCCCGAGGAGGCCCGGCACGCTGAACCCGTGCACGTCCGCGTCGAGGACGCCGACGCGCAACCCACGGCGGGCGAGCGCCACCGCGAGGTTCACGGTGACGGTCGACTTGCCGACGCCGCCCTTGCCGCTCGTCACGGCGACGACGCGGGTGAGGGTCTCGGGGGTGAACTGCACCCCGCGCGGACGCCCCGCGCGCAGCCGCTCCGTCAGGGCCGACCGCTGGGCCGGGGACATCACGGACACATCGACGACGACGTCGGCCACGCCGGGCACGCTCGCGGCGGCCGCGCGGACGTCGCGCTCGATGGTGTCGGCGGCCGGGCACCCCACGATCGTGAGCTGCAGGTCGACCCGCACCGTGCCTCCCGGCTCGGCGTCGACACTCCGGACCATGTCGAGTTCGGTCACCGGCCTGCGGATCTCCGGGTCGAGCACACGACCGAGCGCGGCCACGACGGCACCCGCGAGCGCGACGTCGCCGGTCGTCGCGGGTCGGCCGGGAGGCGCGACCTCAGCCATGCAGACCGCTCGCCGCCGTCTCCTGTCCGGCCTTCGCGGCGGCGTCGGCGGCGTCGGACGCCGCCGCTGCGGCCGCGGCGGCCGCTGCCTCGTCGCGACGATCCAGTTCCTCGAGGAGCGACCGGAGCTCGGAGCGGATGAAGTCCTTCGACGCCATGTCCCGGACGGCCAGGCGCAGCGCGACGACCTCGCGGGCGAGGTACTCGGTGTCCGCGAGGTTCCGCTCGGCGCGCTGCCGGTCCTGCTCGAACTGCACGCGGTCGCGGTCGTCCTGCCGGTTCTGCGCCAGCAGGATGAGGGGTGCCGCGTACGACGCCTGCAGTGAGAGCACGAGCGTCAGCGCGGTGAACCCGATCGCCGCGGAGTCGAACTGCCAGGCCGCCGGGGTGAGCGTGTTCCAGCCCATCCAGACCACGACGAACAGCGTGAGCCCGACGAGGAACCACGGCGTGCCCATGCCGCGGGCGATCGCCTCGGTCAGTCGGCCGAAGGCGTCCCCTCGGCCGCGGCGTCGGCTCGGCAGCACCCGCGTCCGCATGCCCTTCGGCGAGTCGAGGCGGAGCTCGTTGCGGTCGGTGCGGCGACGGTCGTCATCTCGTGCTCGTGCCACCTGTGGTCCTCCTTCCGGCTGTCACCGGGGTCCTGCGCGTGCGTTGCCGTGGTCTGGAGGCCGGGCCGGAGGGCCCGTCCTGACTTCGCCAGTCATCCGGCAGGACGTGGTCGAGGACGTCGTCGATCGTCACCACCCCGACGAGACGGTGGGCGTCGTCGACGACCGGGACGGACACGAGGTTGTAGGTGGCCATGATCCGCGTGACCTCGGCCGCGCTGGCGTCGACGCGGACGGGCTCGAGCTGGGTGTCGACGAGCGTGCCGAGGCGCTCGTTCGGCGGGTATCGCAGCATGCGCTGGAAGTGGACGAAGCCGAGGAACCGTCCGGTGGGCGGCTCGTACGGCGGCAGGGTGACGCACACCGCGGCGCCGAGCGCGGGGGCGAGCTCGTGTCGGCGGATGAGTGCCAGACCCTCGGCGACGGTCGCGTCGGCCGAGACGATCACCGGTTCCGTCGTCATGAGCCCGCCGGCGGTGTCCGGCGCGTACTCGAGGAGCATGCGGACGTCGGAGGCCTCTTCCGGCTCCATGAGCTCGAGCAGGGCCTCGCTCCGCTCGTCCGGCATCTGCGCGAGGACGTCCGCCGCGTCGTCCGGCTGCATCTGGTCGAGGACGTCGGCCGCGCGGGCGTCCTCGAGGCCCGAGAGGATGGCGATCTGCTCCTGGTCCGGCATCTCCTCGAGCACGTCGGCGAGACGGTCGTCGGGGAGTTCGCCCGCGACCTCGAGTCGGCGCTCGGCGGGGAGGTCGAGCAGTGTCGAGGCGAGGTCGGCCGGCAGCAGGTCGGAGTACGCGGCGATGACGTGCTCGGCCGACTGGGACTCGCCGGGGAGCGTGTCCTCCTCGGTGACCTCGTTCCAGGACGCGAACGTCGTCGGGCCCTTGCCGAACGGCGAAGGGGTCGTCTTCGGCTTGCGGAGGAAGAGCTGCGCGACCTCCCAGTCACCCTGGCCGCGGTCCTCGATCGCGACGTCCTCGATCGTGGCGCGGACGCGGTCCCGCGTCACGAGCACCCGGCGACCGAGCATCTCGGCGATGACCCGGACCTCGCCCCCGCGCTGCTCGAAGCGACGCATGTTCACGAGCCCCGTCGTGATGACCTGTCCGGCGCCGATCGAGGTGATCCGGCCGATCGAGACGAAGATGCGGCGCTTGCCGGGGACCTCGACGATGAGCCCGACCACCCGGGGCGGATCCGCTCGGCGGTAGACGACGAGGACGTCACGGACGCGGCCCACGCGATCGCCCGCGGGGTCGAAGACGGAGCACCCGGCCAGGCGGGCGACGAAGACCTTCGTGGCGCTCACCCGTCCAGCGTAGTCGCTCGCACCTGGTTCACGTCGGGCGCCAAGGGTGCTGGTGGAAGATGCCCTGTGTGAGTACTCAGAGCCCGTTCGGTCGTCCCGGCGCCGCGTTCCCCACCCCACCGCGCGGCGACGTCCTGGGCACGTACCAGACGTACCCCGAGGCCCAGCGCGTCGTGGCTCAGCTCGCCGCGGCGGACTTCCCCGTCCGACAGGTGTCGATCGTCGGCAACGACCTCAAGACCGTCGAGCGGGTCACGGGCAAGCTGACCTACGGACGCGCGGCGCTCGCCGGTGCACTCAGCGGGTTGTGGCTCGGGTTCTTCTTCGGGATCGTGCTGACGCTGTTCTCCGGAGCGCCGGGCGGGTCGTTCTGGGCCGCCGCGCTCATCGGCGCCGCGTTCGGCATGCTCTACGGGGTCGTGAGCTTCTCGGTGACGCGGCGGCAGCGCGACTTCACGAGCGTGCACCAGGTCCTCGCCATGAACTACCAGATCATCGTCGACCCCCAGCTCACGATGCGGGCCCGGCAGCTGCTCGGTCAGCAGCAGGGCGGTTGGGCGGCGGGGCCCCAGCAGTTCGGCGGGCCGCAGTACCCCGGCCGACCGCCCCAGGGTGGGCACGGCCAGGCTCCGTACGGGCAGCAGCAGCCGCCGTACGGGCAGCAGCAGCAGCCGCCGTACGGGCAGGAGGGGCAACCGGGCGCCGTCCGGGCCGAGCGGCCGTCCGGACAGGAGGCCCGCCCCGGCCAGCCGGGCCCCCAGGCACCGGTGGACGAGCCGCCGCGCTACGGGGAACGGGTCAGCCCGACACCGACACCGACACCGACACCGACGCCGACGCCGACGCCCGCGCAGCCGGCATCCGACGACTCGGGCGACCACGAGGGCGCCGAGGACCGCGGCCACCAGGGCGGCCGGCGGGACGACCAGGCCGACTGAGCACGTGGACGGCGCGGGGCCAGCCGCAGGCGGGTCAGTCGGTCACGCCTCGGGGGCCGTCAGCACCTTGGCGTAGCAGACCGACAACGGAGCGCCGACGTACGGGCCGAAGTTCGCGATGCGGGTGAAGCCCTCGCGCTCGTAGAAGTGGATCGCCCGACGCTGCTCCGTCCCGGTCTCGAGGACGAGCGCCGGAGCCCCCAGGGCCCGTGCGGCGACCTCGAGCTGGGCGAGGAGCGCCGCGGCGACCCCGGTGCCGCGCGCCTCGGACCGCACGTACATGCGCTTGATCTCGACGACGCCGTCCTCGACCACCCGCAGTCCGCCGCAGCCGAGCGGCGCGCCGTGGGTGTCGCGGGCGACGAAGAACACCGCGATGGACTCGGCCGTGGGCTTCTCGCCGGGCTCGGTGTCGCGCCCGTACGTGCCGTCGATCTCGATGCGCTGGGCGGCGCGCAGGCGAACGGCGTCAGGGGCGTCGAAGTGCTCCGGCGCGATCGTGAACGGGCGCGTCTCGGGGGTGCTCACGGGCAGCAGGGTACCGGTCGACCTCTGGGCTCAGCGGCTCGCGACCCAGGCCTCGACGTCCGAGGCGGTGCGGGGGATGCCGACGGACAGGTTCTCCGCGCCGTCCTCGGTGACCAGGATGTCGTCCTCGATGCGGACGCCGATGCCGCGGAACTCCTCGGGGACGGTCAGGTCGTCCTCCTGGAAGTACAGGCCCGGCTCGATCGTGAACACCATGCCGGCCTCGACCGTGCCGTCGAGGTAGAGCTCGCGACGGGCCTTCGCGCAGTCGTGCACGTCGAGCCCCAGGTGGTGGCTCGTGCCGTGCACCATGTAGCGGCGGTGGTACTGGGCCTCCGGGCGCAGGGACTCCTCGGCGCTCACCGGGAGGAAGCCCCACTCGGCGGTCCGCTCGGCGATGACGCGCATGGCGGTCGCGTGGACGTCGCGGAAGGTGATGCCCGGGCGCACGATGGCGAACGCGGCGTCCGCGGCTTCGAGTACCGCGTCGTAGACCAGGCGCTGCACCTCCGTGAAGCGCCCGGAGACCGGCAACGTCCGCGTGATGTCGGCTGTGTAGAGGCTCTCGACCTCGACCCCGGCGTCGATGAGGATGAGGTCGCCCGGCGCGACGGCACCGTCGTTCCGGGTCCAGTGCAGGATGCAGGCGTGGGAGCCCGCCGCGGCGATGGTGTCGTACCCGACGGTGTTGCCGTCCGCCCGGGCGCGACGGTTGAACGTGCCCTCGACGATGCGCTCGCCGCGGGGGTGTGCCAGGACCGTGTCGAAGTCCGCGATGACGTCGTCGAACCCGTGCTTGGTCGCGGTGACGGCACGACGCATCTCGTTCACCTCGTACGGGTCCTTGACGAGACGCATCTCGCTGAGGTCGCGGGCGAGCACGTCGTCCGTCCCGGGCGTGTCGCTCGTGGCGTCGATCCCGCCCACCGCGACCCCGAGCCGGCCGTCGAGCGCCTCGGTGAACGCGGGGTCGGCGTCACGGACGAGGAGCGCGTCGGTGTCGAGCCGGTCCGCCACGTCGGCGAATGCGCCGAGATCGCGCGTCGCGATGCCGAGGTCCGCCGCGACCGCCTCGAGCGACGGGCGCGGTCCGACCCAGAACTCGCCGATCTCGGGGTTCGCGTAGAACTCCTCGGAGTCCCGGCCCGCACTCGCGCGGAAGTACAGGGTCGCGTCGTGGCCGTCGGCCCTCGGCGTCAGGACGAGGACCGACCCGACGACCGCGTCCGTGCCCCAGCCCGTCAGGTGGGCGAACGCGGAGTGCGGTCGGAACGGGTAGTCGCAGTCGTTCGAGCGCACCTTCGCCTGGCCGGCGGGGACCACGAGGGTCCGGCCCGGGTGCAGCGCCGAGAGCCGTGCCCGGCGCTCCGCAGCGAACGATGCCTGCTCGCGTGCGTCGGGCAGTGCGCGGTCGTGTTCCGCCCAGTTGGAAGCGATGTGGTCCTTGAAGGTCGAGGACCCGGGGGTCGTCGATCGGTTGCTCGTCGCGCGGGGAGTCGGCTCGGCCATGCTCACATCATCCCACCATGCGTCGCGCACCGACCCGGGCGCCGTGGGCGTCGATCGCCAGGGCACCGGGGAGTCCACGGCTAGCATGGCCGGGTGCCCGATCCCTTCATCGACCTGCACACGCACTCGAGCGTCTCGGACGGCACCGAGCGGCCTGCCGACCTGGTGCGTGCGGCATCGTCCGCGGGCCTCGACGCGTTGGCGCTGACGGACCACGACACCACGGCCGGGTGGGACGAGGCCATCGCGACGGCCCGGACGCTCCCGATGACGCTCCTGCCCGGGCTCGAACTCAGCACGCGGATCGGCTACCGGAGCGTGCACGTCCTCGGGTACCTCGTCGATCCCACCCACCCCGGACTCGTCGCCGAGACGCAGCGGATCCGCGAGGGCCGCGTCGATCGTGCGATGCGCATGGTCGAGCGGATCGCCCGCGACCACCCGGTGTCGTGGCAGGACGTCATCGCGCAGGCGAGCCCGGGTGCCACGATCGGCCGGCCCCACATCGCGGACGCACTCGTGGCCGCCGGGCTCGAGGCCGACCGCAGCGCGGCGTTCCGCGGCATCCTGCACCCCGCCGCGGGCTACTACGAGCCCCACGAGGCACCGTCGCCGCTGGCCGGCGTCGAGCTCATCCGTGCCGCGGGCGGGGTCCCCGTGATCGCGCACCCGGCGGCGTCGACCCGGGGGATCGTGCTCGACGAGCGAGCGCTCGAGGATCTCGTCGAGGCCGGACTCGGCGGGCTCGAGGTCGACCACCGCGAGAACCTGACGCACGGCAAGCGCGTCCTGCTCGACTGGGCGGACCGCTACGGGCTGTTCGTGACCGGCTCGAGTGACTACCACGGCACCGGCAAGCCGAACCGGCTCGGCGAGCACCGCACCGCCGAGCGCGCGTTCCGGACCATCGTCGCGTCCGCGACCGGTTCCGAACCGGTCGTCGGCGAGGGATCCCGACTCACCGTCTGACGAGCGAAGCGCGTCCGGCCGGGAGGCTGGACGCGCGTCGACGGGACCCGTCACGGTGGTCGTCGCCGGACGACCACCGTGTGCGGACTACTCGGCAGCCGGACCGCTCGCCGCGGACGAACTCGACGCGGACCCCGCGGACTCGCCGCCGGTGGCCGCCGCATCGGCGGCCGTCGTCCCGGCCTGACCACTGCCACCACGACGGCGGCGACGCCGACGCCGCGGCGAGCTGCCCTCGGGACCGGTCGTGCCGGCGGTGATCTCCGCCGCCTCCGGCTCCGCGCCGACCGCGTCGGAGCCCGCGGCGGGCGCACTCGTCGTGGTCGGGCCTCCCGACCGGGGGCGCGAGCGGGACCCGGACCGGCCGCCCTCGGAGCGGCCGCCCTCGGAGCGGCCGCCCTCGGACCGGCCGCCCTCGGACCGCTGCTTGGCCGGCGCGGCCGCGTGCGGGGACGAACCGGGCAGACGGCCCTTGGTGCCGGCCGGGATGTCGAGGTCGGTGTACAGGTGCGGACTGGACGAGTAGGTCTCGGTCGGCTCCGGCTGCCCGAAGTCGAGCGCCTTGTTGATGAGCGACCACTTGTGGAGGTCGTCCCAGTCGACGAACGTCACCGCGATGCCGGTCTTGCCCGCGCGGCCGGTCCGCCCGGCCCGGTGCAGGTAGGTGTCCGGGTCGTCCGGGATCGTGTGGTTGATGACGTGGGTCACGTCGTCGACGTCGATGCCGCGCGCTGCCACGTCGGTGGCGATGAGCACGTCCCGCTTGCCGGCCTTGAACGCGGCCATCGCGCGCTCCCGCTGCTCCTGGTTCAGGTCGCCGTGCACCGCCGCGGCGTTGAACCCGCGGTCCTGGAGCTCTTCCATCAGCCGGGCCGCGGCGCGCTTGGTCCGCGTGAAGACGACGGTCTTGCCGCGCCCGTCGGCCTGGAGGATCCGGGCGATCACCTCGTCCTTGTCGAGCGCGTGCGCCCGGTAGATGAGGTGCTTGATGTTCGCCTGGGTCAGGCCCTCGTCCGGGTCGGAAGCGCGGATGTGGATCGGCTTCGACATGAACCGCCGGGCCAGCGCCACGATCGGGGCCGGCATGGTCGCCGAGAACAGCATGGTGTGGCGCACCGCCGGGACCGACTGGAAGATGCGCTCGATGTCCGACAGGAACCCGAGGTCGAGCATCTTGTCGGCCTCGTCGAGGACGATCTCCTGCACGTGGCCGAGGTCGAGCACCCGCTGCCGGTGGAGGTCGATGAGGCGACCCGGCGTGCCGACGACGATCTGCGCGCCGTCCTTGAGCTGTTCGATCTGGCCCTCGTACGCCTTGCCGCCGTAGATCGCGGCCAGTTTGACCGGACGGTTCGACGCGGCGAGCTCGAGGTCCTCGAACACCTGGACGGCGAGCTCGCGGGTCGGGACCACGACGAGCGCCTTGACGCCCGGCTCGGGGTCGTGCCCGAGCCGTTGGATGAGGGGGAGGCCGAAGCCGAGCGTCTTGCCCGTTCCGGTCTTGGCCTGGCCGATGATGTCCTGGCCGGTGAGTGCGAGCGGGATCGTCTGCTGCTGGATCGGGAAGGGCTCCGTGATGCCCTTGGCCGCGAGCGCGTCGACGATGTCCTGCTCGATGTCGAGATCTGAGAAAGTCAAAGAGTTCAACCCTGTTCGTTGTCGGGGAGTCCGCTCAGTCTACCGTTCTGCGCATTTCCGCAGTTCGGGACGCTGGCGGACTGG
Source organism: Curtobacterium sp. MCBD17_034 (assembly GCF_003234515.1). Taxonomy (NCBI): domain Bacteria; kingdom Bacillati; phylum Actinomycetota; class Actinomycetes; order Micrococcales; family Microbacteriaceae; genus Curtobacterium; species Curtobacterium sp. MCBD17_034. The sequence goes on along the minus strand of NZ_QKTN01000006.1, from coordinate 82,409 downwards.
GGATGGGGCACGAGCGCGGCCCCTATGCTGGTCCGGTGGTGTCGTGGTGGAACCGGAGACGCGCGCGTCTCGCGGCGAGCTGGCTGGCGTCGCGGAACCCCCGCGCGGCCGCGTCCGTCGAGCGGCTCCAACTCGACGACGTCTCGCCCGAACTGACCGTCTACCTGGGCCAGGCCGCGTACCTGCAGCTGTCGTTGTACGAGGCCATGGGGCGGGCCGGTGCCTCGGCGCCGACCATGTCGGGGCGCCTCGTCACGGGCGTGCTCGCCACGACCGCGCTCGATCGGCACCGCGCCATCGTGGCCGAGATCGAACGGTCCGGACACGAGCCGGCGGAACTCATGGAGCCCCACCGCGAGGCCATCGACGCGTTCCTCAGACGGACGGCCGGTGCGGACTGGGCGGAGTCGATCCTCACCGGTTACGTGACGGCCGGGATCCTCAACGACCTGTTCGCGAACCTCGCCCGGTCGCTGCCGACGGACGTCCGGAACCGCTTGCGTGGGGTGTTCGACGCACGCGAGGAGCCCGCGGTCGTCGAGGAACTGACGGCGGACATCGCCCGCGACCCGCTCGTGGCCTCGCGCCTCGCCATGTGGGGGCGGCGCCTCGTCGGTGACACGCTGCTCGTGGCGCGGTCGGCGCTCGCCTCGCACGCCCGTGAGGACGAGGAGCGCCTTGAGCCGGTGTTCACCGAGCTCATCGCGGCCCACACCCGGCGGATGGACGCCCTCGGGTTGACCGCCTGAGCCGAACCGGGTGACCGGACCCGGTGCGGATCCCGGACCCGGTCCGGGTCTCCGCTCCGGAGCGTGGTGCTCCCGGCCGCCCGGGCCTCCCGGCCGATGCGTCAGGAAGCGGTACCGACGGTGCGGAGGCGCTCGAAGAACGCGGCGTCCGCGCGCTCCCGCCGGCGCCCGACCGACCACGCCGTCACCAGCGCGACGACGCCGGCGACCACGAGCGTGACCACCCAGATCCAGGGTTCGCCGTACGACCACCCGGCCCAGGTGAGGGCCTCCCACAGCACGCCCGCGACGGCCCCGCCCACGGCGGGGGCGAGGAACACGCCCCGCGTCACGTGCCACGGCACGACGATCTGCGCGAACAGGCCGGTCAGGATCCCGCCGAGCACGGCGAAGAGGAGTTCCATGTGGACCGAGGGGTCAGGCGACGAAACCGATGCGGCGCGACTCCTCGGAGCCGACCTCGACGTACGCGAGGGACGCGACCGGGACGATGAACCGTCGGCCCTTGTCGTCCTGGAGCGACAGGTGCGTGGCGCCCGAGGAGAGCGCGGCCGACACGGCCTGCTCGATGTCGGCGGCCGTCTGCTTGGTCTCGAAGGCGATCTCACGCGGGCTGTTGGTGATGCCGATCTTGATGTCCACGAGCACAGCGTATCCGAGGGCCCAGGGGCGGGCTCCGGCGTTCACCCACAGCGCACATGCGCGCCGTCCCGGTGGTGTCGGCGGCCCTCGGTAGCGTGACGGCGTGCCGACCGCGACCTCGACGACCAGTGCGCCCCGCCGTGCAGTCCTGCGCGACGCCGGGCTGACCGGTCGCGGGCGGGCGGGTGCCGCGGTGGTCGTCGCCCCGGTCCTCCTGGACCCCGCGCAGCGGTCCGTGCTCGCGCTGCCGCACGACACGTGCGCCGCCGTGATCGGTGCGCCGGGCACGGGCAAGACCACGGTGCTCGCGCAGCTCGTCGCCCACCTGCTGTCCGAGCCCGGCGGCGTCAGCGCCGACGGGTACACGAGCGTCCTGACCCTGACGTCGTCGCGTCCGGCCGCCACCGCCCTGCGGGACCGCCTGGCGGCGGCCGCGGACCGCGTGGTGCCCGGCGCGCTCGCCCGGACCGTGAACTCGCTCGCCTTCCAGGTCGTCACGCACGCCGCAGCGCTCGTCGGGCAGGAGGCCCCGACGCTGCTGACCGGTGGGGAACAGGACGCGGTCCTCGCCGACCTCATCGCCGGGCACGCCGTTGACGGCACCGGCCCGGCCTGGCCCGATCCGATCACCCCTGCCGTCCGCGAACGTGCCGGCTTCCGGACCGCGCTGCGCGACGTCATGATGCGCACGGTCGCCGCCGGGATCGAGCCCGACGACATGCGCGAGCTCGCAGGCGACCACGGGCGCCCAGAGTGGGCGGCCGTCGGGGACCTCGTCGACGAGTACCGCGCGGCGGTCACGGCGTACCGCGAGACCGCACTCGACGCGGCGGAACTCGTGGCGTTCGCCACCGCGGCCGTGGCGCGGGGCGAGGTGCCGCCCGCGGTCGCCGCGCTCCGCCACGTCCTCGTCGACGACGCCCAGGAACTCGTGGAGGGCGAGGTCGCGTTCCTCGGTGCGCTCGCCCGACGGGGCGTGCGGATCGTCGCCTTCGGCGATCCGGACATCGCCTCGAGCGCGTTCCGCGGCGCCGAGCCCGACGTGCTCGGCCGCCTGGCGGTCCGGCTCGGCGTGCCGGCCGTGCACGAGGTCGTGCTCGACACCGTCCACCGACACCCGCCCGCGATCCGGGCGCTCGTGAGCGCCGTCACCGCCCGGATCGGTGCTGCGGCCGCGGGGCGGCAGCGGGTGGCGGCCGCCGCGGGTGCGGACGACCGGGCCGACGCCGTGGTGCACCTGGAGGCCCCGAGCCGCGCCGGCCTCGTGGCCGCCGTCGCCCGTCGGTTGCGGGAACACCACCTGTTCGACGGCGTGCCGTGGGAGCGCATGGTCGTCGTCACGCGGAGCGGGGCAGCCGTGCCGGACCTCGTCCGCGCCCTGGCCGTTGCCGAGGTCCCCGCCACCGCCGCGAGTGCTCCGGCGCGCCCGCGGGACGACGTCGCCGCTCGGGCGCTCATCGACGCGGCGGCGGTCGCCCTCGGGGTCCACGCGCTCGACCCCGCCCTCGCCACCGCGTTCGTGTCCGGGCCACTGGGCGGCCTCGACGCCCTCGCGGTACGGCGGCTGCGGCTCGCCCTGCGCCGCGAGGAGCTCGCCGCCGGGGGCACGCGTCCCGCGGACGACCTGCTGGTCGAGGCGCTCTCCGGCCCGGACCGCTTCACGACGATCGACGCGGGCTTCGCGCGCCGAGCCGGACGCCTCGCGGCGAGCCTCGAGCGGGCGCGCCGCGATGCCGCCGGGGGCGCCAGCATCGAGGAACTGCTCTGGGGGCTGTGGGAGCGCAGCGGACTCGCCCGCACGTGGGGCGGGCAGTCGGCCGCCGGCGGTGTCGGCGCGGCCGAGGCGGACCGGCATCTCGACGCGGTGGTCGGTCTGTTCACGGCGGCGAAGCGGTTCGTCGAACGCACACCGGACGCCCCGGCGCGTGTGTTCGTGGACGACCTGCTCGGCGCCGACCTGCCCGAGGACACGATCGGACCCGACCGGACCGCCGGCCGGGTCCGCGTGGTGACGCCGCTCGCGACCATCGGGGTGGAGTGCGACGTCGTGGTGGTGCTCGGACTCCAGGACGGCGTGTGGCCGAACACCCGCGTCCGTGGCAGCTTGCTCGACCCCGACGGCCTCGTCCGGGCCGCCGCCGGGATCGAGCGCACACCGACCGACGAGCGCGCCGCCGTGGTCGCCGACGAGCTGCGGCTGTTCGCCAGGGCGGTGTCCCGCGCGACGACCCAGGTGGTGCTCGGCAGCATCGCCAACGACGACGAGGCTCCGAGCCCCTTCCTCCGGCTCGTCCCGGTGCCACCCGACCGCACGCCGAACCCCCACCCGCTCTCGCTCCGGGGCATGGCCGGGTCCCTGCGCCGACGGGTCGTGACCACCGGCGATCCGGAAGCCGCATCGGCCCTGGCACGCCTGGCGGCGGAGGGCGTCCCCGGGGCCGATCCGGACGAGTGGTACGGCATCGCCGAGCCGAGCACCGACCGACCCCTCGTCGACCTGACGGCGGAACCGGTGGTGCCGGAGGACGGCGGGGTGGCCGTGCCCCCGACCGTCGCCGTGTCGCCGTCGCGCATCGGGACCTTCGAGGAGTGCCCGCTGCACTGGTTCGCCCAGTCCTTCGGCGGTGGCGCACCGAGCCCGGCCATGGGCATCGGGACGATCGTCCACGACGCCATGGAGCACGCGACCGACGTCGACGTCGAGTCGCTCTGGCGCCGCGTCGAGGACCGGTGGTCCGAGCTCGTGTTCGAGTCCGACTGGATCGCCGAGCGGGAACGCGCTCGGACGCGGCGGATGATCGAGGGTCTCAGCGACTACCTCCGCACCGCTGCTGCCGCCGGCCGTCGCGTCCTCGGTGCCGAGGCGTCGTTCGTGCTGGTGACCGGCCCCGCTCGCCTCCGTGGCAGCATCGACCGGATCGAGGAAGCGCCCGACGGCACCGTCAGCGTCGTCGACCTGAAGACGGGGACGACGATGCCGGGCAAGTCCGCCATGCCGGAGCACGCACAGCTGGGTGCGTACCAGCTCGCGCTCGCCGACGGGGCGGTGGAGGGCCTCCCGGCCGACGTGCCCGTGTCGGACGCGCGGCTCGTGTTCGTCGCGAGCGGGCAGGGCGGGCACGGGTTCACGGAACGGATCCAGCCCGCGTTCGACGACGACGCCCGCGCGTCCTACCGGGAGCGCCTGCACACGGTCGCCGAAGGCATGGCGGGGCGGGTGTTCGTCGCCCACGTCGACGACCACTGCGAGCGCGCCCGCACCGGTGTCGAGTGCCGGATCCACGTCGTCGGGGAGGTCACCTGGTGACGGGCGCCCCCGCCGCGGAGCAGGACCGGCACGCCGAGGTCGCGCCGACGGCATCGGCGGACGCGGCGGTCCCGTCGGCTGCGATGCACGCGGCGGCCCGCCCTGCGGCGCGGTACTCGGCGGACGCGATCGCCGACGCCCTCGGGCGGCCTCGCCCCACCGACCAGCAGCGCGCCGTGATCGAGTCGCCGCTCGCGCCGGCGCTCGTCGTGGCGGGCGCGGGGAGCGGGAAGACCGAGACCATGGCCTCCCGGGTCGTGTGGCTGCTCGCGAACGGCGCGGTGCGCCCGGACGAGGTGCTCGGCCTGACCTTCACCCGCAAGGCCGCCGGTGAGCTCGGCGTGCGGATCAACGACCGGATCGCCGCGCTCGAGGGCGCCGGGCTGATCGAGCCCGCCGACGCCTTCGAGGCCCCGACGGTCTCCACCTACAACGCCTTCGCGAACGCGGTGTTCCGCGAGAACGCCCTGCTCGTCGGGCGTGACGGCGAGTCGCAGGTCCTCACGGAGCCGTCGGCCTGGCAGCTCGCGCGACGCGTCGTGGTCGCCGCGCAGGACGACCGCCTGGCGGGTCTGGGCCGGAACGTCGACACCGTCACCGCGGCGCTCGTCGCCCTCAACGGCGCGATGAGCGAGCACCTGGTCGACCCGGACCGGCTCCGTCGCTTCGCGGAGCAGTTCACCGCGCTGCTCGAGCTCCCCGCCACCCGGGGCAAGCCGTCGGCCGCGCTGGTCGGGACGGTGCCGGCCGTCGGCGGACTCGCGCCGCTGGTGGACCTGGTCGAGACGTTCCGACGCCAGAAGACCGAGCGGGGCTTCGTCGAGTTCTCCGACCAGATCGCCCTCGCCCTCGCCGCGGCCGAGGCGGCACCGCGCGTCGCGGACGACCTGCGCGCCCGCTACCGGGTCGTGCTCCTGGACGAGTACCAGGACACGTCGGTCGTCCAGACCCGGTTCCTCGCGCGGCTGTTCCGCGGGCACCCCGTCATGGCCGTGGGTGACCCGCACCAGTCCATCTACGGGTTCCGCGGGGCGAGCGCGGCCAACCTCGCACGGTTCCCCCGGGACTTCGGCGCGGACGACCCATCGCCCAGGACGTACGCGCTCTCGACGAGCTGGCGGAACCCCGTGTCGGTGCTCGTCGGGGCGAACGCCCTCGTGGCGCCGCTCACCGAGGCCGCGCGCGTCCGCGTCGAGGAACTCAGCCCCCGACCGGGTGCGGAGGTCGGCACGGTCGAGGCACGGTTCCCCGAGACCCTGCCGGAGGAAGCCGCTGCGGTCGCTGACTGGTTCGCCGCCCGCCGGGCGGCGCGACGCGGCACGTCGATGGCACTGCTGCTCCGGGCCCGGAAGGACCTCGCGGCCTTCACCGCGGCGTTGGGTCACCGCGAGGTGCCCTACCGCGTGCTCGGCACCGGCGGCCTGCTCCAGCGGCCGGAGATCGTCGACCTCGTGGCCTGCCTGCGGGTGCTGCACGACCCGTCCGCCGGCAACGAGCTCATCCGCCTGCTCACGGGCGCACGCTGGCGCATCGGTCCCGCCGACGTCGTCGCCCTGCAGCGCGTCGGCCGGTGGCTGTTCGAGCGCGACCACACGCACGCGCGTCTCGACCCCGCGGTCGCGGACGCGTTCCGGGGCTCGGTCGCGGCCGGCGAGCACGGGTCGCTCGTCGACGCCCTCGACTTCGTCGCGACCGCACCCGACGAGCACGGGGCGACCGCCGACATCAGCGCCGAGGGGCGACTCCGGATGCGGGCGCTCGGTGCCGCACTCGCGGCGCTCCGCGCCCGCGCCGGCGGTGACCTGGTCGACTTCGTCACGCTCGTGGTGCAGGAGATGCGGCTCGACGTCGAGGTCGCGGCGCACGAGCAGGGCGCGTCCGACCACCTCGACGCCTTCCTCGACGAACTCGCCGGGTTCGTGGCGACGGACGACCGAGCCGACCTCGGCTCGTTCATCGGCTGGCTCGACGCGGCCGCGCGCCGCGACGACATGGGGCCGCGGAGCGAGGAGCCGGAACCCGGCACCGTCCAGATCCTGACCATCCACGGGGCGAAGGGGCTCGAGTGGGACGCCGTCGCGGTCCCGCGGATGGTGGAGGGCGCGCTGCCGGCCCGTCCGCAGGAGGGCTCGACCGGCTGGCTCGGCTTCGGGCGGCTGCCGTACGAGTTCCGCGGCGACGCCGACGAGCTCCCGCATCTCGCCTGGCGGGGTGCCGAGACCCAGAAGGCGGTCGCGGACGCGATCGCGACCTTCAAGGAGGCCGTCGGGCGCAGCAACCTCGACGAGGAGCGCCGGCTCACCTACGTGGCGCTGACCCGCGCACGGCAGGCGCTGCTCGTGACCGGCTCGTACTGGGGGACCGGCGTGCGCCCGACGGAGCCGAGTCGCTACCTCGCCGACCTCGTCGCCGCCGATGTGGTGGATCCGGACGCGATCCCGGCGGGGACCGAGTTCGACGAGAACCCGCTCGCCGACTCCGGCGCGACCATGCCGTGGCCCCACCTGCCGTTCGGCGAACGGGGCGCGCGTGTCCTGGCGGCCGCCGACCGGGTGCGGGCAGCGCACCCGGGTGCTGCCGGACGGTACGCGGCCGACCTCGACCTCCTGCTCGCCGAGCGACGCGCCGCTCACCGCGACCGGCACGTCGTGACCGTGCCCCACCGGATCCCGGCCTCGGGGTTCAAGGACTACCTGACGGAACCCGCCGCGGTCGCGGAGCGGCTCCGTCGCCCGATGCCGGAGCGGCCCTACCGGGCGACCCGCCTCGGGACCCTGTTCCACCAGTGGGTCGAGCGCCGGGCCCGGCCGTCGGGGTCGCTCGAGACCCTCGACGCCTGGGACGGCGAGCTCGACGCCGACGTCGACGAGCACGGCGGCACGGCCGCTGCCCCGTCCGACGACGACGCCCGGCGGCTCGCCGAGTTCCAGGCCACGTTCGCACGGTCCCGCTGGGCCGACCGCACCCCGGTCGAGGTGGAGCGCGAGATCCACATCCCGTTCCTGGGGCACAGCGTCGTGTGCAAGCTCGACGCCGTGTACGAGATCGACGGGCGGATCGAGATCGTCGACTGGAAGACGGGGCGCGCGCCGTCCGGGGCCGAGGACCTGGAGCGGCGGCAGCTCCAACTCGCGCTCTACCGCGTGGCGTACGCGGAGTTCACCGGACGGCCGGTCGAGGACGTCGACGCGGTCTTCTACTTCGTCGCGGACGACCTCGAGGTGCGTCCAGCGGAACTGCTCGACCGAGCCGGTCTGGAGCGCGCGTGGGTGCGTGCGATCGGCTGATCGTCAGGCGTGCCGACGCTCCGTCGACGACAGCAGCTGCTCCACCTCGGTGATCTCCATCGTGTCCGGCGACGCGGCCTGGAGCGGCTGGGCGAGGGGCGAGTGCACCACGTCGACGAGGCGGTGCATCATCGCGACCGCGTCGTCCACCACCTCGGTGCTCTTCACCTGGACGCCGTGCAGGAGCCACTGGGCGGTCTCGAGCTCGTGGTAGAGCCGCGCCCGTTGCGGCACCTGCCGGTCCCGGGCGCCGCCGCCGGCCGTGTAGGCGTGCATGACCGTCTCGAAGGCGGACGCGTTCCGTGCGCTGAGGACCCAGGCGAGATCTCGTGCCGGGTCGCCCAGCCGCAGCTCGCCCCAGCCGAGGACGCCGCTGACGTGGTCGCCCACGACGAGCACCCGATCCGCGGCGAGACCGCCGTGCACCACCGTCGGGGTGAACTGCCACAGCTGTTGGTCGCGCGCGGCGCCCTCCCACCGTTCCGTGAGCGCCGCCGGCACGAGCCCGGTGGCGACGGCCCGGTCCATCACCGACACCGCCGAGCGGAGGATCTCGAACGGTGTCAGCGACGGCAGTCCCGCGTCCGTCACGAAGCTCGTGGGGAGCGCGTGGACCGCGGCGATCGCGCCGCCCAGCGCGGTCGCCAGATCGGGTCGCTCGACGAGCGCGCCGAGGTCGACGTGCGTGCCGTCCACGTAGGTGGTCACGATCGCACGGGTCTGGCCGATGGGCGCCTGTCCGCGGTACTCCGGCACCGCGAACGGGAGGCGCGTCCGGATCCCGGTGCTCAGCGCACGGATGGCGACGAGGTCGGCCGACTGACGCCCCTCGGCTCGCTGGCTGCGTGGACGTCGGATGACGAGCTGCTCGCCCTCGGCGTCACGGAGGACCGCCGAGTCGTAGTCCCCGGCCTGCGCGGAACCGAGCGTCCGGGTGCCGGTGACCACGAGCCCCGGAACGGCCGTGGTGGCCAACGCCGCTAGAGTGAAGTGGGAACCCGCCATGTCCTCAAGGGTAGGTCGGTGCCCTGGTGTCGAACCGACGCCACGCTGTCTCCCGGACGATCATCGCCGCGCACTCGACGCGGCGGTCCCGCCTGGCGTCCCACCGTCTCGGCGTCCGCCCGGGCGCATCGCAGAGAGGACCGCATCGTGTCGCAGGAGTTCGTCGATCGTCTGCCGCTCGCCCGGAACGAGCTCGACCGCGACGGCGAGTACCGGGAGACACCGGACCTCGAGCGGCTGCTCCGAGCCGACCGCGAGACGCGGTTCCTGCCCGTCCGCCGCGCCGCGTTGCTGCGGGAGCCGGACGGTGTCCTGCGGTTCGTCGACGCGGCCGCGATCCCCGAGGGCACCACGCTGCTGTACCTGGGGCGCGCGCTCGCGGACGCCCCGGACGCACCGCGCGGTACGCGGTTCGTCGCGGCCTTCGTCGACGACGCCACTGCCACCGCGATCGAGCCGGACGACACGGCGTGGGAGAACCTCCGGATGTTCGGCACCGAGCTCTCGGCCCGTGACTCCGGCATCGCGGTCGAGGCCGTGGCCATGGCGAACTGGCACGCGGTGCACGGGTTCTCGCCGAGGACCGGCAGCGCCACGACGACCGAGCGTGGCGGGTGGGTGCGGCGCGACCCGGAGGGCCATGAGCACTTCCCCCGGACGGACCCGGCGATCATCGTGGGCGTCACCGACGGCGAGGACCGCCTGCTGCTCGGCTCGAACGCCGCCTGGGAGCCCGGCCGGTACTCGCTCCTCGCGGGCTTCGTCGAACCGGGCGAGAGCCTCGAGGACGCCGTGCGCCGCGAGGTCTTCGAGGAGTCGGGCGTCCACGTGGAGGACCCGGTCTACCTCGGATCCCAGCCGTGGCCGTTCCCCGCGTCCCTCATGCTCGGGTTCCGCGCTCGCGCCGTGGGCGGGGACGCCTCGACGATCCGGCCCGACGGTGTCGAGATCATGGACGTCCGCTGGTTCTCGCGTGCGGACCTCGCGGCGGTCGCCGGACGCTCGGTCCACCTGCCCGGTCGGACCTCGATCGCTCGCGCCATCATCGAGGACTGGTACGGAGCCGAACTCGACGTCCCCTGACGTCGATCGGCCCGGCGTCCCGGCGTCCCGCTGACGAGCCGGACCGAACCGCACGAGAGGGGAGATCGCCCATGGACCCCGAACGCCTGCTCGAGGCGCTCGACCCGGAGCAACGGACCGTCGCACGGCGCCTGCTCGGACCGGTGGCCGTCCTGGCGGGTGCCGGGACCGGCAAGACCCGTGCGATCACACACCGCATCGCGTACGGCGTGGCGACGGGGACGTACGCGCCGAGCCACGTGCTCGCGCTGACCTTCACGACCCGCGCCGCCGGCGAGCTCCGCGCGCGCCTCCGAGCACTCGGCGCCGGTCAGGTCGCGGCCCGCACCTTCCACGCGGCCGCCATGTCCCAGCTGAGCTACTTCTGGCCCGACACCATCGGAGGTCCGGCGCCGCGCATCGTCGAGTCGAAGGGCCGCCTCATCGCGCACGCGGCCGACACGATCGGCATGGGTGTGGACACCGCTGCCCTCCGCGACCTGGCCGCCGAGGTCGAGTGGCGGAAGGTGCAACGCCTGACACTCGAGGAGTACGAGGCCGCCGCGGCCGATCGCGCGATCCCGACCGGGACGACGCCGCGCCGGGTCGTCGACCTCATGCGTGCGTACGAGGACCTCAAGGACGATCGTCGGCAGCTCGACTTCGAGGACGTCCTGCTCGCGACGCTCGGCATGGTCGAGTCGGAACCGCGGGTCGCGTCGTACGTCCGGCAGCAGTACCGCTTCTTCGTCGTCGACGAGTACCAGGACGTCTCCCCGGTGCAGCACGACCTGCTCCGAGCGTGGCTCGGTGACCGCGACGACGTGTGCGTCGTCGGGGACGCCTCGCAGACGATCTACTCGTTCGCGGGTGCGTCGAGCCGGTACCTCCTCGGTTTCGGCACCGACTTCCCCCGCGCCTCGGTCGTCCGCCTCGAGCGGAACTACCGGTCGACGACCGAGGTCGTCCACGTCGCGAACACGCTCATGCGCGGGCAGCCGGGGGCGCTCGACCTGGAGGCCCGCACGGACGAGCCGGGGCACCCACCGGAGGTCGTCCCCGTCGCCGACGACGCGGCCGAGGCGCGCGAGGTCGCCCGCCGCGTCGCCGATCGCATCGCCGGCGGGGCGCGGCCGTCGGAGTGCGCCGTGCTGTTCCGCATCGGAGCGCAGTCCGCGGCGCTCGAGGCGGCACTCGGGCGCGCGGGTGTCCCGACGCGCGTGCAGGGCGGCCCACGGTTCTTCGACCGGCCCGAGGTGCGCCAGGCCGTGCTGCTCCTCCGGGGTGCGGCGATGAGCATCACGGACGAGCCGGTGACGAAGACCGTGTCCGACGTCCTGCGGTCCCTCGGCTGGGCCGCGTCGCCGCCCGATGCCGCCGGTGCGGGTGCAGTGCGCGACCGGTGGGAGGCGCTCCAGGCGATCATGGGCCTCGCTGAGCAGGCCGCGCCCGGCACCACTCTCCAGCGCTTCGCGGCGGACCTCGTCGACCGCGAGGCGACCCATCACGAGCCCGAGGTCGAGGCCGTCACGCTCTCCACCCTCCACTCGGCGAAGGGGCTCGAGTGGCCGCACGTGACGATCGTCGGGGCGTCGGAGGGCCTCTTGCCGATCTCGTACGCGACGACGGACGCCGAGGTCGACGAGGAGCGCCGCCTGTTCTACGTCGGGGTCACGCGGGCGCGGGCCTCGCTGACGGTCACGTGGGCGCGGCGGGGATCGGGGCGCGGAGGAGACCGTCAGCCGAGTCGTTTCCTGGCAGCGCTCGGCACGCGCACCGTGGATGCGGCAGCAGCGTCCGGCTCGTGACCGCGAGCGTCTCGCGGTCGACGAACACCTGCACGCCAGCCGCGTGACCGGTGGTGGCGTCCCGGTCAGCGGACGCGTCGCCGTCGCCGTCGCCGACGCCCTCGCCCTCGCCCTCGCCGTCGGTGACCGAGGTCGTGATCGGTCCGGCGGCCGTCCCGGTGCCCAGCCGGTCGAGCGCCAGGCGGCACGCGATCGCGGCCACCGCTGCCGCGCGGTGGGGTGACAACGGCGCGGCGCGTCGCCCCCACAGTTGTGTCGCGAGCGTGGGCCAGTGATCGTCCTCGTCCACCCGCGCGAGCTCGACGCAGTGCAGGCACGGACCGCGGTCCGGCTCGACGACGGGGCCGACCCGGACGCGCCCGTCGCCGACGACGACGGTGAGCTGCGGGAGGTCGCGGAGCAGCCACGCCGACCGCAGGGCGGGATCGAGGACGTGGTCCGCGACCGCCAGAGCCAGGTCGGCCTCCGGGGTCGCCGGTCCATGCGGTTCCCCCGCTGGAGGATCGGGCTGGGCCACCGTCACGCCCTCGCTGCGCAGGTGCCCCTGCAGCAGGTCGACGACCGGCCCGGATCCGTGGAGTTCGACGCACCGTCGGCGTGCGACCGGCCGGTCGACCAGCACGGGCGCGACCGCCGCGAGCACGCCGGCCGCCGCGGCCGGGCTGCACCGGGCCTGGGCGGCGAGAGCGGGGAGGGCCTCACGGCTCGTCTCACGCCGGAGGGACGTCAGGAAGCGCTCCTCCGCCACGGAGGCGACGGGGACCACAGCCCGTGGCGGATCCACCCCGATCTGCACCGTGTGCAGGTCGCGCCAGACGAACTCGAGCGACGGATCGATGCGGATGCCCATGTCCGGCAGTCTCGCCGGTGCGGGGCGGACGGTTCCCGGACCTCCCGGCAGCTGTGGAGAACCGGGACCTGTGGACGAGCGCTAGTCGTCGTCGCGCGCCGTGCCGTCCGGCGACTCGTGCGGACGGTCGTCCGTTGTGTCGTTGAGCAGGTCCTCGAGCGCGCGGTCGATGTCGTCGGAGGCCGTGCCCGGGTCCCGCAGCCGCGCGACGAGCGCGTCGGGGTCGTCGATGTCCGCGGACGTCGGGACGAGGTCCGGGTGCGACCAGAGCGCGTCGCGCTGCCCCGGGCCCAGCTCGTCGACGACCCGCTGCCACATCGCCGCGGCCTCGCGTAGCCGCCGCGGCCGGAGTTCGAGACCGACCAGCGTGGCGAACGCGGACTCCGCGGGACCGCCCGCGGCGCGACGTCGACGCACCATCTCGGCGATGGCGGCCGACCGGGGCAGGCGCGTGGTCGCCGCCGCGGTCACGACGTCGACCCAGCCCTCGATCAGCGCGAGCATGGTCTCGAGTCGCGCGAGCGCCTGGTCCTGCTCGGGCGTCCGCGGGGGGATGAGGGCGCCGCTCGACAGGGCGTCGCGCAGCTCCTCGGCGTTCGAGGGGTCGAAGCCGCTCGCGAGTTCCTCGATCGCGGAGGTGTCGACGTGGATGCCACGTGCGAACTCGGTGATCGAGGAGATGAGGTGGAGGCGCAGCCACCGCGCCGAGCGGAACAGGCGCGCGTGCGCGAGCTCGCGGACCGCCAGGTAGATCCGGACCTCGTCGACGGGGACGTCGAGGCCCTCGGCGAAGGCGGCGACGTTCTGCGGCACCAGGGCGGCCTGTTGGTCGTCGAGGAGCGGGACCCCGACGTCGCCGCCGGACACGACCTCGGTCGCGAGCTGCCCGACGACCTGTCCGAGCTGCACCGCGAACAGGGCGCCGCCGACGCTCCGCATGATGCGACCGGCACCGCTGAGCATGCTCCGGAGCTCCTCGGGCGCCTGCTGGTCGATGACCTCGGTGAGGGCGTCGGCGATGCTCGTCGCGACGGGCTCGGCGATCTGGCTCCAGACCGGCATCGTCGCGGACGCCCACTGCTCGCGCGTCATGAGGCGCGGCGCCGCGGTGAGCTCGGCGACCGAGGTGACGTCGTCCAGCCACAGTGCGGCGACCTGGAACGCCTGCGTCAACGCGGCGCTCGTCGCCGGGTCGACGCCCTGGCCGCCCTCGCGAGCGATCGCGACCGCGCGCTCCGTGGCAGCCGAGAAGTCGATGCCGTCGCCGCCGCCCCGGACGGCGTCCTGCAACTGCCCCATCAGCCGGGCGACGAAGGCCGGGTCGTTCGGGAGCCCCGCGGCGCCCGCGAGCTGGGACGGATCGATGTCGGCACCGCCGGAGAGGAGGCGGCGCAGCATCTCCTGGAACTCGTCGTCCGGTTGCCGCTGCGGATCATCAGCCATGCGCACTACGCTAACCGCTGCCCTGCACCCGGACCTGGGACGTGCCCCTCGGACGCCCGTTCGCGCTCCGCCGTGGGCGAACACGCGCTCCCGTGACCGGGACGCGCGGAGCACCGGCCCGTCGGAAGGACCTCGTTGACCCTCTTCGCCCCGGCTCCTGCCCGCCCGCGTTCCCGCGCTCGCACCGTCGGCTGGGTGCTCGTCGTCGCCGCGGTCGTCCTCGCCCTCCTCGCCACCGTGCTGCCGAGCCCGTACGTCATCGAACTGCCGGGCCCGGTGTTCAACACCATCGGCACGCAACAGCAGGGCACCGCGGCGAAGCCGAAGCGGGTGCAGCTCATCCAGGTGTCGGGACACCCGACCTACCCCACGGCGGGCGCGCTCGACATGCTCACCGTGAGCGTCGAGGGCACCCAGACCGAACGCCCGTCGTGGCTCAGCGTCATCCGTGCGCTGTTCACGAAGTCCGAGGCCGTCGTCCCCGCCGAGGCGATCTACCCGACCGGCGAGACGACCGAGCAGGTGAACCAGCAGGACGCCGCCGACATGGCGGACTCCCAGCAGGCGGCGGTCGCGGCGGCCCTCGTCCACCAGGGGTTCACGGTCCGCTCCACGCTCACCGTCTCGGCGGTCGAACCCCGGTCGGCGGCCGACGGCGTCCTGCGCGAGGGCGACGTCATCGAGTCGATCAACGGGAGGTCGTTGACGCACGACAGCGACGCCAGCACCCTCCGCGCGCGCGTGACCGCGAACGGCGCCGGGAAGGCCGCCACCCTCGTGGTCCGTCGCGACGGCGCCACCCGGACCGTCTCGATCACACCGAAGGCCTCCGACGGTGCGGTGCTCCTGGGCATCGGCGTCAGCCAGCACTACGACTTCCCGTTCTCGGTGAAGATCCGCCTGCAGGACGTCGGTGGCCCGAGCGCCGGCATGATGTTCGCGCTCGGGACCATCGACAAGCTGACGCCCGGGCACCTCAACGGCGGAGCCCACGTGGCCGGGACGGGCACGATCGACGTCGACGGCGACGTCGGTGCCATCGGCGGGATCCGGCAGAAGCTCTACGGTGCGCGCTCGGCGGGCGCGACGGTGTTCCTGGCCCCGGAGAGCAACTGCGACGAGGTCGCCGGACACGTCCCCGACGGGCTCGACGTCTACGCGGTGTCGACGCTCCGGCAGGCCGTGCACGACCTGTCCGTCGTCCGGAGCGGCGCGAGCACCGCCCACCTGGCGCGCTGCGGATCCTGACCGGGGTCTGCCGCCGTCCATGGCACGCCGGGGCGGCTCCGGGCGGTTCCACCGACGCTCCACAGCCTGCGCTCCGCCCAGCGTGATCGTCAGCCCGAACCCATAGGATCAGGGTCCCGACGGCTGCGACGCCGTCGTGTCGACACGTCTGGAGCTCACCTGGTGACGAACACATCGTCCGCTGTCCGGCGGCGCTCGCCGCGGATCCCGATCGTCGTCACGATCATCGTGCTGGCGGCGCTGGTGATCGCGTTCTTCGTCTTCGCGAGCCTGTACACCGACTACCTCTGGTTCGCGCAGCTCGGGTTCCAACACGTCCTCACCACCCGGTGGCTCGCCGGCACCGCGATGTTCTTCGCCGGTTTCCTCGGCATGGCGGTGCCGGTGTACGTCAGCATCGCCGTCGCCTACCGGTTCCGGCCGGTCTACGCCAAGCTCAACGCCCAACTCGACCGCTACCAGCAGGTCATCGAACCGCTCCGCCGCGCCGTCATGTTCGGCGTGCCGTCGGTCCTCGGACTGTTCGCCGGCCTCGCGACCGCGCCGCGCTGGAGCCTCGTGCTCGCCTACTTCAACCGCACGCCGTTCGGCCGCGTCGACCCGCAGTTCCACCTCGACATCGCGTTCTACGTGTTCGACCTGCCGTTCTGGCGTGCGCTCGTCGCCTTCGCCTCCGCTGTCGTGCTCATCGCCGGACTCGCCGCCGTCGCCGCCAGCTACCTGTACGGCGCGCTCCGCTTCGGCAGCCGGGAGGTCCGGATCTCGCGGACCGCTCGGGTCCAGTTGGCCGTCACCGCGGCCCTGTACGTGGCCCTGCAGGCCGTCAGCCTCTGGCTCGACCAGTACGCGACCCTCTCGAAGGACAACTCGCTCATCACGGGTGCGCAGTACACCGAGGTCAACGCGACCATCCCCGGGCGCGAGATCCTCGCGGGCATCGCCGCCGTCGTCGCGCTCCTGTTCGTCGTGACAGCGGTCATCGGCCGGTGGCGGATCTCGGTCGTGGGCACCGCGCTGCTGCTCGTGTCGGCCATCGTCGTCGGCGGGATCTACCCCTGGGTCGTCCAGCGCCTGCAGGTGGCACCGAGCGAGCGCAGCTACGAGTCGGCGTTCATCCAGCGCAACATCGACGCGACCCGGTCCGCGTACGACGTCGCGGGAGTGAAGGAGCGTTCGTACGACGCCAGGACCGACACGCAGACCGGAGCGCTCGCGTCGGACGCGCAGACCACGGCGAACATCCGCATCATCGACCCGTCGATCGTGTCGGAGTCGTTCAGCCAGCTGCAGCAGTACCGCCAGTACTACAAGTTCCCCTCCACCCTCGACGTCGACCGCTACGACATCGACGGCACCTCCGAGGACACCGTGATCGCCGTGCGCGACATCGATGTGGACGGCCTCGGCTCCTCGGCGACGCAGTACAACCGCACGTTCGTGTACACACACGGGTACGGGGTCGTCGCCGCGTACGGCAACCAGCGCACGAGCGACGGCAAGCCCGTGTTCCTCGAGTCCGGCATCCCCTCGACGGGCGACCTCGGGGACTACCAGC
This sequence comes from Curtobacterium sp. MCBD17_034, assembly GCF_003234515.1. Lineage (NCBI taxonomy): Bacteria > Bacillati > Actinomycetota > Actinomycetes > Micrococcales > Microbacteriaceae > Curtobacterium > Curtobacterium sp. MCBD17_034. Next base: position 65,453 of record NZ_QKTN01000006.1, on the reverse strand, counting down.
CGCGCGTGTACTTCGGCGAGAGTTCGCCCGCGTACTCGATCGTCGGGGCGCCCAAGGGGACGAAGAAGATCGAGCTCGACTACCCCTCGGGCGCCGAGGACGCTGCGGCGAGCAACGCGACGACCACGTACCAGGCGAACGGCGGACCGAGCATCGGCAACGTGTTCAACCGGCTCGTCTACGCGGCCAAGTTCGGGTCGGAGCAGATCCTGCTGTCGAACGCGGTGAACGCGGATTCGCAGATCCTGTACGACCGCGATCCGCTCCAGCGGGTGCAGAAGGTCGCGCCGTACCTGACGCTCGACAAGGACGTCTACCCGGCGATCGTCAACCACCGGATCGTCTGGATCGTCGACGGCTACACGACGACCGACGCGTACCCGTACTCCCAGAGCGCGAGCCTGTCGGACAGCATCAACGGCACCACCTCGTCCGGGTACAACACCGACCAGGTGAACTACATCCGGAACTCGGTCAAGGCGACGGTGGACGCCTACACGGGCAAGGTCACCCTGTACTCCTGGGACGCGAAGGACCCGCTGCTGACGACGTGGAAGAAGATCTTCCCCGCGACCGTCCAGCCGATGTCGTCGATGAGTGCCGAGCTGCTCGACCACGTGCGGTACCCGACCGACCTGTTCAAGGTGCAGCGGACCATCCTCGGGACATACCACGTCACGAACGCGAACTCGTTCTACTCCGGTGACGACGCCTGGGTCACGCCGCAGGACCCGTCGTCGAGCTCGTCGAGTTCGTCCACGTCGAGGGTCACCAGCGCACTCGGCACCACCACGACGACCTCGAGCGCCGACCTGCAGGACCCGTACTACCTCACGATGAAGGTCCCGGGGGAGCAGACGGCCTACACGCTCTACTCGACCTACATCCCGCAGCAGTCGGGGTCGAACGCGCGGAACGTGCTGACGGGGTACCTGTCGGTCGACTCGGACGCCGGCGGCCGCGGCAAGGGCAAGCGCTCGAAGGCGTACGGGCGTCTGTCGCTCCTGACGATCCCGAAGACCGACAGCGTGCCCGGTCCGGGTCAGGTCCAGTCGTCGTTCAACGCGGACACCGACGTCTCCACCGAGCTGAACATCCTGAAGCGGGGTGACACGACGATCAAGCGCGGCAACCTGTTGACGCTGCCGATCGGCGGGGGGTTCCTGTACGTCCAGCCGGTGTACGTGCAGTCGACCTCGAACACGTCGTACCCGTTGCTCCAGAAGGTGCTCGTCGCCTTCGGGGACAAGATCGCGTTCGAGGACACCCTCAACGACGCGCTCAACTCGCTGTTCGGTGGGAACTCCGGTGCCGCGGCGGGCGACCAGGGCGCGTCGACGGGTTCGAGCGGCACCGGTTCGGGTACCAGCGGATCCAGCGGATCCGGCTCGAGCGACACGGGTTCCGACTCGGGCGCGAGCGGCTCCGATGGATCGAGCGGCGCGGGATCGGTCAGCGCGAACGCTGCCCTCCAGCAGGCGCTCCAGGACGCGAGCCAGGCGCTCCAGGACCGTCAGCAGGCCTACGCCGACAACGACCTCGTGGCGGCGGCCGAGGCCGACAAGCGACTGCAGCAGGCGGTGCAGGACGCGCTCCAGGCCGAGTCGAACGGAGCGACCACGGGGTCGAGCAGCTCGTCGAGTTCCTCCTCCAAGTGAGCCGGATCGGGGCCGCTCGCTCGTGCGAGCGGCCCCGATTCGCGTCCTCGTCCGGGCCGTGTTAGGCTTCTGAACCGTGCCGCGGGGTGGAGCAGTTCGGTAGCTCGCTGGGCTCATAACCCAGAGGTCGTAGGTTCAAATCCTGCCCCCGCAACAAGATGAAGGCCCGGTCCGCCAGGACCGGGCCTTCTGCGTTCCCGCTCCGGTGTTCCCCGTTGGTGCGTTGCCGGTCGAGGGCGGAGCAGACACGGCGCGTCGGTGGGGTCGCGTGCCTCCCGGCCGGTGTCTACGCTCGTGACCGTGCCCGCCACCCTGACCATCGCCGTCGCCCAGTTCGCGCCGGTCGCCGACGTCGCAGCGAACGTGGCGACCATCGGTGCGGCGGCGGACGGCGCCTCCGCCCGTGGTGCCGACGTCCTCGTCGCACCGGAGTACAGCTCGTTCTTCGAGCCCGAGCTCGGCCGTTCGTACGTCGATGCCGCAGAGCCGCTGGACGGCCCGTTCGTCTCGGGGCTCGCGCGGCACGCGAGGAGGACGGGCCTCACCATCGTCGCCGGCATGAGCGAACGCGGTACGGACGCCGGCCGGTTCCGCAACACGGTCGTGGCAGTCGGCGCCGACGGTGACGTCGTGCTCGCCTACCGCAAGGTGCACCTCTACGACGCGTTCGGCGCTCGAGAGTCGGAGTGGATCGAGCCGGGGGATCCGGAGCAGGAGCCCGTGTTCGAGCGCGGCGGCGTACGGATCGGCGTCGAGACGTGTTACGACCTCCGGTTCCCCGAGGTCAGCCGTCGGCTCGCGGTCGCTGGCGCGGACGTCCTGCTCGTGCCCGCGGAGTGGGTCCGGGGGCCGGGCAAGGAGCACCACTGGCGGACACTGCTGACGGCTCGGGCGATCGAGAACACCGTGTACGTGGTCGGTGCCGGGCAGACACCCCCGGTCGGCGTCGGCCACTCGGTGGTGCTCGACCCGTCGGGCGTCGTCGTCGCCGGGCTCGGAGCGGATCCGGGCCTCCTGGCCGCGACGATCGAGACCGCGACCGTGGAACGCGTGCGGGCGGTCAACCCGTCGCTGGCGTTGCGCCGTTACGCGATCACACCGCGGTAGCGCGAAGTGCCGCGAGCCGGCCGGCGGCCTCCTCGAGCACCTCGCGGCGCTTGCAGAAGGCGAAGCGGACGAGGGAGCGGTAGCCGGCCGCGTGGTCGGGTCGGACGAATGCGGTCACGGGCACTCCGACGACCCCGGCGAGGCGCGGGAGGTCCAGGCAGAGCGCGCGGGCGTCCGGAGCGCCGAGGGGGGCCGCGTCCGCGATGACGAAGTACGTGGCGTCCGGCAGCATGACGTCGAAGCCGGCGGCGGTGAGGCCGGCCGCCAGCAGGTCGCGCTTGACGCGCAGGTCGTCGGCCACACCCTGGAACACGGCGTCCGGCAACCGGAGGCCGACCGCCACCGCGGGTTGGAACGGCGCGCCGTTCACGAAGGTGAGGAACTGCTTGACCGCGAGCGCCGCCTCCACGAGCGCGGCCGGGCCGCTCAACCAGCCGATCTTCCACCCGGTGGTGCTGAAGGTCTTGCCCGCGCTCGAGACGGTGACCGTTCGCTCCCACGCGCCGGGCAGGGTCGCGATGGGGACGTGCGGGACGCCGAACGTGAGGTGCTCGTAGACCTCGTCGGTGAGGATCACCGCGTCGTGCTGCTCGGCGAGTTCCACGATGGTCGCGAGGACCTCGCGCGGCAGGACCCGACCGGTGGGGTTGTGCGGCGTGTTGACGAGGATCACCCGGGTCCGGTCGGTGACCGCGGCGCGGAGTGCGGCCTCGTCGGGCAGGAAGTCCGGTGCGACCAGGGGGACGGTGACGTGCGTCCCGCCCGCGAGGCGGATGAGTGCGCCGTACGCGTCGTAGAACGGCTCGAAGGTGACGACCTCGTCCCCGGTGTCGACGAGGGCGAGCAGGGTGGCCGCGAGCGCCTCGGTCGCCCCGGCCGTCACGAGGACCTCGCGCTCCGGGTCGAGGTCGATGCCGTGGAACCGCCGCTGGTGCTCGGCGATGGCGGCGCGGAGGTCCGGGATGCCACGGCCCGGCGGGTACTGGTTCACCCCGGCGAGCACGGCGGCGGCCGCGGCCTCGACCACCGCGGCAGGCCCGTCCTGGTCCGGGAACCCCTGGCCCAGGTTGATGGCGCCGGTGGCCGCCGCGAGCGCGCTCATCTCGGCGAACACGGTCGGGGCGGGTCGTCCGTCCGAGGCGAGCAGCATCGCTCCCTCGGCGGCGCGGAGCCAGGGTCCGGTGGTTCGCATGCTGCTCCCGTCTCTGGGCTGGTCGGTCCAACCTAACGGCCGCGGCGCACCCGGCGACCGATGTGTCCGGGCGTGACGACCACGACGTTCAGGTGGTGCTTATGCTCGACCTAGGGTCCTGCCAGGGGTGGCAGGACGACCGTTCAGGTGCGTGGGCGAGACTGCTCTGCGCTGGAAGGGAGCACGCCGAGCATGACCGACACCACCCCGACCGGGAACGACGACCGTCGAGCGGCCGCCACGGAGCGGGGCGCCGACGAGCCGACCGCGATGAGAACTGGAGCACGCCGATGACGGCCGACGACGACGAGGCCCGCACGACCGGGGCCGACACGGGGGACGCGGACCAGCCGCGGTACGGCGAGCGACTGCCGGGGTACGGCTCCGACGGTCGAGCGCAGGGCGCGCAGCAGACCGATCGCTTCACGGCCCCCTACCCCCGCGACGCGGGCGGCCAGGGCGCCTCGGGCGAGCAGGGTCGCTACGGCGATCAGGGCCACTCCGGGCAGTACGGTGGCGGCCAGGGGCAGTACGGCCAGCAGGGGCAGTACGGCCAGCAGGGGCAGTACGGCCAGCAGGGCCAGGACAGCGGCCAGTACGGTCAGTACGGTCAGTACGGTCAGGGCCACCAGGAGGGCGGCCAGTACGGCCAGCAGTCGCCCTACGGGCAGTCGCACGGCGGCTCGGCGTACGGCGTTCCGTCCGCCGGCGGCCAGGGAGCGACCGACCAGTACGGACACCCGATCGGCTACGGACCGGGTGCGCACCAGACCACCGCTCCGGGTTCCTCGCAGGCGCCGACGAGCGCCTTCGGCGACGTGGACGGCGCCGACCGGCGGAACGGGACGTACTTCGAGGGCGGCGACAGTGGTCAGCCGCGCGACGCCCGACGTCGTGGCGCGTTGCCGCTCATCGGGATGCTCGTCATCGGCGCGGTCATCGGCGGGCTGGGCGGGGCCACCGTGTGGGCGGTGGCCGACCGCGACGGCGGGACGACCACGACGACCTCGTCGGGCACCACCTCGAACGGGCACCTCACGGTGAACGACTACAACTCCGCGACCGTGGTCACCGCGGTCGCGGCGAAGGCCACGCCCTCGGTCGTCACCATCAACGTGACCGCGGGCGGCGAGGCCGGCACCGGATCCGGCGTCGTGCTCGACAAGGACGGCTACATCGTCACGAACACCCACGTGGTGACGCTCGACGGCGACAGCTCGAAGGGCACGATCCAGGTCACGACCTCGGACGGCAAGATCTACAAGGGCACGCTCGTCGGCACCGACCCCACGGTCGACCTGGCGGTCGTCAAGATCGACGCGAGCGGCCTGACCCCGATGGACTTCGCCAACTCGGAGAAGCTCAACGTCGGCGACACCGCCGTGGCGATCGGCGCGCCGCTCGGGCTGTCGAACACCGTCACCGACGGCATCGTCTCGACCCTGAACCGGAGCATCCAGGTCACGTCGAGCGCGCCGAGCAGCGGTTCCGGTGACTCGAACGACGGCGGCGGCAACAACGGCCAGGGCCCGTACGACTTCTGGGGGAACGGCGACAACGGCAGCGCGTCCACATCGGACGTCGTGTCGCTGCCCGTGATCCAGACCGACGCGGCGATCAACCCGGGCAACTCGGGTGGTGCGCTGCTCGACTCCAAGGGGCGTCTCATCGGGATCAACGTCGCGATCGCGAGCGCGGGCAGCTCCTCGTCGTCGTCCGACTCACAGTCGGGCAGCATCGGCGTCGGCTTCGCCATCCCGGCGAACCTCGCCAAGCGCGTCGCGGGCGAGATCATCGACAGCGGTTCCGCCAGCCACGGTCTCCTCGGCGCCACGGTCGGCGACGCGACCGACGACACGAGCGCCACGCAGGTGGGCGCGGTCATCAAGTCGGTGACGAGCGGTGGCGCCGCGGCGTCGGCCGGGCTGCAGAAGGGCGACGTCGTGACGGCGCTCGGTGGCGTCCAGGTCACCGACGGTACCGACCTCACCGCACAGGTGCGGTACCTCGCGGGCGGTGCGAAGACCGCGGTCACGTACGTCCGGAACGGGCAGAGCCACACCGCCGACGTCACGCTGGGCACCTACAAGGCCAGCTGACGCCGGGCGGCCGACCGGGAGGCCCGGCCCACCTCGACGAGGTGGGCCGGGCCTCCCGCCATCCCGGCCCGGCGCAGGGGCGCGGTCGACGGCGCTGCTAGGCTCGTGCACGCTCTACGGGGCGGTCCCCGGTGGGCCACGGCTCCGTTCCGCGAGGACCACGAGGTACTGATCGAATGCAGCCAGACGGCCAGCCCCTGCCGGGGGTCTCGTACGTGATGCCGGTCCTCAACGAGGTCACCGAGGTCCGTGCGGCGGTCGGGAGCCTGCTCGACCAGGACTACGACGGACCGATCGAGATCATCCTGGCGCTCGGCCCCTCCATCGACGGCACCAACGAGCTGGTCGAGGAGATGAGCCGCGCCGATCCCCGCATCCGCGCCGTCCCGAACCCGGTCGGCTCCACGCCCGCGGGGCTCAACGTCGCCATCCGGCATTCGGTGCACCCGGTCGTCGTCCGCGTCGACGCCCACTCGGTGCTGCCGCCGGAGTACACGCGGGTCGCGGTCCGCGTGCTGCTCGAGTCCGGCGCCGACAACGTCGGCGGCATCATGCGGGCCGAGGGACGCACCCCGTTCGAGCGCGCGGTCGCGCTCGCGTACGGCAGCCGGGTCGGGCTCGGTGGCACCCCGCACCACGTGGGCGGTCAGGCCGGTCCGGCCGAGACCGCGTACCTCGGCGTGTTCCGACGCGAGCGGCTCGTCGAGGTCGGTCTGTTCGACGAGGGCATCAAGCGCGGCCAGGACTGGGAGCTGAACCGTCGTCTGCGGATGACGGGCGGGACGGTGTGGTTCACCCCCGAACTCGTGGTGACGTACCGGCCCCGGCCGAGCCTGCGTCGCCTCGTGCGGCAGTTCGTGGCGACCGGTCTGTGGCGCGGCGAGCTCGCACGGCGCTTCCCGACGGGCAACGGTCTGCGGTACTTCGTCCCCCCGGTCATGGTCGTGGCGGTGTCCGGCGGTGTCATCGCCGGCATCGTCGGCGTCGTCGGGGCGATCCTCCGGTCGGCCCTCTCCTGGGCGATGCTCGGGTTCGTCGTCCCGGGCGCGTACCTGGCGTTCGTGGTGGTCGGTGCATCGGTCGTCGCACGCCGCAGTGACCCGGTGACGCGGGCGTGGCTCGTCGTCGTGCTGCCGTGCATCCACATCGGGTGGGGGATCGGGTTCGTCCTCGGGTTCCTCGCCCGCACCTCCGAACTCACGACCCACACCGGGAGGTGACATGACCGACGACCAGATCCCCGAGCACGTCCCGGGCGAGTCGGGAGCGGACGACGAGTCGCTGCCCCAGGACCGCCCCTTCGGCGACCACGGCGAGCACGCGTACGACCGGCCGCGGTCCATCGCCGAGCTCCGCGCGGTGACGCAGCCCGACGAGGTCCGCTCACGCGCGAATGCGGAACACTGGACGGCGTCGCTGTACCTGCGCGACGTCTCCCCGTACCTGACCTGGTTCCTGCTGCGCACCCGGATCAGCGCGAACCAGGTGACGGGCGTCATGATCCTCGTCGGCTGGAGCACGGCGGCCGCGTTGCTCGTGCCCGGACTCCTCGGGGCCGCGCTCGCGCTCGTGCTCGGACAACTCCAGATGCTCGTCGACTGCTCCGACGGTGAGGTCGCCCGGTGGCGGGGGACCCGGTCGCCCGCGGGGGTGTTCCTCGACAAGGTCGGGCACTACACGACTGAGGGCCTGATCCCGGCTGCGCTCGGCGTCCGAGCCGCGACCTGGCCCGTGCACGGCGGCGACTACGCGTGGACGACGATCGGGTTCGCACTGGCGCTCGTGATCGTGCTCAACAAGGCGCTCAACGACATGGTGCACGTGGCGCGGGCGAACGCGGGGCTGGATCGACTGGTCGACCGCCGCGACCACACGACGGTGCCGAGCGGCCGTCGCCTCGCGTCCCTCCGCCAGGTCGCGCGGTTCCTGCCGTTCCACCGGCTGTACCACTCCGTCGAGCTCACCATCCTCGCGTTCGTGTTCGCGCTCCTCGGGCTCGTCATGGGGCACCCGCTGGCGGACCGGATCCTCGTCGGGGCGCTCCTGCCGCTGTCGGTCCTGGCGCTCGCCGGGCACTTCCTCGCGATCATCGCCTCGAAGCGGGTGCGGGCGTGACCGGGCCCGGGACCCTGCGCCGCCGAGCGGTGCCGCATCGTGACCGTCCGCGGGTCGCGGTGGTGAGCCTCACACAGGGCACGCGTCCGGACGACCTCCGGCGCGGGCTCGAGTCCGTGCTCGCACAGGAGCGCGTCGAGCTCGACGTCGTGTGTGTCGGCAACGGCTGGACCCCCACCGGCCTGCCCGAGGGCGTCCGACCGCTCGCGCTCGCCGAGAACGTCGGGATCCCCGCGGGCCGGAACGCCGGAGCAGCCGTCGTGGAGGGCGACTACGTGTTCTTCCTCGACGACGACGCCGCGATCCCGTCCCCGTCGTTCCTCGCGGACGCCGTGCGTGCCTTCGAGGGAGATCCGACGCTCGGACTCATCCAGCCGCGGGTCGTCGACCCGAGCGGGGCGTCCAACCCCCGCCGCTGGGTGCCCCGGATCCGCAAGGGCGACCCGCGGCGGTCCGGTCCGGTGTTCAGCGTGTGGGAGGGCGCGACGATGTTGCCGTTCGAGGTGTTCCGCGCCACGGGCGGCTGGGGGGACGTGTACTTCTACGCGCACGAGGGCATCGAGCTCGCCTGGCGCGTCTGGGGCGTCGGTCGGCGTGCCTGGTACGCGGGGGACCTCGTCGCGCACCACCCCGCGATCGACCCGGCTCGGCACCGCGAGTACTACCGGCTCAACGCCCGGAACCGGGTGTGGCTCGCCCGCCGGAACCTGCCGGCGGTGCTGCAGCCGGTGTACGTGGCGAGCTGGGCCCTCGTCCAGCTGATCCGGTGGCGTCGACACCCGCGACGACTGCTCGTGTGGTTCGCCGGTCTCCGCGAGGGCTGGTCCACCGACTGCGGCCCCCGCCGACCGCTCGGCCTCATCACCATCGCGCGCATGACCGCCGCCGGTCGGCCGCCCGTCGTCTAGCCCAGATCGAAGTGGTCGTCCCAGGACGGCCGGAAGGAGGGACCGTTGCCGATCCTCCGTGACGTCCGCACCGCGCACCGGCTGGTCACCCGCCTCGTGCGCTCGCGCCGCAACCGCCGCGAACTCGACCGACGGCTCCCGTCCGTCGACGTCCCGGATCCCCGCTCGATCGAGGTCGCCGTGTACTTCGCCGACGGACCCGTGAACATGTACCAGATCCGGCAGTGGTACGCGCCGCTGGCCAAGCTCGCCAAGGAGCACCCGGTGGCGATCATCGCGCGGTCGCCCGGCACCATGCTGAGTCTGCTCGAGGAGGCGCCCGTGCCGGTCGTGTACGCGCGGCAAGTGGTCGACCTCGAGCGGTTCGTGGACGAACAGCGCCCGCGCATCGTCCTGTACGTCAACCAGAACGCCCGGAACTTCCAGATGATGCGGTACGGGCGCATGTGGCACGTCTTCGTCAACCACGGCGAGAGCGACAAGATGTACATGACGACGAACCAGTTCAAGGCGTACGACTACGCCCTGATCGCCGGGGACGCCGCGCGCGACCGGCTGTCGAAGGCGCTGTGGGACTACGACCTCGATCGCCGGACGATCGCCATCGGACGTCCGCAGGCCGATCACTTCGCCGGCGCGGTGCCGTACCCGTCCGACGGTCGCACCGTGGTGCTCTACGCGCCGACCTGGGAGGGCGACCGGCCAGCAGCCGCGTACGGCTCCATCGCCACGCACGGCGTCGCGCTCACCGAGCGCGTGCTCGCGTCGCCCCAGCACCGGCTGGTCTACCGGCCACACCCCCGCAGCGGCGTCCGCGACGCCGACTACCGGGAGGCCCACCAGCGCATCGTCGCCGCCATCACCGCCGCGAACGCCGCTGATCCGGCCGCTCACCACGTGTACGACGACGGTCCGGTGCTCGGGTGGCAGCTCGCCGACGCCGACGTCGCGATCACGGACATCAGCGCGATGATCTACGACCGGCTCGCCGTCGGTCGCCCGCTGATCGTGACGCGGCCCGTCCATCCGGACGCCGAGGTCGACGAGGGCGGCTACCTGACGGCTGCGGACTGGCTCCACGCCGAGGATGCCCCCGCCGTGCTCGACCGGGTCGACGCGGCGCTGCACGACGCCTCGCAGACCGAGCGGCTCCGGTACTGGGTTGGCCGGTACTTCGGGGACACGACGCCCGGAGCGGCGACGGCGCGGTTCCACGCCGCGGTCGAGCGGTTGCTCGCCCGCTGGCACGAGGTCGCGCGCGAACGCGGTGCCGATGACGCGCGCGGTGACACGCCCGCCGCGCCTGCGCCGACCGTCTGACCTGCGCTCTGGCCCGGGCGCCCTCACAGGGCGACCCGCCAGAGGTACTCCTGCCGGTCGGGCCGGCGCCACCGGACGACGACCACGCCGGCGTCGTCCGGCGCCCCACCGAACACGGCGATGCCGAGTGCCTGACCGGGATCGAGCCGGCGGATGCGGAGCGGGGGAGCGTACCCGGTGCCGAGATGCGTGAGGGTGAGGCCGTCGAGTGGTTCGTCGCTCCGGTTCCGGAGGTCGTAGCGGTGCGGGCTGTCGGATCGTTCGAGCTGGAAGGGGACGGGGTACGCGGTCTCGGTGTGGAGCATGGGGCCGACGCTAGGGGGAGCGGCCGACGGTGGGGGCCGGGCGGACCCATGGGCCGACGGGGGCTGTGGAGCGGGGCGGTGCGGCTCCGGTTGTGGAGCGGGAGCGAGCGCGGGTCAGGCGCCGGCGCTGTCCGCCGCGTAGCGGTCGAGCGCCTCGTCGATCGTGCCGTCGAGCACGAGTGCTCCCTTGTCCAGGTAGAGGCCGCGCGTGCAGAAGCGGCGCAGGTCCTTGTCGTTGTGGGACACGAAGAACAGCGTGCGACCACCGGCGAGCATCTCGTCGATGCGGCGGTAGCACTTCTCGCGGAACGCCCTGTCGCCCACGGCGAGGACCTCGTCGACCAGGATGATCGGCTCCTCGAGGCGTGCGATCACCGCGAACGCGATCCGGACCTTCATGCCGCTCGACAGGTGCTTGTAGGGGGTGTCGACGAAGTCACCGATCTCGGCGAAGGCGATGATGTCGTCGAAGGCCGCCTGGATCTCGGCCTTCGACATGCCGTGGAGGCCGGCGGTGAGGAAGACGTTGTCGCGCACGGTCAGGTCGCCGACGAAGCCACCGGTGATCTCGATGAGCGGCGCGACCCCGGCGCCGACGTGGACCCGGCCCTCGTCGGGCAGCATCACCTGCGCCACGAGCTTGAGCAGCGTCGACTTGCCCTGGCCGTTGCGCCCGACCACGCCGATCGACTCGCCCGGCTGCACCGTGAACGAGACGTGTCGGAGGGCCCAGAACTCGTCGGGGCGTCGTCGTCGGCTCCGCCCCGCGAAGAGGTCCTTGAAGCTCCGGTGCGAGCGGCGGTTGCGACGGAACCGGATGCCCGCGTCCTCGACCGCGATCACCGGGGTCGTGCGGACGTCGACGGTGGCGACGGGTGCGGTCATCAGAGCTCCTTCAGGACGCGGCGCTCACTCGCGCGGAACACGAGCAGGCCGACGCCGAGCACGACGAGGGTGACGACCGCGCCGACCACGATCGCCCGCTCGTTGAACTGGTTGGGGAAGAACCCCGACCGGTACATGCTGAAGATGCCCGTCAGCGGGTTGAACGACGACCAGCCGTGCAGGGCCTTCGGCAGGTTGAGGGGCGAGTAGATGATCGGCGACGCGTAGAAGGCGAAGCGGAGGACGAGCTTCGTCGCGCGCTCGAGGTCGCGGAAGAACACGACGAGGGGGGCGACGATCATGCCGATGCCGTAGACGAGCACGAGCTGCTCGACGATCGCGACGGGGAACCAGACGATCTGCCAGTGCACGGGCGCTCCGGAGACCACGGCGAACAGCGCGAGGACCGGGATGCTGAAGAGGAACTCGATGCCCTTCGACAGATCGACCCGCGCCACCCAGATGCTCCGCGGGATCGTCGTCGAGCGGATGAGCTTGGTCTCCTTGATGAACGCCCGCGTCGAGTCGGAGACGGCGCCGGTGAACCACATCCACGGCAGCAGGGCCGTGAGCAGGAACACGATGTACGGTTCCTCGCCGACGTCGCGGTGGAACACCTGGGTGAAGACGAACCAGTAGATGCCCGACATGACGAGCGGATCGAGGATCGACCACAGGTACCCGAGCGCGGAGGTCGAGTACCGGACCCGGAGGTCCCGCATCGTCAGGAGCCAGAGTGCGTGACGGTACCGGGTGCTCGCGGTCCGTGAGGCCGCCGGGGCGGTCGGTGTGGTCACCGGCGCACTCGTCGTGGTCATGCGTTCCCTCGGCATCGAGCCGAGGCGACCCGGACGGAACGGATCAGACGAACAGGTCGTTCGCGCGCTCGAGGTCCTCGGCGAAGTCGATCTCGACCGCGTAGAGGTCGGAGATGTCTACGGGCGACCAGCGTAGCCCGTCCTCGGCGATGGCCGCCTCGATGCCGCCCTCGAAGTACTCCTGGTCGTCGACGCGACCGAGCTGACGGATGAGCGCCTGCTTGTCGGACGAGGAGACGTAGTTGATGCCGACGGCCTCACCGAGCCCACCGACGACCCGCTTCGAGAGCTTGTCGATGAAGCCCTCGGCGTCGACGGTGTACTTGACCTCTTCGTCCGAGACCTTCTCGGTGTTGACGCTGACGAACGAGCGGTCCTGGTCCATCATGTCCGCAGCGCGCACGAGCGCACGCGGGTCGAACACGACGTCGCCGTTCATCCAGAGGACTCCGCCCTTGCCGGACGCGCCGAGCGCACGGAGGAGGCTCTTCGAGGTGTTCGTGGAGTCGTAGGACTCGTTGTAGACGAAGGAGGCCTCGGGGAAGGCCTCGACGATGTACTCCGACTTGTAGCCGACGACGATCGTGACGCGTGCGGAGGACCCGAACGCGGCGCGGATGTTGTCGAACTGCTGCTGCATGATGGTCCGGCCGTCCGCCAGCTCGGTGAGGGGCTTCGGGAGCGAGCGACCGAGCCGGCTGCCCATGCCCGCGGCGAGGATCACGATCTGCGTGGTCATGCTGGTCTCCTCGGGGTCCGCCCGGGCGCCGTTGCGCGGTCGGGCTGATCGATCCTGCCCGAGACGTCTCTGAGATGCCCGAGAACATCGGTACCCCGGGGACGGACGAGCGCGGCAGGTTGCTGATTCGTGAACACACCGTTGTGTCTCGGTGAATCCTAGGCGCCCTCGTGCGCGGAGCGGCCGGGCACCGCGCATTTCGTGTCCGATTCGTGATCGTGCGGAGCCGGGCTCGCGTCATCCCTGGCGTTGGTACGGTGGGGCGGTGGGAGCTGTGACCGACGATGCGGACGACGCCGTCGGTGCTGCCACCCGGAACATGGATGGCGTCGACGAACGGCGCGGTACGGGGGACGACGTGACCGACGGCGAGCGGACCGACGGCGAGGGCGGCGCGCTGCCCGCCGCCGTCCCGAAGAGCACGACGCCGAAGCCCCGGGTCAAGCGACCGGCGGCACCGCGGACGGGTGCCGGTCGTTCCGGCGCTGCACGTCCGGGTGCACCGCGCGGTCGCGCCGGCGCTGCCCGCGGTGCGCGTGGCGCCGAGGAGGCGACCGCGGCCGCCGGCCCCGCTGCGGACGAGTCCTCGCCCTACGCGACCATGGACGCGACGGCGGACCTGTCGGAGTTCCCGCTCGAGGACGTCGGTGACCTGCCTCCCGCTGTCGGTGACGACGATGCGGTCGTGACGTCCACGGACGCTCCGCCCGTCGGGGCCACGGCGCCCGCGGTCCCGGCCGAGCAGGACGACGCCACCCGGGACGCCCGGGGACAACGCACCACGGCCGCCGCGCCCGGCACCGCCCGGACCGGCAAGAAGCGGGCCGCCCGACCCGTGACGAAGCGCACCTCGCCCCGGCCGCAGCAACCGGTCGTCCTGGCGGCCTCCGGACTCGTCAAGCGGTACGGCCAGACGGTCGCCGCCGACCACATCGACCTGGAGATCCGCAAGGGCTCGGTGTTCGGCGTCGTCGGTCCGAACGGTGCCGGCAAGACGACCACGCTCTCGATGCTGACCGGGCTCCTCCGCCCCGACGCGGGCAGCGTGACCGTCCTCGACCACGACGTCTGGTCCGACCCGACCGCGGCGAAGCGTGCGATGGGGGTGCTCCCGGACCGACTCCGCCTGTTCGACCGCCTGACGGGCGCACAGCTGCTCTTCTACTCGGCGACGCTGCACGGCCTCGACCGGGCCACGGCACGCTCGAGGAGCGCGGACCTCGCGCAGGCGTTCGACCTCGGCGAGGCCCTCGGTCGGCAGGTCGCGGACTACTCCGTCGGCATGGCGAAGAAGATCGCCCTCGCCGCGACACTGATCCACTCGCCGCGGCTCCTCGTGCTCGACGAGCCGTTCGAGTCGGTCGACCCGGTCAGTGCCGTCACGATCACCGACATCCTGCGCCGGTACGCCGCGGGCGGTGGCACCGTGGTGCTGTCGAGCCACTCCATGGAACTGGTGCAGCGCACGTGCGACTCGGTCGCGATCATCGTCGGTGGGCAGGTGCTCGCGTCGGGCACGATGGCCCAGGTCCGCGGGCGCAAGAGCCTCGAGGACAAGTTCGTCGAACTCGCCGGTGGCCGGGTCGTCGGAGAGAGCATGGAATGGTTGCACAACTCCTCCGACTGAGACTCGACTCGCTGGGCGGCGCGCTCCGCCGGTCCGCGTCCCGCTCCGTCCTCGTGGTGGTCGCCGCGCTGGCCGCGTTCGTCGCAGCCGCATGCGCCGCCGCCGCCGTGGCCGGGCTCCGCGATGACACCGCGTCCACGGCTGCGGCCCTCGTCGTGCCGGTCGGCGCACTCGTGGCGCTCGGCTTCACGCTCGTCCCGTTCGCGCTCGGCGAGGGGGACCAGCTCGACCCACGGCGCTTCGCCACGTTCGGCATCGGCCGTCGCGACCTCACCCTCGGGCTCGGCGTCGCCGGACTCGTCGGGGTGCCGACCGTGGCCGTGGCCGTCGTCGCCGTGGCGCAGGTGGTCGCCTGGAGCCGGGGCGTCGGCACGACACTGCTCGCGCTGCTGTCCGCGGTCCTCGTCGTGCTCACCTGCGCGCTCCTCGCACGGGTGACGGCGACGCTCGGCGCCTGGCTGTTCGCCGCGCACCGCACCCGCGACGCCGGCTGGCTCGTCGCACTCGTGGTGGTGGTCCTCGGCCTGCCGGCGCTCTCGCTCGTGGTCATGGCGGCCCGACACGACCCCGTGTCGGCGGGCGTCCGACACGCGGCAGGGGCCGCCGGTTGGACCCCGTGGGGTGCGGCGTGGTCGTTCCCCGCGTCCGCCGCGGCCGGGCACGTGGGGGCCGCCGTGGGGCAGCTCGTCGTCGCCCTCGCCGTCGTCGGCGTGCTCGGGTGGGCGTGGTGGGCACTCGTCGGCACGCTGCTGGAACACGTCGACGCGGGTCGTCGCACCCGGCGGTACCGGACGCTCGGCTGGTTCGACCAGCTCCCGGCGCACCCGGTCGGCGCCGTGGCCGCGCGGAGCTTGACCTACTGGAGCCGCGACCCGCGCTACCGGTCGTCGTACCTCGTGCTCCTGTTCGTGCCCATCGTGGTGCTGCCGCTCGGCGTCGCGGGCATGCCGTGGCACTGGACCGCGCTCGTGCCGCTGCCGATCATGGCGCTCATCGCCGGGTTCCTGCCCCACAACGACGCCTCGTACGACAACACCGCGGTGTGGCTCCACGTCGCGTCGGGGGCACCGGGGTGGAGCGACCGGCTCGGTCGGCTCGTGCCCGTGCTCGTCGTCGGCGTACCCGCCCTGGTGATCGGCGCGGTGGTGTCCGTCTGGCTCTACGGCGACCCGTCGCTGCTGCCGGTGGTGCTCGGCGTGGCCGGGTGCGCACTGCTCACGGGCCTCGGGCTGTCGAGCATCGCGTCCGCGCTCCTGCCGTACCCGGCGGTCCGACCGGGCGACCACCCGTTCCGGCAGCCGCAGGCCACGGGCGCGCTCGCCGTCACCGCGCAGTCCGCGACGATCGTCGTGACCGTGCTGCTGACCCTGCCCGCCGGGTGGTTCGCCGTGCGCGCGTTCCGTGAGGGTCTGCACCCCTGGGGGCTCGCCACGCTCGGCTCGGGCATCGCCATCGGGGTCGTGGTGCTCGTGATCGGCGTGTTCGTCGGCGGCCGGCTCTTCGAGCGCTCCGGGCCGGACATCCTCGCTGCGGCGCAGCGGAACTGATCGGGCGGAGCGCACATCCGGTCCACCGGACGGCGACGTACCCTGGGTCCATGAGCACGATGGAACCGGGTGGTGGCGGCCTCGACGTGATGGACCGCGAGCTCGAGCAGCTCCTCGAGGACGAGGGCGTCGAGCCCGGGGACCACGAGCGCTTCTCGCACTACGTGAAGAAGGAGAAGATCCTCGAGTCCGCGATGACGGGCAAGCCCGTCAAGGCGCTGTGCGGCAAGAAGTGGACGCCAGGACGTGACCCGGAGAAGTTCCCGGTCTGCCCCACCTGCAAGGAGATCTACGAGCGCATGCGCGACGAGTAGCCCGTCCCGTCCTCACGCGTACAGCGTGGGGACGGCCGGTTCGCCGCGACCGATCCGTTCGGCGTCCGCCGGGAGCTCGGCCTTCGCCCGGCGGTGATGCCGGCGCGCAGCATCGACCCCGTGCACGCCGAGGAACGCGTCGTCGACCTCGCCGCGCGTCACGACCGGCACGAGCAGGGGCCGTTCGTCGTCCGCGGGAGCACCGCCCACGCGCAGGACCTCGGCGACCGCGACACCGTCCTGCAGCCGGCGCCCCGCGGTCTTCGCACCACCGACCGTCGCCTTGTCGGCGGACTTCTTGGCGACCGGCACCCACGCTCCCGAGGCGTCCTCGTGTGCAACGAGCTTGAACACCATGCCCGCCGCCGGGTGACCGCTGCCGGACACGACGCTCGTGCCGACGCCGTACGAGTCCACGGGGGCTGCCCGGAGCGCGGCGATCGTGTACTCGTCGAGGTCGTTCGTCACCGTGATCTTCGTCGACGTCGCTCCCAGACGGTCGAGCTGCGCGCGCAC
Organism: Curtobacterium sp. MCBD17_034; assembly: GCF_003234515.1. Classification (NCBI taxonomy): domain Bacteria; kingdom Bacillati; phylum Actinomycetota; class Actinomycetes; order Micrococcales; family Microbacteriaceae; genus Curtobacterium; species Curtobacterium sp. MCBD17_034. The sequence continues at coordinate 48,303 of NZ_QKTN01000006.1, read as the reverse complement.
GGTCGCGACGACGCTCGGCAGGTCGCCGCTGTCGATGCGGACCGCACCGAGGTGTCCGTCGGTCAGTCGGACCGCCGTCTCGACCGCGCGCTCGATGTCGAAGGTGTCCACGAGCAGGGTCGTGCCGTCACCGAGTGCCGCGAGCTGTGAGCGGAACGCGGCTTCTTCGGAGTCGTGGAGGAGCGTGAAGGCGTGTGCGGCCGTGCCCATCGTCGGGATGCCGAAGACGCGGCCGGCCTCGAGGTTGCTCGTCGCCCCGAACCCCGCCACGTAGGCCGCCCGGGCGGCGGCGACCGCGCTGCGTTCCCCGGTCCGGCGCGACCCCATCTCGGCGAGGGGGCGGCGGTCGGCCGCCGACACCATGCGCGCCGCGGCGGACGCGACCGCCGAGTCGGCGTTGAGCACGCTGAGCGCGAGTGTCTCGAGCACGACCGCCTCGGCGAACGTGCCCTCGATCTGGAGGATCGGCGAGTTCGGGAAGTACACCTCGCCTTCCCGGTACGCCCGGACGTCGCCACGGAACCGGTAGCCCGCGAGCCAGTCCGCTGTGCCGGGGGCGACGATGCGTCGGTCGCGGAGGAACGCGATGTCGTCGTCGTCGAAGCGGAACTCGTCGAGCAGGGCGAGGAACCGTCCCAGTCCCGCGGACACCCCGTACCGGCGGCCGTCGGGCAGGCGCCGTGCGAACACCTCGAACACGCAGCGGCGGTCCGCGGTGCCGTCCTTGAGGGCGGCGTCCACCATCGTGAGCTCGTACTGGTCGGTGAGGAGGGCCGTGGTCACCCGCCCGAGCGTAGTCCGGGCCGTCGTGCTGCCGTCGTGCTGCCGACCTGCCGCGCGCCGGACCGGCGGGCCGTCGGAGCGGCCGCGCGGCGGAGCGGCCGCGGGATGGGCGGGCGTGACCGCCGGACGGGTGTCGGGCCTCCCGGCCGAGCCGCGCGGGTACGCTGGGGGCCGTGACGGACGCGCCCATCGGAGTCTTCGACAGCGGTGTCGGCGGCCTCACCGTCGCCCGCGCGATCATCGACCAGCTGCCGCGCGAGTCGATGCGCTACGTCGGGGACACCGCGCACTCGCCGTACGGCCCGAAGCGGATCGCCGACGTCCGCCGGTACGCGCTCGAGGTCATGGACGACCTGGTGGACCAAGGGGTCAAGGCGCTCGTCATCGCGTGCAACACGGCGAGCTCCGCCGTGCTCCGGGACGCCCGGGAGCGCTACGAGCAGGCCTACGGGATCCCGGTCGTCGAGGTGATCCAGCCCGCCGTGCGCGCCGCGGTCAAGCAGAGCAGGACGCGCCGGATCGGCGTCATCGGCACGATCGGCACCATCGGTTCGCGATCCTACGAGGACGCCTTCGCGGCGGCCTCGGACGTCACGCTGACCCTCGCCGCCTGTCCCCGGTTCGTCGAGTTCGTGGAGGCCGGGGACACCGCCTCGCCCGCGCTCCGTGCCGTGGCCGAGCAGTACCTCGCGCCGATCCGCGCCGCCGACGTCGACACGCTCGTGCTCGGCTGCACCCACTACCCGCTCATGTCCGCCGCGATCCAGTACGTCATGGGTCCGGACGTCACCCTCGTCTCGAGCGCCGAGGAGACCGCGAACGACGTCTACCGTCGGCTCGTCGAGCACGGCATCGAGCGGACGGCGACGACGCCGCCGACGTACGCGTTCGACACCACCGGGACCGACCGCGCCGGCTTCATCCGGCTCGCCCGCCGGTTCCTCGGACCGGAGGTCTCCCGCGTCGGTCATCTCGAGACCGGCGCGATCGACCTGCCACGCATCCCAGCCACCACCGGAAGGACACCATGACCGACGACGGCACCCGCATCGACGGACGCACCGCCACCGACCACCGTCCCGTGACCATCGAGCGCGGCTGGAGCGCCCAGGCGGAGGGCAGCGCGCTCATCGCCTTCGGCGGCACCAAGGTGCTCTGCACGGCGTCCTTCACGAACGGTGTCCCGCGCTGGATGGCGGGCAAGGGCACCGGGTGGGTGACCGCCGAGTACTCGATGCTCCCGCGCTCCACGAACGAGCGCATGCAGCGCGAGTCGATCAAGGGCAAGGTCGGCGGGCGGACGCACGAGATCTCGCGGCTGATCGGCCGGTCGCTCCGTGCCGTCGTCGACATGAAGGGACTCGGCGAGAACACCATCGTGCTCGACTGCGACGTCCTGCAGGCCGACGGCGGGACCAGGACCGCGTCCATCACGGGCGCGTACGTCGCCCTCGCCGACGCGATCGCCTGGGGCCGCGAGCGCGGGTTCGTCGGCAAGAAGGCGACGCCGCTCACGGACAGCGTCGCCGCGATCTCCGTCGGGATCGTCGGCGGCGTGCCGATGCTCGACCTGGCGTACGAGGAGGACTCGCGCGCGGACACCGACATGAACATCGTCACGACGGGTGCCGGGACCTTCGTCGAGGTGCAGGGCACCGCCGAGCACGCTCCGTTCGACCGGGCCGAGCTCGACACGCTGCTCGACCTCGGGCTCGCCGGAACGGCCTCGCTCGCGGCGATCCAGCGTGCGGTCCTCGCCGAGACGGCGACGGCATGACCGGGGCCGGGGCCGGGGCCGGGGCGGGGGCCGACGCCGCCGCCGGGGTCCACGCCGACGCCGACGTCGACGCCGCCGGGGTCCACGCCGACGCCGGGGCGGCGCGCGACCGCGTCGTCGTCCTCGCGACGCACAACGCGCACAAGGTCCAGGAGCTGCAGCGGATCCTCGGCGACGCACTCGCGGGCATCCGCCTCGTCGCCTACGACGGTCCCGAGCCGGTCGAGGACGGCGACACCTTCGGCGCGAACGCGCTGATCAAGGCGCGGGCGTGCGCGGCGCACACCGGACTGCCGGCCCTGGCCGACGACTCGGGCATCGCCGTCGACGCCCTCGGCGGGGCGCCCGGCATCCACTCGGCGCGCTACGCGGGGACCCGCGACGACGGGGACAACCTCCGGCTGCTGCTCGCGAACATGGCGGGCGTCGTGCAGCGCACCGCGGCGTTCGTCTGCGCCGCCGCGTTCGTCGTGCCGTCGTCCGACCCCGCGACGTCGGCGGAGTGGGAGCACGTCGAGGAGGCCGTGTGGAACGGCGAGGTCCTCGAGGCACCCGCGGGGTCCGGCGGCTTCGGGTACGACCCGGTGTTCCGCCCGGACGACGCCGGGGTCTCGGCCGCCGGGCTGTCCGCGGCGGAGAAGGACGCCCTCAGCCACCGGTCGAAGGCGTTCCGTACGATCGCGCCGATCGTCCGCGAGTACTTCGGCGTCTGACACCGGCGCCGGATGGATCGGCCCCGGTTCGTCGGGCTGCTGACGGGCCTCCCGGACGGCGGAGCGAGGAGGGGCGCGCGGGGTCGGCCCGACCTGGCGGGCCGCCGGCGGGCCTCCCGGCCGGGTCAGGGCCTCCCGGCCGGGTCAGCGGGCGGTCGACTCGCCCGCGGCCCCGTGCTCGTCCGACTCGCGCTTCGCCTTGCGCGCGTTCCGCACGTAGGTCAGCGCGGCCGGGACCACCGTGACGACGACCGCTGCGAGCAGGATGACGTCGATGTAGTTGCGCACGAAGTGCGCGACCGGCGGGATGTAGCCGAGGACGTACCCGAGGAACGTCACGCCGGTGCCCCAGAGGAGCGCGCCGATCGCGTTGTACAGCGAGTACCGGCGGTACGACATGCGCCCGACGCCCGCGGCGATCGGTGCGAACGTCCGGACGACCGGCACGAAGCGGGCCACGATGACCGCGAGTGCACCGAACCGGTCGAAGAACGCGTAGGTCCGGTCGACGTTCGACTTCGAGAACAGACCGCTCTCGCGTCGCTCGAAGATCGGGGGACCGACCTTGCGACCGATGAAGTACCCGACCTCGCCACCGAGGAACGCGGCAGCGCCGACGCAGAGGGCGATGAGCCAGATCGGCAGGCCGCCGAGGTGCCCGTGCTGGTCGAACGCCGTGAGTCCGGCGATCACGAGCAGGGTGTCACCGGGGAAGATGAACCCGATGAGCAGGCCGGTCTCGGCGAAGATGATCGCGCACAGCACGAGGACCGCGATGGATCCGAAGTGGTGGAGGATGTAGGTCGGATCCAGCCACGGGATCAGGGCAAGTGCGACGGTCGTCATGACTCTCTTCCGGTCGTCGGGCGCTCGGCTGGCTGCGCAGCCAGCGGCGGCACGGCGGCTCGCGGGGCGGGCGCCCGCACCACGAGGGTAGCGGTTCCGCGGACCTCGACCCGTGGGACCGTCGTGTGCGGCCTGCACGTTCGATCAGTGCCGGCTCCGTGGCCAGCTGCGTGCGGGAGAAGGGACTCGAACCCTCACGCCTAGGGCACAGGAACCTAAATCCTGCGTGTCTGCCAGTTTCACCACTCCCGCCGGCACGGTCAGTGTAGCCAGCGGGTGCGGACAGGACCCGCGGTGCCGGTCAGCGCAGCGGGCGCGGGAGGTACCGCGGCACGTACCGGAGCAGCACGCCGACGCCGACGATCCCGAGCACCCCCATCACGCCGCTCGCGACGGCGATGGACGCGACCGCCGTGACGCCCGAGATGACGAGGGGTGCTGCCGCGCTCCCGAAGTCGCCCGTGAACCGCCACGCGCCGAGGAACGGCGCGGGCGCCGTGCGCGGCGCGAGGTCGGCGCCGAGGGTCATGAGGATGCCCGATCCGACGCCGTTCGCGAGCGACATCAGCATCGCGACCCCGACGAACCAGACCACCCGGGTGTCGAGGTGGTCGCTCCACGCCAGGAGGAAGTAGCACAGGCTCAGGCCTCCGAGGCACGGCAGCGCGCTCGCGAGCCGGCCGAACCGGTCCATGATCTGACCACTCGTGTAGAACAGCGCGAAGTCGATCGCGCCGGCGATCCCGATCACGAGTGCGGCGGTCGAGTCGTCCATGCCGACGCTCACCGCCCACAGCGGCAGGATCACCTGACGCCCCGCCCGCATCGCGCCGATGAGGCCCGCGCCGCTGCCCAACCGCAGGAGCACCGCGCGGTGTCGGCGGATCGTGCCGAACAGGCCCTCGGCGCCCTCTCGGGCGGCCTCACCGCCCGGGTCCGCGGACGCGGCAGCGGGACGTGCGGGCGACGGCCGGGAGGCCCGGGGCCGGATCCGGAGGCCGCGTGCGCCGTCGACGGGGTCGCGTACGACGAGGAGGACGCCGGCGGCCGCCAGACAGCAGACGACGTGGATCCAGAACGCGCTCTGCGTCGAGCCGGTCACGTGCGTCAGGCCCGCGGACAGGAACGGACCGACGAAGTACCCGAAGCGGAACACGCCGCCGAGGGTCGAGAGCGCCCGGGCCCGGATCGCGATCGGCACCGAGGTCGTCATGTACGCGTGCCGCGCGAGGGCGAACACCGCCGTGGAGACCCCGACCAGGAACACCCCGACCGCGAGCACGACCGCGTTCGGGGACCACACCGCGACGAGGAGGCCGACGATGCTCACGAGCGCCGCGCCGATCATGGCGGTGCGCTCGCCGATCGCCGCCACGACCCAGCCGCTCGGCACGTCGCCGATGAGCTCGCCCACCAGGATGAGCGACGCGACGAACCCCGCGAACGCGAGCGTCGCCCCGAGCGAGTGCGCCGCGATCGGGATGATCGGGATGATCGCGCCCTCGCCGATGGCGAAGAGCGTCGCGGGCAGGAACGCGGACAACGCGACCGCGCGGAGGTCGAAGGTGGCGTCGCGCGAGCTCATGGCCCCTCCACGGTACGCCCGACGACGTACGCTTGAGGGATGAGGGTGCTGGCAGCGATGAGTGGTGGCGTCGACTCGGCCGTGGCCGCGGCCCGGGCCGTCGACGCCGGACACGACGTCGTCGGGGTCCACCTCGCGCTGAGTCGCATGCCGGGGACGCTCCGGACGGGCAGCCGTGGCTGCTGCACGATCGAGGACTCGATGGACGCCCAGCGCGCGGCAGCCGCGATCGGGATCCCGTACTACGTGTGGGACTTCTCCGAGCGGTTCGCCGAGGACGTCGTCGACGACTTCGTCGCCGAGTACTCCGCCGGCCGCACCCCGAACCCGTGCATGCGGTGCAACGAGCGGATCAAGTTCGCGGCGCTGCTCGAGAAGGCCCTGGCGCTCGGGTTCGACGCCGTCGCCACCGGGCACTACGCCTCGATCGCCACGGGTGCGGACGGTTCCCGCGAACTCCACCGTGCCGCGGCCTGGGCGAAGGACCAGTCCTACGTGCTCGGGGTCCTGACGGCGGAGCAGCTCGCGCACGCGATGTTCCCGCTCGGCGCGACGCCGTCGAAGGCCGAGGTCCGGGCCGAGGCCGCAGCACGTGGCCTGACCGTCGCCCAGAAGCCCGACAGCCACGACATCTGCTTCATCCCGGACGGGGACACCCGTGGGTGGCTCGCGGACCGCGTCGGCACGGCGACCGGCGACATCGTCGAGCGCGACGGCACCGTGGTCGGCTCGCACGAGGGCGCCCACGCGTACACCGTCGGGCAGCGGCGGGGGCTCGCCATCGGTCACCCCGCACCGGACGGGCGGCCGCGGTTCGTGCTCGAGGTGCGGCCGAAGGACAACACCGTCGTGGTCGGGCCGAAGGAGGCCCTGGCGATCGCGGAGCTCGCGGGTGCGCGCTTCACGTGGGCCGGTGCGGCCCCGGCCGACCCGACCCTCCCGTTCGACTGCGAGGTCCAGATCCGCGCCCACGCCGACCCCGTGCCGGCGGTGGCTCGGGTCGCCGCCACGCCGACCGGTGGGACGGAACTCGTCGTCACGCCGGCGGAGCCGATCGTCGGCGTCGCCCCCGGACAGACCGCCGTCGTGTACGTCGGCACGCGCGTCCTCGGGCAGTGCACGATCGACCGCACGGTCTCGGCGGTGCCTGCGGTCCGCTGAGGCGGCGTGTCTGGGCGTGACGGGGGCGTGGTCCGGCGCTGGCCGCGGGGCCGTCAGCGCGCGGAGCGCGCGGCCGTACCCGGCCAGCGCGTCGGCGCGGGCCGTCCGGCCGTCTCCCGCCGTCGCGGCCCGCTGCGTTGGGAACTCAGGACCGTTGGTCGTGGGGCGGCGTCGGGTGGGGCCTCCCGGCGGGATCGTCCTGCGTTGTCGACGGGGCTGACGAGCGGGGCAGCCGCTGCGGCCGGGAGGCCCGGTGCGGCACCGGCGGGCCGGCGCGGCCCGGCTTGTTCCGCCCTATTGGCAATTCAGGAACGAGGTTGTGTGGCGGGGCCGCGTGAGCCCTCCTGGCCGGCTTGTCCTGAGTTGTCGACGGGGCTGACGAGCGGGGCAGCCGCCGCGGCCGGGAGGCCCGGCGCGGCACCGGCGGGCCGGTGCCGCCGGGCGGGCGGCGGGGCGGCCAGGCCAGGCGCGGTCGCGGTCGAGGTCGGGTGGACCGTCGGCCCCGTCCCGTTTGCAACTCAGGAATGTCAGCTGTGTGGCGTGGTCGAGTGGGGCCTCTCGGCTGGATCGTCCTGAGTTGTCGACGGGGCCGGCGGCGTGGAGGGGCCGACGGATGGAGGGGTGACGAGCGCGGCAGGCGTCGCAGCCCGGGGACTCGACGCCGCCCGGAGGGAGGCCCCGCCGGGCGTCCCCGCGTCGGTGGCGACCGGTAGAACTGGACCATGAGCACCGAGCCCGCGGACGCCGCACCCGCCGTCGAGGAGACGTTCGAGACCATCGACGTCGGGGACCTCGACGGCCACCAGGCGCGTGAGGAGACCGACCGCCTCCGGACCCGGATCGGGGAGCTCCGGGACGCGTACTACGAGCAGAACGCCTCGACCGTCACGGACGCCGAGTACGACGCGATGGTCCGGCGTCTCGACGCGATCGAACAGCGGTTCCCCGAACTCCTGACGGCGGACAGCCCCACCCAGACGGTCGGCGGGCGGGCCGAGACGACGCAGTTCGCGCCCGTCGAGCACGCCGAGCGCATGCTGAGCCTCGACAACGTCTTCAGCCCGGAGGAACTGACCGAGTGGGCCGTCAAGGTGGAGCGTGACGCCGGTGCCGAGCGGGTCCGGTTCCTCACCGAGCTGAAGATCGACGGGCTCGCGATCAACCTCCGGTACGAACACGGCCGACTCGTCACGGCGGCGACCCGGGGCGACGGCGTGGTGGGCGAGGACGTCACCGGCAACGTCCTGACGATGGGCACCATCCCCGAGCGCCTCGCGGGGTCCGGACATCCACCGATCGTGGAGGTCCGAGGCGAGATCTTCTTCCCCGTCGCCGAGTTCGACGAGCTCAACGCGCGGCAGCGCGAGGCCGGCGAGCGCGTGTTCGCCAACCCGCGGAACGCAGCGGCCGGTTCGCTCCGTCAGAAGGAAGAGGGCAAGTCCCCGGCGAAGCGGGCGCTCATGGTCGACCGCCTCCGGCGGCTGCGGATGCTCGTGCACGGGATCGGCGCCTGGCCGGTCCGGGAGCTCGAGCGCGACACCGACGTGCGGGCGCAGTCCGAGGTCTACGACCTGCTCCGCGGCTGGGGTCTGCCGACGAGCAGCCACTACCGCGTGTTCGACACGATCGACGAGGTCATCGGGTTCGTGCGGGACTACGGGGAGCGCCGCGCGAGCGTCGAGCACCAGATCGACGGCATCGTCGTCAAGGTCGACGACCTCGCGCTGCACGAGGAGCTCGGGGCGACCTCGCGCGCGCCCCGGTGGGCGACCGCCTACAAGTACCCGCCGGAAGAGGTTCACACGAAGCTGCTCGACATCGTCGTGAGTGTCGGACGCACCGGCCGTGCCACGCCGTTCGCCGCGATGGCGCCGGCCGAGGTCGCCGGGTCGGTGGTCCGGCAGGCGACGCTGCACAACCAGCAGGTGGTCAAGGCGAAGGGCGTCCTCATCGGGGACACCGTCGTGCTGCGGAAGGCCGGCGACGTCATCCCCGAGGTCCTCGGGCCCGTCGTCGAGCTCCGCGACGGCTCCGAACGCGAGTTCGTCATGCCGACGCGGTGCCCGGAGTGCGGCACGGAGCTCCGGCCGGCGAAGGAGGGCGACATCGACCTCCGTTGCCCGAACGCGCGGAGCTGCCCGGCGCAGGTCCGCGGTCGTGTGGAGCACATCGCATCGCGGGGTTCGCTCGACATCGAGGGGCTCGGCGAAGTCGCGGCGGCGGCGCTGACGCAGCCCCTGTTCCCCGAGACACCGCCGTTGGTGACCGAAGCGGGGCTGTTCGACCTGACGATGGAGGACATCGTCCCGATCGAGGTCATCGTGCGCGACGCCGAGACGGGCATGGTGCGACTCGAGGACGACACCGATGCCACCGGCCAGGCCGTGCCGAAGCGAGTGACGCCCTTCAGTCGCGCGCGCAAGAAGACCGATCCGCCGTTCGACCCGGAGGCTCGCGGAGCGGACTACCGGGGAGAGCCGGGGCGGTACCCGTCGAAGAACGCGTTCGAGATGCTGCGGAACATCGACGCGGCGAAGACGAAGCCGCTCTGGCGCATCCTCGTGGGGCTGAGCATCCGCCACGTGGGTCCGGTCGCGGCCCGAGCGCTCGCGTCACACTTCGGGTCCCTCGACGCCATCCGGTCGGCGTCGCGCGACGAGCTCGCGGCCGTGGACGGCGTCGGCGGGATCATCGCGGACGCGCTCCTCGAGTGGTTCGAGGTCGACTGGCACCGCGAGATCATCGAGCGCTGGACGGCGGCCGGCGTGCAGTTCACGACGCCCGACCACCCGGGCCCCGGCGGCGCGGCGGTGGAGGGCGGCGTGCTGTCCGGCATCACGGTGGTCGCGACGGGCTCGCTCGAGGGGTTCACGCGCGAGGGCGCCCAAGAGGCGATCATCGCCGCGGGCGGCAAGGCGGCGTCGAGCGTGAGCAAGAAGACCGACTTCGTGGCCGCTGGGCCCGGCGCCGGCTCGAAGCTGACGAAGGCGGAACAGCTCGGACTGCGGATCATCGACGCGGCCCAGTTCGCGGTGCTCGTGCGTGAAGGTCCTGCCGCACTCGAGCCGACCGATGGGGTGGACGGCGACCAAGACGACGCCACGGCAGGCGACCCGGAGGACATCGCGGCGGCCGACGTCGCACCGACGACGGAGGAGAGCGCTCCGGCGACGGAGGAGAGCGCTCCGGCGACGGAGGAGAGCGCTCCGGCGACGGAGGCGACCCCGAGCGAGTGACGCAGCATCGGCGAAACCGGTTCGGCGACGCCTGATCATCCGGACGCGTGATCGTCCGGAGCGAGAGCGACACACGTCGCCCGGACCGGATGACGAGGACGTCCGTAGGATGGTGCGTGCATCACCCGTCGTCGACAGGGCGGCGACGGGCAGGCCTTCCCAGGGGAGACCGCTCTGCTGTTCCTCGTCGCAGCACTGCTCACCGCCTCGGTGCACTCACTCGGAGTGATCGAGGCCACGCCGCTGCCCGCGGCCGCGTCGAGCCCAGCTGCGGAGGTGGTCGTCGCGACGGCCCCGCGGGAGGCGGCGGCGCCGGACGCGACGGGCGTGCACCGGGCCTCCCGGGCGGAGCGGCTCGACGACCTGCACGGCCGTGCGCTGCTGACGGGACTGTCGTCGGCGTCGGACGCGACGCTGCGCCACGCCGCGCGCCTGGCGGGGCCGGTCATGCGAACGCTGCTCGACGCCCCGCCGGACGCCGGTGACGTCGCGCGGTGGTGGTCCGGACTCGGCCGGGAGGCCCGACACCGGTTGGTCACGTCCGCCCCGCAGGCGGTGGGGAACCTCGAGGGCGTCCCGTACCCGGTGCGTGACCGGGCGAACCGGCGGGTGCTGGGGGAGGACCTCCGGACCGCGCGTGCCCCGGACTCCGGGTCGACGTCCCGCCTCCGGATGCTCGAGCAGGTGCGGACCGCGCTCGTACGGGGGCCGGAGGACCCGCCGAAGCAGCTCCTGACCCTCGATCCTCGGGGGTCCGGGCGGGCGGCGATCGCGATGGGCGACCTCACGACCGCTTCGGACGTGACGGTGATGGTGCCCGGGATGTTCTTCACCGTCTCCGGGCAGTTCGCCGACTGGACCGCGACGGGCGCGGACCTGTACCGCGAGCAGGCGACCCTGACACCCCTCGCTCGTGGTGGCCGGGGCGGTGTGGCGGTCGTCGCGTGGCTCGGCTACCGCACGCCGGACCTGACGAACGTGTTGTCGGTGGGACTGGCCCGGGCGGGGGCGGTGCGTCTGGAGCGGGTGGTGGAGGGCATCGACGCGACCAGGACGGCGGATCCGGTGCGGGTGTCCGTCGTCGCGCACTCGTACGGGTCGACGACCGCCCTGCTGGCCTTGTCGTCGGGGCGCATCCACGTCGACAGCCTGACCGTGCTCGGGTCGCCGGGCAGCGCGGTCACCCGCGCGTCCGAGCTGGCCGTGCCTGCGGGGCAGGTGTTCGTCGGCGCCGCACACTGGGATCCGGTGGCGGGAACCGGGTACTTCGGCACCGATCCGGCGGCCCCCGGGTTCGGGTCGACCGTGCTCGACCTGCGCGGCGGGGTCGATCACCGTGAGGACGAGGAGGTGTTCCGGCGCCCGTACGGCCACAACGAGTACCTCGTGCCGGGGACGGCATCCATCCACGACGTCGCGCTCATCGCCGTCGGCCGCTCCGACCTCGTCACGGGCGCGGACCCGTCGGGGCGGACCGTCCTGACCGCGGAAGGTGCGGTCGCTGGCACCGCTGCGGACGGCAGCGGGAGCGGTGGTGGTGGTGGTGGTGGGCCGGAGTCCCCCGACCTGCTGCTCGTGCGTCCGCAGGACGTCCAGCTGCGCGATTGACCCGCTGGGCCTGAGCATCCACGCAGATTCGGGGCGAGTCGCAGCGGCCCGGGTACAGCGGTAGTCCGTACCGTCATCACATGCGTGTCGTGCGGTGGCCTGGAGCGTTCCTCCTCTTCGTCGTCATGGCGGTCGTGGCAGGCGTCCTCGTCGCCGTCGCGGTCACGCCGGGCGTCGCGCTCGCCGGGCAGGGGGTGTCGTCGGCGGCCGAGTTCTTCGAGGACCTGCCGAGCTACCTCGACATCTCGACGCCGCAGCAGGTCTCGACGATCTACGCCAAGAAGGGCGGCCAGGACGTCGCGATCGCGTCGTTCTTCGCGGAGAACCGCGTGATCGTCAAGGACTCGGCGATCGCCACCACGGTGAAGCAGGCCGCGATCGACACCGAGGACCCGCGGTTCGCCACCGAGGGCGGGATCGACGTCGTCGGCACGCTCCGTGGTGCGGCGTCGACCGCCCTCGGCAAGGACGTCCAGGGCGGGTCGTCGATCACCCAGCAGTACGTCAAGAACGTCCTCGTCCAGCAGTGCGAGCAGCTCGGGACGCAGTCGAAGATCGACTCCTGCTACCAGCACGTCACCGAGGTGTCCCCGCAGCGGAAGCTGCAGGAGATGCGGTACGCGATCGCCGTGAACAAGAAGTACTCGAAGTCACAGATCCTCACGGGGTACCTCAACATCGTCGGGCTCGGCGGTCGTGTGTACGGCGTCGAGGCCGGTGCCGAGTACTACTTCGGGGTCACGGCCGCGCAGTTGAACCTGGAGCAGTCGGCGACGCTCGTCGCGATCCTCAACAACCCGGCGAACCTCCGGATCGACGAGCCGGCCGACACGGACAACGGCTCGGCGAACGGGTACGCGCTCACCAAGGCGCGCCGCGACTACGTGCTCAAGCGCATGTACGTGCACCACGACATCACGAAGCAGCAGCGCGACGCGGCGATCGCGGCCCCGATCACGCCGAAGATCACCGCGACGACGAACGGGTGCGCCGCGGCGGTCCAGTACGACGCCGGGTACTTCTGCGACTACGTGCGGAACGTCGTGCTCCACGACAGCGCCTTCGGCACCACCGAGGCCGACCGGATCACCACCCTCGACACCAAGGGCCTGAAGATCTACACCTCGCTCGACCTGGATCTGCAGGCGACGGCGCAGTCCGCGCTCTCGACCTACGTGCCGTCGACGATGACCTACGTCCACATCGGTGGTTCGAACGTCACCATCCAGCCCGGCACGGGTCGCGTGCTGTCGATGGTGCAGAACACGAGCTTCAACCAGTCGGATGCGGCGCCTCCGGGCTCGACCTCGGTGAACTACAGCACCGACCAGGCGTACGGCGGTTCCACCGGGTTCCAGACGGGCTCCACGTTCAAGGTGTTCACGCTCGCCGAGTGGCTCGCGTCCGGGCACACCCTGAACCAGTACGTGAACACGACGGAGCACACCTACCCGACCGCGGAGTTCACGAACACGTGCGAGAACATCGCGGGTGCCCCCTGGTCCGTCGCGAACGCCGAGGCGGTCCCAGCGTCGATGAGCGTCATGCTCGCGACGGCGGAGTCGATCAACACCGCGTTCGCCGCGATGGGCAAGCAGCTCGACCTGTGCCAGATCGCGAAGCTCGCCGAGGCGATGGGCATCCACAAGGCGAACGGTGCGAGCGGACTGTTCGAGGGGCCGTCGATGATCCTCGGCGTCAACGAGCTCTCGCCGCTCACCCTGGCGAGCGCCTACGCCGGGTTCGCGAACGGCGGGGTGTTCTGCACGCCGGTCGCGATCGACAAGGTGACGCAGGCGAACGGCAAGTCGATCGCGCCGACCCCGACGACGTGCACCCGCGGTGTCTCCGCGCAGGTCGCCGCCACGGTCGACTACGCGTTGCAGGGCGTCCTGCAGGGCAGCGGCACCGCGGCCTCGGCGAACCCCGGCGACAGCACCCCGAAGTTCGCCAAGACCGGCACGACCGACGCCGACGTGCAGAACTGGCTCGTCACCTCGACGACGAAGTACACGAACGCGACCTGGATCGGCAACGTGAAGGGGGCGGTCGGGCTCGCGAACGTCCCGATGCTCGCCGGGACCACCGGCTACAGCGCCAAGTTCGGCGTCGGTCGGACCATGATGACGACGCTCGACCAGAAGTACGGCGGCGATGCCCTGCCGACGCCCGACCCCACGATGGTCGGGTCGACCTCCGCGAAGTCGACCGCCCGGTCCGGCTCGTCCTCCACCACGGCGACGATCCCGGCCCCGTCCACCGGCAAGTGACCCGGCGGCCCGGTCGGCGGACGCCGCTCTAGACTGGTCGGCATCCCACGAACCGATCGACGGAGCACCATGCCTGACATCACGAGCGAGCAGGTCGCGCATCTGGCGCACCTCGCACGCATCGCACTCACGCCGGACGAGATCAGCCGCCTGACCGGGGAGCTCTCGCAGATCGTCGAGAGCGTCGCCAAGGTGAGCGAGGTCGCGACGCCCGACGTGCCCTCGACCAGTCACCCGATCCCGCTGCAGAACGTGTTCCGACCGGACGAGGTCGGCCAGACGCTGACGCAGGAGCAGGCCCTCGCCGGTGCGCCCGACTCCGACGGCTCCCGGTTCCGGGTCACCGCGATCCTGGGAGAGGAACAGTGAGCGCCGAGATCACCGGGATGACCGCGGCGGCGCTCGCCGACGCGCTCGTCGCCCGTGACCTGTCGAGCGTCGAGGTCACCCAGGCCCACCTGGACCGCATCGCCGCCGTCGACACCGACGTGCACGCGTTCCTCCACGTCAACGAGTCCGCGCTCGCCGTGGCCCAGGCCGTGGACGCTCGACGCGCCGCGGGTGACGCCCTCGGCCCGCTCGCCGGGGTGCCCGTCGCCATCAAGGACGTCCTCTGCACGCAGGACATGCCCACGACCTCCGGCTCGCGGATCCTCGAAGGTTGGGTGCCGCCGTACGACGCCACGGTCGTCGCCCGGCTCCGCCAGGCGGGCATGGTCCCGCTCGGCAAGACCAACATGGACGAGTTCGCCATGGGATCGTCGACCGAGTTCTCGGCGTACGGTCCCACGCGCAACCCGTGGGACCTCGACCGCATCCCGGGAGGCTCGGGGGGCGGCTCCGCAGCGGCCGTCGCCGCGTACGAGGCGCCGGTCGCGCTCGGCAGCGACACGGGTGGATCGATCCGCCAGCCGGGTGCGGTGACCGGAACGGTCGGTGTCAAGCCGACGTACGGCGGCGTGAGCCGCTACGGTGCGATCGCGCTCGCGTCCTCACTGGACCAGGTGGGGCCCGTGTCACGGACGGTGCTCGACGCCGCGCTCGTGCACGACGTCATCGGCGGACACGACCCGCGCGACTCGACGTCCCTCACCGACGCCTGGCCGTCCTTCGCGGACGCCGCTCGCTCCGGTCTCCAGGACGGCACCCTGGCCGGGGTCCGGATCGGCGTCGTGAAGGAGCTCGGTGGCGACGGCTTCCAGGCCGGCGTCACGCAGCGCTTCACCGAGACCGTCGCCCTGCTCGAGTCGGCCGGGGCCACGGTGGTCGAGATCGACGCGCCGAGCTTCGCGTACGCGATCAGCGCGTACTACCTGATCCTCCCGGCCGAGGCCTCGTCGAACCTCGCCAAGTTCGACTCGGTCCGGTTCGGCATGCGCGTCACGCCCGCGGCCGGTGGCACGGTCGAGGACGTCATGGCGGCAACGCGCGAGGCCGGCTTCGGTCCGGAGGTCAAGCGCCGCATCATCCTCGGCACGTACGCCCTGAGCGCCGGCTACTACGACGCGTACTACGGCAGCGCGCAGAAGGTCCGCACGCTCGTGCAGCGTGACTTCGACCGCGCCTTCGAACAGGTCGACCTGCTCGTCAGCCCCAGTGCGCCCACCACGGCGTTCCCCCTCGGCGAGAAGATCGACGACCCGCTCGCGATGTACCTCAACGACCTCACGACGATCCCCGCGAACCTCGCCGGGATCCCGGGCATGAGCATCCCCATGGGGTTGGCACCCGAGGACGGCCTGCCCACGGGCGTGCAGCTCATGGCACCCGCGCGTCAGGACGCCCGCCTCTACCGGTACGGCGCGGCGCTCGAGCGTCTGCTCGAGGACTCGTGGGGGCGCACCCTCATCTCGCAGGTCCCCGACCTCGACGAGACTCAGCAGTCGGCAGCGGAAGAAGGCGTGATCTGATGGCCAAGGACGCACTCATGGACTTCGACGAGGCGATCGAGCGCTTCGAGCCCGTGCTCGGGTTCGAGGTCCACGTCGAGCTCGCGACGAAGACCAAGATGTTCTCCGACGCGCCGAACTTCTTCGGCGGCGAGCCGAACACCAACATCACGCCGGTCGACCTCGGGCTGCCCGGGTCGCTCCCGGTCGTGAACGAGCAGGCCATCCGCTACTCGATCAGCCTCGGTCTGGCGCTCGGCTGCTCGATCGCCGAGTCCTCGCGCTTCGCCCGGAAGAACTACTTCTACCCGGACCTGGCGAAGAACTACCAGATCTCCCAGTACGACGAGCCCATCGCGTTCGACGGGTCGGTCGAGGTCGAGCTCGCCGACGGCACCATGTTCACGGTGCCGATCGAGCGTGCCCACATGGAAGAGGACGCCGGCAAGCTGACGCACGTCGGTGGGGCCACGGGCCGCATCCAGGGCGCCGAGTACTCCCTGGTCGACTACAACCGAGCGGGCGTGCCGCTCGTCGAGATCGTCACGCGTCCCATCTTCGGGGCGGAGCACCGCGCGCCCGAGCTCGGTGCCGCCTACGTGCAGACCATCCGCGACGTCGTCCGGGCGCTCGGGGTGTCCGAGGCGCGGATGGAGCGCGGGAACCTGCGGTGCGACGCGAACGTGTCGCTGCGCCCCCGCGGGCAGGAGCGCCTGGGGACGCGCACCGAGACGAAGAACGTCAACTCGTTCCGCGCGGTCGAGCGTGCGGTGCGCTACGAGATCCAGCGGCAGGCCGCGATCCTCGCCAACGGCGGGACGATCACGCAAGAGACCCGTCACTGGCACGAGGACACCGGCCGTACCTCGGCGGGGCGTCCGAAGTCCGACGCCGACGACTACCGCTACTTCCCCGAGCCCGATCTGCTGCCCGTGGTGCCCGCGCCCGAGCTCATCGAGGAACTCCGCGCGGCCCTTCCGGAAGCCCCGGCGGCGCGCCGTCGGCGTCTCAAGGCCGAATGGGGGTTCGCGGACCTGGAGTTCCAGGACGTCGTGAACGGCGGTCTGCTCGTCGAGGTGGAGGAGACCGTCGCCGCCGGCGCGCAACCGCAGTCCGCCCGGAAGTGGTGGACGGGCGAGATCAGCCGCATCGCCAACGCCCAGGACGCCGCTCCGGCCGATCTCGTGTCGCCCACACAGGTGGCCGAACTCATCGCGCTCGTCGACACCGGGGACCTCACGGACCGGCTCGCCCGTCAGGTGCTCGAGGGCGTCATCGCCGGCGAGGGGTCGCCGGCCGAGGTCGTCGAGTCCCGCGGCCTGAAGGTCGTGTCGGACGACACCGCGCTCATCGCCGCGATCGACCAGGCGCTCGGTGCCCAGCCGGACGTCCTGGGCAAGATCCGCGACGGCAAGGTGCAGGCCGCCGGTGCGATCATCGGCGCCGTCATGAAGGCGATGAAGGGCCAGGCGGACGCCGCCCGTGTCCGTGAGCTGGTGTTGGAGCGCGCGCAGGCCTGACCTCGCGCTGCCCGGCGGTACGGCCGAGATCGTCGTCCCGCCGCCACGAGGCGTGACCCCGTGGTCAGTCCCGATCCGACGTTCCCGGATCGCATGGCGACCACGGGGTGCATCGTGCCTGGGCGGTGCGCGGGGGCCGGTGGCAGGATGAATCGTGCCCGCAATCATCCGCGCCGTCGGTACGGCCGTCCCGCCCACCACCCTCGACCAGCGGGCGGTGCAGGGGCTGTTCGCGGCGCAGCCGGCGTTGAGTCGGCTCGGACAGCGCATCGTCGGGGCTGCGTTCGGTGCCTCGGCGGTCGACCAGCGGCACACCGTGCTCTCCGAACTCCTCCACGAGGGCGCGAGCGACTTCGTCGATGAGCACGGCGTCATCCGCTCACCGTCGACCCGGTTCCGCAACGACCGCTACCGCGAGACCGCGCTCCCGTTGTTCGTCGCCGCTGCCGCCGACGCGCTCTCGAAGGCGGACATCGCGGCCGACCAGGTCACCCACGTCGTCACGGTGTCCTGCACCGGGTTCACGCAGCCGGGCCCGGACCTCGCCGTGGCGACGGAACTCGGCATGCGACCGGGGGTGTTCCGCCACCACATCGGGTTCATGGGCTGCTACGCCGCGTTCCCGGCACTCCGGACCGCGGCGGCGTTCTGCGCCGAGGACCCCGACGCCGTCGTGCTCGTCGTGTGCGCGGAGCTGTGCACCCTGCACATCCGGGCCTCCGACGACCCGGACCAGATCGTCGCCAACAGCGTGTTCGGTGACGGAGCGGCCGCGGCGGTCGTGACACCGGACCTCCCGGACGCGCGGTTCACCGCGGAGCCGGACCCCGACGCGCCCCTGGCCCTGCGGCTCGACGCGTTCGCGTCGTCGGTGATCCCGGAGGGAGCCGGCGACATGGCGTGGAACATCGGCGACGAGGGCTTCGAGATGGTGTTGTCCTCGGCCGTGCCCCACCTCATCGAGCAGCACGTGGCAGAAGCCGTGGCGCCGGTCCTCGCGGCGATCGAGTGTGACGACGCGACGTCGGTACCGCTCTGGGCGGTGCATCCGGGCGGCCGGGCCATCCTCGACCGGGTCGAGGACGAACTGCAGCTGCCCGCGATGGCGATCGACGCCTCCCGTCGCGTGCTGGCCGAGCACGGGAACATGTCGAGCGGCACCGTCTTGTTCGTGCTCGACCGCATCCTGCAGGACGGGGCGGAGCCCGGCAGCCGCGTCGTCGCCCTCGCGTTCGGCCCGGGACTGACGGTGGAGACGGCAGCGCTCGAGGTCGTGCGAGCGTGAACGCGGCGGTCGGGACAGGCCCGGATCTGCAGCACCGGCGGGGCGCGCGCGTCTTCGGCGAGCCCCTGCGTCCGGACCTCAGCGTCCGAGCGACGGACCTCGCCGAGGTCATGGACGACCCCGCATGCGACCCTCGTGCCCTCGACCGGACCTTCCGGCGCTTCGCGATCGTCAATCCGCTCGTCGGCGGCTGGCGCGGGGTCTGGCGGCGGTTCGTGCGGCCGGTCCTCCCGGTCGAGCGGCCCGCGCGCGTGCTCGACCTCGGATGCGGCGGCGGCGACGTGGCGCGCTCGATCGCGAGGTGGGCGCACGCCTCCGGACATCGCGTCGAGGTCGTCGGCATCGACCCCGACCCCCGGGCGATCCGGGCGGCGGAGCGGACGACCACCGACGGCGTGGTCTTCCGGCGGGCGTCGAGCGAGGACCTCGTCGCGGCGGGGGAGCGGTTCGACGTGGTGGTGTCGAACCACGTCCTGCACCACCTCGACGATGCGGCACGGGCGGCGTTCCTCGCGGACTCGGTGACGCTCGCGACGCGCCGGGTCGTGCACAGCGACATCCGACGCTCGGCGGCGGCCTACCGCGCGTACGCGCTCGGGGTCGTACCGGTGGCCGCCGGGACCTTCGTCCGCGTCGACGGGCTGCGCTCGATCCGTCGGAGCTACACCGCGGGCGAGTTGCGCGGCGTCCTGCCCGAGGGGACGCCGTGGCACGTGGTCGAAGCGGCACCCCATCGCCTGCTCGCCGTGCACGACGCCTGAGCGCGACGAGCGCGACGAGCGACGAGCGACGAGCGCGACGAGCGGCGGAACGCGACGAGCGCGGCGTCGGCGTCACCGCCGCGTCGCGTGGGCCGGGCGGCTGACCACCGCCCGCGCTCCCGGCCCACGCACCGCCGCTACGGGCGGAGCAGCACCTTGACGGCGCGGCGCTCGTCCATCGCCGCGTAGGCCTCGGCGGCCTCCTCGAGGGGCAGTTCCAGGTCGAACACGCGCCCCGGGTCGACGGCGCGTGAGAGCACGTCGGGCAGCAGCTCCGGCAGGTAGGCGCGCACCGGGGCGACCCCACCGGCGACGGTGATGTTCTTGCCGAACAGGAACGACATCGGGAGCTCCGGGCCACCCGCCGGCACGCCGACGTACCCGACGGCGCCGCCGGGCCGCACCACGCGCAGCGCCTGGTCCATGCTCTCCTTGGTGCCCACGGCCTCCAGGGCGCAGTCGGCGAGCTCGCCGCCGAGCAGGGCGCGGACCTCGTCGATGCCCTCGTCACCGCGGGTGGCGACGATGTCCGTCGCACCGAACTCGCGCGCGATCCGCTGGCGGTCCTCGTGGCGGCTCATCGCGATGATGTGGTCGGCGCCGAGCCGGGCAGCCGCGAGCACGGCGCACAGGCCGACCGCGCCGTCGCCGACCACCACGACCGTCTTGCCGGGGCCGACCCCAGCGGAGACCGCGGCGTGGTGCCCGGTCGAGAAGACGTCCGAGAGCGTGAGGAGCGAGGGCACGAGTGCGTCGTCGACGGGGCCGGGGACGACCACGAGGGTCGCCTCCGCGTCGGGGACCCGCACGATCTCGGCCTGGGCGCCACCCATCGGGTGGCCGTAGGGGTCCTGCTTGCCGCCGAACACCGAACCGTGTTCGCAGCTCGACGTGATGCCGTGGCGGCACGCCTGGCAGGTCCCGTCGTTCGTCGTGAACGGCGCGATGACGAAGTCGCCGGGGGCGATGGTCGTGACCGCGTCGCCGACCTCGGTGACGGTGCCCACGAACTCGTGGCCGATCGTGTGCGGCTCGACCGGGCGGACGCCGCGGTACGGCCAGAGGTCGGAACCGCAGACGCAGGCGGCGACGACCCGGACGACGACGTCGCCCGGCTCGATGATGGTGGGGTCGTCGCGGTCCTCGACGCGGATGTCGCGGGCGGCGTGGATGACGGTGGCACGCATGGGGTGGCCTCTCGGGGTGGGGTGGATGCTCCCGGCACCACGACGCACCGCGCCGCCGGGCCGGGGAGGGGATGCCTCGACGTTACCCTCGGCGGGTGCAATCGGGATCCGGCGACGACCGCTACGGCTCCGACGTGCTCGCCGGGGACTGGCGAGCACAGGGACGGAAGACGGTGCGGGAGGTCCCGCTCGAACGGGACATGGTGCTCGAGGACCCCGCGTCGGGGTGGGCCGGCGCGGTCGTCCGGCTCGAGGCCGGTCTCGTCGAGCTCGAGGACTGGAAGGGGCGCACGCGCTCGTTCCCCGCGACGGGGCAGTTCCTGCTCGAGGGGGAGCTCGTGCGGCTCGGGCGTCCCGCCGCGCCGATCGGCGGGCGCGCCGCGAACCGGCCGGGAGGCGCGGCGCCCGGCATCGGGACCGCCGACGGTCGGGCGCGCACCGCCTCCGGCAGCTTCGCGGTGGGACCACAGCGGGCGCGGGTCGCCCTGCCCTCCCGGATCATGGTGGAGGGCCGCCACGACGCGGAACTCGTCGAGAAGGTGTGGGGGGCGGACCTCCGGATCGAGGGTGTCGTCGTCGAGTACCTGTCGGGGGTGGACAACCTCGCCGACGTCCTCGAGGAGTTCCGGCCCGAGCGTGGACGCCGCGTCGGGGTCCTCGTCGACCACCTCGTGCCCGGGTCGAAGGAGTCTCGGTTCGCCGACGCCGTGATGCGGGGCAAGTGGGGTCGGCACGTCCTCGTGGTGGGGCACCCCTACGTGGACGTGTGGCAGTCGGTGAAGCCGGCGCGACTCGGACTGCGCGAGTGGCCGACGATCCCGCGGTCGATCGAGTGGAAGCACGGCATCTGCGACGCGCTCGGGTGGCCCCACGAGTCCCAGGCGGACATCGCGCACGCGTGGCAGCGGATCCTCGGGCAGGTGCGGACGTACGCCGACCTGGAGCCGGCGTTGCTCGGCCGGGTCGAGGAGTTGATCGACTTCGTCACTGAAGCAGCTTGATCCTGCGGGCTCGCAGGCTCGCGCTGCGGTCCTGCACAGAGATGGGTTCTGCACCGTTCGGTGCGGGACGGGGGCGCACCGGGCCTCCCGACCGTACCCTTGAGGGGTGGACGGGATCGACGGGCGCGTGCGGACCGCGGTCGACGTCTGGCTCCGCTGGTTGCCGCGGTGGCAGATCGGGTCGGCCCGGCCACGGACGCGCATCTGCCGGCGCTGCGTGGGGTCCCCGATCGCGACCGCGGCGGGGTTCGGTCCGGACGTGCCGCATCCGGTCCAGCACGCGCTGATCGGTCGGGTCTCGACCATCATCGACGACGCCGTGGACGACTACACGGCCAAGAACCTGCCGCTGCTCAAGCGTGAACTCGACCGCTCCGACGCACGGAAGGGGTCCGCGGGGTACCAGCCGGCCGACGGACTGTCGCCGGAGTTCCAGGGTCTCGACGTCGACCCGGAACCCGAGCCCGGCTCGCCGTTCCTGTTCACGCTCGCCGAACTCACCGGCACCGGGGCCCAGGCGACGTCGCCACGGGAACCGCTGTCGGACGAGGCCAAGGCCGCGCTGCACCACGAGATCGCGCTGTCGGACGAGTGCGCTCGGGCCACCGGGACGGCGGTGTGCCTCGCGCTCGTGGAACACCGCGACCGCATCGCCGAGGCCATCGAGCGCCTGGTGGAACCGCAGATCGAGGCCCTGGTGTCCGACATGTTCCGCGGGCTCGACGTGCCGGGCACGCCCCCGCGCGGCGGCCTGTTCTGATCGTGGCTGTCATCGGGCCGGCACGGATCGGGGTGCCGACCGCCGCTCGGTGTCGGTGCACGAGTCGGTGCGCGACAATGGCTTCGTGACCACACGCACCTTCGGCTGGCTCGCGGCCGTGATCGACGTCGTCCTCGTCGTCGTCTTCGCGCTCATCGGACGGCTCTCGCACGGCGAGGGGGCCACGCCCGTGACGCTGTGGATCACGGCCTACCCGTTCCTCGCGGGCTGGGCGATCGCCTACGTCACGAGCGGGGCGTGGTCCCGGCCGCTGGCGCTGTGGCCGACCGGTGTCGTGGCCTGGATCCTCACCGTGCTCGTCGGCATGGCGATCCGGGTCACCGCGGGGCAGGGCGTCGAGCACGGAAATCCGTTGCCCGTGTCGTTCTTCATCGTGGCCAGTGTGGTCCTCGGGGTGTTCCTGCTCGGCTGGCGCGCGATCTTCGGGCCGATCGTGCGGCGGGGCGAGCGCCGTGGCGTGGCCATCGCGCACGCCTGAGCGGCGATTCACGGCGCGTCGGCGGCGGCTCGCAGCGTGAGCTGTCCGCGATGCGGTGCGGCGCGGCGCGGCGGTCCGCCTGCCGGCGCCCGATGACCAGCGGCGCCGCGCCCCGCACCAGCGGCGCCGCGCCCCGCACCAGCGGCGCCGCGCCCCGCACCAGCGGCGCCGCGCCCCGCACCAGCGGCGCCGCGCCCCGCACCAGCGGCGACCGCTGACCAGCGGCGTCGCCCCCGCACCAGCGGCGCCCCCAGAACCAGCGCGGTGACGAGTGACCAGCGGTGACAATTCAGGAGTCCTGGTGCGTGGTGGGGGTGTGCCGTGCCTCCCGGCTCGGTGTTCCTGCGTTGTCGACCGGTGGGGTCTGACGCGGAGCGAGGTGGACTCCGTGCGCGAGGCGCGAGTTGCAGGCGAGGCGCGGTTTCCGCCGCGAGGTTCTGGGCCGGGGCTGGGATTCGCGGCTGTGCGGCCGTGGCGGCGGAGGTGGGGCCTCCAGGGCGGGGGTGACAATTCAGGAGTCCTGGTGCGCGGCGGGGGTGTGCCGTGCCTCCCGGCTCGGTGTTCCTGCGTTGTCGACCGGTGGGGTCTGACGCGGAGCGAGGTGGACTCCGTGCGCGAGGCGCGACCTTCACGCGAGGCGCGGCCTCGGCCGCGAGGTTCTGGGCCGGAGCTGGGACTCGCGGCTGTGCGGCCGTGGCGGCGGAGGTGGGGCCTCCAGGGCCGGGGGTGACAATTCAGGAGTCCTGGTGCGTGGTGGGGGTGTGCCGTGACTCCCGGCTCGGTGTTCCTGCGTTGTCGACCGCGCCGGTACGGGCAGGGTGGGGGACACCGGTGCGGCCTGGAACGGACGGGGGGACGCAAGCCGTCCTCTCGGGACCGCGCCCGCGCCCGCCGCCCGCCTGCCGCCGCGCGCCCGCGCCTGCCGCCTCGCGCCTGGCGCCTGCCGCCGCGCGTACCCGCGCCCGCCGCCCACGCGCTCGCCCGCCGCGCCCACGTCGGGGCGCGACAACGCCCGCGTCCGCGGGCCGCCGCTACTCGACCCCGATGTCCTCGTTCCAGAGCGTCGGCTCCTCGGCGATGAACGTGCGCATCATGGCGACGAGGTCCGGGTCGTCCAGGATCGTGACCTCGACGCCCTGCTCCCGCAGCCAGTCGTGACCGCCGGAGAACGTCTCCGCCTCACCGATCACGACGCGGGAGATGCCGAACTGCTTGACGAGGCCCGAGCAGTACCAGCAGGGCGACAGGGTCGTGACCATCGTCGTGCCCGAGTAGCCGGGCTGCCGTCCGGCGTTGCGGAACGCGTTCGTCTCGGCGTGCATCGACGCGTCGTCGTCCTGCACGCGCCGGTTGTGGCCGCTGCCGAGCAGGGTGCCGTCGGCGGCGAACAGCGCGGCACCGATCGGGATCCCACCCTCGACGAGCCCCTGCTCCGCCTCGGCGCGGGCGACGGCCAGCTGCTCCTCGGCGGTCGTGAAGCGCGGCCCGGCGCCGACCGGTTCCGGGCCCACCGCGGTGGCCGGGTCATCCGCCACGGCACCGAGGCCGGACGCCGCTGCCGCGTCCTGCACCGATCCACCGGGGACCGCCGACGGGGCCGCGTCGCCGCTCGCTCCCTCGGCCGGGAGGCCCGTCACCGGGTCCCTGGGATCACCACCGGGATGCCGCACGGTCGGCTCCTGCGGCTCGGCCGGCTCCCGCGACTCGGCCGGCTCCTCGACGTCGGTCATGCGACGTCGTCCGCGCCGTCGACGCCGATGACGGTGTCGGGCGCCTCGGCGAGCGGACCGCCGACGGCCGGCTTCGCGACGCGGAACAGCAGGAAGTACGCCACGAACGCGACGACGAACCCGACGAGCGGGGTGAGGTCGCCGACCGGGGTCGCCTTGGCGACGGGACCTTCGTAGAACGTCTGGTTCGAGAACAACCACACGGACAGCACGCCGCCGATGAGGAACGCGGTGATGCCCGCCCAGTTGCGGTACCGGACGCGGTCGGGGATGAACTGCGCGATGGACGTGCCGCGACGCAGGATCCGGTCCGCGAACACGACCCCGAGCCACGGCGCGATCCAGTAGGCGATGACGAGGAGGAAGTTCTCGTACTTCTCGCCGGCGTCGGGCAGGGCCCAGAGCGCGACGAAGAACCCGATGATGCCGAACCCGACGGCGACGATGGCCCGACGCAGTCCGAACCGGATGCGAACGCCCGCGGCGAGGAACGACATCGCGCCGGAGTAGATGTTGAGCGAGTTGGCGGCGATGGCGCCGACGGCGATCGCGATGAGCGTCAGGTCGCGGATCACGACCGGGAGGCTCGACGTGAACGACCCGGTCGGGTCGCCCGGGTCGAACCCACCGATGGTGACGGCTGCCGCGCCCGCCGCCATGAGGACGGTGCACGACACGAAGTCGCCGATGCCCGCGGCCCAGCCGGCGGTGCGGCGGGACGCGCTGGCGGGCAGGTACCGGGTGTAGTCGGACGCGTAGGGGTTCCAGCCGGCGGCGTAACCGAACGCCGCGCTCACGGTGAGGGTGAAGCCGGCGAAGGAGTAACCCCCGCCCTTCGGGGTGTACTCGAGGTGGGCGTGGGAGAAGATCACGATCGTCGCGATGAGGAAGATGATCCCGAGGATGTACGACGCGTAGCGCTCGAACACCTGCACGAGGTCGTGGCCGACGAACGCCACGGCGACCTCGAGCACCACGACGATGATCAGCGCGAGCCACGTGCTCATGCCGGTGAGGGTCGACAGCGCCAGCGCGCCGGAGACCGAGTTCGTGGCGAACCAGCCCAGGCCGGCCATGATCGTGTTGATGCCCGCCGGCAGGATGTTGCCGAGGAACCCGAACGCGGTGCGGCTCAGCACGAGCTGTGCGAGACCCTCACGCGGCCCCCACGTCGACAGGATGCCCTGTGTCAGCGACCCGAGTGCGTTGCCGAGGATGAGGGCGATCATCGCCCAGCGGAAGTCGAGCCCGAAGAACAGCACCGCGATGACGCCGACGTAGATCGTGGCGAACTCGAGGTTCGGCGCGGTCCAGGTGGCCGCGAGCTGCCACGGGGAGCCGTGACGGGCGGAAGCGGGGATGGCCTCGATGCCGCCGGGTTCGACGCGGCTCGGGCGGGCGTGCACGGGGGACGGTGCAGTGGTGGTCACTGAGGAAGCCTACGAGCGCCCGCGGCCGGCCGGGGTCGTGATGGCCGGTTCGTCACACGCTCTTTACACGGCGGCGCGAGGCCGTCGCCGGTTCCCAGCATGCTCCCAGCGCTCTCCGGTCGACTCTGAGCACGTGTACAGCGGACACGGCGGCCGTCGCCGTAGTGTCGGACGCCCCGACGGGCTCTGCTCGGCGTCACACGAACGGAAGGCACACCATGGGATTCCTCGATCGACTGCTCGGGCGCGAGGACCGATCGCAGCCGGGCGGTGGCCGACAGGCATGGCCGACGAACGCCGACCCGTACGGGCAGCAGTCCGCCGCGGGCTACCGCTACGGTCAGCAGTCGTACGACGTGCCGCCGGGTGCTGCGCGTACCGCCTCCGCGGGATCGTCGACGCCCCCGAGCGAGGACGAACTCGCGGCGGAGCGCTACCGCTACCTCCTGCGTACGGCGCCGCCCGAGCGCATCGAGGACGTCCACGCCGAGGCCTTCGCCCGGTTGACACCCGAGCAGCGACGCATGGTGTTCGATGAGTTGTCGCGCACCGCGCCCGCCGGTGAGGCTCCTCGCGCCGACGACTCCCGCTCACTCGCGCAGGCCGCGACGCGGTCGGAGATCCGGCAACCGGGGACCCTCGAGCGGTCGCTCGGCGGTTGGGGCGGCGGGTACGGGGGTCGCGGCGCGTACGGCGGTGCGAGCGGATTCGGCGGGTTCGGCGGGTACGGGAGGTCCGGGTCCGGTTTCGGGAGCATGCTCGGTGCCTCGCTCCTCGGCTCCGTCGCGGGCTACGTCATCGGGTCGACGATCATGAGCGCCTTCCTGCCCGAGCCCGGCATGTTCGGTGAGCCGGTCGACGCGAGTGGGGCGGACGACGGGGGTGACGGCAGTGGTGACGACGGTGGCCGCGGGGGCGACGGCGGCGGGGGCGACGGCAGCGGGGATGATGGCAGCGGGGCGGACGGCACCGACGTCGGCGCGGACGGCGGCGGCTACGAGGCCGCGGGGTGGGACTCCGGATCGGGCCTCGACGCAGGGTCCGACTGGGGTGGAGGATTCGACCAGGACCTCGGCGGGTTCGACGTCTGAGGTCATCGGCCGCACCGGTCGCGCGGCCGCACACGAGGAACACCGGGAACACGCGTCGAAGGAGTCGCCGTGCCGTTCATCGAAGCCGTCGGGCTGACGAAGACCTACCGCGCGAAGACCGGGCCGGTCCATGCCCTGGCGGGGCTCGACCTCGCCGTCCCCGAGGGCAGTGTCACCGCGTTGCTCGGTCCGAACGGCGCGGGCAAGACGACCGCCGTCAAGGTCCTGACGACCCTCACGCGCCCGGACTCCGGACGCGCGACGATCTCGGGGACCGATGTCGTCGCGGAGCCCCAGCGCATCCGACGGCGCATCGGGGTGTCGGGTCAGTACGCGGCCGTGGACGAGAACCTGACGGGGTTCGAGAACCTCGACATGATCGGGCGGCTGTACCACCTGGGGCGGTCGGCTTCGCGTCGTCGTGCGCGGGAGCTCATCGAGGCGTTCGGGTTGACCGAGGCGGGCGACCGGCCCGTCAAGGGGTTCTCGGGCGGGATGCGCCGGCGGATCGACCTCGCCGGCGCGCTCGTGGCGAAGCCCCCGGTGCTGTTCCTCGACGAGCCGACGACCGGCCTCGACCCGCGGAGCCGCCTCGGGCTCTGGGACGTCATCGAGGGCCTCGTCGCCGAGGGCACCACGGTGCTCCTGACGACGCAGTACTTGGAGGAAGCGGACCGGCTCGCCGACGACATCGCCGTGATCGACGGCGGCCGGGTGATCGCCCAGGGGACGGCGGACGAGTTGAAGAGCCGTGTGGGCGGGCACCGCGTGGTGGTCACGCTCGTGTCGGCGGACGACCGGGCGGCCGCGGCGACAGTGCTCGAGCGGCACGGGGACGGATCCGTCGAGATCGGTGGGGACGGTCGGACCCTCTCGGTCGCCGTGCGGTCGGGCCCGTCGGCGCTCCGCGCGGCCCTGGCCGAGCTCGCCGAGGCGGGGGTGGACCTCCACGACGCCGGGATGCGACGCCCCACGCTCGACGACGTGTTCCTGCGCCTCACCGGGCACGCCGCGACGACGGAACCCGATGCCGACGCCGGGGACCCGACCACCGCGACGGACGCGACCACGGTGACCGGGCCTCCCGGGCCGGAGGACCGTGCGGCGTCGACGCCGGAGATCCCGGCCTCGTCGAGGACGGCACGGCGATGACCGCGACCGCGCAGCTCCCCGTCGTACGCGACGGTCGCGTCGCGGGATGGTGCAACGACGGCTGGACCGTGACCCGGCGCAACCTCCTCAAGATCCGCCGCTCCCCGGACATGCTCGTGTTCGCGGTGCTGCAGCCGATCATGTTCGTGTTGCTGTTCAGCCAGGTGTACGGCGGGGCGATCGCCGTGCGTGGTACCGACTACACGCAGTTCCTCATGGCCGGGATCTTCGCGCAGACCGTGGTGTTCGGCGCCACGTTCTCGGGCTACAGCATGGCCCAGGACCTGAAGGAGGGGATCATCGACCGGTTCCGGACCCTGCCGATGAGTCCGTCCGCCGTGCTCGTCGGGCGGACCAACGGGGACCTCGTCCTCAACGGGATCTCGGTCCTGATCATGATGCTCACGGGCCTGGCGGTCGGCTGGCGGGTGCACTCGTCGCCGGGGGAGTTCGTCGCCGGCCTCGTCCTGCTCCTCGCGTTCAGCTACGCCTTCAGCTGGGTGATGGCGCTGCTCGGCATGAGCGTCCGGTCGCCCGAGGTGATCAACAACGCCTCCTTCATGATCCTGTTCCCCATCACGTTCATCTCGAACGCGTTCGTGCCGAGCGACACCCTGCCGCTGGTGCTGCGGGTGTTCGCCGAGTGGAACCCGGTGTCGTCGCTCGTGCAGGCCGTCCGGCAACTGTTCGGCAACGTGGGGAGCAGCCCCGTCCCCGACGTCTGGACCATGCAGCACCCGGTCGCCACGGTGCTCGTCGGTATCGTGGTGCTGCTCGTCGTGTTCGTCCCCTGGAGCGTGCGGAAGTACGCCTCGATCAGCAAGCGGTAGGTCGCTGCGCTTCCCCAGGCGGAGACACCGCCCGCAGAATAGGCTGCTCGCGCCATGACGACGACCGACCCCCGCCCCTCCCTGCCGGGTCCCGGAGCAGCGGACCACGACGCCACCGAGCCGCGGCTCGACCGGAGCACCCGCCTGCGGCGCTGGATGTTGCAGGGCGCCGAGAGCTCGGGCGCCCACGAGGGCCCGCACCAGGTCGAGGTGGAGCGCACCCACTCGTGGTGGCGCGTGATGTGCCTCACGGGCGTCGACTACTTCTCCACCCTGGGGTACCAGCCGGCCATCGCGGCGCTCGCCGCGGGCCTCCTGTCGCCGATCGCGACGGTGGTGCTCGTGCTCGTCACGCTGTTCGGCGCGCTCCCGGTGTACCGACGGGTCGCGCAGGACAGCTTCCGCGGCGCCGGGTCGATCGCCATGCTCGAGAAGCTCCTGCCGTGGTGGGCGGGCAAGCTCCTCGTCCTCGTCCTGCTCGGGTTCGCCGTGACGGACTTCATGATCACGATCACGCTGTCGGCGGCGGACGCCACGGCGCACCTCGCCGAGAACCCGTACACGCCGCACTGGTTCACCGACATCCCCGTGCCCCTGACGCTCGCACTCATCGCCCTGCTCGGCGTCGTGTTCCTCCGCGGATTCCGCGAGGCCATCGGCATCGCCGTGGTGCTCGTGTCCGTGTACCTCGTCCTCAACCTCGTCGTCGTCGCCGTGGCGCTCGTGCACGTGGTGAGCCGTCCCTCCCTGGCGACCGACTGGTGGTCGGGACTGACCGCGCAGCACGCCGATCCACTCGCGATGATCGGGATCGCGTTGCTCGTGTTCCCGAAGCTCGCGCTCGGTCTGTCCGGGTTCGAGACCGGGGTGTCGGTCATGCCGCAGGTCGACGGCGGGAACGGTGACGTGCCGGGGAAGCGTCCGGAGGGGCGGATCCGGGGGACCCGGCGCCTCCTCACCACTGCCGCGCTCATCATGAGCTCGTTCCTCATCCTGTCGAGCGTCGTCACCACGTTCCTCATCCCGCAGAAGGAGTTCCAGCCGGGTGGTGAGGCCAACGGCCGAGCGCTCGCCTTCCTGGCCCACGAGTACCTGGGGAGCGTCTTCGGGAGCGTGTACGACGCCTCCACCATCGCGATCCTGTGGTTCGCGGGCGCGAGCGCGATGGCGGGCCTGCTCAACCTCGTTCCGCGGTTCCTGCCGCGCTACGGGATGGCGCCGCAATGGGCGCGAGCCGTCCGGCCGCTCGTGCTCATCTTCACGCTCATCGCGTTCGCCATCACCCTGATCTTCAAGGCGGACGTCGACGCCCAGGGTGGTGCCTACGCCACGGGGGTGCTCGTGCTCATCACGAGCGCATCGGTCGCCGTGACCCTGTCGGCACGGCGGAAGCGGCAGCGGGGCCGGACCATCGCGTTCGGCGTCATCACGCTCGTGTTCGGCTACACCACCGTGGCGAACGTCATCGAACGCCCCGACGGCGTGCGGATCGCGGCGGTGTTCATCCTGGCGATCGTCGTCGTGTCGCTGCTCTCGCGGGTGCGCCGGTCGTTCGAGCTCCGGGCATCGTCGATCGAGCTCGACGCCGTCGCGCAGCAGTTCGTCGTGGCCGATGCCGACCAGTTCGGGCAGGTGTGCATCATCGCGAACGAGCCGGACGACGGGAGCGCCGAGGAGTACCGGACCAAGGGCAAGATCGAGCGTCGGTCGAGCGGCATCCCCGCGCGCGTCCCGACGATCTTCCTCGAGGTGTACCCGGCGGACTCGTCGGACTTCGAGGAGGACCTCAAGATCGAGGGCGTCGTCAAGCACGGCTTCCGGATCCTCCGTGTGCGCTCGGGCACCGTTCCCAACACGATCGCGTCGACGCTCCTCGCCGTCCGCGACCTCACCGGCGTCGTGCCGAGCATCTACTTCGCGTGGACCGAGGGCAGCCCCATCCGCAACATGGTGCGCTTCCTGTTCACCGGCGCAGGCGAGGTCGCACCGGTCACGCGCGAGGTGCTCCGCGAGGCCGAGCCGGACGTCGCCCGCCGTCCCGTCGTCCACGTGTCCTGAGGCGCAGCGCGGGTGCTCACCATCGCCCGCGGTGCGCAATTCAGGAAAGCGGGCCCGGTGGCGCGCTCGTGGCGTGCCTCCCGGGCCCGTGTTCCTGATCTGTCACCTGCCGGCGCTGTGTTGGGGCGGAGGCCGCGGCAGGCCGGGGCGGGCCGCGGCGGGCCGCGGGTGCGCCGCGGCCGGCGCCGGGCAGTGCCGCGGCCAGGGCTGGTGCCGGGCTGTGCCGCGGCCGGCGCCGGGCAGTGCCGCGGCCAGGGCCGGGCTGTGCCGCGGCCAGGGCTGGTGCCGGTGCCGGGCAGTGCCGCGGCCAGAGCCGGGAGGTGCCGCGGCCAGGGCTGGTGCCGGAGCCGGGAGGCGCGGGTCGGGGTCGGCTGGTCGGCGCGCGTCGTCGATGGGGGTGAGGCGGGCGCGGTGCGGCCGTCGTCATGGGTGGCCGATTCAGGAACGCGAGCGGCCGGCGGTGCCGCGGCGTCCCTCCCGGTGTCGTGTTCCTGATCCGTCGTCCGCGGCGCGGCGCGGCGCGGGCTGGGCAGGTCGGCGCAAGTCGGGAGGTGGGGACGTGGCGGGCCCGGCGCGTCCGTCGCCATGGTGTGGCCAAATCAGGAATGCGAGCCCGTTGGTGGCTCCGCAGCGCCCCTCGCGATGCCCACTTCCTGACTTGTCGCCGGCGGCGGCAGCAGCGGCTACCGCGCGGGGACGTCGGTTCAGGAAAGCGGGTCGGGTGGCGGGCCCGTGGCGTCCCTCCCGGCGCCCGTTCCTGATTCGTCGTCCGCCAGCCGTCGGGAGGTGCGGCGTGCGCCCGGTACGTCGTGGACGCGCAGGGCGCGGTACGTCTCGTCGCCGGAGGCGGACAACTCAGGAGAACAGGTAGGGTGGCGGGCCTGTGGCGTCCCTCCCGGCGTCGTTTTCCTGAATTGTCTGCCTGGCAGCTGCTGGCTCCCGGAATCCGCGCGCGACGGCCGTACCACGGGCAGCGCCAATGGACCGCGCGACGCCGCCGGGCAGCGCCACCGGGCCGCGCGACGCCGCCGCTACGCGTCCGCGCCGGTGATGCGGTCCCGCACCTTGCGCCGGAGCACCTTGCCGATCATCGAGCGGGGCAGGTCCTCGACCACCACGACGCGACGCGGCACCTTGTACGGGGCGAGGTGCTCCCGGGCGTACTCACGGAGCGCGTCGGCCGAGAACGTGGCGGGGTCGGTGGGCACGACCGCCGCCACGACCTGCTCGTTGCCGCCCGTGGTGATGCCGACGACGGCGACCTCGCGGACCAGGGGGGAGCGGATGAGCGTGTCCTCGACCTCGGACGGCGAGACGTTGAAGCCGCCCGTGATGATGAGTTCCTTGAGGCGGTCGACGATCGACACGAAGCCGTCCTCGTCGATCGAGACGATGTCACCCGTGCGGAACCAGCCGTCGGCCGTGAACGCCTCGTCCGTGGCGTCTGCGCGCCCCCAGTAGCCCTGGAACACCTGCGGACCCTTGACGAGCAGCTCGCCCGGCTGCCCGACCGGGACGTCCTTCGAGGGGTCGTCCGGGTCGCCGACGCGGATGTCGGTCGACGGGAACGGGAGGCCGATCGTGCCGAGACGCCGAGCGTCGGAGACCGGGTTCGCCATGATGACGGGGGACGTCTCGGACAGGCCGTAGCCCTCGACCAGGACGCCGCCGGTCTTGGCCTCCCACGGCTCGATGACGGCCTGCGAGAGCGGCATGGCACCCGAGATGCCGATCTCGATGCCCCGCAGCGAGACCTTCTTGCCAGCGGCGTGCTCGAGTCGGGCGTAGATCGGCGGTACCGCGGGCAGGAACGTCGGCGGATGGCGCTTCATCGCGGCGAGCACGAGCTGCGGATCGAACGCGGGGAACAGCACGAGCCGCGACGCCATGCTCATCGCGAACGTCAGGCAGAGCGTCAGGCCGTAGGCGTGGAACATCGGCAGGATCGCGTAGACGACGCTGTCACCGGGCTTGATCTGGGGGATCCACGCCCGCGCCTGCGCCGCGTTCGCCAGGAGGTTCCGGTGCGTCAGGACCGCGCCCTTCGGGTTCCCCATCGTGCCGGACGTGTACTGGATGAGCGCCGTGTCGGTGGTCGCCGGGCGGGGGTGCCTCCGGGAGAGCCGGCGGCCGTCGACGAGCGACTCCCAGCGCGTCGTCCCGCGGACCTTCGTCGTCAGCTTCGCACGGGACTCGCGCGCCTTCGCGACGGGGAGCGCGAGCGCCGCCCGGGTGGACCGGGGCATCGCACGCGTCATGTCGACCGAGACGATCGCGTCGAGCGCCAGGTCGATCGGGAAGTCCTGGAGCGTCGCCACCGCCTTGTCCCACGCGATCGCCACCTTGGCGCCGTGGTCCTCGAACTGGTGCCGGAGTTCCCGCGGCGTGTAGAGCGGGTTGTGCTCCACGACGATCGCGCCGAGCCGGAGCACCGCGTAGAACGCGACGACGTGCTGCGGGCAGTTCGGCAGGACGATGGCGACGCGGTCGCCCGCTCCGACCCCGAGCTGCTGCAGTCCGTGGGCCGCGCGCTCGATCTGCGCCTGCAGTTCCCGGTACGTCGTCGTCGCGCCGAAGAACTCGAGGGCGACGTTGCGCGGGTAGCGGGCCGCGGAGCCCTCGACGAGGTCGAGCAACGACCCGGTGGGCTCGTCGATGTCGAACGGGACTCCAGGGGCGTAGCTGCGCTGCCAAGGCCGTGGCGTGTCGGTGCTCACCCGTTCACCCTAGAGGCGGCCCGATGCCCGCGCTCAGGCGACTCCCCGGCGTGCGAGGGACGATCCCTGCATGGTTTCCCTGGCCACGGCGATGCGCGATCGCCTCAACGCCACGTTCACGGGCAGCGCCACCGAGCGGCCCCAGTGGATCGGCGATCTCGAGCACGGCACCGACGAGGGCTTCTTCGGCCCCGACTCCGCGACGTGGGCGGTGCACGGCGGCATGTCCACCATCGTCGCGGGCGTGCGGGCGCTCCTCGTGCAGGCGCTGCACCCGGGGGCGCTCGCCGGGGTCGCCGACCACTCCCGCTACCGCGAGGACCCCTTCGGCCGGCTCGCGGGCACCATCCGCTGGATCTACACCGTCTCGCACGGCGACACCGCGACGGCGACGGCCGCGAGCGAGTGGGTCCTCCGGCTGCACGAGCGGGTCCGAGGCGAGTTCACGGACGCCCACGGCGTCACCCGTCCCTACAGCGCGAACGACCCGGACCTCCTCCGCTGGGTGCACCTGGCGTTCGCGGACTCGTTCCTGCGGACGGCCGAGCTCTGGGGCGAGCGCATCCCCGGCGGCGCCGACGCCTACGTGCGCGAGTGGGCGACGGCAGGGCGACTCATGCGCGTGGACGGGCCGCCGGAGTCCGACGAGGAACTGCGCGCCCAGCTCGACGGGTACCTCGACCGCGGGGACCTCGCCGTCACGGACCGCACGCACGAGGTCGTCTCGTTCATCCGGAACCCGCCCCTGTCCCGGATGCTCCGGCCCGGGTACCGCGTGCTGTTCGACGGCGCGGTGGCGTCGCTCGACCCGCGGCACCGGAAGCTCCTCGGCCTCCGGGCGCCGGGCGTCGGACCGCTGCCCGCACCGGCGATCGCCTCGACGCGGCTCGTGCTCGACGGCATCGGCAGGGTGCTCGGTGGGCGGAGCGGTACCGAGCGGGTCGCCCTGGCACGCGTCGACCGGCTCCGCGCGGAACAGCAGGCGGCCTGACGGACGTGGGCCGCGCCTCCCGACCGGACGGCCTGGAGGCGCGCGTCGGCCTGACGGACGCGGGCCGCGCCTCCCGACCGGACGGCCTGGAGGCGCGGCCCACGACCGCGACGGACGCTCAGAACCCGGAGGGGTACCGGGGCGTGTAGGGCTCCTCGAGCCGAGCGATCTCGTCGGTGGTGAGCTCGAGCTCCACGCCCGCGACGGCGTCGTCGATGTGGTGCTCCTTGGTCGCACCGATGATCGGGGCCGTGATCGAGGACTTGCCGGCCACCCAGGCGAGCGCGACCTGTGCCATGGTGACCCCGCGCTCCGACGCGATCGCGGCGACCGCGTCGACGATCGCCTTGTTCGACTCCTCGCCCTGCTTGTAGAGCGTCTTGCCGAACTCGTCCGTGCCCTCGCGCTTCGTGCCGCCCTCACCCCAGGGGCGGGTGACCTTGCCGCGGGCCAGGGGGCTCCACGGGATCACGCCGACGCCGGTGGCCTCGCAGAAGGGGAGCATCTCGCGCTCCTCCTCGCGCTCGAGCAGGTTCACCTGGTCCTGCATCGACACGAACTTCGTCCAGCCGTGCCGCTCGGCGACGTGCTGCATCTCGGCGAACTGCCACGCCCACATGCTCGAGGCGCCGATGTACCGTGCCTTGCCGGACTTGACGACGTCGTGCAGGGCCTCCATCGTCTCCTCGATCGGCGTGTTCGGGTCGAAGCGGTGGATCTGGTAGAGGTCGACGTAGTCGGTGCCGAGCCGCTGCAGCGAGGCGTCGATCTCGTGCATGATCGACACCCGGCTCAGGCCGGCGCCGTTGCGGCCCTCGCGCATGCGGTTGAACACCTTGGTGGCGATCACGACCTCCTCGCGCGGAGCGAGCTCCTTGAGGACGGTGCCCGTGATCTCCTCGCTCGAGCCGAGGGAGTACACGTTCGCGGTGTCGAACGTCGTGATGCCCGCTTCGTACGCGCGGCGGATGAACGGGCGGGCGTCGTCGAGGCCGACGCTCCACTCGTGCGAACCCCTGGCGGGGTCCCCGTAGCTCATCATGCCGAGCACGACGGCGCTGATCTCGAGTCCCGAGTTGCCCAGTCGGACGGTCTTCATGCGGTGATCCTCTCGTCGCGGCCGGTGACGGCGAGCAGCCGCGTCTGCAGCGGGGCGTCGTCGTCGACCTGGATTGGTGCGTCGTAGAGACCGCTCGCGGCGAGCGAGTCGATCTGGGGTTCGAAGACGGTCCACACGGCCTCGACGAGTTCGAGCGGCAGGTGCTCGTCCGAATGCGTGGCGCGGGCGAGGTCCCACGTGTGGATCGTGATGTCGGAGGTCTGCTCGGCGAGGTACTCCGCGGCGGGCACCGTGTCCGTCGCCAGGTGTACGGGGGTGTCGTCGGGCGCGTTCCGCCAGGCCTCCGTCGCGGCGGCGGAGAACCGGGTCCACGCGGCGACGAGGTCCTCGCCGATCGGCTCGAGCTCGTCGTGGGCCTGTTCGTGGTCGTGGCCGGCGAGCAGGTGTGGGATCCACCGCTGCTCGTCGATGACGTGGGTGACGAGGTCGCGCGTCGACCACTCGGTGTCGGGCGTCGGCGCGTCCCAGTCGGTGACCTGCTCGAGGCGACGGCCGAACTCGGCTGCCGCGAGCGCCTGCAGGGTGATCCAGTCGAAGGCCATGGTCGGGCTCCTGTCTCGGGTCCTGGTGCGGGATGCGGTGCCTGCGGGGCAACGTGCCCGGCGGGCGGCGTGTTCCCCGCGGTCTCGGCCCGGGCGCGTCCTGCTGGTCGGGCGTCACCACGCTACTCGTGCAGTGGGTGCGGTGGGTGGCGGGGGTGCGGTGGGTGTGCGCGGATGCGGTGCGTGTGCGCGGATGCGGTGGCGTCGGTGGTTCGCCGTGGGCGCCGGCGAGCCGGCGCGCTGGTGCACTCGCTCGCGCGCTCGCGCTGGTGCACTCGCTCGCGCGCTCGCGCGCTCGCGCTGGTGCGCTCCTGCGCGCCTCGCACCCGCGTGCGCGATGCGGGCCGCCGTCCATGTCGCGTCGACAGATCAGGAACACGCGGTCGGGAGGGACGGGTCAGGGCTGCCGCGGACCTCCTGTCCTGCGTTGTCACCAGGCTGCCCGCATGCCGGTGGGGGAGGGCCGCGGAGTGCCGCCGACGGTTCGGAGGAGGTGCAGCGTGCGCGCGCGGGTGGGCAGCGGTGCAGCGAGAGCGTGTCCAGCAGATCCCCGTCCGGTCGATGACTCAGGAATTCTCGGCCGGGAGGGGCGTGGCGGCTCCGTCCCCTGCCTTCCGTCCTGAGTTGTCGGCGGCGGAGCGGGGCCCGCATCCGCGGCGGGATGGGAGCGGCGCCCGCGTTGCGTCGACGGTCCAGGCGTGCGCTGCTTGGAGGGACGCAGCAGGGCCGCCGCAAGTCTCCCGTCCCGCACGGACCCGGACCTGGACCCGGAACGGACTCGGACCCGGAACGGACTCGGACCCGGACCCGGACCCGGACGCGGCGGAGCCCCGGCGCGCGCACGCGTCGGGGCTCCGTGTCCCGGTGGGCCTGCGGCCCCGAGGGAGGTGACTCAGGCCGCCTGGAGGACGAGCTGGATGTCGAGGGTGATCGTGACGTCGTTGCCGAGGGTGAACCCGCCGGCCTCGAGCGCCGCGTTCCAGTTCACGCCGAACTCGGTGCGGTCGATCTTCGTGGTGGCCTCGGCGCCGAGCTTGGTCTGGCCGTAGCCGTCGGTGGTGATGCCGCCGAGCTCGGTCTTCAGCGTGACGGGCTTGGTGACGCCGCGGAGGGTGAGCTCGCCGTCGATGAGGAGGTCGTCGCCGTGCTCCCGGATGCCCGTCGAGCGGAACACCATCTGCGGGTGCTCGTCCGCGGCGAAGAAGTCGCTCGTCGCGAGGTGCTGGTCGCGGGCCTCCTGGCCGGTCTTGACGCTGGCGATGTCGATGGTCGCCTCGATGGTCGACTCGAGCGGGTTCTCGGCGGTGACGGCGGTCACGTCGAAGGTCTGGAACGTGCCCTTGACCTTGCTGATGGCGAGGTGGCGGACGGAGAAGCTGACCTCGGAGTGGGTCGGGTCGAGCTTCCAGGTGCCGGCGATGTAGCCGGGGATGGCGGCGGCGGTAATGGCCATGGAGTTCTCCTCGTGGTGCTGGGACGTTCGTCGCGGCCCGGTGACCGCTGGTCGATGCAAGCGCATCGGTCGGCAGTCTAACCCGGGATCGCCGAAAAAGGTTGTAGCGACTACTAAATGGTCGGGACGGGCGTGTCGCCGTGCGACCCGACCGCGTGGATCAGGCCGGACGGGAGGTCGGGGAGACCGACTTCGACGCGTCGCGCTCCGCGATCGAGCCGATGGCGTCGTCGATGCGCTGCATCGCCTCGGCGTCGAGGGTCACCCCCGCCGCGACGACGTTGTCGACGACCTGCTGCGGCCGGGAGGCCCCGATGATGGCCGACGCGACGTTGTCGTTCTGCAGGACCCACGCGATCGACAGCTGCGCCATCGACAGGCCGAGGTCGTCCGCGATCGGCTGCAGGGCCTGGACGCGCTCGAGCACGTCGTCGCGCATCCAGCGCGAGATCATCTGCGCGCCGCCCTTCTCGTCCGTCGCGCGGGAGCCCTCGGGGAGCGGCTGACCCGGCTTGTACTTGCCCGTCAGCACACCCTGGGCGATCGGGGAGAACACGATCTGCGACAGCCCGAGCTGCTTCGAGGTCGGGATGACCTCGCCCTCGATCACGCGCCAGAGCATCGAGTACTGCGGCTGGTTCGCGATGAGCTGGAACCCGAGCTGCTGGGCGAGCTCGTGTCCGGCGCGGATCTGGTCCGCGGTCCACTCGGAGACACCGATGTAGAGCGCCTTGCCCTGCCGCACCACGTCGGCGAAGGCCTGCATGGTCTCCTCGAGGGGCGTCTCGTGGTCGTAACGGTGCGCCTGGTAGAGGTCGACGTAGTCGGTCTGGAGGCGCTGCAGCGAACCGTCGATCGACTCGAGGACGTGCTTGCGCGAGAGGCCGACGTCGTTGTGCCCCTTCGGGCCGGTCGGCCAGTACACCTTCGTGAAGATCTCGAGGGACTGTCGCCGCTCACCCTTGAGCGCCTCGCCGAGGACGGTCTCGGCGGCTGTGTTCGCGTACGTGTCCGCCGTGTCGAACGTGGTGATGCCGGCGTCGAGGGCCGCGCGCACACACTGCGTCGCGACGTCGTTCTCGACCTGCGACCCGTGGGTGAGCCAGTTGCCGTAGGTGATCTCGGAGATCTTCAGTCCGCTGTTGCCGAGGTATCGGAATTCCATGCTCCGGACGCTACCGGAACGGTACCGATCCGGCGCTCGGGAGGGCGCCCCGGGCCTCCCGGCCGACCTGCCGGCGTGTGTCGGGGATGTGAACGTCGGGTGACGCGGCCCTGGCAATGGCCTGCACATGTCTGTACCCGGCCCAAACCGTCGCGGGGACCACCCTCGAATGGGTGTCATGACCCGAGCAACCACCCCCGTCCAGGGGCGACCCGTTCAGGGGACGGCGGACGTCCTCGTGGAGGCGGTGACCGGAGGCGTACCCGTCGTCCCACGGTCCCGTCCCCATGCGGTGCGCCTCCCGCCGGCCGTGCGTCGGCGCCCCCTGCCCTCGGTTCGTCGGCGCCTCCCGAAGGCCGCGGCCGTCCGGGAACTCGCGTCGTTCGGAGCGGTCGGTGGCGTGTCCTTCGTGGTCGACGTGGGCGTCTACAACCTGCTCCGCGCCACGGTGCTCGACGACAAGCCCGTCGGCGCCAAGATCGTCTCCGTCGCCGTCGCGACCCTCGTCGCGTGGCTCGGCAACCGGTTTCTGACGTTCCGGTCCCAGCGGACCGCGAACCGTCGGGAGACGGCTCGCGAAGGTGCCCTGTTCGTCCTGTCGAACCTCATCGGGCTCGGCATCGCGACCGGGTGCCTCTTCGTGTCCCACTACCTGCTCGGTTTCACCTCGACCCTCGCCGACAACGTCGCCGGCAACGGAGTCGGCCTCGTGCTCGGCACGATCTTCCGCTTCGTCGCCTACAAGGCAGTCGTTTTCCGCATCAAGGAGGCACCGGTTGATGAATGACACAGCAGTCGCGGCGCTCGCGTCGATCTCGCGCATCACGGCGGCGGGCCCGCTGTTGAAGCCGAGTCACGACGCGCCCGCGACCGACACCCCGAACCGCGGCACCACGTCCGTGCCGACCGGCGGTTCCGGGTCCACCCACCACGCGGTGTGGAGCCTGGGGGAGTGGATCGGGTACTCGGCGCTCATCGCCGTGTCGATCCTCCTGACCGTGGTGGCATTGTCGACCCTCTGGTGGATGCTGCACGCGTGGCGGTCGCGCGAGGCGCTGCGGCAGACCAGCTTCAGCCAGAGCCCTCGTCCCGCGGCCCACCGGTTCACGCTCCTGGTGCCCGGACGGCACGAACAGGACGTCATGGGCGAGACGCTCGACCAGCTCGCCCGGCAGGACCACCCCGATTTCGAGATCATCGCGATCGTCGGCGAGGACGACCCCGAGACCGACGCCGTCGTCCGGGCCGCCGCCCGACGCCACCCGGACCTCATCCGGGTCGTGGTCGACGACACCGCCCCGAAGAACAAGCCGAAGGCGATGAACCTCGCCCTGCAGTACGCGACCGGCGACGTCGTGGGCGTGTTCGACGCGGAGGACGAGGTGTACCCCCACCTGCTCACGCTCGTCGACTCCCGGTTCCAGGAGACCGGCGCCGACGTCGTGCAGGGCGGCGTGCAGCTCATGAACTTCCGGTCGAGCTGGTGGAGCCTGCGGAACGTCCTCGAGTACTACTTCTGGTTCCGGTCCCGCCTGCACTTCCACGCCGAGTCGAAGTTCATCCCCCTCGGCGGCAACACCGTGTTCGTCACGAAGGAACGCCTCGACTGGTCGAACGGCTGGGACGCCGGCTGCCTCGCCGAGGACTGCGAGCTCGGCGTGCGGCTCTCCGCCGACGGCGCCAAGGTGGTCGTCGCCTACAGCCCGGAGGCGGTCACCCGCGAGGAGACCCCGCCGACCTTCGCGTCCCTCCTCAAGCAGCGCACGCGCTGGAACCAGGGGTTCCTGCAGGTGCTCGGCAAGGGGGAGTGGAAGCAGCTCCCGAGCGCGAAGCAGCGGTTCTTCGCCCGGTACCTGCTCACCATGCCGTTCATCCAGGCGGCGACGGGGCTCCTCATCCCGCTGAGCGTCCTCATGATCGTGTTCGTCAAGGTGCCGACGGTCATCGCGCTCATCAGCTTCATCCCCGTCGCGCCCACCCTGATGCTCCTGGCCGTCGAGGTGGTCGGGCTCAACGAGTTCGGCCGCATCTACCAGGAGAAGGTCCGCATCCGCGACTACGTCAAGCTCGTCGTCGGCCTCGTGCCGTACCAGATCTTCCTCGCCGCCGCCGCCGTCCGGGCGGTCGTCCGGCACCTGCAGGGTCTCAACGCCTGGGAGAAGACCGAGCACACGAACCAGCACCGTCCCGCCGCCGTCCAGGGCTTCGCATCCGCGGTGACCCAGGACGTGGCGGCACCGACCAGCTCGCACGGCGTCCTGGCGATGGCCGGCGCGGACACCACCCGAGGAGGCGACCGATGACCGCGAGCGCGACACACACCCCGGCGGCCGGCAGCATCGGGACCGGTCGTGCCCTCCGTGACCAGTCGCTCATCGCGACGTGGGTCGCCCGGCACGGAGCGAGTCTCGTCTGGGTCGCCCCGCTCCTGGCGATCACCGCGGTGGTGCAGGCGTGGAACATGACCGGGACCCCGCAGCGCATCGACGACGAGGGCACCTACACGGCGCAGGCCTGGGCCATCGGCCACCTCGGCGAACTGACGCACTACACGTACTGGTACGACCACCCGCCGCTCGGCTGGATCCAGATCGCCGGGTACACGCAGCTGACCGGAGCGTGGCTGCGCTACCCGTACGCGGTCGACGCCGCTCGCGAGGCCATGGTGTTCTTCGCCGTGGTGTCCGCCGCGCTCCTGTTCGTCCTCGGACGCAAGCTCGGGCTGTCGCGGGCGGGCGCCACCGTCGCCGGGCTGCTCTTCGCGCTGTCCCCGCTCGCCGTGCAGTACCACCGCACGGTGTACATCGACAACGTCGCGACGCCGTGGCTCATCGCCGCGTTCGTGTTCGCCCTGAGCCGACGACAGCAGCTCGCCGGTTTCACCGCGGCGGCCGCGTGCCTCGGGGTCGCGGTGCTGAGCAAGGAGACCTACCTGCTCGCGTTGCCGTTCGTCGCCTGGATCGCGATCCGCCGCGCCGACCCCTCGACACGGCGGTACGCACTGAGCGTCGCCGGCGCCGTGCTCGCCATCATCGGCGGCGGGTACATCATGCTCGCCGCGGTCAAGGGCGAACTCCTGCCGCGCTCCGGTCAGGTCAGCCTGCTCGACGGCATCACGTACCAGCTCGGCTCCAGGAACGCGAGCGGATCGATCTTCGACCCGTCGAGCCTGGCGTCGAAGGCGGTGTCCCAGTGGTGGGACCTCGACCCCGTGTTCATCGTGTTCGGCTCGGCCGCAGCGGTCGTCGGGCTGTTCCTGCGCCGGGTCCGGCCGATCGCCGCGCTCCTGGTGTTCCTGCTCGCGATGATGTTCCGACCGAACGGCTACCTGCCGGTCCCGTACGTCATCATGCTCATCCCGATCGGTGCGGTCCTCGTGGCGTACACCGCCGAGCGTGCGGTGATCGCCGTCATGGGTCTGGGACGCCGTCGGGTCCGCGCTCGTCGGGCGGTCGGGCTCACCTGGCTCGTCGCGTGCGCCGCCGCCCTCGTGGTGGCCGTCCCGCTGTGGACCGTGCAGCTCCGCGGGTTCTTCCTCGCCGACCTGGACAAGCCGATGCAGCAGGCCGAGAACTGGGTCGGCGGCAACGTGCCGAAGAGCTCGCGGCTGCTCGTCGACGACGCGATGTGGGTGGACCTCGTCCACGACGGCTTCGCCCGCGACAACGTCATCTGGTACTACAAGCTCGACACCGACGGCGCGGTCGAGCGGCAGTCGCCAGACGGGTGGCGCGACTCGGACTACGTCGTCACGACGGACTCGATGCGCACCGGCGGCACGAGCTCGAAGGACGTCCACGCCGCCATCGCGAACTCGAGCATCGTCGCCTCGTTCGGCACCGGCGACCAAGAGGTCGACGTGCGCCGCATCCACTCCGAGGGCCACACTGCAGCACGGACGGAGATCACCCGTGCCGCGGACGTCCGGAAGACGCTCGGCACGCAGCTCGCGCGGAACCCGGGCCTGCACGCCACCGACGAGGCCGCGAGTCAGCTGCGCGCGGGCCAGGTCGACCAACGGGCGATCCTCGTGCTCGGTCAGCTGCTCGCCGCGCAGACCGTGCGCC
Organism: Curtobacterium sp. MCBD17_034; assembly: GCF_003234515.1. Lineage (NCBI taxonomy): Bacteria > Bacillati > Actinomycetota > Actinomycetes > Micrococcales > Microbacteriaceae > Curtobacterium > Curtobacterium sp. MCBD17_034. The sequence continues at coordinate 5,076 of NZ_QKTN01000006.1, read as the reverse complement.
TCGACACGTTCACGCCGCTCCCCGGCGAGACCGGCCAGACCTTCCGCCGACTCGTCGTCCACGGCACCTCGACCGCTGCCACCGTGCGCATGCAGAAGACGCTGCAGGCCATGACCGGCACGTTCCAACCGAAGCGCGTCCTGCGTTCCGGTGACACCCTGACGATCACCTTCTCGGCGATCGACCCGGCGACCACGGTCGTCACCTCGACGCCGTGACGGTGCGGGGGCTTCCCTGGCCCCCGCACCACCACGACGCCGACAACCGACGCGGACCCGATTCCGCAGGAGGAGCCCTCATGTCCACCCGAACCACCACGACGCCCACCCGAACGCTCCGCGCCCGGCGCCTCACCATCGCCGGCGCCGTCGCCGGTGTCGTCGTCGCCGCCACCGTCGGCGTCGGCGCCCCCGCGAACGCCGCCGCCCAGCCCGACGGCTGGCTCCGCGTCGGACACCTGTCGCCCGACACGAAGGGGGTCGACGTGCAGCTGTCGAACCTGTCCGGCGGGGCCAAGGTGTTCGAGCTCGACGACGTCGAGTACGGCCAGGTGAGCCCCTACAAGGAGCTCCCCGCCGGGACGTACGTGCTGTCGATGCGGGCGGCGGACTCGCCGGACTCGACGCCGGTGATCTCCACCGACGTCACCGTCAAGGCCGGCTCGCCGACCACCGTCGTCGCCTACGGCAAGAACAAGCGGCTGCGCACCACGGCGTTCGCCGACGACCTCACGAAGCCGGGGGACGGCCAGGCGCGACTCCGACTCGTGCAGGCCGCGACGAACGCCAAGGAGATCGACGTGAAGACCTCCACCGGCACGACGGTCGCCCAGGACGCCCGGTTCGGCACCGCGACGCAGTACGCCACCGTCGACGCCGGCAAGTGGACCCTGAACGTGTCCGGCGGAGGCCAGCGGGGAACGGCCTCGGTCGACCTCGGCAGCGGCACCGTCTCGACGCTGTTCGTCCTCGACAACAGCGCCGGCAAGCTCACGGTGGTGCCCGTCGTCGACAGCGCCGCGACGGCCTCGGCCCCGGTCGGCGGGGTCCAGACCGGTGGGGGTGGCACCGCCGCCGAGGGGCCGTTCACGCGCTTCGAACACGCGGTGATCCGGTTCCTCCACGGGCTGGCCCACTGACCGCATGACGAGGAGACAGTGGATGACCTCGGCCCTCGTGGCCGTCGTCGCGGTCGCGTTGACCATCGGCATCGCGATCGTCGCGACGGCCCCGGGCCGATCGACGGACACCGAGCGGGCGGCGCAACCGGCCTCCACCGCAACGTCCGGCTCGGCCCCGGGCGGGCGGCGATCGGCCGCGACGCTCCGCGAGGACTTCCTCGACCGGTACGTGCGGGGCGGCCGCGTCGTCCGGACCGACCAGGGCGGCGACACCGTGAGCGAGGGGCAGGCGTACGGCATGCTCGTCGCGCTCGCATCGGGTGACCAGCGGCGGTTCCGCAGCATCTGGTCGTGGACGAGGCAGCACCTCCAGGGCGACGACCACCTACTCGCCTGGCGGTGGACGACGGCGGGCGGGACCGCGGACGAGCAGTCGGCGAGCGACGCTGACCTCGACGCCGCACGCGCCCTCGTGCTCGCCGGCGAGCGGTTCGACCGGCCGTCGTACACGACCGCCGGGAAGCAGATGGCGTCGGCGATCCTCGATCGTGAGACCGCCCAGACCGACGTCGGGCGGATCCTCCTGCCCGGCCCGTGGGCCGCGACAGGCCAGCCGTATGCGTACGACGCGTCGTACGCATCACCCGTCGCGTTCGCGGTCCTCGCGAAGGCCACCGGCGACCCGCGATGGGAGCAGCTCGAACGCGGCTCGCACGCCGTCACCGGGACGATCCTGGCGAACGCGGCGTTGCCGAGCGACTGGTCGCAGGTCCACCAGGACGGCACCGTCGACCCCATGCCGTCCGCGAACGGCACCGGCGGCCCCGTGGTCTACGGGTGGGACGCGATGCGCATGCCGCTCCGGTACGCCGAGTCGTGCACCGCGTCGGACCGGGCGCTCGCCGGCTCGATCGCACCGACCCTCCAGCGGAACACCCAGCTCGCCGCGCAGCTCGACCTCGGCGGCACCGCGGTCACCGACTCGACGAGCGCGCTCGCCTACGCGGCTCGCGCCGCCAGCGAGCAGGCCACCGGGTCGACCACCGCGGCGTCGCGCGACCTGCTCCGCGCCGACCGCACCGCGGCCACGACGCACACGTACTACGGCGACGCGTGGGCCGCGCTCGGCGCGACGATGCTCACCTCCGACGTCCTCGGCGGCTGCGCGACGAGCTCGGGCGGCGCGTCGTGATCCGCCTGCCCCGCTGGATGTGGGTGACCGGCGCCGCCGCGCTCGTGGTGGTCGGTGGGAGTGCCGGGGTCGCCACCGCGGTGGCGGCCGGCCGGGAGGCTCCGAGCGCCACCGGTACGTCGGCTGCGGCGGGCGCGCATGGCGCGGGTGCCTCCGGTGCGCCGCGGTCCGCTGGGTCGTCGGGCTCGTCCGGGGCGTCGGGCTCGTCCGGGTCCTGGGGCTCGTCGCGCTCGTCCGGCGGCGGTGGGACCAACGCGGCCCCGGGCCTCCAGGACCCGACCGCGAACCGCGCCCCCACGACCGCGGCAGACGCGACACCGACGCGGGTCGAGGTCCCGTCCATCGGTGTCGACGCATCGCTCGAGCACCTGCACAAGGACGCCACCGGCGCGCTGCAACCGCCGACCCAGTGGATGGACGCGGGGTGGTTCAGTGACGGCGTCGTCCCCGGGCACACCGGACCGGCGGTCATCGCGGGGCACGTCGACTCGATCACGAGCGCAGCCGTGTTCTTCAAGCTCGACGAACTCGCCCCCGGAGACGACATCGCGGTCGGCATGTCGGACGGCACCACGATCCACTTCACGGTCACCGGCACCGAACGAGCGCCGAAGACCGCGTTCCCGACGAACGACGTCTACGGCCCCACCCCGACGCCCGAGCTGCGGCTCATCACCTGCGACGGCGCGTTCGACCGCGCGACCGGCCACTACGTCGACAACCTGATCGTGTTCGCAGACCTCGCGAACGACTGAGCGGTGCGTGAACGGTATCGTCCGTTCGTGCCCACCGAGGAGACATCACGCATGAACGACGCCCTCGTCGTCATCCCCACGTACAACGAGAAGGACAACGTGCGGGCCATCGTCGCGCGCACGCTGCGGGCATCGGACCGTGTCGACGTCCTCGTCGTGGACGACAACTCGCCCGACGGCACCGGCGCCATCGCCGACGAGCTCGCCGCTGCGGACCCGCGAGTGCGGGTGCTGCACCGGGCCGAGAAGAACGGTCTCGGCGGCGCCTACCTCGCCGGCTTCGCCTGGGGGCTCGAGCGCGGGTACGAGCGGCTCGTGGAGATGGACGCCGACGGCTCGCACCACCCCGAGTACCTGCCGCACATGCTCGAGCTGTCCGAGACGAACGACCTCGTGCTCGGCTCCCGCTGGGTCCCCGGCGGCGAGGTCGAGAACTGGCCTTGGCACCGGTCGCTGCTCTCGCGCGGTGGCAACCTGTACTCCCGCCTCGCCCTCGGGATCGCGGTGCACGACGCCACCGGCGGGTTCCGCGTGTTCACCGCCCCCGCGCTCCGGCGCATCGACCTGACCGGGATCGCGTCGCGCGGGTACTGCTTCCAGGTCGACCTGTGCTGGCGTGCGCTCGAAGCCGGGCTCCGCGTCGTCGAGACGCCCATCACGTTCACCGAGCGCGAGTTCGGCGTGTCCAAGATGAGCGGGAACATCGTGCGCGAGTCGCTCACCCTCGTGACGAAGTGGGGCGTCGACCGCAGGATCCGTGAGGTGAAGTCGCTCGTGCTGCACCGGCGGCGGCTGCCGTCGGTGCGCGCGAACGCGCACGTCGCGGCGTAGCTCTCGCCCGCGCGCGGCGGAGGTCGGGCGCGGCGCGGCGTGGCTCGGGCGCGGCGCGGCGCGGCTCGGGCGCGGCGCGGCGCCGCCCCGCTCACCGTCGCCCTCCTCTGGCGAGAATTCAGGAGGACCGGTGCCCGCGCCTCCCGGCCGTCGCCATGGCGTTTGGAGCTTCCTGCGTTGTCGACGCGAGCGAGGACGGCGTGGGACGCCGGTCGGGCCCGCCGAGCGTGGGCACGGTGCCAGCGTCCCCCTCCTCTGGTGACGATGCAGGAGGACCGGTGCCGGGCCTCCCGGGCGTCGCCATGGCGTGCGCCGCTTCCTGCGCTGTCGACGTGAGCGGGCGCGGTCCCACTGTCGGTCCGGGCCGCGGGCGGTCGATCCGGATCCGGGGCCGCCGGCGCGCGAGACGCGACAACTCAGGAGGATCGGTCGCGCGCTCCGCCGCGTTCCCGTGGGCTCGTGGGTTCTCCTGCGTTGTGGACGTGGACGTGGACGTGGACGTGGACGTGCGGGCGATGCCGCGGCGTCCGCGCGCACCTGGTGGTGCACGCGAGATCCTCCGTCCTCCGTCCTCCGTCCTCCGTCCTCCGTCCTCCGTCCTCCGTCCGCCGCCGCCGCCCGCCCCCGCGCAGCCGAGGATTCAGGAGGACTGTTGCGCTGCCCGCCGTGTGGGCGGCGACCGGCATTGATTTCCTGAGTTGTCCGCTTGCGGGAGGCGGGCGAGGGCGAGCGGCGCGGAAGCGCGAGCAACGAGGCGGCGAATCCCGCGAGTGGGGGGCGATCCGGAGCCCTGGAGGTGACAACTCAGGAGATTCGTTGCGCTGCCCCCGGTGCGGGCCGGTTCCGGCGTCGATCACCTGAGTTGCCGACGCGGCGGCGCCCATGGGGGCAGCGGAGCGGCGCAGGTGAGGGCACGCCCGAGAGGCGACAACTCAGGAGATCCCGTCGCGGTGCGTCCGATGGGGCTCGATCCCGACGTCGCGTTCCTGCGTTGTCGACGCGGAGCCGAGGGTGGGGGCGCAGGCGGGTCCGTGGGGCGGGCGCAGGCGGGAAGGCGCACCAGAGCGGGTAGTCCAGCAGGCGGCCAGGCGGCCAGGCGGCCAGGCGGCCAGGCGGCCAGGCGGCCAGGCGGCGAGGCGGCGAGGCGGCGATGCGACGATGCGGCCATGGGGCCAGGG